>CAWFQL010000011.1:0-303562 GCA_963817915.1 uncultured candidate division Zixibacteria bacterium
TCTTTGCTGGTAGGTATGACTCCCCAGGAGCCGCTCGCGACGTGTTTGTAGCAGGTAATTACGCATTTGTAGCAGATGATAATTCCGGTCTTCAAATTATAGACATTTCTAATTCTTCCAATCCTATTTTGGCCGGAAGCTGTGGCACACCAGACTCTGCATTAAGTGTTTGTGTTCAGGGCAATTATGCTTTTGTTGCAGTTAATAACGCGGGTCTTCAGATTATAAACGTATCCAACCCTACTAATCCGAGGCTAACAGGAAGATATAATACTACCGGATGTGCAAGGAGCGTTTATGTCCTTGGAAATTACGCTTATATGGCGGATTATAATTCTGGTCTTCAGATAATAAATGTATCTAATCCCTATAGTCCAGTCTTAGCTGGGAGCTATTATATGCAGGGATATGCTCAGGACGTTTTTGTATTGGACAATTATGCTTATGTGGCGAATTATGCCCGTGGTCTTTATATAATAAACGTTTCCGATCCTTCTAATCCAGTTCTTGCTGGAATCCATGATTGGCCAAGCGATGCTCAATTCGTTTTTGTTCTGGGCATTTATGCTTATGTGGAGGCCTATCATTCTGGTCTTAATATTGTAAACGTATCTGATCCATCTAATCCTATTTTAGCCGGAAGCTATGATGAGATGGACAATCCCAACGGCGTTTTCGTCCGGGACAATTTCGCATACGTAGGGGCTGGGTTTCTAGGCCTTCAAATAATGAATATGACTGATCCTGCTAATCCAATTTTAATCGGATGCTATGATACCCTAGACTACTATGCCGGGAGAGTATATATTCAAGGCAATTACGCCTATATGGCGGATGGGTCTTCTGGCCTTCACATAATGTATATATCTGATCCTTCTAATCCAGTGTTGGTTGGAAGCATTCGGACGTCTAGCAGTGCAGCCGACGTCTTTGTCCATGACGATTACGCTTATGTTGCGGATTATTATTATGGTCTTGAGATAATAAACATATCTGATCCATCTAATCCAGTTTTAGTTGGATATTATGATGAATCAGATCCTGCTCACTGGATTTTTGTTCAGGGCAGTTATGCTTACATTTCTGCTGATTTTACCGGTTTTGATGTGATAGATATTTCAAATCCAGCCTATCCCGAGCTTATTGGAAGTTATGATACGCCGGACGATACTGAGGATTTTTTTATTCAAGGCAACTACGCTTATGTCGCGGATTATGATTCTGGTCTTAAGATTTTGGACATATCCGACCCCGCTAATCCTATAAATGTAGGAAGCTATGATACTCAGGATACTACACATGGCGTTTTTGTTCAGGGCAATTACGCTTACGTGGCCAATGGGTCTTCAGGCCTTCAAATAATAAATATATCTAATCCCTCTAATCCAATTCTTGCAGGCAGCTATGATACGCCAGGCTCGGCATGGAACTTATATGTCTTAGGCGATTACGTCTATGTTTTGGATGGTTATTCTTTCATGATTCTTCATTTTGAAAGCCAGACCGGGCTTAATGAAAATGGAAATCTCCCCAGCAATTTCTCCCTCTCCCAAAACTACCCCAATCCCTTTAACGCCCAGACCATGATTCAATACTCATTGCCGACGCAATCAGAATGTCTCAATCGACATCTTCGATATCCTCGGCCGCAATGTAGAAAAAATTGCTGAAGGGATTAAGCCTGCCGGCAATCATCAAGCAATCTGGGATGCCGGTGATCAGGCATCGGGGATCTACTTCTACAGAATCAAGGCCGGGGATAAGGTCGAGACCAAAAAGATGACACTGATGAAGTAATGAGCTTTAGTAGGTCAGCTGTAGGGCAGGAGTGGCACACTCCTGCCATTATTGCTAAGTCGGCAGGAGTCTCCGACTCCTGCCCTACTCTGGCGGCCTGCGACCCGGCGCAACAGTATATTAGGAAGCAATCCCAATTTCAGAATCATATTGCCAATTTCATTCGGGGTCAGCCGGTTCGGAGCCGCAATGAAAGTCCGTGAACAGGATGTTCAGGGACTCGTTCAAGCGCCAGGTCACGTCCACCTCTGGTGGCCTGCGACCCGGCGCAACAAGTATACTTAAGTAGCAATCCCTAATTTCAGAATCTTATTGCCAATTTCATCGTCTTATATTAATCTTAATTGGAAGAAAATATGATTTTTTAGATAAAGGAGGCGCCATGTCAGGGCATTCCAAATGGTCGACAATTAAACGTAAAAAAGGTAAAACAGACGCCGCGCGCGGAAAGATATTTACCAAGCTAATCCGCGAAATCACGGTGGCGGCCAGAGAGGGCGGCGGCGACCTCGATTCCAATCCGCGTTTGCGCACGGCTGTATTGGCCGGAAAATCCCAAAATATGCCCGCCGATAATATCAAACGGGCTATCCAAAAGGGCACCGGCGGACTGGAAGGTTCAACATACGAATCACAACTACGAAGGCTACGGCCCCGGCGGCGTGGCCATCCTGGTCGAGACATTGACAGATAATAAGAATCGCACCGTCGCCGAAATCCGGCATATCTTTTCCAAGCAAAATGGCTCATTGGGCGAAATCGGCTGTGTCGGCTGGATGTTCAATCGCAGCGGATATATCACTGTCGAAAAAGGCAAAATCGGCGAAGATGAGTTGATGGAAAAAGCTCTCGATCTGGGCGCCACCGATTTTATGTCGTCGGGAGATGTCTACGAAATCTATACCGAATATTCGAATTTCGAGAAGGTTAGGGCAGGACTCGAAAAAGCCGGTGTTCAAATGGCTTCCGCTGAAATTACAATGATTCCGCAGACAACTGTCAAACTCGATGAAAAGCACGCCGAGCAGATGCTAAAACTCTACGAAGCACTCGAAGACCTTGATGATGTTCAGAAAGTCCACGCCAACTTCGATATAGATGAATCGATAATGGAGAAATTATCCGAGGCATAGAATGGGCGTGACAGTCCTGGGGATCGACCCGGGCCTAAAATCTACCGGATATGCGATTCTGCAATACAATGGCGCCTGCTCCCAGCATTTTAGAAGCCGGGAGGATTGCGACTCGCGAAAAGGACGCAATCGAAATTCGTCTGCGCGCGATATTTGACGGATTAGCTGAAATCATCGCCGAATTCAAACCTTCGGTAATGGCGGTAGAAAAACTCTATTCTCATTACAAACATCCGCAGACCGCGGTTATCATGGGCCATGCCCGAGGAATAATTTTGCTCTGTGCCGCCAATCTCAATGTTCCGGTTGTCAGCTACGCCGCCACGAAAATTAAAAAATCGCTTACCGGTAATGGACGAGCCTCAAAATTACAGATGCAGCGAACAGTGAAAAATGTTATGAAATTGAATAGCCTGCCCGAACCATCCGATGTCGCCGATGCTATCGCCGCGGCGCTTTGCCATATAGAAAGCTCAAGATGATATCTAAAATCTGCGGCAAGCTCGACCAGTCAATGATACTTCGGCCGTCGTCAATGTCGGCGGGATATTCTACGAGATTATGCTGCCATCGGCACTGGCCGAATCTCTTCGAAGCAATGGAGTCTTAGGCTCCGAGATGACATTCCACACAATCGACTATATCGAAGGCGGTCAGATCGGCAATCAGCATCCTCGTCTCGTCGGATTTGCCGACCCGATAGATAAGGAATTCTTCTCAGTATTTACCACTGTCCCCGGACTTGGAATAAAAAAGGGACTCAAATCATTGACGATGCCGATCTCGGATATTGCCCGGGCCATTGAAACTAACGATACATCAGTCCTGCAAAAATTACCCGGTGTCGGCGGACGATTGGCCGAAAAGATTATCGCCGAGCTCAAAGGCAAAACAGCTCGATTTGCGTTGGCAAAGGGCAGCAAGCCATTGGCAATAATAGAAGTAAAACCCGATCATGCCGATGAAGTACTTGAAATATTATTGCAGCTTCAATACAGACGTGCCGAGGCTCAGACCATGCTCGATAGGGCAATTTCCACCGGCAAACGATTCAAATCATCGGAAGAAATGCTTCAACAGATATTCAAACAAACATCGACGGGGCTTGATTGACCAGAGAACGAATCGTAACCCCCGGCGTTGTATCCGAAGAGGAAGAACGTTATATAGCCAGCCTTCGGCCCCGAAAGCTGGATGATTTTATCGGTCAGAGAAAACTTACTGATAAGCTGAAAGTCTCTATCAAGGCGGCATTGCAGAGAGAAGAGCCGCATGAGCATATGTTGTTTTACGGTCCGCCAGGACTTGGCAAGACAACATTAGCCTATATTCTCTCGGAGGAGATGGGGACAAAATTAATTGTCAGTTCGGGCCCGACATTACAGCGCACCGGCGACCTCATGGGCATACTCACCAATCTGGAGCAGGGCGATGTCTTGCTTATCGATGAAATTCATCGCCTAGCGCCATCTGTGGAGGAATTTATTTACCCTGCCATGGAGGATTTCAAAGTCGATTTCGTGGTTGATAAGGGCGCCTTTGCGCGCGTCATCAATGTGCCATTGAAGAAATTCACATTAGTTGGCGCGACAACGCGCGCTGGGTTGATATCGGCGCCACTACGCGACCGATTCGGCATAGTTCATCATCTTGATTTCTATCCGCCTGAGGAATTAGCAACCATCGTGAAACGTTCCGCCGGTATCCTGAATATAAATGTCATGGACGATTCGCCGTTCGAAATTGCGCGCCGCAGCCGAGGAACGCCTCGTATTGCCAACCGATTGCTTCGCAGAGTCCGGGATTTCTGTCAGGTCAAGGGCAATGGCGAGATAACTATGACTTCTGTTAGAGAGTCGCTCGAAATGGAAGGTATTGATTCCATCGGGCTCGATGATCTTGATCGCCGCATGATAAATACAATTTTTGAATACTACAACGGCGGCCCCGTCGGTATCGAATCCATCGCGGCAACTCTCAATGAGGAATCGGGCACATTGGAAGAGATGGTTGAACCCTATCTCCTCAAAATAGGATTTCTCAAAAGAACCCGCAATGGTCGCGTAGTCGGCGACAATGCAATTCGCCATCTCAAGCTCAAAAAGAAGGGTGATACCCAACAGGAATTATTATGAACTCGAATCCATTGGGGAAAATTCTCATCATCGGCGGGGCGATAACGGTTATTATCGGAGTCATATTGATTTTTGGAGAAAAAATTCCATTCATAGGGAAGATGCCCGGCGATATCGTAATTCAAAAGAAGAATTTCTCGATCTATTTCCCGATTGTGTCTTGCATCATTTTGAGCATTTTATTGAGCGCCGCATTTTACGTAATCTCGTTAATTAAAAAATGAAACTCGATATAAACCTTTTCGATTACACCCTTCCCGAAGGAAGGATAGCCTTATATCCTGCCGAGCCTCGCGATAGCTCCAAGTTATTATATTTGCCGAAAATCGATGGCTCAATTCAGCATAAAGCATTTACTGATTTCCCTGATTTCCTGCGCGAAGGCGACTTACTTGTGTTGAATGATTCCAAAGTTTTCCCGGCTCGTCTGCATGGCACCAAAAAAGGCTCCGGGGGCAAAGTCGAATTGTTTCTCTTGGAAAAACTTGATAATGGCAGTTGGGAAGTTTTGGTGCGGCCTGGAAGAAGATTGCCACCAGGTACCGAAGTAGAACTATTTGACAATAAGCTTTCTGCGGTTTTGGGCGAACGAACTGCAAGTGGCGGACGAGTTGTCAATTTCTCCGCCAACGGCGATCTGATGTCAATGATCTGGAAGCACGGCGAAATACCATTGCCGCCGTACATAAATCGCAATCCCGAAGACGATGACAAATCCCGTTATCAGACAATCTACGCCGAAAATATCGGCGCGGTAGCTGCTCCGACAGCAGGCTTCCATTTTACTGATTCTATCTTTGATAAGATTAAAAGCCTCGGCGTTCATGTAGCGAAAATCACATTGCACCCCGGGCTTGGCACCTTCCGGCCGATCACGAGAGACGATATTGAGCAACATCAAATGCACTCGGAGAGATTCACAATCCCGGAATCAACCGCGGAAATGGTCCATAAAGCTAAAGCCGAGAATCGCAGAGTAATCGCCGTCGGCACTACGACTGTTCGTGCGTTGGAATCATCATGTGATTCAAATGGATTATTGCAGAGTAGAGGCTGGAGCGCGACCGATCTATTTATCAAGCCACCCTTTGAATTTAAAATAATTGACGGCATGCTTACTAATTTCCATCTTCCAAAATCAACCTTGCTTGTGTTGGTTTCAGCATTGGCAGGAAGGGAACGAATATTGGCCGCGTATCAGGAAGCTATTGCCAACGGCTATAGATTCTATAGCTATGGCGACGCCATGTTGATAATATGAAATTAGGACGAAACATTGCAATTGTGATGGCAGCCGGAAGCGGAACCCGTTTCGGTGACGGCCTTCCCAAGCAATTCTGCGATCTAGGCGGCAAGCCGATGGTCTGCCATTGCCTCGATTTATTCGAGGGAAGCGAATTGGTCGATGAGATAGTTCTGGTGGTTGCCGAAGATTGTCTCGTATTTGCATCGCAAGCGATTGTAGATGAATTCAAATATAAGAAAGTAAATAAAATCACATCCGGCGGGCTCACTCGCCAGGAATCGGTATTGGCCGGACTTTCGGCTTGTCCCAATGGTATCGATTTAGCTATTATCCATGATGCGGCCAGACCATTCCTGACAGATGGTTTGTTGCGCGAAGTTGTACTTAAAGCCCGTGAGACCGGTGCGGCAATTTTAGCAGTCCCGGCTAAGGAGAGTATCAAATTAGAGGAAAATGGTTTCGTGGCCAAAACTATGAAGAGAGATTCAGTCTGGATAGCGCAAACTCCGCAGGTATTCAAGTTCGCAGGCATTATTGATGCCCACAAGCGCGCCGAAGCCGCCAATAACAATCAGGCCACCGATGACTCGGAGCTCTATGAACAGTATACCGGTCAGGTCGCGATTGTCCGCGGAAGCTATAATAATATCAAAATCACCACACCTGGCGATTTCCTGCAGGCCAGAGAAATGCTGAAGGAGAAACCATGATATCATTCAGGGTTGGCCAGGGTTACGACATTCACCGTCTGATTCCGCTTCGCAAATTGATCCTCGGCGGAGTGCAAATCGAATATGAATTTGGTCTCGATGGCCACTCAGACGCCGACGTTGTCTGTCATGCGGTGATGGATTCATTGTTGGGCGCAGCCACACTCGGCGATATCGGACAGCATTTCCCCAATAATGATAATTCATTCAAGAATGCCGACTCGATTGGTCTTTTAAAAAAAGTAAATGAGCTTATAAAAGCCAAAGGATATTCTGTCGGAAATATTGATGTTAATATCATCGCTGAGAGACCTAAGGTGGCTCCCTATATCGCCAAAATGCGTGCCAATATCTCTGGCGCTTTAAATATTCCCGATGATAATGTATCTGTAAAGGCAACTACCAATGAGGCCGTTGGGGCTATCGGACGAGGAGAGGGGATCGCCGCATTCGCGGTGGCCTTAATCTATAAATGACATTCGATCAAATTTTAGAATTTATCCGGACTCAAGATGCGCTGATTGTATATGCTATACTCTTGTTGAGCGCGATAGTCGAAAATATCTTCCCGCCCTATCCCGGCGATCTCGTTACTCTTTCGGGCGCGTTTCTCGCCGGCGAGGGGAATATTGGCTATGTCGGCGTTATGGTATCTGTAATTATTGGAGGTGTCGCCGGTGGAATGATTCTCTATTTATTTGGGAAAAGCAAGGGCCGGAAATTTCTTATTAATAAGAAGCTGCCATTCTTGAAAAAAATTAATTTGGAGAAAATAGAAAATCTATTCAAAAAACATGGCGATTCTATCGTGATCCTGTCTCGTTTCATGGCAGGCGTAAGATCGATAGTTATTTTGGTCGCCGGAATAGGAAACATCAAAACATCCAGAATGGTTGTCTTGCTGATAATCAGCGTCATAATCTGGAATGGCCTCCTGATTACTATGATGTATTATACGAAATCAAATTGGACAGATATCGTTGACCTCGTTAAGGAATACAATAAAGTCTTTATCGGGATAGCGTTAATATTAATAATTGGCTGGATTGTGAAAGTTCAATGGACAAAAAGAAAAATCTGAAAATCGCAGTTCTCATGGGCGGAAATTCTGCCGAGCGCGATGTATCGTTAGCGTCGGGCGCAAGTGTTATTGCGGGCCTGAAACAAGCCGGGCATGACGCCATTGCCATTGATACGGCTTTAGGCGCCGGGCAAATAACTTCAAGCAAAATCAATCAAATCGAGAAAATTAAAGAAATGCCGCCAACGCCTGAGGCTCTGTCATCGATTGCCAACGAAATGGCGATTCAGACAGTCAGCTCACCCGATCTAAAGCAGGTCGATCTGGTGTTTATAATTCTCCACGGTGGTATGGGAGAGAATGGCACGATTCAGGCTCTACTAGACATGGTTGATATTCCCTATACAGGCTCCGGAGTGTTGGCCTCCGCATTGGCAATGAATAAACTCCTTTCGAAAAAGGTCCTGATAGCATCAGGGATTCCGACTCCTGATTATGTCGCCAAATCTATAGAAGAGATCAATAACGAGGTTGAATTAATCGCAGATATCGAAAAAAGCACAGGCTTTCCCGTGGTGGTCAAACCAAATGATCAGGGGTCATCTGTCGGACTTGATATTGCTATGACCAAAGACAAGCTTTTTGAGATTACTAAAAACGCCTGCAAATATTCGGACATGATACTATTCGAAAAATTTATTCCCGGCAGAGAATTAACGGTCGCTGTCCTTGGCGATAAAACCTTGCCGATTGTCGAAATTCGTCCAAAAGGCGGATTCTACGATTATCACCACAAGTATACTGCGGGGCAGACCGAGTATCTCGTACCGGCGCCTTTGACTGATTCAGAAACCAAAAAGGTCAGCGAGCTTGGCTTAATGGCATTCAAGGCGGCCGGGTGCAGAGGATTTGCCAGAGTAGATTTCCGAATGAATCCCGAAGGCGAATTTTTCTGCCTTGAAATCAATACCCTGCCCGGAATGACATCTACATCGTTGGTTCCAAAGGCCGCCAAAGCAGCCGGAATAGAATTTCCGCAGCTGCTCGACAGCATATCTCAGCTGGCTATCAGCGAATTTGAAAGAAGGAAGAAAATTTGAAATTCAAAGCAGTACTTTTCGATCTTGGCAGTACATTGATCAATTACGAAAACCATAACTGGGATGAGCTCGGATATATGGGGTGCAAGAGCGCGGCCGAATTATTGGTTAATGAAATCGGTTTGCATGTTCCCGCGGACAAGCTTTGGGATAATTTCCATAATACGATCGACCAGATGTTCCTAAATCACACTGAGGACCTGGCGGAAATAGACCTGTATCAGGTTACGGCCGATATTCTTAAGGGTCAGGGAATAACTACTCTCGATGGTCTCCCCAAGAGATTCCTTGACGCTTATTATCTCCCAATAACGAATCAAATATCGTTGTTGCCGGGGGCTAATGAAATATTGTCTCAGATAAAAAATAGCGGAATGAAAATCGGCCTGATCTCCAATACGATTTTCCCTGCCGCTTTCCATCGTGCCGAAATGACCCGGTTCGATATCCTGCGCTATTTTGATTTCACGATATTCTCATCAGAATTTAAATTTCGCAAACCGAAAAAAGAGATTTACCTCAACGCCCTTTCGCTTGCAGGTGCAAAGGCGGACGACACAGTATTCATCGGCGATAGGCTGGTCGAAGACGTTGGCGGGCCGCAATCGGTCGGTATCAAGGGCATTCTCAAATTCACGGATGATCGCGACTACTCGGCGAAGATTGTGCCATTTAAGACAATACGCGAATTAGATGAACTCGAAAAAATAATCTTAGAATAATCAGGAGGAAATTTGAGCAAATATCAAAAACTAATTCAGGAATTGACCGACGCTCACGGCGTTTCAGGTTTCGAAGAAGAAGCCACAATGGTTATGAAGAATCATATCAAGGGCGCCGACGAAGTGTCTTTCGATAAACTTGGATCGCTTATCGCCAAACATAAGGGCAAGTCCGACCGCCCCAGAGTCATGATCGCCGGACATATCGATGAAATCGGTTTTATCGTTAAGGAGATAACGCCCGAAGGATACATAAAATTTCTTCCGCTTGGCGGATGGTGGGGCCATGTGGCGTTGGCGCAACGAGTAATTATCAAGACCTCGAAAGGTGATGTCCCCGGCGTAATCGGATCGAAACCGCCGCATATCCTCAATGATGACGAGCGAAAAAAAGTGCTCGAGCTTAAAGACATGTTTATCGATGTCGGCGTCTGCGCCGGATTCGATATCAAATCATTAGGTGTCAAGCCTGGCGATCCAATCGTCCCCGATTCAAAGTTTCAAGTTATGGGAAATCCCGACCTCTATATGAATAAAGCATTCGATAATCGCCTTGGCGCCGCGGCTGCGGTTGCCGTATTCAATGAATTAGCATTGACCGATCACCCCAATACAATCTATGCCGTCGGCACAGTTCAAGAAGAAGTAGGTCTTCGCGGCGCGGGCACTGCCGCCCATCTGGTAGATCCCGATGTGGCATTTGTTGCCGATGTTTCTCTCGCTATCGATGGACCCGACGCTCCCAAGGGCTCGGATGCGAAATTGGGCTCAGGCCCCTCAATTACTGTTTACGACGGCTCCATGATCCCCAATCGGTTGCTGCGCGATCTGGTAGTCGAGACCGCCGAACGAAATAAAATCCCATTCCATTACGCCGCGCTTGATAGAGGCGGCACCGATGGCGGCAGGATTCATATCAGTCGCGCCGGTGTTCCGACAATTTATATCGGAGCTGCCACGAGATATATCCATAGCCATACGTCGATTCTGCATAAAGGCGATTTCGAAAATCTCGTAAAATTGATTAGCGAAGTTATCAAACAACTCGATTCCAAGAAAGTTGAGTCATTGACAAAACGATAAAATCTAAATGATTTCGATTTTTTTTCGATAACAGAAGAGTACGATTTATCCAAGAGAAAATTATGCCTTTAAGATTCCTGAATACCCTGACCCGGAAAATAGAAGATTTCAAGTCGATTGAATCCAATTCCGTTCGCATGTACACCTGCGGCCCGACTGTCTATGCTCCCGCTCATATCGGCAATTTCCGGGCATATATATTTCGAGGATCTTCTTCGACGATACTTAATCTATAAGGGATTCAAGGTCAAGCAGGTGATGAATCTTACTGACATCGATGATAAAACAATCCGGGATTCCAACGCCGCCGGGATTTCGCTCACCGACCATACGAAAAAATTCAAGGATATGTTCTTCCGCGATCTCGACAGGCTCAATATCCAGAGAGCCGAATTCTATCCTGCCGCCACCGACCACATTCCCGAGATGGTTTCAATGGTACAGCAGTTGATCGCCAAAGGGCATGCCTATACCGCGGGCGGATTCGATTTATTTTAAAATTTCCACATTTCCCAAGTACGGCGCCTTGTCGCACATGAAAATGGAAGATCTCATGGCCGGCGCCAGGGTCGATTCCGACGAATACGAAAAAGAAACAGTCTCTGATTTCGCGGTCTGGAAATCCTGGAGCGAACGAGACGGCAATGTTTTCTGGGAAACCGAACTGGGCAAAGGCCGTCCCGGATGGCATATCGAATGCTCCGCCATGTCGATGAAATATCTCGGCGAGCATTTCGATATTCATACCGGCGGAGTCGATAATATTTTCCCGCATCATGAAAATGAAATCGCCCAGTCCGAGGGAGTCACCGGCGAACGGTTTGTCAATTACTGGATGCATAACGCCCATCTTTTAGTCGAAGGGAAGAAGATGGCCAAGTCCGAGGGCAACTTCTTCACTCTCGATGATCTTGGTCAACAAGGGACATAATCCTATTGCAATTCGATATCTGCTCCTGGCAACCCATTATCGCCAGCAATTGAATTTTACATTCGATGGACTCGAAGGCTCCAAGGCCGCCGTTACCCGATTACGCGATTTTAAATCCAATCTCGGAATCATGCAAGACCGGCCCTGATAATCCGGCAGTGTCCGGTTCAATTAAAAAGGCCGTCGATGGTTTCGAATCCGGTCTCGATGACGATCTCAATATCTCGCCATCGCTAGGGGCAATATTCGATTACGTCCGCGAGATCAACGCCGCCATCGCCGAAAATGGTCTATCCGATAAAGACCGCGCATCCGCCTTGGAAACCTTGAAACGATTCGATAGCGTCCTCGGAGTGGTCTATGTGAAAGAGGAAAATATCGATGACACGATCGAAAAATTAATCCAGGACCGAATCGCAGCCAAGAAAAACAAAGATTTCAAATTAGCCGACAAAATCCGTGCGGACCTGCTTGCGCAGGGAATTATTCTCGAAGACACCCCTTCCGGCACCAAATGGAAACGAAAGATATAATTGCTATTAAATTTGTAGAGACGCAAAATCTTGCGTCTCTACTCGTACTTGTAGTTCAGTCGCCTGCGACCTGACGACATCGACAACGTTTTTTGCGTGTCAAAGCTTGCTTTGACCGCAAAATGCGGTTGCGATCGTAGTGAAATGCGACAAGCAGAAAACGCCATGATATTCAATAATGGCATTGCCTTCAATAAAATAGTGCCGATAATCAAGATATGAAAAAAATTATCGTAATAATGATACTTGGAATGGCTTTCAGCCATAATATCGGTCTTTGCCAGAGCGATGAAATTTCTGTTCTCGAACAGAAATTGAAATCCAATCCGTTGGATGCGGCTTCTGCTATTCGGCTTTCATATATATTGCTTGATCAGGATAATTTTGACGGTGCCCTGGATATTGTTTCGGAATATCTCAAGCATGATAGCCTGAATGCGGACTTGGTATTTCTATATGGCCATATTCTGGATTTGCAGGATAATATACCTATGGCCATAAAGTATTATCATCGCGCCTTGAAAATAGACTCGACATACTGGATGGCCTACCGTGCTCTTGGATATATGCAGGATATCTTTGTTAAATACGATAGTATGACTTATTACCTGTCAAAAGCCATTCATTATGCGCCACATCCTGATAGCCTCTATTATGATTATGCCTATTCATTCGATTTGGCAGGAGTCAAGGATTCAGCAATGTGTTATTACTATAAGGCGCTTAAAGCCGACACGCTCGACAGTCAGGCTCTGATGAATTTGGCAGTCATGTTAGCTGAGGGCGGCCATAATGATGGGGCCAAGGAATTTCTGCAAAAGTCACTAAAAATTAATCCCAATTCCGCTGAAGCCTGCTACGATTACGCCGAAATCTTGGCATTTCAGGACAGCCTTGAGATCGCAATCAATTATTTCCAGAAAGCTCTGGCCTTGGATCCGAAACTCGTAGCGGTTAAGAAACGTCTGGGCGATCTTTACGAGGCTCTTAATGATTCCGCGATGGCCAAAATATATTATCAGGAATTTGTCGATACCGCCCCGTTTTTGTATGCCAAAGATATCGACGATGTAAAAGCAAAATTAAAATCCTATAAATAGTGGAGGCATGCCGCGGCATGTCTCAGCATGTTCCTAAAATGCTTTCCTGCGAGTCACGGCTTGCCGTGACCGCATCTAGTTGCTGGTGATCAGGAAAAAACTACCGCAATTGTGGTTGACGTAAGCGCATCTTTTTGCACATCTTTTATCAAAACCTTATTATATATTAGAGAAGAATATCTATTTGTTTTCCATGATAAAATAACGCTTTAATACCCCATTTGTAACTTATTATACATCAAACTGTTAATCGCCACGCATTCCTTTTGGCAATGCCCAAATCAAATTGTCAATTATGGCATACATATTGCCATTACTTATTGCAGGTAAAAAGAGGTTTTAGGCAATGAGCGGGAGTGGTGCGTGCTGGCCTACCAACCAGCCCCCCCGAATGATTCGGGGCATCCCCCTCCGCCACTCCCGCAAATTTTTTAACGCAATCCGATGAAAACGAAATTCAACAAAAGACCGCTATTGAGCAATACCGAAATATCGATAATATTTATCGCGACCTTTATTGTAGCACTAATTCTCCTGGTCCCGCTCAAATAACAATATCTATATTCAATATCTATAAACTTGACATTCCATCCACGCGTATTATTCTTTTGTTATGCGCGACAAAATCGATCTGCAGACAAAACTCGACAATCTGCCCGATGACCCCGGATGCTATCTTTTCAAGGACGCCGAAAATAAGATTATCTATATCGGCAAGGCCAAGTCGTTAAAGAAACGAGTTCGCTCATATATTCCCCGACAACATCAGGATTCCAAAACCGAAAAAATGGTTTCGCAAATCGCCGACCTTGATGTTTTGGTAACCTCGTCCGAGCGCGAAGCCCTGATCTTAGAATCTAACCTGATTAAAGAGCACAAGCCGAAATACAATATCGATCTCAAAGATGATAAGCATTACCCATATATCAAGATAACCGCCAATGAATTATATCCGCGGCTTTTTGTCGTGCGCCGTGTGCAGAATGATAAAAGCCGTTACTTCGGGCCATACAGCAATGTCACCGCCATGCGGCAGACATTGAAATTGGTCAGGCGGCTTTTCCCCATCCGATCCTGCTCTCTGGAATTGCCATCGAAACGAAAATATCGCGTCTGTCTCGATTATTTTATTGGCAAATGTCCTGGTTGCTGCGAAGAGGGGAAAACAACGCCTGAATCATACCGCGCCATGATCGATGAAGTGATTTTATTTCTCACCGGGAAATCCAAGGAGATTGTCGAACGGCTCAGGGTCCGAATGGATCATCTTTCGGATGAAATGAAATATGAAGACGCCGCCAAAGTCCGCGACCAGCTTAGAGGAATCGAATCGGTAATCCAGAAGCAAAGGGTTGTCTCGCCGGACCTGATGGATCGAGATGTCATCGCTGTATCGGTCGAGGGCAACGACGCCTGCGTGGCGATATTACAGGTGCGCGAAGGTGTCCTGCTCGGCCAGGAGCATTACGTGGCATCTACCGCCGGGCAATCAATCAATGAGATAATAAGAAATTTTCTGCCTCGATATTATAAGACCGCGACCATATTTCCCGATGAAATTTTCATTGCGGATGGGATAGAAGATTCAGAATTGCTCGAAGAATTTCTGTGTGAATTGGCAGCCCACAAAGTAAAAATTGTAATTCCGCAACGAGGCGAAAAGGCCGCGCTTCTGGATATGGCCTTTATCAACGCCAAACATAATCTCGACCTATATCTGGCCAATAAAAGCGCCAATAAAAAGAAAGCTCCCCACGCTATCTATTCATTGCAAAGAGATTTATATCTTCCTAAATTGCCCCGTTCGATTGCGGCCTGCGATATTTCGAATTTAGGCAAAGAGCTCGCGGTCGGATCCGTCGTTTATTTCACCGATGGCCAGCCACGCAAATCAGGATATCGCAGAATGAGAATCAAGACGGTTGCGGGACAGGATGATTTTTCCATGATGAGGGAAGTGGTCGGACGATATTTCAGCCATCTGGCGGAAAATGAGGAAGATAATCCCGACCTGCTTCTAATCGACGGCGGCAAGGGTCAGCTCAATGCCGGCCTGGACGCGTTAAAGGAATTGAATTTGACCGACCAATTGGCAGTATCGCTTGCGAAAAAATTCGAGGAGGTCTATCTGCCGGGACGGTCCGAGCCGATATCGATCCCCCGAACTTCGTCATCGATAAAATTATTGCAGAGGATTCGCGATGAGGCCCATCGTTTCGCGGTGACCTATCATCGCAATCTTCGCTCGAAAAAGATCGAGGAGTCCGAATTAGACCTGATACCCGGCATCGGCAAAAAAAGAAAATTCGATCTATTGGCGGTTTTCGGTTCAGTCGATGGAGTGAGGGGCGCCTCGATCGATGATCTCAAAGCCGTGCCCAATATGCCGGGGAATGTTGCCGATGCCATATTTGAACATTTCAGACAGGGAGATATAGATGAATGATGATCTCATCATAGAGATTTTGGAGCTGGGTCCGTATTTTGAAAATTGCTATATTGTTGGAGATAATGAATCGAAAAAAGGGATTATCATAGACCCTGGCGACGAGGCTGAAAAAATTATTTCATTCGTCGAGAGGCTGAATCTCGAAATAGAAAAAATAGTTATTACTCACGGCCATGTCGATCATATCGGCGCGGTCGATGAAATCCGCATGCGCTACAAAGTACCTGTAATGATAGGAGAGAAGGATGCTGTCAAGTTGACCGACTCCAATGAAAACCTATCCAGTCTTTCCGGCGACAATGTCTATTCTGACCCGGCTGATAATTTCCTCAAAGAAGGAGACATAGTATCAGTCGGTAAATATAATTTCAAAGTTCTCGAAACTCCCGGCCATACTGTCGGCTCAATATCAGTATATGGTAATGGAGTAGTATTCACCGGCGACGCGCTTTTTCTTGGATCGATCGGCAGAACCGATTTCCCCGGCGGGTCGCATGAACAATTGATATCATCGATTCAGCAAAAGCTGCTGACTCTTCCGGGTGAAACAATCGTCTACTCCGGCCACGGCCCCGATACCACGATCGAACAGGAGCGAGAGTTTAATCCGTTTCTATCATGAGCCGCTTGTCAGATTTTCATGTCCATCCCAATTATTCAATCGATGCCACTGGCAGTATCATTGAATATTGTGATAGAGCTCTCGAACTCGGCCTCGAAGCTATCTGCTTTACCAGTCATTATGATAGCAACCCGGCCAGGCAATCTATCGACGGTTGGTGGATCGAGAACGGCGATAGGATTAGAATGTCCGATGAGCTTATGAGCCGCTATATTCATGCAATTTTGGATGCCTCCTCAAAATATGCAAAACATGGTCTTCGAGTATTTTGCGGCTTGGAGGTCGATTACTTCAAAGGTGTTGAGAGTGAAGTCGAACGGCTAAAATCCAAATTCCCATTGGATTTCCTAATGGGCTCCGTGCATTGCCTAAAAAACATCTCAATTTCGGACAAGAATGAAGCTCCGCCTTATTTTGCAAAATATTCTCCATCCGAGATGGCTGATGATTATTTCGATCTGCTCTATGAAATTTCGCGATGCCGTCTATTCGATTCCATCGGGCATATTGATTATTATATCCGTTACGCGCCGGATTACTATGGCGAAAGAGTATCGGAAATATCTCTCCAACGATATGATCGAGTTTTTGAATCGCTTGTCAAAAACGGATGTCGGCATCGAAATCAATACCAGCCAATTTAAAAGGGGTGGCAATGATTTTCATCCATCCCGAAAGATATTGAAAATGGCCATTGACTCGGGAGTCAGGATATCGTCGGTAGGCTCCGATGCTCATAAGCCATCCGATCTCGCCAAGGGTGTAGCCGAGGCCTATGAATTTCTGAATGGATACGGTATTAAACCTGCGTTCCCTCGAATTGTATGAGAAAGCTAACCCGAAGTTTCTATAACAGGCCCACAATCGATGTTGCCATTGATCTTCTCGGATGCCACCTCATCGTCAACGATAATGGTATCAAGACCGGCGGCATAATAGTCGAGACCGAGGCATATATCGGCGAGGACGATCCTGCCTGTCATGCATTCCGCGGCCCCACCAAACGAAACAAAATCATGTATGGCAAAGCCGGGTTTTTGTATGTTTATTTCACCTATGGCAATCATTTCATGCTGAATATCGTCACCGAACGAGAAGGGTTTCCATCGGCGGTTCTTTTGCGCGGCCTTGAACCCATATACAATATCGATATAATGGCATTGAGAAGAAAAACTGATAATATATCTGAAATCGCATCCGGCCCGGGCAAATTGGCCAAGGCATTGGATATCACGACCGACAATTACGGCACCGACCTCTGCGGGCAGGAAATATATCTAATCGGCCCTGCCAAAGAAAAATATGATATCTTGTCATCGCCACGAATCGGAATCGGAGATCACGGCCCCGAAAAATTATGGCGCTTTTATATTCGCGGCAATCCCCACGTATCCCAGATGAATAAATTTGTTAGAGACAACAGTTGTAGTCTTCTCTCGGCCCGGAAAATTTCGTTCGATCTCAATAAAGGCAAAGTGCGGTAGAGTCCAAAACACGCGACTAATGTAGAGACATGCCATGGTACCGTACACCATGGCATGTCTCTACCAGAAAAATAGCCATTCCTATTGTAGAGACGCAAAATCTTGCGTCTCTACTTATTATGGCATCGCATTCCGCCTTAAAAGACATTTTTCTTGCGTGTCAGGGCTTGCCCTGACCGCATCCTATAATCCTTCTCTTATTGCCAGAAGTAGGTCGGTGCTTGAGTCCGCCTCGGACGAAAACCCGACATTCCGACGACATCTTATCCTGCCTTAAAAGACATTGACAATCCTATATAAATCAATATGATATACCCCATGATAAAAACGTTGAACTATCAATACTGTTTATAATGGTATATTAAGCCAAGAAGGCAACCCGAGTCTATGGAACAATTTATTGCAAATGCCGTTTTTTTTCTGCCGCCATTTCTTTTGGCGATATCATTTCACGAAAGCGCCCACGCCTATGTGGCGAATCGATTGGGCGATCCCACCGCCAAAGACCTTGGCCGTATCACGCTGAATCCGATTCATCATATCGATATAATGGGACTGATCGTGCTATTTGTCGCGCATTTTGGATGGGCCAAACCGGTCCCGGTAAATCCCTATAATCTAAAGCATCCCAGAAAAGACAATCTCTGGATATCATTGGCAGGTCCGGCCTCGAATTTAATTCTGGCCTTTATTTCGGCGGTTGTTTATAGGCTTTTCTTTCCGTTATTAATGACATCTCAATTGGGCGCGTTTCTGCTGACCATGATCGAATTATCTGTCAGTCTCAACATCGTGCTGATGGTATTCAATCTTTTTCCATTACCGCCGCTTGATGGTTTTCATATTCTCGAAGGCCTGGTTTCGACTGAGACTTATATCGAGCTCCAAAAGCTGCAAACAGTCGGGCCTATGATCTTGCTTGGAATTATCATGATCAGTTCATTGACAAAGTTCAATATCTTCGCGATTATATTTGGCCCGATAGTATCGATACTGGGAGGGTTGCTTCTTGGCAGGCCGATCGGCTGGTAAATATTGGTGGCTGACATTCATCGCCTTGTCAGTA
This sequence comes from uncultured candidate division Zixibacteria bacterium, assembly GCA_963817915.1. Taxonomy (GTDB): domain Bacteria; phylum Zixibacteria; class MSB-5A5; order UBA10806; family UBA10806; genus CAWFQL01. The sequence goes on from CAWFQL010000011.1 coordinate 19,133, forward strand.
GCATGTGTCCCGTCTATTACCAGAGATGATTCATTAAATCCCAAATTGTTATTTTCAGTCGGCTCATCATTTCTCGAAAACTCAACTACCATAGCTATAAAAGGCAAAATAGAATTCGAATCTCATAATTCTATCCAGACCGGTAGTTTTATTCAATATATGAATGGTCCCGATTCGATCTCGTTTTTGATTGAAGGCCCGTTCTCCGCCGACGTCTTCAGAATGATTATCATCGATTCTACCGCCAGTATTTTGGGCAGCAGCGACGATGGCTGGCAGGAATTTCATAGGGGAGAGGATATCAATATCCCCGATTATGGCCTTGAAAACATTTCGCCATTTCTAATAGGTTTATTCATTTTCCCTCAATATTATATTCATGATAGAAATTTCGGTAGAAAGTACTTTTCAAAGTGATCTCGATTTCAAAGGTGAGAATATACAATCCATCTGGAATGACAATACAAAGCAATTCTCTCTATCAGACAAAAATTCCGGCATTCTTGCCGTCTACACAAATAAGAAATCCATTTCCAACGGTTATTATCCATCGAAAATGATCATTATCGGTTCTGATAATTCCTGGCAGATTTCGTTGCAAATTACCAAAATTGTCTTGAATAAGGACATTCCCTCGAAAGTCTGGTCCACTGAATAGCAGATTGCCTCGTGTGATTGGTGTAAATATTTCTTGACAAATTGGACGTTATTTGTATCTTTTAATTGATGCGGTCATTGAGAATATCCAACACCCCGTCGAACTGCTTAAGCTGTTTTAAGATAATAAGATATAGTTTTTATTCTTTGATGTTCTTTGCCCTTTTAGCAGTTATTTCGAGTATATTTAATTTATCATCCATTACGAATGCCTCAACTTTGCAGGAAAAACAGCAGTGGCTCAAAAATAACTCTGACAATTTGACTATTCACACAGGTCGCGCGCCTTTGCCCCTCGCGAGCGGGGGCCCCGATGCCTACGGCTATTTCTTTATCGATTCTGAAGATTCCGCTTCCAATAAGCCGATTTTTCTCTGGAAAGACATTTCAGCCGTTGCGGAGACCCTCTCATTTAACCAGGATGACCAAATACTTGGGCCTTTCCCGATCGGTTTTGCGTTTTCATTTTACGGACAGTTATTTGGAAATCTGTATATATGCTCCAATGGTTACGCGTGCTTTTCAGCGAATCCGGCCGATTTTCTGAATGATCCAATACCCAATCCCGACGCGCCAAATAATATGCTGGCGCCATTCTGGGATGATCTTACTCCGGATACCGGGAGTCGAATCTTTTTTTACAGTAATAGAATGGATTCCTGCATAATAACCTGGAACAACTTCGGCAGATATTCAGGCGAGGGTCGATATACGTTTCAGATTATCCTGACTGCCGGAAAAATCATCTTCCAATATCTTTCGATGACCGGAGTTCTTGATTCTCACACCATCGGTATCGAAAATACGTACGGTACTATTGGTCTCCAATATGTTTATAATAGCCATAAAGACGAGTCGGGGACTGCCATATATTTCGGACCGATGGGCCCCAGGTACGCCCAGCGCGACGTTATGCCTGTCGCAGTATTATCACCATCGTCGTACGGAGGAATTAATGATACTATCAGGCCGCTTGTGCGATTCTATAATGGCGGCATGTATTCGGAAACATTCAACAGTCGTCTCATGATTTATCAGGATACTCTCGTATATGACCAGCGGGTTCGAATAAATCTTTTAGCTCCCACTCGCACTACCGACATAACATTTCCCAATTATATCCCGCCCGGGATTGGACAATATCATATAGTCGCTATTAGCGAGCTTTCCGTCGATCAACGTCGCGGGAATGACACTCTAAGAATAGATTATTCCGTATATCCAAATATTTATCGTCAGAATTTCGAGGCCAGCAACGGTAATTTTATTGGCAATAATGATTGGCAGTGGGGCAGATCCATGCCACAACCCGTCGCGCATTCGGGTATCAACGACTGGGCGACCAACCTTGATAGCAATTATACCAACGGTCCATTGCTATCGAGTCTTGTCTCCGATACTATCAATCTTGGCACCGGCGCGACAATGTCATTCTGGCATTGGTATGATATCGAAAACCTCTTCGATGGCGGCAATGTCAAAATATCCACCGACAACGGCCTGTCCTGGAATCTGGTGACACCGGAAGGCGGCTACGACGGCATAATAGCCTCCGATTTTCAGAATCCGCTCGGTGGCCAGCCCGGTTTCTACGGCTATCATCGCGCATGGTCGCTGGAATCTTTCGATCTCTCGGAATACTCGGCGCATACTATAAAAATTAAATTCGATTTCGGCGCGGATAATTCTTACACGTCAGTGGGCTGGTATATCGATGATCTCATGGTAGTGGGCACCGGCAGATATACTCCAGGATGGATCACAGGTATTGTAACAGACCTTACTACCGGGATGCCTGTTTCCAACGCCTCCGTAATTTGCGGCAACCGCAGCGATAGCGTTGAATCCGATGGCCGCTATTTTATCGAATTGATGTCATCGACTGTCAGCCTGACTGCCAATGCGATTTATCATAATACTGTTACTATCCCCGGCATCACAATACCTGCGGGGGATACGATTGATCAGGACATAGCCTTGCCATCCCCGCGCATTCAAGTGGATACGGCATCTATTTACGCCGAGCTTTATAGCGGAGATACCCTGGCTGTCGTACGGCAAATATTCAATAACGGTTCCGGCAACCTCGATTACACTATAGTTCTCGAAAATGCATCCGATTCGATCTGGCTCTCGGCCGATCCGGTGCAGGGTACCATAGAGCCATATCAAAATCAAATTGTGACGATTTTATTGGACCTTCGAGATTTCATTCCCGATTCCTGATTCAATTTATTCAGCCCGTTTAAGAATTAATAACAACGGCGAAGAAATCCCCGATATACCGGTAGTAATGTCTATCAGAACCGGCATTGATGACCAAAGTTCACTTCTGCCTCATTCATTTGCGCTTTATCAAAACTATCCCAATCCATTCAACCCTGTGACCAAGATATCATTCGATCTGCCGACAGCGTCTGATATATCATTGGAGCTATTCAATCTTCTCGGGCAGAAGGTGGCCATTTTGGGGCAGGGAGCGATGGAAGCCGGGCGACACGATATAACATTCGATGCCGGTAATTACGGCTCCGGCGTCTATTTCTATAGGCTCACCGCCGGCAATTATATCAATATCAAAAAGATGACCCTGCTAAAATAGCTCCTGCGAGTCACGTCTTGACGTGACCGCATCCCGCTCTGATCGCGGTCAGGGCAAGCCCTGACTCGCCATTATTGATCAATAATATTATAACAATCAGCTGTAGGTCGGGTTCCGAATGAGCGAAGCAAGTGAGAAACCCGACAAAAAAGACTTGTCATTCCAGCGAAAGCCCGTCAAAGGCCGGGCTTCTGACCGGCTGGAATCCGAGCTTTCGAGCTGTCGGGTCCCCTGACCCGAAGTTGTCATTGCGAGTCCGGCAGTAGCCGGACGAAGCAATCTGTTCCTGTTCCCCCGTGCTGTCGGGTCCCCTGACCCGAATTTGTCATTGCGAGTCCGGCAGTAGCCGGACGAAGCAATCTGAACCCGCTCCCCGTGTCGTCGGGTCTCCGCACCCGACGATAGTCCGACAATATATATTATTTCAGATACATTAGTTTAATACTTCGATAGTCAGATGCAGTTGTTACACGCGCGAAATAGATTCCTGAGGAAACGCCATTCCCGTCCTTGTCTTTGGCGTTCCAGATTACTCCCCCCTCCTTTCCATTTAAGTTTGTTGACCAGATGCTCTGTCCTAAGATATTATATATCTCCAATTCAGCGACCCCTCCCTCTGGATTTTCGAATGTTATCATCGTAGAAGAATTGAATGGGTTAGGATATGAATGAATATCTATCTTATAAGGCATGATGGGAGCATTATCATCCTCTACCCCCACAAAATCATGGTTCCTTATGTAGTATAAATACTGGGCAGGACAATCCCTGCTCATAACCACATGCAAAATTGTATCTGCCTGATCGATAGTGTAAGTCAGGCAGGGATCATTATCCGGCAAATGCACTTCTCCTGATATCATTTCTGGGTTCCTCCAGCTATTCCCCCAATCAGAAGAGTTGGAATAGTATATCTTTGAGTTGCCGCAGCCGAAATACTGAAAGTCCATCCAGATTACATAAATTTCATTTTGCAAAATTAAGCATGACGAAGCATAGCCCGATTGTGCAATAGTGATGTTTGTCCAAGGCTGCCACGTCAGCCCATTATCCACGCTTACTCGCGAAAAGATATCGCCCGAAATTCCACACATGCTGCCGTTTAGATAATCCTTCCATACAACCAGAACATGGCCTAAGCTATCTGCAAAGGCCGACGGCATAGTGCTATGAACATAATTAGGTGCCAGCTCGGCCGGCGAAAGAATGGTCCTGACAGACCAATTCTGTCCGGAGTCAGAGCTGCGTTTATAGTAAATCTCAAAGCCGAAGGAATCGGCGTCCACTCCCATTGGATAGATAAGATGAAGGATACCGGAAGAATAAAGTAGAATCGGGGGCTGGATTATAAGAAGCGGCCCGCTATCGACTAAGCTGCTATCCTGCCAGGTAAGGCCCCCATCAATGCTCTTAAAAAAAAGATAATAGCCATCAAATGCGCAGGCTAAGAAAAGCGTATCCCCATTGGTAGCCAGACTGGGAAATGACATGGTTCGATCGCTGTTATTATAGACTTGATTGGGCTGATTCCAAGACATGCCCCCATCAGAACTCGAAGAATGATAGAGTTGCCATGTAAGAGGTGGGTTGTCGCCGACTTCCTTCCATATTAAATGCAACAATCCTTTGGAGTATTTTAAATCAGGATTCTCCATATAATGTGAAGTATCAACAGGGATAATCGGGTTGGTCCAGGTCAGGCCGTTATCATTGGAACGCATGTAATAGCCCTTTGGCCAGGTGCTGACCACATGAAGAGTCTCCCCAACAGCTATCATCTTAGGAGCATCGGGCCCCAGGCTATCGCTCATTCGCACCGGCTCGGTCCAGGCGTAAACTATTCCGGTGGTTAGGGCTATTATTGCTATTATTAAAACTAAAGGCTTGCGCATGAGGCGCCTCACAATTATTCAGATTTAAATATCTGTGATTAATATACAATAGCTTTCTAATATTGCAATATAATATTTTAGATATTTTATAGCCTCGATGTTATCATGCTCTATCAGCCCTTTGATTTATCATAATTGGTTAAATCGAAAAAAGGCGGCATAATATTGATTGCGCAAGCCCTGAAAATACAAAATCGTCTAAAATAATCCTTGACAAAATGGATAAAAGTATATAATTAAGTGGTGAGATATTACTCATCTTAATAGGGTGGAGAAGAGGAATTTAAAGGGGAATTACTCTATGCGCTCAATCTCAATAATAGCAATCATAATAACCTTCTCTGTTATTTCTTTTGGGCAGACCGGCAATATGCCCGGCCGCTACTTGCCCGGCGATATCTGGCAGCCCCAAAATCTAAATTCTACAAATGCAGCCCTAATTAGCAACAGCGAAAACCCCTTCGATATCTTCACAGATTGGGGCACAGATATAAGACTGACCCATTTTGATTTGCCTCATGCGCATTGGCCCGAGATTGCGGCCTCGGGCAATTATCTTAATGTAGCCTGGTGGTATTTGACAGGCGATAGCGTGTATTTGGCCAGGAGTAGCGACGGAGGTCTCACCTGGACAGATCGCAAGCTATCGGATGATAGCACTATGTTTTCATATGTTCCGCAGATATCTGCATCAGATAGTAATGTCTATGTAGTTTACAGGGGAGCAAGACCGTGGGAAGGCATTTATATGCGCCGTAGCACTGATTATGGGGCCACCTGGTACAATACCCAAAGGCTCTACTACACTGCCAGAAATTATGCTGTAAGTCCGACTGTTGCTTCTTTCGGGAATAGGGTCTATGTGACTGCAGATATTGAGGTTGACTATGTTCCTCCGCAAGATTGGGATATTTGGCTTTTTCGAAGTAATGACTGTGGAAGAAGCTGGCCGGATACTTTTTTTGTCTCCGACAGCACAAGCAGCAGCTTGGGACCCGATCTGGCCATAAACAATAGCGGCTTGCATCTTATCCGAGGCTTCGACCTTATCTCCTCCAATGCCACTGAAATTGTCTATAGCGGCAGTTCGGATGGCGGCGAGACCTGGTTTGGCCCTACGATGCTTTCGGATAACGATTCTCTTCACTCATTTTGGCCTCAAATAGCAGCCTGGGCCGATTCGAACGTAATCGTCTCCTGGACCGATTATAAGTATTCTCATTTTGAGTGGACAGGCGATGCTTTGATCTCGAAAAGTACAAATAATGGCCGAAGCTGGACGGCTCCTTACCAACTCACGTTCTCTCATGGAGTTAAGGGAACCGATATTTTGCTGTTAATGATACGTTTTAGTTTGTTTTAGTGATAATCTCGAAGCGGCAGACGCGCCATCTATTGCAATGTCTCGTTTGACGGCGGCGTGACCTGGCGAGGGCGATGAAAGAATCTCGGATAGTCCTTATTACTGTATCGAACCGAGTGCTGACGATATTCGAATGGTATGGCCCACATAAGCTGGTCTGATTCTAGAAATAATCCTGACCCAAGATATTTCGAAATCTATTACGATAGAAGCAATCTTGGGACAACGGCAATTGAGGATCATGATAAAGGCAATTTAGCGCCTGACAGGATTTCTGTCTGGTCTTACCCTAATCCGTTTAATTCCAAGACGATAATAAATATCAAAACTCAAATGACGCAAGGAGGTGATATAAAACTGGAGATCTTCGACATAATCGGCAGGCTCGTAAAAAGATTTGACATCGTTGAAAGTGCGCTTAAAGGAGGGACTTCCGCGCAAATAAACTGGGACGCCTCGGATGCATCCGGCAAAATGGTTAATTCAGGAATCTATTTTGCCAGAGCATCGACTCTCGAACATAAATCTTCTATAAAGCTTTTATATTTGAAATAATAATATAACCTATTTTGCGTGTCACAGTTCACTGTGACCGCAAAATCATCAGGCGGTCATATTCCCCGTGCTGTCGGGTCCCCTGACCCGACAGAAAAGCCCGACAATCTTTTCTACTCTCTAAACCTCACCAGCCATATATCCCCAAAGGAATTTTGTTCAAATGAGAACCTTCGTTCGCTTCTTATAAACGCCATCACCTTGTCGTCTCGCGACCAACAAGGCATATAGTCCATATAATTCCCCGCGCCGCTTATGATAATGTGTTGATCGGTTTTTGTATCATATAATATAATTCTCGGGTTTTCATCGCCACATATTATATTAATATATCGCCCGGTACTCGAAAAACCATTTAGATAGCATGCCGTGTCCCCATACGAAATCTGCGACGATATCCCATTTCGCGAAATATAAATCGGCCCGGGCGCGCCGCCAATCTGCAATGTCTGATACGCGGATACATTTGTATCGGGTGATTTAATCCGTCCCGCGAAATTCTCGGTTAATATCCCGGAAGGCGGATTCGATCTATCTATAATCGGTTTTCTATAATCGTAGTCCTGATTCAATGTGTACAATTCGCTGTTATTGACATTAATCCCGAATGGCTTAACAACCTGGCTGAATTTCAATCCAATGGTATCATCAGGATCGGATACCAACAATCTTTTGAAAAATATAATCGTGTCTCCGGTACTGAATGTGGGATTCAGGCATTTGCCCTCCTCAGTCAAACGTTTCATCTCAGCGACTTCTTCAATTGGCTTGCATGAATTAATAAATCTGTCTGTTATGGTTATTTTTGTTTCCTGCTTTTCTTTCGCACAACTTAAGAGCAGCAAAATCGCCAGCAAAATTCCTATGCCGTACAGCGGTGTCCCTTGACCCAACCTGTCTTTGCGAGTCCGGCAGTTGCCGGACGAAGCAATCTGTGCCAGTTGCCCGTGCTGTCGGGTCGCCTGACCCGACAGATAGGCTGAACCGTGTCGTCGGGTCTCCGCACCCGACGATAAACCCGACAACCCTGCGCTGTCGAGTCGCCTGACCCGACAGATAAGGCGCTCACCAACCCGACAACTTGTCATATTCTTCATCACAAACAATTATAATCCTAAAGCGCTCGCTTGTCAAATACTCCGGCCTTAATAACTTGACTTTAATAATCGCCCATGCTATTTAATTTATCCGGCTTTTATGGCATTTTGTGCGCTATAGGCTGACGAAATTTAATGGGAGGTGCGACGTGAAAAAAATACTTCTGCCTTTTCTAATTTTCATAGTAATCGGCGCGGTAACAATCTACTACTTCACCAAAGGCAATAACGGTAATCCCAATCTGCTCGTCATGGCCGGAACCATCGAGGCGGTGGAAATCAACCTTGCATTCAAGGCAGGCGGCAAATTAGAATATATAAAATACGATGAGGGAGACTCGATTATTCAAGGTGACACCATCGCCGAGCTTTCTCATAGCGAAACTCTGGCGCGCATCCGGCAGGCCGATGACCAGATCAACGCATCATTGGCCCAACTGAAATTGGCGCAAATCGATCTCAGAAACACCGAGCGCAATCTCGAACGAGTCGAAAACCTGATCCCGGTCGGTGGAGCGACTACCGCTCAAAAAGATGATCTACAAGATAAAAAGCTCGCGTCTCAGGCTACAATCGAGGCTACCAATGCCGCCATCGCCGCCGCCCGTTCCCAATATGACTACCTCAATGTGCTTTATGATAATGAATTTCTTGTCGCTCCCATCAATTGCAGCGTTTTGATCCGGCCGGTCGAGGGGGGCGAAGTCCTTAATCCCGGACAGACCGTTCTCACTGTCGCCGATCTTAATCGCCTGCAGATTAAAGTTTACCTGCCCGAAATAAATCTCGGCAATGTCAAGAACGGCCAGGATGTCTCAATAGCGATCGATTCATACGCCAAAAAAAGCTTCACAGGTAAAATCACCAAAATTTCCGATAAAGCCGAATTTACTCCGAAAAATATCCAGACCAAAGACGAACGGGTGAAGACTGTCTATGCCGTTACGGTTTCCACCGGCAATTACGATGGCGTCTTCAAGCCCGGCATGCCCTGCGATGTTACCTTAAATCTGGCTAAATAATATGATCGAAGTCAGCGGCCTTAAGAAGTCTTTCGGCCTCAAGCAGGCGTTGTGCGGAATCGATATTTCGGTCAGCGATGGTATTGTTTTCGCTCTCGTCGGTCCCGATGGCGCCGGCAAGACAACATTGCTCAGATTACTGGCCGGTATTCTCACTCCAGATGCCGGATCGATTATTATATCCGGTCATGATATTGTTCGAAACCCTGAATCTGCCAAGAATGAAGTGGGATATCTTTCGCAGAGATTCGCTTTGAACCCCGTGCTTACTGTCGAGGAAAATATCAATTTCTTCGGCGCCATGTTCGATGTTCCCCGAAGCCAGCGACTGGCTCGAATCGAACGATTGATGGAATTTTCAAGATTGGGGCCGTTCAAGAAACGACAGGCCGGTCAGCTCTCTGGCGGAATGAAGCAAAAGCTCTCGCTCTGCTGTTCTTTGATTCACACCCCCAAGCTTCTGCTTCTCGATGAGCCCACAACCGGTGTCGATCCTATATCCCGACGAGAGCTATGGGCGATCTTACAGGACCTCTTGTCTGACGGTGTCACCATAGTATTCTCAACTCCTTATATGGATGAGGCCGAACGAGCCAACGAAGTGGTCTTGCTTCATCAAGGCGCAGTGCTGAGATCGGGAAGCCCTGATTCCATTCGTGCCACATATCCATATTCATTATTCGAAATCACCTGCCAGCATGCCAACAACGTCTATCGATTATTGTCACAGCGGCTCGGTTCCAAACGAGTCAGTTTTCTTGGCGACCGGCTTCAAATCGCGCTCGATTCGCCGACTTCTTTGAATGAAATTACCGCCTATCTTAAAACAAATGACTTAACGATCGACAAAAGCGAGCTAATATCGCCCGGCCTTGAGGATCTTTTTATCGAGATAATATCGCATGGAAAATAGATTAGATATTTCCGGTTTCGCCGTTTCCGTAGAAAGCCTTGCCAAAAAATTTGACAGCTTCGTCGCGGTCGATAATATCAGCTTCAATGTCCCCAAAGGGGAGATATTCGGTTTTCTTGGCCCCAATGGCGCCGGCAAATCGACAACCATCAGAATGCTCTGCGGCATTATTCCGCCAACATCGGGGCAGGGATTTGTCGGCGGCCTTTCTATTTACAAAGATCGCGAAAAGATTAAACTGATAACTGGCTACATGTCGCAAAAATTCTCATTATATGGAGATCTGACTGCGCGCGAAAATCTCGAGTTTTATGGCGGTGTTTACGGATTGCCAAAAACTGAAAGACGCGAACGTATCGAATGGGCTCTCGAAATGTCCCACCTAAAAGATCGTCAGGATGATCTCACCGGCGCGCTCGCGGGCGGATTCAAACAGCGTCTGGCATTGGGCGCCGCTATACTCCATAAACCTTCTATTCTTTTTCTCGATGAGCCTACTGCCGGAGTCGACCCGCTGTCTCGTCGAAATTTCTGGGAATTGATTTACGACCTGTCATCGCAAGGCGTCACAGTTTTCGTCACTACTCATTATATGGATGAAGCCGAGCATTGCGACCGCATAGCCTTTATAGACAAGGGTAAACTCATCAAATTGGCATCACCCGCAGTTCTGAAGACGTCTAATATTACCGGCCGGATATTCGAAATAATTACTCCTGATTGGCTGAAAGCTATCAAGCTCTTACGAGCCAAATCAGATCAATTCGGAATGCCGACAATTTTTGGAGTTAAAATTCATCTGGATTTCATCGGAAATGATATTATTGAAGTCGAAAAATATCTTAGTTCCCAAAACATTAAAATCGAATTAACAAGGGAGATTGCCCCTTCGCTTGAAGATATATTTGTTTCGCTGCTCAGCCCCGATCAAAATGCCGGAAAGGTAGCTTAAATGCGGCTTTTTGCCATAATGCGTCGGGAATATATCACTATCATCCGTGATCCTCGCGCGCTTCTAATGGTAATAATCTTTCCATTGTTTTTGATGGTTCTCTATGGCTATGGTGTGACATTCGATATTAATAATGTCACAATGGGAATATACGACCAATCTAAAACCGAAACTTCGAGAAGACTTATCGATGAATATACCTCTTCGGGCTATTTCTCCATCGTCGACTATTCACTATCCCCCGAGGCGCTTGAAGACTTGCTGATCTCCGACAAAATTATAATCGGGATAATCATCCCGCCTGAATTCGCCTCGAAAATCAAAGCCAATCAATCGACAGCAATCCAGGTTTTGGTCAACGGCACCGACGCCAATACTGCCAGCGTCGCGCTCGGATATCAAGCTGCAATATTCGGACGGTTTGCCAGAGAAAATATCACCCTGCCTCCCAATGTCAAACTGCCCGCCGTAGTCGATAAAACAAGGATCTGGTACAACTCCGAAATGAGATCGGCCAACTTTATCGTCCCGGGCATCATCGCTATTATCATGATGTTGCTTGGTGCGATCCTGACATCGACAGCCATTGTCCGCGAAAAGGAAAATGGCGCCATCGAACAGATTGTTGCCTCTCCGGTGAAATCATATGAATATATTCTCGGCAAAATCACTCCATATGTATTGCTGTGCCTATTTGATGTCGCTCTCGTAGTCACCGCGGCATATTTTATTTTCGATGTTCCCATTAAGGGCAATTTGCTGCACCTCGCATTTTTCACGATTTTGTTTCTCGCCAATGCCCTCGGAATTGGACTATTTGCTTCGGCGGTCTCTACAACAATAACTAATTCGCAAATTCTATCTGTAATGATAAGCCTTTTGCCTTCCATTTTGCTTTCAGGCTTTGTATTCCCGATAGCGAGCATGCCAAAGGTCGTCCAGGCATTTACCTACCTGGTACCGGCTCGATATTTCCTGGTGATACTTCGGGGTATTTTCCTTAAGGGAGTCGGTTTCAATGAACTCTGGCCGCAGGGGCTGTTTCTCGTCATTAATGCCACCTTTTTTCTAAGCTTGGCGGCGTTGAAATTTAAAAAGAAGTTGGACTAATGTTCAGGCGTATCTTTTTCATCGCTCAAAAAGAGCTTATTCAATTGATACGGGATAAACGTTCCCTCAGGCTGCTTATAATGATGCCGGTCGTACAGCTCATACTATTTGGGTATGTCGCCACTACCGATGTCAAAAAAAATCCGACCGTCGTTTGCGATTATAGCAAGACTCCAACCAGCCGCGAATTCTTGGAAAGATTCGTCTCCAGCGGCTATTTCACGATAGTCGACTATATTCCCAGCATGAACGAGATAAATGAATATCTCGATCATGGCGATGCTGTTATCGGAATCGTGATTCCAGTCGATTTTGCCAGAAAAATAGCGTCGGGCGATACCGCCGCGGTCGGAGTCTTTATCGATGGCACCAATAATAACCTCGCCACAATCCTTTCGGCTTATGTTTCCCAAATTGTTCAGCAGTATTCAACCGAACTCTCGATAGACTATATTAATTCCAAGGGTCTTCAACAACCTCATCTGCCTCAATCAGTGCCCAGGGTATGGTTCAACCCCGAACTTAAATCGGTTAATTTTATGGTGCCAGGCGTTATGGGAATGCTTTCGATGATGCTGCTACTCAATCTGACTACCCTGGGAATAGTCCGCGAACGAGAAAACGGCACCGCTGAACAGATTGCGGTCACACCCATCGGAGCCTTCGACCTCATAATCGGCAAATTGATCCCTCCATTGCTAATGGGCTACATCGTGATTACGCTTGTCCTTGTGCTCGGCCTCGCCTGGTTTGGCATTTCGTTCAAGGGTTCTGTGGCGCTGCTTTATCTGCTTTCGGGGGCTTTCATAATAGGTGCGCTGTCAGTGGGTTTGTTGATTTCGACAATATCCCATACCGGCGACCAGGCCATGTGGTTTAATCAAATCTTCTCCATTCCCAATGTTTTACTATCAGGGTTCATGTTTCCAATCAGCAATATGCCGCATCTCATTCAATTATTCACCTATATTCTGCCAATGAGATACTATCTTACAATCATTAGAGGCATTTTTCTGCGGGGAAGCGGCTTCGGTCAATTATGGCAGGAAACACTGATACTGGTGATCTGGGACATCGTAGTTATCTCATTGGCATACCTGAGATTAAAAAAGCAGATTGTATAGGGAATATTTATTGAGTATATTCGTATAAATTAATAGATATGATTGAAGATAATAAAGATAACCCGGGTTCACGGTTTTTAGACTGGCTCTTATTGCCACTTCAGGCTATATTTTTCATACTCGGTATTGGAATCGTGACTGGCCTGCTTTTTCGTGAAAGCGGCTTTCTTGAGGGTACGACACGAGTGGTTATCGGAATGGTTTTTATTATTTATGGCGGCGGACGTGGCTATATGATTTTGAGAAAGCTTCGCATGAATAGCAAAGGGGCAAAAACTGGAGAAAAAAATCTTGACAATTAGGGCCGAAATCGTATTTTTCAGGTCTAATTTGTTTGGGGGTCTTTTTTTATGGAGGTAACCAAAATTTGAAAAAGCTCATCTTGACTCTGATTTTAACGTTTGGCGTATCCGCGTTGATACTGGCGGGGCCCGCCGATGACGCCTACAAAAATGCAAAAAACCTGATGGCCAAGGGTGATTTGCAATCTGCTCTAAAGGCCGCAAATGATGGTTTAGCCATCGATCCAGCCCATTTTGACCTAAATTCGCTGGCTGGCAATATTTATTCCGTTTTAGGTGACTATCAGAATTCGCTTAATTCCTACAAAAAAGCTCTTGAAAAGAAGGGAAAGGATGCCGATGCCCTTTTTGGCGCCGGAATGGCCGCTTATAAACTAAAATCATACGATGAGGCCATTCAGTATTTCCAGCAAGGCGAGAAAACCGGCAAACTTAAGGGCCAATTTTTCTACGGTCTGGGCCTCGCGCAAACCGAAAAAGGTGATTTTGCCAACGCCGACCTCAATATCCGCAAGGCAATAGACAAAGATAAGAAAAATCCGCTATACCATCTGGCCTTGGCCGAAACCAATTATAGGAATAAAGTATTTTCCATCGCTGCGACTGAATTCAAAAAGGCGATGGAAATCGACAGCACTTTGGACAAGACTCATCAGGATATCCATTATAAATTGGCCCAATCTCAGATCAACTTGCGCAATATCCCCGGAGCGATCGACGAATACAAAATTCAGGTCGATCACTTTCCATCCGATTCTACTTCCTGGCTCGAATTGGGACGAATCTATGAAATTTCCAATATTCAAGCTGAGGCCGTATTTTGCTATGAAAAATTCCTCGCTTTATCGCCGCTGAACGGTGTTGCCTGGTTCAATCTTGGCAAACTGTATTTGGCTACCAAGAATCCTGACAAAGCGGCCGCCGCATTCGAAAAAGCTGTTGAATTGAAGTCTCACGAAGCCGAATCTTTCGGAAATCTGGCGAAAATCTATGCCGATCGCAAAGAATACGAAAAATCAATCGACGCTTACAATCGCTATGAAACGGCATTTGGTTCACCGGACAGTGTCGACTATTGGATTGAAAAAGGAAAGGTCGAGCTTAAGCTTGGCGAGAAAAATGCCAACTATTTTGATTCCGCTTTTGTCGCCTTCAATAAATCAATAACTATCGATTCGCTGTACTCCTCGGCCTATGAATACGCGGGACTAACTCTCTATTATAAAAAGGATTACGTCAAGGCGATCCCGTATTTCCAGAAAAAAGTTTCACTCGATACCACTGGCGTTAATTCCTACCGCAATATGGCATTTTGCTATCTTAAAACCGAGCAATACGGCTTGGCGGCAGGATCATTCGAAAAGGCACTGGCCATTAAGCCCGAAGATGTCACCATGCGGGCGATGACCGCGAAAATATATACTTTCGCCGGCATGTATGGAAAGGCGATCGATCATTTCGAATATATTCTAAATCACAACACCCCTGAATTGACTGACTCGCTCAAATGCGAAATTTATCCCGACCTCGGTTCCAGCTACCTCAACCAGAAGAACTGCCAGACGGCATTAACCTATCTTCTAAAAGCGGAACAATGTAAGCCCAGAGATGTTTCTATTATTACGAATATTGCGGTTTCTTACCAGATGTGCAACAAAGTAAAAGATTCCAATGTCTATTACAAAAAATGTTTGGCGATTGACCCCAATAATAAAGTCTGCAAACGTGGCGATTTGGAAACTACGATCCAGAAATAAGTACGGAGGATTTGATGGCGAAGGAAATTAAGGGACCCGATCCCGATGGGATTTATAAATATTTGGGTTTCGATGTACATCCTGGTAAAATAGAAGAATTTTGGAAATCCGAAGAAGAAAAGAAGCTCTACCTGCAGGATGTTAAGGCGCGTGGCGGTCAGTTGTTCGTGCTCGACCGCGATTCCGCCCTTCTAAATGTTAAATTAATGAGGCCCGCGGATAAAATCATTTCTCTTATTGGCTCGATTCTGCTGATAGTTTCCTTTTTTCTTCCTCTATATTCTTTTGATTATTTCGGAAAGACAGTTTCCGGAAACGCCATTTCCTTCTTCCTAAATTTGCCATTTATTGGCGGATACGCTTCATGGAGCGGTATCGTAATGGGGATTACAATGCTTTTGGTAGCGCTATTCGTACTGGCTTGCCCCGTAGCCGGCGTGATAAATATACTCGGCCTTTACAATAAGAATAAGGGCGACCAATATTTCGAAACTGTGAAGAAAAACGGCAAGATTATTTTTATCCCGATTTTCATTTTTGTAGCATTATTCGTAGTACTGGTGGTCGGCGCCGCTCAGCCATTTGGCTCGCTCGGATTAAACGCACTTGGAGAAGACTTGGGCGTTGGCGCCATCTTTCAGCTTACCGGTTTCGGTTTCTGGCTTTTGATCGCCGGACTGATAATCGGATTTGCCCAGAATCGCGGGCTCTAAAGGCCTGAGTGTCGAAGTCATTAGTGGAAATATCATGATGATATTTGGTGAATAAAAAATAAATCAAATTTAGGTAAGGAGGCAAGTAACTTGCGTCAGGTAATTTTCGTAACAATCCTATTTATCGTATCCTTCGCGGTCGGCGCCATTATTTGGGGAGGCATCTTCGCCAGCGCGGCAAGGAAGGCTCATTGATGCTGACTATGTACAAGGGCGGACCGCTGGTAGTGGCGTTGATTGCCCTGTTGATTATGCTTTTTGGATTCATCATCGAAAGATTCATTACATTGTATAAGGTCGCGGCCGGAAAATCATCCGTACAGTCTTTCTTTAAGAGAGTCATTTCCGGTATCCAATCCGACGATTTCGAAGGCGCTATCGCCGCTTGCGATAAGCAAAAAGGCACGGTCGCCAATATTCTCAGAGCCGGTATCGAACGATACAACATCGTCAAGAAAGACTCTTCCATGAATGGCGAGAAGCGCATCTCCGAAACCCAGAGAGCTATCGAAGAAGCCAATGCTCTCGAAGTCCCGCTATTGGAAAGAAACTTAATCGCCCTTTCGACCATCGCGTCTATCGCCACCATGGTCGGATTATTGGGAACCACGATCGGTATGATTAGAGCCTTCGCGGCTACCGGTAAGAAGACAGGCGGCGTCATCAACGCCGAAGCGCTGGCAACCGGTATTTCCGAGGCATTGGTCAATACCGCCGGCGGCCTTCTCAACGCTATCATCGGTATCGTTTTTTACAACTTTTTCGTGAACAAAGTCGATGCTTTCAACTATACAATAGATGAAGCCTCCTATGAGGTGATGCAGCTTTTGAAGGGCAAAGAAGGTAAGTAAAAATGGCGAAGAAACACAAAAGGAGAATCGGAATTGCGATTGATATGACCCCGATGGTCGATATCGCGTTCCTCCTTTTGATCTTCTATATGACTACAACCCAGTTCAAACCGCCGGAGAAACAGCAGGTTACTCTGCCGCAGTCGGCTTCGCAATATCAGGTGCCTATGTCGGATATCATCAATATTACGGTCAACAAAACCGACGATATATTCCTCGAATACATCGCCAACCTGGTTGTTGACAGGGATACGATGGTTAACGGCAGCATGATGAAGCCTGGCGACACTACAACTGTCAGGGAATATGTCCAGGTGCAAGCTTCTACTATTAATGAAGAATTTCTTAAGGTACAGGCCAAGTTTCTCGCAAAAAGGGTTAACCCGATGGTTATCGTCAAGGCCGATAGAGGTTGCCGATATGGGACAGTCAAGAAGATCATGGATACTCTCCAGGAAATTAATATTAACCGCTTCTCCCTTATGACCGAAATAAGGGGTAAAGAAGAGCAACCCGCCGCTCCACCGGCCGGTTAAGAGATGAGGTGATTTTATGGCCGGAGTAGATTTAGGGGCCGGAAGGCCCAAAAAACAAAAAGGCGGCGGGCTTACGAAGACCCAAACGACGTCTTGGTATCCGCATCGATATGACCCCGATGGTCGATATCGCGTTCTTATTGCTCATCTTCTACATGGTGACAACGGTATTTTCAACACCTCTATCAATGGAAATCTCGTTGCCACCAAAATCTGAATTAAGCACTGATCCTACAAATATCACAGCTTCGGGCTTCTTATGATGTTTGTCGATAAAAATGATTCCACATACTTCCAGATTGGCGAAGATATGAAGCAGCCGAAAATGGTAAGTTATGCGGAACTTCAAAAAATCATCGATGAGAAAAACCGTACATGTTCCGAAGCTGGTCATGCTTCTCAAGCTCGACACCAAGGCCTCGTATAGAATGATGGTCAATATTATTGATGATATTCAATCCGCGGAGAGGATGTTGAATGCCGGGATTAAAAAAATGTATCCCGATTCTTCCTTCTCTGCCAGATTCAGTCTCCAGGATTTTACAGCCTGGGATGAACAAGTGCTTGCGACCGTCGCGGCAGGAGGGACGGTGGAACAATGAGTAGTAGATCGCTCCTTGCAGGTTCCTATGAGCTAAAAAGAACCTACCAGAAAAATATGGCGCTGGGATTTGGCATATCGGCGGGCGCACATTTATTCGTAGTGCTCGCGGTCGTAATTGCAATTAATATCGGTTCCAGTAAACCAATTGCAACCGCTGAGTATACGATTAAGACCAAAGCCGATCTTATCGTGCCGCCATCGCTTTCTCAGCAACAGGAACAGATCAAGCTTAAAATACAGGAACGTCAGGTAAAACCAACTGTCGGCGTTTTGAAGCCGGTTCCTGATGAGGAGGCCCCTGAAGAAGTCAATGTTGCCACGCAGCAGGATTTGGCTGATATGGCTCCAGTTGCTCCCATTCAGGATTTGGGCGACAATATCAACGTCGACGTAAATAAGGTCATGGATGAATTGCTTCCGGCTCCCGACCAGTTTGTGCCATTCCAGGAAGCTCCTGTGCAGGTAAAAACTGTTCAGCCTCTATACCCTCCGCTGGCTCAACGAGCCGGAGTCGAGGGTGCTGTCTGGGTAAAGGCGCTGGTTGATAAGGAAGGCAACGTTCGCGATGTCATTATCGTCAAGCCCTCTGGCGCGAATGCCGGATTCGAGGAAGCCGCTATCGATGCCGCCAAACAGACTGTCTGGAAACCTGCAATTTCCAATGGTCAGCCGGTCGCAGTCTGGGTAACATACAAAGTCGACTTCAAATTGAAGTAACCGCTTTACAGCTTTCTGTCTTTGATAAGCCTTATGGAATGTCCATAAGGCTTATTTTTTGACGCTCCCGCAGACTCAGCCCTGCCTGTCATTCCGGCCCCCGAGCCGGAATCCAGAACTCGTTGTTAACGGCGAAGTCGGGAATCATTTCCCGACCCGACCTAATAATTATCTGTGAGCTCTGGTGGCTTCACCCGACCGATTAATAAAATTATAGGGGTTTGATTTATCAAACCCACCCGCAAAAGAACAATTATTCCTGTAGGGGCACAACATGTTGTGCCCTCCTTTCCCCGCCCCGTAAGGAATCCCTTTCTGACGGCATTACGCCGATTTCCTGGTGGTGTCGGGTCTCCGCACCCGACACCCAATCATTTCCTGCGAGTCATGGCTTGCCATGACCGCATCCTGCTTTTCCCTGCGTGTCGAAGTTTACTTCGACCGCAAATTTAATGGCCCCGTGTTTATGGACGTCAGTCCTCCCGCCTGCCCCCACCTGGTGAAATTTTCCTGCGAGTCATGGCTTGCCGTGACCGCATTCTTAAGAGCGGCTTCAGGAATCCTTTCCTGACGCTTACTAAATATATAAACATGGAATAATTCCAATTCCAAAACGTATCCCATATAGAAAATTGAGAAATGAAATCAAAGGAGGCGATTTATGGAAAGCAATGTAATCACCCTAAGCTCAACTGCCCTAAAGCAGTCATACCAAAAAAATATGACTATCGGCTTTGGGATTTCAGCCGGGCTTCATTTAATGGCAGTACTTATCGTTTACGCAATAATTACGGGTAATTATCAAGAACCGATTCTTATCCAGCCGAAAACGATTGATAAACCCACGGGAATAATCATGCCTCCGTCATTATCCCAGCAGAAGGAGCAAATAAAACTCAAGATTCAAGAACACAAAATCAAACCTTCAGTCGGCATCCTCGTTCCAGTTCCTGAAGAGGAAGCCCCGGAAGAAACTAATGTTGCTACTCAGGAGGAATTGGCCAATATGGCTCCCGAGACTCCCGCAATTGATCCCGGCGCTGGCATTTCCATCGATGTCAATAAGGTCCTGAACGAAATCCTTCCAAAACAAGATACAATCATTCGATTTGATATACCCCCTGCCAAAGTCAGAGATGTCATGCCGATATATCCGTCCTTAGCAGCTAGAGCCGGAGTCGAGGGCGATGTTTGGATAAAGGTACTTATTGATAAGGAAGGTTCAGTAAGAGATGCTGTAGTCTACAAGCCCTCAAGTGTAAATGCCGGTTTTGAGGAATCCGCCATCGATGCCGCCAAACAGACTATCTGGAGCCCGGCCATTGCCAATGGTCATCCCATTGCTGTCTGGGTTACCTATCGCATCGTATTCAAATTGAAATAATTGAAATAATTATGTGCGTCAGGATGGAATAAAATGACATCCTGACGCTTAATAATAATCTGTAGGGGTTTGATTTATCAAACCCATTATCCCATGTCGTCGTGTCGCCTGACCCGACGACAACATTCCTGCGAGTCATGGCTTGCCATGACCGCATCCTTAAATGAGCTGCCAGAAATCCCTTTCAGCCGCAAACTTATTGTCTTGCATGTCGAAGTTTACTTCGACCGCAAAATAGCCTCGGAAGCAAAGTTTTTCTCGCACCGTCAAGAACCCTTTCTTGACAGCTTTATCTCCAAACCCGCAGAGTCATCCTCGTGGTGTCGGGTCTCCGCACCCGACCCCCAAATAATTCCCGCCCTGTCACGAATTCATTCCTAATAGCCATATCTCCAAGCCCCAATCTCAAATCCGTCAGCGTCATTTTTTTCTTGCCTTAATAATCGTCAAGAGCTAACATCATTATATGAAAATTAGATATACTATACCAATTTTCATGGTCGGATTTTTAATGCTTTCCCCGGCGCTGCTTTCCGCCGGAAAAGGCTTCTATTTTCGAGGCGGGATTCTTATGGATTCTCCGATTGATAAACCATTTAGGAATATGGAATCCGGCGTTGGATATATTGGAAGCATTGGATATGATTTTTTCGACCGCGCCGGATTGGAAATAGGCGTACTGCATTCTACTCACACTTATGACATTGGCACACTTGGCAACGCCATATATCAGGATCAAGCTGAGAAAAATAATGTCTTTCTCAGGGTACAAGCAATCGCATTTAAATATCGACGGTTCGAATTGGCAGCGGGCGCTGGGATTGGATTTTATGACATTACCGGAAACATTCTTCTTCCCGGCGATTCTTCGATTAATGACGCCTTTTCCGAAGGATTCTCCGGATGGGGATATATGTTAAATATCGATTTTCGCTATTATATCACCGAGGACTTGGCTGTGACTTTTTACATGTCGGGTAATTTTGTTGGCTACTCAATACCTAATCTGGCAAGGGATAGTCAATCGTTCTCGAGCGGAAAACCCGGCGGCAATTCTATAAGTCCTGGCATCACTTTTTTCTACAGGGTCGGCTTTCCCTGATTTTTATTTGAATAATTCTGTTTCCCGGCGGTATATAAAGATTAGATTGTGAAACATTTCGTATGAATTTACGTTAATAAAATGTATTTAAAGGGGTCATGATGGAAGAAATGAGAGAGAATACCGGTGGAATTTCAACAACGCAATCAGTCGCCATCGATGTACCAGTAAAAAAGAATTTTTTTCGCGATTTTTTCGGGATTATCACCGATCCTCAAAAGGCTTATGAAAACATTATTAAGGCCAATTATTGGGTCGTTGTATTTTCGTAGTCAGTAATTCTCGGAAGCGTCCTGTCACCCAATTATATGTTCAACAATTTTCCGATTATACTATCAAAAGCCTTCAGGAAAAAGTTGATCAGGGCGGCAGCGCCGAGGGAATGCAAAAGGCCATTGAAATGTACCAAAATTCGGCTATCTCTCGCGTTTTCCTGACAGGTGGGACAATATTCGGCATGGGCATCTGGCTGTTGGTGGTAACTCTCCTGTACTTCTTCGTCTCATCAATTATTTTTGGAGGTACCGCAAAATTTGGCGGCGTATGGATGATCACGTGCTGGGCGGCGGTCATTTCATTTATCGGCGTAATTGTTAAAGCCATCCTGATGATTATTAAAAATGATTTTACCGCCGGAATCAATCTTGGTCTAATATTATCAGAAGATATCGCCGGAGCCAAATTGCATAAGGCATTTGCGACAGTGGATATCTTTGGAATATGGCATTTTATAGTCATCGGCATCGGCCTTGCAATTCTCTATAAATTCACGACCAAAAAGGGAATCACGATTTCATTCATTATTTGGTTGTTATTACAATAATTGGTCGGGACAGTTGCATATGTTTCATAGCATTGATAAATTAGGAGTATGTGCATGAAAAAATTCAAATCCCTCTTTATTCTGGAGCATGGCTTTTGTCTTTTTATTGACGGTATTCATTAATACTGTTCAGGCCGAAGTCCTGACTCTCGACAAATGTATCGAAATAGGTCTTAAAAATAATTACAGCGTTATCGCCGCGAAAAACAGCTACTCTGTTTCCGGCACACAGGTATATTCCGCCTGGAGCACAATTCTGCCATCGTTGTCAATCACAACTTCTACAAACCAGAATTGGCCCGTCGTGACCCGTCAAGACTTGGCAGGCAGGCTGACTTCTAATAAAATTGACTATTCTGGCAGGATTTCCCTTTCGCAATCCTACGGGGGACTTGGCTTGGCCACTTATGCCAGCATCAAGCAGGCCACTCATGAAAAAGGATCATTCTACTACGCTTTGGCTGGTGCGAAATCAAATATAGTCTTGAGCATCAAACAAAATTTCTACGGCGTACTCAAAGCCAAAATGCTTATGGATGTTGCCACGGAAGCTGTCAAAAGGGGAGAAGAAGGATTACGTGTCGCCCAAAGCCGCTATGACCTCGGATCAGCCTCTATGTCCGATGTCCTCAAGGCGAAAGTCCAATTTGGTAATGACAAACTTGATCTGGTAACTCAAACTAATGCTTACAAAATTGCCATGTCTAATCTGGCATATGCCATGGGAGTCAATGTCAATCAGGAGTATGAAGTTAACGAAAATCTTCCCGAAGTAGGCTTTGAATTGAATTTTGACAAGGCTCTAAACGAAGCTTTAAATTCCAATCCAGAATATCGCAAGGCACAATTCGATCTCTATACAGCGCGGGATAAGCAATTGATATCGTATAGCTATTTTATCCCGAGCCTTTCTTTCAGCGTCTCTCATACTTCATCAGCTGGCTATTTGAAAGATTTTACGGGTTTTCACGGATACAATGCTAATCGATCCATCGGAGCCAGCCTTGATTTTAATATTTTTAATAACCTCGGCGATTATGTAAGATTAAAATCTGCCCGTAAAGCAGTTTCAACTCAGAGCGAAAATCTTGCAAACTCTAAAAATTTGGTGGCATTGAATGTTAGGCAGGCCTTCCTGGATATCGAATTGGCGCAGGAATCAAAAAAACTGGCGACCGAATCTGTTGCTTCCGCACAAGAGGACCTGGATTTGGTGAGAGAAAAATATAATCTGGGTGCGGCCACTATCCTCGACGTACTTACCTCTGAAGTATCCCTTAAGCAGGCTCAAATTAATCAGGTACAGGCTCTCTTCGATTACAACATGGCCATAGCGCGCCTCGAGCAAGCTCTGGGTAGATAGGGAAAGGTCAATATGAAGAAGAAATGGTATTTTATTATCGGTGGAATAATAATCCTGGCGATTTTCGTTGTTCTCGCGTTGAAAACCAGTAATAAGAAGAAAATTGATGTCACGGTCGAAAAAGCTCCGAAGGGCGACATAACTTCCATTGTGACAGCCACCGGCAAAGTAAAAGCCCAAGCCGATGTTCAAATCTCCGCCGATGTCATGGGCCGAATCATCGAGCTTCCTGTAAAAGAAGGGGATGAAGTCAAAGAAGGCCAGTTACTGCTTCAGATCGATTCCAAATCTCTCCAAATGGATGTTGCGCAGACCAAAGGGAGTCTTCTCTCCGCGCAGTCCGCATTCGAAAATTCCAAAGTAACTCTCGATAGAATCAAGGGGCTCTTCGCCAAAAAACTTTCATCACAGTCCGATCTCGATCAGGCACAAAACGCTTTTGACCAGGCCAAGGCTCAGGTTCAAGTAGCCGAGGCTACATTAGATCGAGCGCAGGATCAGCTGGATAAAAGCACCATCCGATCCCCAATGAATGGTGTCATAACTACTCTTAATTCAATTAAAGGTGAAAATGTCGTAATCGGCACCATGAATAATCCCGGCACGGTCATAATGATAATCTCCGATCTTTCGGCAATCGAAATTGAAGCTCAGGTCGATGAGACCGATATTGCCCAGGTTAAGGTGAGCCAGCCCGTAAAAATCACCCTCGATGCCTTTCCCGATACTACTTTCCAGGGGAAAGTCGTTCAGGTTGGCAATTCCGCCATATCGTCAAGCGGCAGCCTCACGGCCGATCAAGTGACCAATTTCATGGTCAAAATTCTCATTACCGATATTGTACCCAATATTAAACCTGGCATGACCGCGTCGGTGGATGTAACTGTCGCCAAACAAGAAAATGCTGTCAAAATTCCCTCGGGCGCTGTCGTGATGCGTACCGAAAGCGCTTTAAAGGAAGATTCCCTTACGGCGCTCGGGAAAATCAAAGATGCGTCGGCTATATCCGAAATCGCCAAAAAAGACGAAAAGGAAATTGAAGGTGTATTTATGGTCGTAGGCAGCAAGGCCCATTTCGTCACCGTAAAAACCGGCATCAGAGATCAGCAAAATGTCGAGATAACATCGGGCATTAATGAAGGAGATAGTGTCATTACGGGGCCATATCGTTTATTGAGAACTATCAAAAACCAGCAGGATATCAATCCTCAAAAGCCCAAAAAGGGTCTTGAGATAGAATCGTAGCATGCGTGTGGTGGTGCAGGTGGGCGGATTTTTAAAAGGAGCAAAATTTGTTAATTAAAACCTCGGATCTTTGGAAAATCTACCAGGTCGGGACTGAAGAAGTTCAGGCTCTTCGGGGTGTGACAATAAATATCGAGAAGGGCGAATATGTCGCCATCATGGGACCATCGGGCTCTGGCAAATCGACTCTTATGAATCTTATTGGATGTCTTGATACTCCGTCGCGTGGCACCTATGAACTCAACGGCCGCCTTGTTTCCAGTATGAATGACGACGAATTGGCGCATATCCGAAATAAAGAAATCGGCTTCGTATTCCAGACATTCAATCTACTTCCCCGGGCCTCGGCTTTGCATAATGTCGAATTGCCGCTCATTTATAATGGTACGACAGCCGTCGATCGTCTATCCAAGGCGAAGGATGCGCTTGCGTCTGTTGATCTTGCCGACCGTATCCATCACCGTCCCAATCAGCTTTCGGGAGGTCAAAGACAGCGCGTGGCAATCGCCAGGGCGCTGGTAAATAATCCCTCCCTGATTTTGGCCGATGAGCCGACTGGAAATCTCGATACCAACACCGGTATCGAAATTATGGCCCTGCTCTCCAGGCTTCATAAAGCGGGGAATACTATTATCATTGTCACTCACGAAAGAGATATCGCTACTTACGCCGAACGGATTATCTATATCCGCGATGGTATAATCGCCAAAGAAGAAAGAATGTCCAAAGTATAAGGGCCAGTTTTATGTGGTTTATTGAAGGCGTCCTTATGGCAATCCAGGCGATCTGGGCCAATAAACTCAGGTCTGTTCTTACCCTTATTGGTATTATCATAGGTATTACAACTGTTATAGCCGTGGTTTCCATTATCAATGGCATGAATAATTATGTTGGCGCGAAAATCAATTCCATGGGTTCTAATACTTTTATTATAGATAGAGAAGGTATTGTCACATCAGAAGAAGATTGGCTCAATGCCCAAAAGCGTAAGAAGATGACTATCGAAGACATGCGCGCCATTGAACGGTATTGCAATCTCTGCGTCACGGTCGGTGGCTCGGTAGAGACCACGCGAAGAATAAAATACGGATCTGATTATCTCGAAGATGTTTCTATCTCAGGCTCGACATTCAATTTTTTCGATGTCACCGATGTCGAACTCGACTATGGACGAGCGCTTAATGAATCCGATGAAATTCATCACAGCTCAGTTTGTCTGATTGGCCCTGACGTCGTGACGAATCTTTTTAAACGCGGCCAGGCGTTAGGCAAGGACATAAAAATAGGCGAATATTATTTCAGAATTGTCGGCGTCGGGAAGGCCAGAGGATCATTTTTGGGAAATAACCAGGATAATTGGGTGGTTGTGCCATTGACCGCTTATGAAAAATGTTTCGGCAGACGAAGAAGCATTACTATCTACGCTAAAGCCGCCAGTGCGAGCATGCTTGAAGATGCTCAGGATCAGGCTCGGATGGTTATTCGAAGCCGTCACAAACTCAAATATGATCAAAAGGATGATTTCGGAATATTTAACGCCGCTTCTTTGATGCAGCTATATTCTAATTTTACCGGTGCTGCCTGGATTGTATTGACTTTGATTTCCTCGATCTCGTTAATCGTCGGCGGTATCGTTATCATGAATATCATGCTCGTTTCGGTCACTGAACGAACCCGCGAAATCGGCGTGCGAAAGGCTATCGGTGCCAAAAGGAGGGATATCCTCTGGCAATTCCTTGTTGAAGCTGTCACTTTATCCGCTATTGGCGGAGTAGTTGGAGTATTATCCGGGATTTCATTAGCTCTTATAATAGGGAAATTTTCTCCACTGCCGGCCTCCATCGAACTGTGGGCTGTTCTGAGCGGTCTCGGTGTCGCATCCAGCGTTGGGATAATTTTTGGCATATTCCCAGCGCTTAAAGCCTCCCGCCTCGATCCTATCGAAGCCTTGAGGTACGAGTAATGTCAAAACCATATATATCATTCAATAATCATTGCATTTTAGGACTTGTTCTAAATGTCAGAAGGAAAAGCGCATGAGTCTCCATGAACTCAAAGAAAGTATTCTTTTGGCGTTTGGCACTTTCCGTGTCCATAAAATGCGATCATTCCTTACAGTGCTTGGCGTTTTGATAGGAGTATTTTCGATAATTACCGTCGTATCGGTTATCACCGGTCTCAATAATTCCATGGCGCGCCAGATCGAATCGCTCGGCTCCAATGTCATATATGTGGCAAAATATAAGCCCGGTATCGTCATGGGCCGTCGGCCGGCGTCCGAAAGAAATCGAAAAGGGATTACATTCGAAGATGCTCAGGCTATCAGAGAATCATGCCCGGCGATAATTGCCGTCGCCCCGCAAAATTTCTATTTTCAGCCCGGCGGCAATAAAGCCAAATACAAAAACAATGAAATCCTAAACCCAACATTTTTTGGCACTGTGTCTGATTATGAAATAGTAAATAATAGCAGTGTGTCCAGCGGTCGATTCATATCAGATGGAGACGACAAGTCCCGATCCATGGTCGCTATTATCGGCTCCGATGTTGCCGAAAAGCTATTTGAGGGCGAAGAAGCAATCGGCAAAACATTTTCGCTGTCAATAATGACAAATTCACCGTAATAGGCGTTGCGGAAAAAGCCGAATCCAGCCTTGGCAGCGATGAATAATCGATTTGTCGCCATTCCCTATGGGACATTCCAGAAAATACATCCAGAGGAAAAAGAACTCTGGTTATCGCTAAAGGCTGCCTCCCCGGAGGTCATGAATGACGCTATCGATCAGGTGACCGAGCACATGAGGAGACGACATGGCCTGAAATATAATCAACCGGATGATTTCTCGGTTTTTACGCAAGAAAATTTGATGGAAATATATAAGCAGATTACTCAGGCAATCTGGTTGGTTATGATTGTTATTTCGTCGATTGGCCTTCTGGTCGGCGGTGTTGGTGTAATGAATATCATGCTCGTTTCTGTTACCGAACGGACCAAAGAAATCGGTATCCGCAAAGCTGTTGGCGCTAAACGGCGTAATATTCTATGGCAATTTTTGATTGAGGCAATGACTCTATCGGGGTTGGGGGGTATTTTGGGAATTATATTTGGTGTTGGTGCCGGTCAGATAATAGCCGCGGTTTCCCCCTTACCCGCGGCCGTTTCTATTGCCTGGATTCTTATAGGATTTTCTTTTTCGGTCGGAGTTGCGCTGGTATTTGGGATTTATCCGGCCGCGCGGGCCTCGAAACTTGATCCTATCGAGTGTCTCAGGTATGAATAGACCTGAAACATTCCTGCAATCGGCAACGTTAACAAAATATATAGGGCATAGATTTTACTTGCAGAGCCATATTTGCGGATAGTAAAATCATTTGGAGGAAGAATGAAAATAGTTCGAGCCACAATAATCCTTTTCGCTTTGTTGATTACTTCAGGTTTCGCTCAGGACAATGAAAGCCTCAGCGATGATCTTGTTCGCAGGCCATTCTATGTTGATTATGCGGCCTTTTATGATACTGCCTCCAGTACCGTCAGGGTTGAAATCTATTATAAAATCTTTTCCTCAAGCCTTTCATATACAAAATGGGATGATAAATATAAAGCTTCATATGGGGTTGATATTACCATCATGAAGAAAAATAAACAGGTCACCGGTTCTTCCAGCGATGGCAATCTCGTTGCCCAGAATTATAAAGATACGATGAATAGAGATGACTTTGTCATAAATACTATGACATTTACTCTTCAGCCGGATGATTATGTCTTGTCGGCCCGTTTGACCGATGGTAATTCCGGCGATGTCCTCAAAGAGGAACAGCGGCTGGATCTTGAAAAATTTCATCAAAATTCTCCCTCATTATCGACAATAGAATTTGTCAGAGAGACCGGGGAGGCAGTCGAAAAATCTCAATTCACCAAAGGGGCAATCAAGGTAATTCCATCGGTGTCAAGGTTCTTTGGTTATAGCGAGCCCGAAATGTATGTCTATTACGAAATTTACGATAGTCCGGGCTTTAAAGGCGAATATCTGGCCACTTATGAAATACGTGATGGCAACAAAGTAATTATGGCCGATACGACCCTTTTCCCATCTGGTGGCTCAATTACCCAGCGAACGGAAAAATTTGAATTGGATGAATTACTCCCTGGAAAATATGAGCTGGATGTGAAAATCAAATCGCCGGGAAATAAATTCGAACTGAAAAGTAGAGCCAACTTCGGTATAGAATGGTCAGTACTGGCAATAGTCAAAAATGATTACAAAACAGCCGTAGACCAGCTTAAATATATAGCGTCAAAAGCAGAAATAGATTCACTCTTGAAAGCGCCGCCGGACCAGAGAATAAAATACTGGAATGATTTCTGGAAATCCAAAGACCCGACTCCCAGCACTAAAGAAAATGAATTAATGGATGAATATTATAAGAGAATCAGATATTCCGAATTGAATTATGGACGGTCAGGCAGGGATGGATGGAAGACAGATATGGGAATGATATATATCACCTACGGTCCGCCCGATGAAATCGAACGCCATCCGTTCGACCTGGATTCGAAACCGTATCAGATCTGGTACTACTACACACAGAAAAAACGATTTATCTTCGTTGATCTGAATGGATACGGCGATTATGAATTGCAATACCCCTTTGATGGCGACTTGAGCAAGTTAAGGTGATTAAATGAAGACTGCGAAATTGTTTTCGATCGTTATAGGCCTGTTTTTTGTATTTGCTATCAATGTTTACGGCCAGATCAATTCCGGAGATTCTCTATATATTGTCGCCGATTATGCTGCCTTCAGGCTCGAGGGCGATTCGGCCAATTCTTATGTGGAAGTATTTTACAATCTCTTCCGAAGCAGCCTCAGGCATGAGCCCGCGACATCCGGCTATGTCGCCATGATCGCCATGAAATTGTCATTAAGCGACACCAATGGCGTTCTGATTGACTCAACCAGCTGGACCGCTGCCAGCAAAATCGAATCCTTGTCATCGCTGCAGGATTCCACATATCTTATTTCAGATATAATTGGCGAAAAGCTGCCGGTCGGGAAATATATATTGGATATTTACGCTTCCAATGGCGGTCGCAATGGCCATTGCGCAATTAAGATGGAAGTGCCATCCTATAAAGGGACCGAACTAACCCTTTCATCAATCGAATTAGCCTATGAAATAACTCCCGACAGTTCAGGTAAATTTCTTAAGGCGGGTTATCGAGTGATGCCAAATCCCTCGAGAACTTTTTACCTTGATAAGAAAGCCGTATACTCTATGCCGAGGCGTATAATCTCAGGCCGCCGTCCGGCAGTGATACGACATATACAATATCGCTCGCGATTTTCGGTTCCGATGGAGCATCGATCAAAACCATTCCGGCTGTCAGCTACAAAAAGCCGGGCGATTCTGCCGTGCTGATGACTGGATTCTCCATTGCCACATTGAAACCGGGACAATATGATTTGCGTCTGACTTTGTCCGACGGTCAATCGATCTGTACAGGCAGTCGAGATTTCAAAATCCTCGCGACAAAAGAACAGTTGAAATATGCTCAAAAGAGCAATGTTTTCAAGGATTTCCCCGAGGCTAATGACATTCGCACCGACGTGGACGCCAAAAAATTCAGGGACGAAATCTTATATATTGCCAGCGGATCCGATTTAAAATTGTATGATTCCCTGAATCTCACCGGAAAAGCCAATTTTCAAAAGGAATTCTGGAATAAGAGAAATCCAAATCCGAATAACCCCGTAAATACATTCGAACTGGAGCATTATCGACGGTTCCAATATGCTAACAACGTATACGGTAAATACGGCGGCACCTCTAATGGATGGAAAACCGATCGAGGTAGAGTATATATAATCTACGGCGAGCCGTCCAATGTCGAACGATATCCTTCATCGCTTGATTCGCGCGCCTGGGAAAGATGGTGGTATGATAGCCTCGAGGGTGGCGTCTATTTCATTTTTGTCGATTTTGAAATAGGCAGTGACTATGCGCTTGTTCATTCATCTAAACAAGGCGAAATAAGAGATCTCGAATGGGAAAACAAGATCAAAATGACTTTATATCAGAGATAGAAATCTGATTTGATTAGAAATATAAAATCACAGTAACGCCATACTTCTCTATAATCAACGAAACTTAATATTGTCTGCGAAAGTTTATCTTCAGTTATGTTCGTTTGTATTGACCTTCAAAGTCAAAAATAGGTATATTAATTCTATGACAATTTTTAATAGCGGCGTAAGATAGGACAACACATTGGAAAATATAATTAGCGAAATAAATTCCGGTAATATGGAAGAATTTCTTCTTGAATCGATTAGGAATATTAATTCCGATCCCAGATTGATGAATGTAATTCATAATGCACTCGGGGTGATTCGCAATCGATTCGATGTCGACATGGCAGGTGCGATTTTGCTCGATCTGCATGATTATTGCCCCATCCTTTACGCCTTGACCAAAAATGATCCTACCTGCACGAATTCATATCCAATCTGCAAGACAGACAGAGTGGCCGATTGGGGGATAGGCAGCCGGAAGCCCATTCTCAGCAACGCCGTTGATCCGGAAAGCGATTTTGCGAAAGCATTTAAAGGCTATACTAACACGGCTCCAACCAAGTTTATCGGAGTTCCCTTATCTGCAGGCGGAGAGTTTCTGGGAATCCTTGTAGCCGTTAATAAAACATCAGGCGAGAATTTCAAAGATGACGAATTAACATTATTGTCAATCCTTGGCGAGCAGATCGGCTTGACACTCCGCAATGCCTGGTATCTCGAAGAGGCTATCCGCGGTTCTAAGGAAGCCAAATCCCTGTATGAAGTCGGTATTGCCCTGTCATCTACCCTCGAACTTGATGAACTGCTTGAGAAAATTCTCGACAATATTCGCAGAGTCGTCCATTTTGATATTGCTGCCATCTCGCTGGTTAACCCTGCCGACGGCACAATCAATCAAATAGTTACGCGAGGCGTACAGGAAAACCTCCAAAACGATATCAATGTTAAAATCGGTCAGGGCATCACAGGCAAGGTCGCCCAGACCGGCAAAGGTTTGATTGTCTCCGATGTCAGTGCAGACCCTAATTACCTGGTATTCAGACCCGAGACAAAATCCGAGATGGCGGTGCCTATACTGGCCAACGATGCTGTAATAGGTGTTTTTAATCTCGAAAGCGATTTAATAGATGCTTACCATGACCATCACCTGGAGCTTATGAACGCTTTTGCCAGCCTTGCCGGCATATCCATAGAACGGGCTCGATTATTCAGAGACTCAATCGCCACTCGAAGACTCGAAAACGAGCTTAATATTGCCCGTCGAATTCAGATGACATTTCTACCCGCAAGCGATCCGGTAATAAATGGATATGATATCGCTGGAGTTAATATTCCCTCGACCGAAGTCGGCGGCGATTACTATGATTTTATTCCGATAGTGGATAACCAGCTTGGTGTCGCTATCGGCGATGTTTCCGGCAAGGGCATTCCGGCATCGCTCATAATGGCGGCATTTCGAGCCTCCCTAAAAGCCGAAATCAGAAATAATTTCGCTATCAGGGCCATACTTTTCAAGGTCAATAATCTACTTTTCGAATCGATCGGCCGAGATAGCTATGTAACTGCCATCTATGGAGTGCTCGATACCAAAAATCATATATTCACATTCTCCAATGCCGGACATAATCCGCCGATTTTAAGGCGCGCCAACGGCCGAGTCGAATACCTTGAAGAAGGCGGGACTGTGCTCGGTTCATTCGCCAATTCCAATTACGAAGAGCGCCCTGTCTCTATTTCTAAAGGCGATATTCTGCTTTTTTACACCGATGGCGTTTCCGAGATTATGAACGATCAAAACGAAGAGTTCTCTGTCGAGCGGATATTGGCGACGCTTGAAAGATCAAAAAGCCTTCCATCAAAAATTATTATCGAAAATATCATCAATGACTCAAAAAAGTTTGCTTCCGATCACTCCGATCTCGACGACTTGACTCTAATAGTAATTAAATCGTTATAATTATCCCCACCTGTGATTATTAGTAACAGGTCGACCTGTCTCATAATCACTTGAAATATAGTCGTTTACGATTTTGCTAAAAATAGTGTGACTAATTACAACACTTTCGGCTCTCGGGGGCCATTTGTCGGATCGATTAACCCCTTGACTGTCAACAAGATAGCCTTTGAGCAAATTCGGCACGAGTGTTGCTTTACTGTGGGTGTAGTTTGCTTCTCTCCCCTCAGTAACTTTGGGTTGGGGCTCCGGCAACAAGGCGGGGCCCCAGTAAAAAGGGAAAACAAGGAAATCAGAAAACGAAAATAGGCTGAAGAAAATGGCAAACCCCCGGCGATTTTCGTCGTAAACCGGCCTCCAACATAAAGGCCGGTTGAACTGAACTAAAGTAAGTTTCAAATATCAAAAGGCAGTAAAATGGTTAAGTTTTCAAAAGACAGATTAAAGAGCGAATTCGAGCAGACAGCTGTAGTCCATCTTGAGTATTTGTATGGATTGGCTCGCGCGTTGACACGCGACACTGTTTACTCGGAAGACCTTGTGCAGGAGACTTATCTCAAGGCGTATCGCAATTTTGATCTATTCACCAAGGGAACCAATTGCCTGGCGTGGCTTGTCAGGATTATGACCAACACTTATATCAATTATTATCACAAAAACAAAAAGACGCCTGCTCATCAGGAATTAAATAACGAAATCTGCCCTGATGAAGTATCGCATGAGAATACATTTGTCGATGATTTCAGAGTAGTCGATGATGAAGCGTTGCTTGAGAATTTTGTCAGCGACCATATCAAAAAAGCTATTAATTCCCTCCCCGGGGATTATCGCGTAATGATCATAATGTCAGACTTGCGCGGTTTGTCATACCAGGATATCGCCACGAGCGTCGGATGCCCATTAGGCACTGTCCGTTCGAGGCTCAACCGCGGACGAACCCTATTGAAAAGGAAGTTGTCGGCAATAAATAATTAGCAGTTTTCTGATTCCTCGATTTTCAAGACGCTCCGAGCCATTCGGGGCGTTTTTTTTATATGGATTAGCTAAGCTATTTGCGAATCATGGCTTGCCCCAAATGAACGGCGGATAAACCCTGACGGCTATACAATAAAGATGCGGTCATGGTAAACCATGACTCGCAGGAGAGTTAATTTTGGACTTGCTTTATTATAATATTGATATAAATTTATATCATTAAGTCATTTTTTTGTGGGCAAATGCTCTCTCTAATCGATGATTTTGCGCGGACTCTACTATGCGGCACAACGAGAAATATGATAGTAGACAAAAATATCTGGGGAAAAAGATGAAGAAGATTTGCTACTTGTTGATAATTTTATTGATTTTGAGTTTGGGTCTATCGATTAATTTCCCTGCTTACGCTCAGAATGTAGAATATGTCGGCTCGGCATTGTGGTCCAATGTCGACGATGTCAAAATTGTTGGAGATTATGCCTATTGTGTATTTGCAAATGGCTTAGTGGTCCTAAATATATCAGATCCGGCCTCGCCTTCATTTGTTAGCAAATTGTATCTACAAGGATTTGGATCAGCCATTGATATCGTAGGCGATTACGCTTATATCTCCGATTTTTCATCCGGTTTACATGTAATAAATATCGCCGATCTTGGCAATCTTGTCTATGTCGGAAACTATGTTACCCCATCCCATGCTCAGGATATCGATGTTTCA
This sequence comes from uncultured candidate division Zixibacteria bacterium, assembly GCA_963817915.1. Classification (GTDB taxonomy): domain Bacteria; phylum Zixibacteria; class MSB-5A5; order UBA10806; family UBA10806; genus CAWFQL01. Next base: position 53,538 of record CAWFQL010000011.1, read on the forward strand.
GGTAATTACGCATATATCGCGGATAGTTATAGTCTTCAGGTGGTTGACATATCAAACCCGGCTAATCCAGTTCACAGCGGCAGTTATAGCGATCCATATGATCAGATATTTGTGGTTTTTGTTCAGGGCAATTACGCGTATGTCGCGGGCGGGGGTTCAGGAATTCAGGTGATAGATTTATCTGATCCAACCAATCCATATCTGGCCGCGAATACTTACCTGCCTGGCCAGGTTTATGGCATTTTCATCCAGGGGAATTATGCATATACTGCCAATTATGATTCGGGTCTCTGGATAGTCGATATTTCCGATCCCCTAAATCCTTTTTCAATCGGCAACTGTGATGCACTGGTCGATGCACATGGAGTTACGGTAGCTGGTAGTTATGCTTACGTAACGGATTATGATTCAGTTTTGGTAATAAATGTAGCAGACCCCGCCGATCCAACGCCTGTAGGTAGTTTTGAAACGCCAGGGTATGCTCAGAAGCTTGTTGTCGACGATAGCCGTATTTATGTGGCAGAGGGATATTCCGGCCTTCGAATATTAGATGTATCCAGTCCGGCGAATCCAGTTTTTGTCGGAATCTATGATACCCCGGGCCAAACTCGCGGAATTTTCGTTAGTGGCAATTATGCTTATGCAAATGATTATCATTTCGGTCTTAGGATATTAAATATAGCTGATCCGGCGAATCCAAATAGCGTGGGGAGCTACGACACGTTAAGATGGTCTGACGATGTTTTTGTTCAGGATGATTATGCCTATATGGCCGACTATGATTCAGGTTTTCAGGTGATTAATATTTCAGATCCAGCCAATCCAGTATTAGCCGGAAGCTGTGATTCATCTATTTCATGGGGGAATGTTTTTGTGCAGGGCAATTATGCCTATATGACAAATTCAAACTATGGATTTCAAATTGCCGATATTTCGAATCCCCTTAATCCCGTATTTGCCGGTGGCTTTGATACACCGGGTTATGCCCAGAAAGTATTTGTCCAAGATAATTATGCCTATGTGGCGGATATGGATTTAGGTTTGCAGATTATCGATATCTCCGACCCATTCAACCCCGAATATGCCGGTAGCTATAATTTTCTTCCTTGGGCCTGGAGCGTTTCTGTCCATGAGAATTATGCGTTTGTTACAGATTATAATGCCGGTGTAGTGGTATTGGACGTCTCAAATCCACGGGATCCCATATATATCGGAAGCTGCGAATTTGCGGGTTCTCCCCGTGAAATTTATATCTCGGGTGATTACGCTTATGTAACTGTAGATAATATGGGTATTCAAATTATAAATATATCAAACCCGGCAATACCTATTTATGTAGGAAGCTATAATACTTCAAGCTTTGCCGAGGGAATTTTTGTTCAGGGTGACTATATTTATTTGGCAGACAATTCTTCGCTTATGATTTTGCATTATGATAACCCGACAGGTGTTGACGAAAAAGAAAATATCCCGAATGAATTTTCCCTCTCCCAAAACTACCCCAATCCCTTCAACGCCCGGACAATGATTGAATACGACTTGCCAGTACAATCTGATGTCTCAATCGATATTTTCGATATACTTGGTCGCAACGTAGAGAAGTTGGTGGAAGGTATGAAGTCCGCCGGAAATCATCAGGCAGTATGGGATGCAAGCGGTCAGGCATCAGGAATCTACTTCTATAGAATCAATGTCGGGGATAGGGTTGAGACGAAAAGGATGACGCTTTTGAAATAATTCTATTCGGCGGTCGGGTCAGGCGACCCGACCGCACAAAGTAATCATTTGAAATAATAATCGTATAGCGACCGTCAAACAGCGATTGACTTTCAGAGCAAATTAATTATATTATTATTATTCAAAATGGGGTAAGATTTATTTACCCTTCGAAATTTTGAAATTTCTCACAAGGAGAATTATCATGAAATTTTATCGATTACATTTTTTGCTTCTATCCATACTCGCCCTTACCTGTATATTATTTGCCTCAGCGGCGATTGCACAATGGTCCACCAATCCGGCCGTTAATAACGCCATCTGCACCAATTATTATAATCAGAACCAAATTCAGATGGTAAGCGATGGAAGCGGAGGCGCGATTATCGCGTGGGTCGATTATCGAACTCAACCATTATATACGATTTTTGCTCAACGGATAAATAGCGGCGGAGTTATTCAGTGGACAGCCGATGGTGTTCAAGTTTCATCTTCGTCTGTAAATGATTTAAGGCCGTCAATCATAGCTGATGGCGGCGGCGGGGCGATTATTACCTGGGTTTCCAATGGCGATTTCGGCAACTTGTATGCACAGCGAATAGATTCAATCGGAACGCAACTCTGGGCCGCAAATGGCGTCAGAGTATGTTCTACGACTGTATCAAATCAATCAATCCCGTCATTAGTCAGCGATGGTTACGGAGGGGGCGTCATAGCGTGGAGCGACAGCAGGAATAACGGGGTTACCGGTGGCGATGGTGTTTACGCCCAGCGTATTGATGCATCTGGTGCGATTCAATGGATCGTAAACGGCGTTGAAGTCGCGGATACTAACCTATATCAGGGCGCGTCTTTGCAGGCGGCAAGCGACGGGAACGGCGGCGCCATCATTGTGTGGGAGGACAACCGCGCAGTCACAATATCAGAATTATATACCCAGAAAATTAATGGACTTGGTGTCACGCTGTGGGAGACCAATGGTGTTCTCATAAATTCAGTTACTGGAGGCAGTCTCTACCCTCAATTGATTGGTGACGCCGGCGGAGCTATCATTTGCTGGGTTGATAGACGTAATGGTAATACCGATTGGAATATATATGCCCAGAAAATCAGCGCCGGCGGTATTGTACAATGGACTACAAACGGCCTGGCCATCTGTCTGGCGGCCAGCAATCAGAATTCTCCAGTGCTGGCATCTGATGGAAATGGCGGCGCAATTATTACCTGGAACGAGCAGGGTACGGGCATCCCAGATCCGAATATTTACGCGCAACGTGTAAATGCAGGCGGGACAGTTCAATGGGCGGCAAATGGCGTGGGCGTATGTTTGGCCACGGGCTTACAGGGTTTTCCTCAATTGACCTCTGCTGGAAATGGCGGCGCGGTTATTACATGGCAAGATTCCAGGACTAATAATACACCGGATATCTATGCGCAAAAAATAGATTCCACTGGTGCATCTATATGGACTACCGATGGGGTTGCCGTTAGTACGGCTACTTTTGTTCAATCATTTCCTATTATCATTGATGATGGCACAAATGGAATGATTGTCGCCTGGACCGATTATAGAAATGATTTGGGTAGCCAAAGAAATGATATTTATGCCCAGCGGGTAAGAGCTGATGGTTCACTCGGAGGCTTAACTGGCATAGATGATGAGCATTCTCAGGTGACAACTTTCACTCTCAGCCCTAACTACCCCAACCCGTTCAACGCACAGACTATGATTCAATACTCTTTGCCGATGCAATCAAATGTCTCAATCGACATTTTCGATATCCTTGGCCGCAAGATTGAAACACTTGTTGAAGGTGTAAAGCATGCTGGCAATCATCAGGCAATCTGGGATGCGAGCAACCAAGTATCGGGAATCTACTTCTATAGCATCAAAGCGGGGGATAGGATCGAGACGAAAAAGATGACGCTTTTGAAGTGATTGTTTTCGGTCGGGTCAGGTGACCCGACCGCACTGATGGATGTGGTTGGTGTGGAGCGTGATTCGTCGGAAATAATTTTTAAAGGATAATGGGCTAATTCGCGAATTCTGGAATCGGATTTCCCGAATATATTTTGCCCCAGGACGGTACGGCCTCGGGTGAGAATGAATGAATTTCTATTTTTACTCCTGCTTTTGAAATATCTATAAGATTGATCGAAATTAAGCCGGAATTAAAACCATCAACCGATCCGCCGGCATTGCTGAAGAATATCCCATTTTTCCTGTATTCGGCTGATTCGTGAATGTGACCGTGAAGTACCAGTTCAATTTTATGCTTTTTGAAGAATTCCAAAAGCCTGGCCTTTCCATGGAGTTTGAGCGTCTCCCATTCGAGGCGGCGAAGGCCTAACGGATGGAAATTGGTATTCAGGTTAGTGAATTCACAAAAATGATGGTGCATCATAATTATTTTATTTTTATCGCGAATTTCGGCCAGTTTTAGAAAACAATCGATTTCACTAATTTGCCGATTGGAAACATGGCCGTTCGAGGCAAGGGGATTTTGAAAAAGAGAATAATCCTTTACGGAATTGATACCTATAAGAACAGAATCTCCGATGATTTTCGCGAATGGGAATATCGATTTATCGTTAAGTCTATAGATATTCTCGAATGCCTCTGGAAAATAATCCACAAACTCATTTATCCGTCGGACATAATTGTTTCTTAACGATTTACCGGGAAATGATATTGCTTCATTTAATGTGTGGATTCCGCCGTGAATTTCATGATTGCCAATAGTCAGCGATAATTTTCCGGAATCAAGAATCCCTAAATTCTGAAAGATGTCCCTTGCGATATTGAAATCTCCGCGATTGGGGTTATGGACCATATCACCCGTAATGACCAAATGGTCAAAACCCATTTCGAGTGCGAAATTCAGAGCCATTTCCGTAAGTCGAATATTGCTGCGTCCTTTAAGCCTGCAGATGTGCAGATCTGAAAGATGGACTATTCTCATTAATTTGCAATTCCTTCTAACATTTACTTTTCTTCAGCAGTATTTTGTCTATTAGGCGAAATATTTCTTTATCTATACTTTGTTTTCATTTCTGAATATATTAACGTAATTATTGTTATCGTTGAGTTAGCCCGGCATGAAATAATCATTAGATTGTTTTACGGCCATTTCTGAGGCGTCGGAAACCAGCTAATTGATTTTTAGCACATGCATAATTCAGGCTTAATAGCAGGAATTTATAATACCCGCACATATCAAACTTCAAAGCCTCGACCCTCCAATATAGGACCCTGCCAACCCTCCAGGCAGGGTTCTTTTTGGTTTTTTTGGAGAATTAGAACCGATATAATAGAGTTTTAAAGCAATGAAATATGTTAATAATTTATTCAATTAATTAATTATTTTTATCCGCCCACGTTTTAATGGGCCGGATTAGCCACCTTTGGCAAGAGAATTATAATTTAGCTTCTCTGATCCTAAAGGCGACTCAATCCGGAAATGAGCGCACTGAGAAATAGAATGCAAATTATAAAAAACAAATTCGGAGCCACATTGGACCAAAGCTCCCGCAAATCATCTTGATAGTTGAGCATATAAGATTCCTCCGTTGAAATAATGCAAAGTCTCATTGTTCTGCTATTCGCCCCGCAAAATAGTTGGAGCATTCAAATTTATCATTGCAAACCTGCCCTGCAGAATTTGATTGGCAACATGAATAAACTTGTCATCCCTTAGTTTTTGCAAATCGAGCCGATGCCATAAATCTTTCTCTTCTTTTAAAGAGTTCTTTGATTCTCTTTTTCTTTTGATCATTTATTTCCTCCTTATATCAACTGAGAAAATGAACCACATTGAGATTAGTATTTTATAGGAATTATATTCATTTATTATAAAAATTAAGACGCTTGGAAATTCAGATTATGGCGGGGTTTCGATAATATTTGAATGTGATCGATCTTGAGTTTCGATTTGAACAGCGCTGAAATTGAATTATTTCTCTTCGGAAGATGCCCGGTCCCAGAAGCGATATCCAATACCGCGAACAGTCTCGATAAATTTTCCGTATTCACCTAATTTCCTTCGGAGATTTACTATTTGCACATCGACCGCCCTGTCTGTTACGGAGTAATCATCACCGTTAAGGGCATTGATTATCTGGTAACGAGTGAACACCCAGCCAGGCTTACTAGCCAGTTGGTATAGCAATTGAAATTCTGTGAGAGTGAGATCGACTGTCTTACCCTTGATTTTGACTTCGTGGCGTCCGGGATGAATCGTCATCTCGTATGCGTTAATAGGCCGTCCGGTAGTAATTTCCGGCAGAGATTTGCGGCGAAAAACAGCTCTTACTCGCGCGATCAGGACTTTGGGGCTGAACGGCTTGATTATATAATCTTCAGCGCCAAGGTCAAGTCCGGCTACTATATCGGCATCCTCTACCTTAGCCGAAACCATAATTATTGGCAGCTGGTGTAAGGCTGGATCCCTCTTAATTAGCCTGCAAACTTCGAGTCCATTGAGGCCGGGCAACATAATGTCAAGGAGACAGAGATCAAATGATCCTGAATTTGCCATTTGCATGCCTGCTTCTCCTGTCGGCGCGCATTCTACTTGAAATCGCTCTTTTATCAGGTTGTACCTTATTAACTCCATAATGTTAATATCGTCTTCAATCACAAGGATTTTTTCACCAGGCATAGATGGCTCCATTTGTTTTCATCCCAACTTAATAACAACTTGATAAGTTAAAAGCTTATCAAGCTTGGGTTAGGAAGTTGTTAGGCTGCAACATCATCCCTTCATTTATGCAAAAATGTCCCATTCGAATAGCATAAATTGAATTGGCGGCCTGCGGCGGACCCGACAGCGCATTTCTCCAAGCCTATTTTCCCTTTACTCTTAAAAGCAACTGTGTTAATTTCATTCCGCTATGCGAGCATTTGTCTTGATACTCGATTCATGCGGCGTTGGTGAGCTACCCGACGCTAATCTATATGGCGATATCGGCTCGAACACATTGGCCAACGTTGCCAAGGCTGTCGGACGGGCTCAAGCTCCCGAATATGCGCGATCTCGGTTTCGGAAATATTATCGATATAGCCGGCGTTTCGCCAGTCAGCGAACCGTTGATGTCATTCGGCAAAATGATAGAAAAATCGGCGGGCAAAGATTCGACTACCGGTCACTGGGAGCATTTCGGCCTGATTACGGAGAAACCATTTCCGACCTACCCGCAGGGCTTCCCACCCGATGTCATCAGGGAATTTGAGCAGAAAACCGGCCGAAAGGTTATCGGCAATAAAGCGGCATCGGGGACCGAGATTATTAAGGAGCTTGGCGCGGAGCATCTGCAGACCGGAGCGTTAATAGTTTATACTTCGGCGGACTCGGTTTTTCAGATTGCGGCGCATCGGAAGATTGTCTCGGTAGAGGAGCTATATCGCTATTGCCGTATCGCGCGTGAGATGCTGAGTGGGGAGCATGGTGTCTCACGAGTTATAGCACGGCCGTTCGATGGCCTACCGGGCGAATTCTATCGCACCGATGAACGTCATGATTTTTCGTTGACTCCTACGACAGAAACGGGCCTGAATATACTTTCGGGCGCGGGATTCGAGGTTATCAGCATAGGTAAGATCAATGATTTATTCAACGGCTACGGCGTAACCGAATCATCCCCGACAAAATCCAACGCCGACGGTATCGATACGCTTGTCGAAGCCATGGAGTCTCGTTTCAATGGGCTCGTTTATATCAATCTTGTCGATTTCGATATGCTCTGGGGTCATCGCAATGATATCAAGGGATTCGCCGCGGGGTTGGAATATTTCGATAGCCGTCTGAATGAGATATTATCAAAATTGATTCCCGGCGATCTATTCATGATTTCAGCCGACCATGGATGTGACCCTACCACACCATCGACCGATCATTCCCGTGAATATGTGCCGATATTGGCGCGAATCGCGGCCTCGGATAAACATCAATCATCTAATTTAGGTATACGCGAATCATTCGCCGATCTCGGCGCGACTGTACTGGACTACTTTAGCTTGAAACAACCGACCGGAAAAAGCTTTCTAGGAGACTTGAAATGATCGAATGGGAAAAACTAATTGCCGCCGCTCGCGAAGTCAGAAAAAACGCCTACGCCAAATTTTCGGGTTTCGAGGTTGGCGCGGCGATTCTTACGGATGATGGTAAAATCATAACCGGCTGCAATGTCGAAAACTCGTCGTTCGGACTCACGATCTGTGCCGAACGGACCGCGGTGTTCAAAGCTGTTTCCGAGGGTGAAAAGAAATTCAAGGCAATAGTAGTGGCATCGGGATCGAATCCGCCTGCCAGGCCTTGCGGAGCCTGCCGCCAGGTGCTGTATGAATTCAATCCTGATATGAAGATTCTCTGTGTTAATAGTAACAACGAAAAAGATAATTTTGTGCTTTCCGACCTATTGCCCGAAGGCTTCAGGCTGCGCAAGCCGGAATAATAATTATGAATGCAGTCGAGATAATCGCTAAAAAACGCGATGGTGTGAAGCTGTCGCGGGCTGAGATTGCTTTCTTTATTAATTCATATCTGAAGAACGATATAAAAGATTATCAGATGGCCGCTCTCCTTATGGCTACCTATCTCAAGGGAATGGATTTCGAAGAAACGGGTTGGCTGACTGATGTCATGCTCAATACAGGGGATATCGTAAAATTTCCAAAGCCTGATAGGATCTATGTTGATAAACATTCCACCGGTGGCGTGGGGGATAAGGTATCGTTAATCTTGGCCCCGTGGGTGGCGGCTTGTGGTGTGAAAGTGCCGATGCTTTCAGGGCGCGGGCTTGGGCATACCGGCGGGACATTGGATAAGTTGGAATCGATTCCCGGATACCGCACTAATTTGTCGTTGGATGAATTCAAGAAGGGTGTCGAGAAAATCGGATGTATTATTTCAGGCCAGACACCTGAGATTGCCCCGGCTGACAAGGCGATGTATGCTTTGCGAGATGTCACTTCCACGGTCGAATCGATACCCTTGATCTGCGGCAGTATTCTTTCGAAGAAATTCGCGGCGGGGCCGAGCGGATTGGTATTCGATGTCAAATGCGGCAATGGCGCCTTCATGAAGGATATCAAATCGGCCGATCAACTGGCGCGCAACCTTATCGGTGTCTGCAAGGCGATGGGGAAGAATGTTAAGGCGCTGATAACCGATATGAATCAGCCATTGGGGAGGACCGCCGGGAATTTGTTGGAGGTTGTCGAGACGGTCGAAATCCTCAATGGCGATTATCAGGATGATATCTTCAATGTCACTTTGGATTTGGCAGTAGAAATGCTGATAATGTCGGAAGTCGAAACCAACCGTGAAAAGGCGATACAGCTTTTGAAAAAGAAATTCGCCGATGGGTCCGCATTCGAGAAATTCGAAGAGATGGTTTATTATCAGGGCGGGGACTTGGCGATTTTCAAGAATAAATCCAAGACTCCCCATGCGGCAATCGTAAAAGACATAAAAGCCATAAAGAGCGGTTACATTATCGGATTCGATACTATGGGGATAGGCCGATTGATAGTCGATATGGGCGGCGGACGGAAAACTAAGGACGACAAAATCGATCCGCTGGTTGGAATCGAATTCCCATTGAAGATCGGCGACAAAGTAAACGTCGGCGATGTGATTGCCAGATTGCATGCCAGAGATGAAAATCAATTCGAGACAGCCGCGGCGCGTTTGAATGAATATATATCAATAACCGATACGAAAATAAATCCGCCGGAGTTGATAAAGAGGACGATAGCTTGACGGGATAACCGCCTTGGTAAAGACGCAAGATTTTGCGTCTCTACAGGAATCGTGTTCGGACAGGTCGTAGTCATGACATGAAATGTCGGGGCGTGACCTGTCCGCTTTAGGGTAGCTCAATCAGGTCACGTCCGCAGTGGCGGACTACGACCTGACTGAACCCGTAAACAAATTTTTTGTGGTGTCGGGTCGCCTGACCCGACACATATAATTCGAGCGTTTTCTGTCGGGTGCGGAGACCCGACAGCACCTGTCAACCCATAAACAATTGCGCTCTTACTATCTATTGAATTGCCGCTCGCTTTTGTGTATATTTAATCGCTTTAGTGGTGTCGGGTCGCCTGACCCGACACTTATAAATTGAGGTTTTTCTGTCGGGTGCGGAGACCCCACAGCACCTTTGAATGCTGTTTAGGAGCAAATTAGATTGTCAATACTCGATAAATTCTATTCAGGAGATGTGATATCATTGGCCAAGATCATCTCACATATCGAAAATCGCGGGCCGGAAACCGATGAAATCATGGCGCGGATTTATCAGAAGACTGGTAAGGCCCTGTCTATTGGAATTACGGGCCCGCCCGGCGCTGGTAAATCGACAATTGTGGATAAGCTCTGTTCGTTATTCTCGACTCGCGGGCAAAGTGTTGGAATAATTGCTGTCGATCCCTCGTCGCCATTCACCGGCGGCGCGCTGCTTGGCGACCGTATCCGCATGCAAAATCTGTCATCATTGAAAAATGTATTTATAAGAAGCATGGCCACGCGTGGATCAACCGGTGGACTGTCGTTTTCAACATCGGAAGTGATAAAGGTATTGGACGCGTTCGGGAAGGATATTATTCTTGTCGAGACAGTCGGGGTCGGACAGGTGGAGCTCGATGTCGCCGAGGCCTGCGATATTACTGTCGTAGTGCTTGTCCCGGAATCCGGCGATTCTATTCAGGCCATGAAAGCAGGTCTGATGGAAATAGCCGACATATTCTGTCTGAATAAAGCCGATCGTGACGGTTCCAACAGGGTAATATCAGAACTCAACATGATACTTGATATAAAGAGAAATAAAGGGCAAAGAGAATTGCCTGTAATCGCAACTCAGGCCGTAAATAATATCGGTATAGATCAATTGCTGGAAAAAATCGATTCCGAATGCGCCGCTATCAAGACCGGCGACAATTTCAGGAAACATCGCATAAAAAAGATTCGTTACGACCTCATGAAGACATTCGAATATCGTTTTAGAAAAAGGCTCGCGGATGAGTTGTTGGAGCCGAAAGCGATGGAAAGTTATATTGAAAAAATATTCGCCGGAAATAGCAACCCCTACGATCTGGCGCGTGAAATAATAGACAATTTGAAATAAGGAGTAATATGGATAAATCTACCAAAAAGAAATCGAAGGAATCATCCAAGGCCAAATGGCTTGAGGAATTCAAGGAATCGAAACCGGAAAAAGACGCGAAATTCATGACGGTCTCGTCGAGGCCGATCAAACCACTATATACGCCTGATGATATTGCTGACTTAGATTATGACTCTCAGATCGGGTATCCGGGACAGGCTCCTTATACCCGCGGCGTGCATTCATCGATGTACCGCAAGAAAATGTGGACGATGCGACAATTTTCCGGATTTGGCGCTCCCAAACAAACAAATGAGCGGTATCATTACCTCCTAAAGCAGGGCACTATGGGGCTGTCGGTGGCTTTCGATCTGCCGACTTTGATGGGTTATGATTCCGATTCGGAACGGGCGGTCGGCGAAGTCGGTGTTTGCGGCGTGGCGGTCGATACTCTCAAAGACATGGAGATTATATTCGATGGTATCAAGCTCGACAAGATTTCCACCTCCATGACGATCAACTGCACTTCTACAATTTTGCTGGCAATGTATATTGTTGTTGGCGAAAAGCAGGGAGTGCCATCAAAGCTCTTAACCGGGACTCTGCAGAACGATATCCTAAAAGAATATATCGCTCAAAAGGAATGGATATATCCGCCGGAACCGTCTATCCGTCTGATAACCGATATGATGTCATTCTGCGCCCAGCATGTGCCCAAATGGAATACGATATCAATTTCAGGTTATCATATACGGGAAGCGGGGGCGACCGCGGCACAGGAGCTGGCGTTCACGCTGGCTGATGGTTTTGCCTATGTCGAAGCGGCCATCAAGGCCGGAATGGATGTCGATGTCTTCGCGCCAAGATTGTCATTCTTCTTCAATTCGCATCTCGACTTCTTCGAAGAAATCGCCAAATACCGCGCGGCCCGAAGAATCTGGGCTCGTCATATGAAAGAGCGATATCACGCCAAAGATCCTCATTCGTGGCTTCTGAGATTCCATACTCAGACCGCCGGATGCTCATTAACAGCCCAACAACCTGAAAACAATATTGTCCGAACCGCATTTCAAGGACTGGCAGGAGTCTTAGGTGGAACTCAATCACTGCATACTAATTCGATGGATGAAACCTACGCGTTGCCATCCGAGAAGGCAGTCAAAATCGCCCTTCGTACACAGCAATTAATCGCCCATGAAACCGGTGTAGCTAATACGATCGATCCATTGGCCGGATCGTATTTTGTCGAATCATTGACCAACGATCTCGAAAAAGAAGCCGAAGAATATTTCGCCGAAATCGAAAAACGGGGCGGAGTCCTTAAATGTATCGATCAGGGATATTTCCAGAGGGAAATAGCCGAAGCCGCTTATCGTTTCCAAAAGGAAATTGAAAAGAAAGAACGGATAATTGTCGGCATTAACGAGTTTATCGAAGACGACGAAAATGTCGAAATTCCGATTTTGAAAATCGATAAGCAAGTCGAACTCGATCAGATTGCGGCCATGAAAAAGGTAAAATCGACCCGCGACAATGATCGTGTCAAAACATGTCTGGCCGAATCTTGAAAAATGCTGCTCAAAAGGGCGAAAATCATATGCCGCCGCTTCTTGATTGTATCCGATGCTATACCTCCGAAGAAGAGATAACCAAGGTGCTTACTGAAGTCTTCGGAATCTATACTGAGCCGCCATTGATCTAAACCCTTCGGAGCTATTCGGTCGTGCAATTTTGAGATCAGGCGACTCATTTACGGGGCGCCAGGTCAAGGCCGGCTGAAGCCGGCCATCCGACCTGGCGCAATCTGTTTCAAGCAACTCAGCACTTGACTATTAGACCTAAATTTCTTATAATTTCACTATGAGATATCTAACTTTGGCTTTTGGGCTGATGATATTGATTTCATTGTCATGCTCATCGGAAAAGAAGGTCAATGGGCCATTAATTCAATATCAGGGCAAGATATCGATAACCAACGAATCCTACATACGAGTATACCTTGTCGATTATAAGCAAACTCGCGGCGAAATTCAGCACAGCGAGCATTTGAATTACTTGCTTTTCCCGGGTGCCAGATTTAATCTTCCCAATAGGTTGGATCCGGAAAACGGCGACATATTTCCTGCCGGCGATAATATAGATGTCCGCTACGTGTCGGCCGAGACAATGCCCGGCGATCCCTCGACACCTCTATTTGATTATACCGTAAGTCTTTCTGTCAATGGCAATTCCGTGGTTCATATTAAAGGCGGCGGAGATTTCGGGATTAGCCCCGAATGATCGATGAAAATTCGGCCTCTATTTAATCAATACATTTTTATATACTGCTATTGCGAAAAAGAAAGATAGTTATTATATTCACCCGTCTGTTGACGCTTGGATAATCGCGATTTTACTTTCGGAGAGGATGATTATGGAGCGAAAATATCGAATTTTACTTGCCAAGCCGGGTCTTGATGGACATGATCGTGGTGTCAAGGTTATCGCGGCGGCTCTGCGTGATGCCGGTTTCGAGGTAATCTATACAGGCCTTGAGGCAGACCCCTGAACAGATAGTCACGGCGGCGATTCAGGAAGATGTCGATGCCATCGGAATGTCGATTCTTTCCGGAGCTCATATGACTCTTTTCCCAATGGTCCTTGAAAGTCTGAAAAACCAGGGCGCTGATCATATACTGCTTTTTGGCGGTGGAATTATCGCGAAAAGCGAATCGGATGAACTAAAGCAAATGGGTATAGGGGAGCTTTTTACTCCGGGCGCGTCAACCGACGATATTGTCAAATACCTGAATCAGACACTACCAGGTTACAAAAAAGAAGAAAAAATAATCTAATAGAATAAATTATACCAAGTGAGGGATTATGTTTCGTTATAACGTAGACGATCGTCAGCAGCCTATTCGAGAAAAGGTTGCCAGTTTCGCAAAGAAGTTCATTGAGCCAGTATCCAAAAATCTCGATCATAGAGACGATCCGGATCGTTTCGCGCTCGATCTCTATAAGAGCCTCGGTAAAGAAGGTTTCATGGCCATGAGAATGCCCAAAGCGTATGGCGGCGGCGGAGTCTCGGCAATCGAATATACCACACTGATCGAAGAATTATGTTACCATGATCCCGCGATTTGCCTTCTCGATGCAGTTTGCGAATTGGCCACATATCCGATTTACACATTCGGCAATGAAGAGCAGAAGAAAAAATATGTGCCCAAATGCGCCAGCGGCGAATTGATTCCATCATTCGTATTAACCGAACCTGATGCCGGTTCCGACGCGGTTAATCAGAAAACTACTGTCACTCCCGATGGCAATGATTTCGTCGTTAACGGCGAAAAGATATTCATCATGCATGGCGATGTCGCCGATATTTTCGTGCTCTTTGCCAAGTTCGCGGGCGGCGGCGATGACGATAAGGCCTCGCGAAAGATCTCAGCATTTATTATTGAGGCTCGCCAAAATGGCAAACTCATCCCCGGAATCAAAGTTGCCACATTGAAGAAAAAGATGGGCATGAGAGCCGCGACCACCGGCCGCATCTGGTTCGATAATGTACGCATCCCGCAATCGAGTTTGCTGAATGAAATCGGCAAGGGATTCAAAATCGCTATGAATACTCTCGACGGCGCGCGTGTTGGTGTGGCCGCCCAGGGATTGGGAATAGCCGAGAGAGCATTGCAGGAATCGGTTGATTACGCAAAAAAGAGAATCTGTTTCGGTCAGCCGATCGGGAAATTCCAGGCTATCCAATGGATGATTGCTGATATGGCTACACAGATAGAAGCCGCCCGCATGATGGCCTACAAGGTCTCATTGATGCAGGATAAGGGCGAAAAGCTCTCTATCGAAGCGGCACAAGCCAAGCTATTTTGCACCGAGACTGCCAAATTCTGTGTCGATCGCGCGATGCAGATCCATGGCGGATACGGCTATATTGGCGAATTCTCCATGATCGAAAAGCTTTATCGCGACCAGAGAATTACCGAAATCTACGAGGGAACATCGGAAATCCAACGATTGGTTATCTCGGGAAGCTACTTAAGGTAGTATTGAGGGGGCTTGCAAAAGCCCCTTTTTTAATTTCCAAACGGTTCATACTTATTGTATAACCGGCAAAACATGATTTATTGTGGATTTCGACGGGGAAGGGTTTGACATGAGATTAGGCGATATCGAACTAAAAACAATTCTGGAAAATTCATTTCATCTTGATGGCGGTTCCATGTTCGGGGTTATACCGAAAATCATCTGGAATAAGATGGCCCCATCAGACGAAAACAATCTCATCAGGCTCGATATTAATCCGTTGCTTATAATCTCTGGCAAAGAAAAAATCATAGTCGATACCGGATTCGGCGATGTGCTCAACGAGCGGCAGAAAAAAATATACTCGGTAAACAGCCCGACACGCTGGGACGAGGAACTTGCAAAAAACAATATAAAGCCTGAAGATATTACAGCAGTGATTCTAACTCATGCCCATGCCGACCACGCCATGGGTGCGTTACGAATCGGCAAAGATGGCAGGCCGGAGCTCCGTTTCCCCAACGCTAAAATATATATTCAAAAGCGCGAATGGCAGGACGCCATGAATCCCAATGAACGCACTGCCGCGACCTATCTCGTGGATAATCTTAGAGTAATAGCGGATTCGGGCAAGCTCGAGTTGCTTGATGGCGACGGCGATCTATTCCCCGGCATTTCGGTGAAAGTCATCGGCGGGCATACTCCCGGCATGCAAGCGATAATGATTGATGGCGGCGGACAGCGAGTGATATATCCTGCCGATCTCATGCCATCATCTGCGCATATTCGCGTACCCTATGTCGCTGCCGTTGATCTCGAACCTGCTGTAACGATGGAGAAAAAACGTTGGCTGCACGAACGGATGCTCAAAGACGACTGGATAATAGCATTCGATCATGATATTAATATCAAGTTCGCCAAATTCAAATCCGGTGAAATGGGTAAAGTCGAGGCGGTCAAAATAAGCATTTAGGTTATGCCAATTATGAATAGGGAATAGAGGATATCGAATATGAATCTTGATGAAAAATTAAAACGACTCCAGGAAATGCGCCATCTTGCCAAGCTCGGCGGCGGCCAAAAACGAATTGATAGCCAACATAAAAAAGGCAAGCTCACCGCCCGTGAGCGAGTAGACCTTCTTTTGGATGACGGGTCATTCGAGGAGTTCGATATGTTCGTCACGCATCGCACCAAGGAGTTCGGGCTCGAGAAAGAGAAATATCTGGGCGATGGGGTAATAACCGGCTACGGCACAATCGATGGCAGATTGGTTTTTGTTTTTTCGCAGGATTTCACCGTATTCGGGGGCACACTCTCGGAAGCATTCGCCGAAAAGATATGCAAGATTATGGATATGGCTATGAAAGTCGGCGCGCCGGTTATCGGTCTCAATGATTCAGGTGGAGCGAGAATCCAGGAAGGTGTAGTGTCATTAGGCGGATACGCGGATATCTTTTTGCGCAATACGTTGGCGTCGGGAGTAGTCCCTCAAATATCAGTCATTATGGGCCCATGCGCGGGTGGCGCGGTCTATTCGCCTGCTATTACCGATTTCACATTCATGGTGAAAAATACATCGTTTATGTTCGTGACAGGCCCTAATGTTGTCAAGACTGTTACGCATGAAGAAGTATCATTCGAGGAATTGGGCGGCGCGGATACTCATTCGAGCAAATCCGGCGTCAGCCATTTCGCATGTGATAATGAAGCCGATGCCCTCTTGAAAGTCCGCAAACTCATGAGCTTTCTGCCATCCAATAATATGGACGATCCTCCGGAATTAGAATCTACCGACCCGGTCGACCGTGCCGATGAAGCCCTGAATTCCATTGTGCCGGATAATCCCAATAAGCCCTACGATATTAAAGATGTTATCAATAAGGTAGTCGATAACGGCGATTTCTTCGAGGTTCATTCCGATTACGCGCTGAATATCGTTGTGGGTTTCGCGCGGATGGGTGGCAAGCCGATCGGCATTATCGCCAATCAGCCTGCGCATCTGGCGGGCGTGCTAGATATTGATAGCTCTATCAAGGGCGCGAGATTTATTCGTTTCTGCGACTGCTTCAATATCCCGTTGGTGACATTCGAGGATGTGCCCGGATTCTTGCCGGGAGTGGCGCAGGAGCATGGCGGCATAATCAAGCATGGGGCGAAATTACTGTTCGCATATTCCGAAGCAACTGTCCCGAAGATTACCGTAATTACACGCAAGGCATACGGCGGGGCGTACGATGTCATGTCATCCAAGCATATCCGTGGCGATATCAACTACGCCTGGCCCAACGCTGAAATCGCGGTTATGGGGCCAAAGGGCGCGGCAGAGATAATATTCAAAAAGGAAATTGCCGATTCCAAAAATCCGGAAGAATTGCTCAAGCAGAAGGAAGAAGAGTATCGTCAGCTTTTCGCGTCGCCTTTTATCGCCGCCGAACGGGGCTATATCGATGACGTTATCGAGCCCAAGGACACCAGGCCCCGTCTGATTCGTACCCTTCGCATGCTCGAAACCAAGCGCGATCAAAATCCGCCCAAAAAGCACGGCAATATCCCATTGTAGCATATATTCCCCGTGCTATCGGTTTGCCTGACCCGAAAGAATTCCCCGACATCACCGTAGGGTTTTGATTTATCAAACCCCAAACCTGTCTTTGCGAGGAGACCGGCGGCTGCCGGTCGACGAAGCAATCTGATGGATGATATTTATTGCGTGTCAAAAGAGCCCGGAATTTCCGTAGGGGTTTGATTTATCAAACCCGTCACCTAAAAATCGCGGATCCCCCCGTAGGGGCGTTTGAAAAAACGCCCATGACATGATGGGCGTTCAGTTGAACGCCCCTACAATAGATAATGCTATCAGATCACCCCGTAGGGGCCGACCCGCCCGTCGTCCCGAACCCGGCGGATCGCAGTAGCAAACCGTAGGGCGGAACCCCCGTGGTTCCGCCGATCCATAGGAAAAAATTAATAAAAAGAGTCCGAACCGCAGGGGTTCGGACCTACTCCTGTCTTAATAGGCGGTCTTTTCCAAGGCCGCAACCTGATCGCATCTTACGTAGAGACGCAAAATCTTGCGTCTCTACACCGGCAATCGATGATATTATTCCTGTAGCGAGCAGTAGGGCACGAGTCGAAGACTCCTGCCGATCACGAAGCAATGGCAGGAGTGTACCACTCCTGCCCTACGCGAATTATCCCTATGGGTCGGCCCGAACACGCCTGATCGCAGTAGCAAACCGTAGGGCGGAACCCCCGTGGTTCCGCCAATTGTATTGTGAAAATAATAGAAAAGAGTCCGAACCGCAGGGGTTCGGACCTACTCCTGTCTTAATAGGCGGCCTTTTCCAAGGCCGCAACCCGATCGCATTCTTACGTAGAGACGCAAAATTTTGCGTCTCTACACCGGCAATCGATGATATTATTCCTGTAGAGAGCAGTAGGGCAGGAGTCGAAGACTCCTGCCGATCACGAAGCAATGGCAGGAGTGTACCACTCCTGCCCTACGCGAAATATCCCTATGGGTCGTCCCGAACCCGGCGGATCGCAGTAGCAAACCGTAGGGCGGAACCCCCGTGGTTCCGCCAATTTGTATTGTGAAAATAATAGAAAAGAGTCCGAACCGCAGGGGTTCGGACCTACTCCTGTCTTAATAGACGGCCTTTTCCAAGGCCGCAACCTGATCGCATCTTCCGTAGAGACGCAAAATCTTGCGTCTCTACACCGGCAATTGATGATATTATTCCTGTAGAGAGCAGTAGGGCAGGAGTCGAAGACTCCTGCCGATCACGAAGCAATGGCAGGAGTGTACCACTCCTGCCCTACGCGAAATATCCCTATGGGTCGTCCCGAACACGGCGGATCGCAGTAGCAAACCGTAGGGCGGAACCCCCGTGGTTCCGCCAATTTGTATTGTGAAAATAATAGAAAAAGAGTCCGAACCGCAGGGGTTCGGACCTACTCCTGTCTTAATAGGCGGCCTTTTCCAAGGCCGCAACCTGATCGCATTTCTTCCGTAGAGACGCAAAATCTTGCGTCTCTACACCGGCAATCGATGATATTAATCCTGTAGAGAGCAGTAGGGCAGGAGTCGAAGACTCCTGCCGATCACGAAGCAATGGCAGGAGTGTACCACTCCTGCCCTACGCGAATTATCCCCCCCGCGCGCTCCGGCCACTTCATGACAGCAGGCAAGATGAAATAGGCAAAAAATTATTTTTAGAGAGGAAATATGTTAAAATTCTAGGTCTCCGGTATAAATGGATGGAGAATAAAAGCTATGAAGTAAGCTTTAAGCCGATTATTAGTTTTTTTTCCCAATTTTTTAGTATGGTCTTTTGGAGGCCAATCGGAAATTGAGTAAACGCATCTTGATATAGAGAAGCAAGAAATTTGGCTATTGCCTCATCCGTTTCCCTGGCAGATTTAATTATATCCTTTATAGCGTTTGAGTCATATTTAAATTCTTTAAATGTCTCAAAAAGAGATATTTTATAGTGTATATGGCCGTGAATATATGTGGACAAACTGCCATATAGACGGCTGCTTTCAGACCATATGCCGATTCTTGGACTTTGATATTATTTTCCCAAGAATGAATCTTGTGAAAATCGTGCACATGGTCCTTGCTTAACCAATAATTTGGGTTTCTTAAACTTGTTTTAAACTCAACCGGATGAGATTGAAGAAAGACCAAGCCAAAACCTCATCAAGCAATATCCTCATAGCTACAAAACTTTGCCTATAAAAATTTAGCGGCACTATTGCGAGGATAGTCATAATCTGATTCCATGCACCAACTAAATGCACATTTGCCTTGTTATCGTAATACACTTCAATCAAACCCTGACACCAAGCGCTTGTCTTTATAAAAGATTCACTCAATTCCTCGCCTTCGGAGCTTTCCGCAAATTTTTGGGCACTTTGAGGATTACAAGAAAGAAGCTGAAGCGCTTGCGTATAGCTACTGCTGTTTTTCTTCGGCATCTTGGCGCTTGTTTAGTTGTTTTAGCATTTCTCGAAGCCACGGGTCGTCGCCCGATTTATTTCTAAGGGATGGATCAAAATTCAATAAGACTGTTATTAGCCTATCAAAATATGGTTTATCTTCCAGTCGCATCAAATATTGTTCTACGCTTTGTCTTTTTACCGGAACATCATCATTAAACTGTATAATAACAATATTATGAATATCAGGAGCAGCTATCTTTTTTATTTTTAAATACCTAAGTAGAGCTCGAAGCCTAGCTCGGCTCGCTCGGCGCTAAATTTTGGTTTTTTGTGTGATGCAGGTATAAAAGTAATATCGGCACTGTATTCCGTATCCTTGCCAAGAAAACCTTCTAGTGAATTCAGTATTTCCTGACGATATTCGGCGTTTCCAATTATCTTAATTGCTTCTCTCAGTTCGTCTTTTGTCGGGCAGGCCGAAATAATTGCCCTAACGATGTAATATATTTGTTCCTCTTTTCTAATCATTTTACCTTTCTATGATAATAATTCGTCGAAGATTGCTAATATTTCTTGCTTAACTGGGGTTGACCATGGTTGCCGAGACCACTGCATTATCTTTTCCATGACGGACCGTCGACGGAACCGGATTTCTTTATAGGCATACTATAATGCAATACGCTCTTTATGCAAAAATCTCCGTATTGAGAATTTGCTCTAATGGCTGTCTCCACAGTTCGGTCGGCGTTAGACCATGGTATCATGTTAAAGATTATTCGCATTTTTGGTTGACGGTCACTAAATTTAGCAAGATATAGCAAAAATTCATTCATTAAAACTAATCCGCGCTGACTATATGAATCAGGAACAACTGGGGTAACAACCAAATTGGATTTAATTAGTGCGCTCTTTGTCATGAATGACCCAGCGGGATGGCAATCAATAAAGACATAATCGTACTTCTTTTCTGCTTCATCGAGGAATTTATGAAACCTCTGTTCCATAGGTCGTGTAGATTTTTCTACTTTTCCGAGAACTAAATACATCATGTCTGATGTTCCCGGGATAAGGTCTACCCCTCCTTTTCCGCCGGACACTTTAAATAATCCTTTGACGACACTTTTTAGTTCTGGAGGTTCCGTATCATTATTAGGAATGATAACTTGGAATGGATTGGGTTGGTCCGGTTGCTCAGCTATAACACCGTAAATTGTCTTTCCTGCTTCTTGGAGTGGAAAATAATCTTTTGGTGCTAAAAGATGTTGCGTCAAGTTGTATTGGGGGTCATAACCGATGGAATTAACCGGATTATTGAGGAAATACCGAAGCTCCGCCAGAAAATGGAAGGCAGAGAAATAATGATACCTGATAAAGATATCATTTTCCTGCTGGCTCGAAGCAAGTATGTCTCCAATATCAGTAAAATTAATTCCGCCTTGAAGTCTCCTAGATTATCCGATGGATTTCGAATTTCTGAATTGTCCTAAATCCAGCAGTAATTTCCCCACAGTGCATCCCCCCCTCAACCCCGCGCCCAACCCGCCGATAATCCCATCAGCCCCCAAAATGGGGCATTTTATTTGCTTATTTTCCTTGACATCCAATAATTTAACGCTAAATTAGTCATTTTGTAGAATTTAGGTAGGACGGCTAAATTGGAGCCCAAATGGACACGAAAACATTAGTACCGAAGCAAGACAGACTCAAACAAAAATGGTATCTCATCGATGCCGAAGGCAAGATCCTCGGACGACTGGCGACCCGTGTCGCTACCATCATCAGAGGCAAGGATAACCCCCTCTTCACGCCGCATCTGGATATGGGAGCCTATGTCGTTGTAGTCAATGCCGGCAAAGTGGCGCTTAGCGGCAAGAAAAACGAAAACAAAGAATATATCTGGTACACCGGCTACCCGGGCGGATTGAGACGAACCACAGTCTCCAAAATGCTCGATAAGCACCCGGAACGGGTCATCCAGAACGCGGTCAAGGGAATGCTTCCGCACAACAGGCTGGGACGTCGGCTCAATCTGAAGCTATTCGTCTACGCCGGCAAGGATCATCCCCATGCCTCGCAAAAACCGGAGAAGATAGAAATCTAATTTAATCGTTTTGGAGGAATTTTGTCCGAAGCAGTAATCCAAGCAACCGGAAGAAGAAAAGAATCGACCTGCCAGGTTAGAATGAAGCCCGGCACCGGTAAGACAACTGTCAATGGTAAAGACATGGCCGCGTATCTTTGCCGCGCCAATCTTTTCATGCATGCCATGCGCGCTATCGAAGTCGCTGAATTGCAGGGGAAGATGGATATCGAATGTAAAGCCAGCAGGCGGCGGATTAACCGGCCAGGCCGGGGCAATCAGCCTCGCCATTGCCCGCGCGCTCGATAAATTCAATTCCGAGCTACACACTCTTTTGAAGCGCAATGGTCTTTTGACCCGCGACTCGAGAATGGTCGAACGGAAAAAGTACGGCCAGGTCAAGGCTCGCAAACGCTTCCAGTTCTCGAAGAGATAATTTTTTAACGTCACACATCGGCGGACTTCGTATAGGGTCTCCGGCCGATCAGAGAAATGATCGTCGTCAATGGAGCTATACCGAAGGTTGAACCCGATGGAGGAGAAACCAACATGTCAGAAGTAACCGTCAAGGATTTATTGGAATCTGGGGTACATTTCGGTCATCAGACCCGCAGATGGAACCCCAAAATGAAGAAATTCATCTTCACAGCCAAAAACGGCATCTATATCATCGACCTCAACAAGACTCTGTTGTCATTGAATAGAGCTTGCCAGAAGGTCTCAGATGTCATTGGCGATGGCGGCAAGATTCTTTTTGTCGGCACCAAAAAACAGGCCAAGGACATCATCAAGGTCAGTTCGGGTCGATGTGGTCAGTATTATATCACCGAACGTTGGCTGGGCGGAATGCTCACCAACTTCATGACTATCAAAAAGAATATCAAGCGGCTTAAAGAAATCGAAAAGATGAAAGAGACCGGCGTTTACGAGAAAATCACCAAAAAAGAAGTTAAAAATCTCGAAAAAGAACATGTCAGGCTGGATAAATTTCTTTCAGGTATCAGAGAGATGTACTCATTGCCGCAATTAGTATTTGTTGTCGATGCCAAGAAGGAACGTATCGCGGTCGCCGAGGCCAACAAGCTCAATATCCCGGTTATCGGTATTCTCGATACCAACAGCGACCCGGAACCGATCGATTATCCTATAGCGGCCAACGATGACGCCATAAAATCGATCTCAATTATTACCAAGGCAATTGCCGACGCGGCAGTCACAGCTCAAAATAAGGTCAGGGACGATGAGATGCAGGTAGCTTCTGCCGCCGCCGCCGCTGCCGCCGCAGCAGCCACTGCCACAGATGCCGGTCACGAGGAGACTAAATAATGGAAATCAGCGCCAAGATAGTAAAAGAATTACGCGACATCACCGGCGCCGGTATGATGGATTGCAAAAAAGCATTGTCAGAGGCCGATGGTGAATTGGAAAGAGCCATCGCCATATTGCGTGAGCAGGGTCTGGCCAAGGCCGCCAAGAAAGCCTCCAGAGCCGCAAGCGAAGGTTTGATTTATTCGTATATTCATCCGGGCAGCAAGCTCGGTGTCTTGCTTGAAATCAACTGCGAAACCGATTTCGTAGCCCGCACCGATGATTTTCAGGCGTTGGCCAAGGATGTTGCCATGCAAGTCGCGGCCGCGAATCCGCTGGTTGTCGAACGATCTCAGATCGATCCCAAGCTCATTGAATCAGAACGGGAAATCTATAAGACCCAGGCTCTCAACGAAGGCAAACCCGAAAAGATATTGGATAAAATTGTCGAAGGCCGTCTCGAGAAATATTATCAGGAAGTGGTTCTTCTCGAACAGCCGTTCATAAAAGATCAAGACGTTACGATCAAAAACCTCGTCACCGATACTATTGGTAAAATCGGTGAGAATATTGTCATCAAAAGGTTCGCCCGGTATAGGCTGGGGGAATAATTGAACGACGCGCCCTCTGATTCGTCAGCGAGCGGACGAAAAACGCCCGATAAAATCAGGTTCAAACGGATACTTCTAAAGCTTTCCGGCGAAATCCTCATGGGGGACAAGTCGGGAGGAGCCTTAGACGGTACCACTATCGATAATATTGCGGCCCAGATTGTGGAAGTTGCCGATCTCGGAGTTGAGATCGGTATTGTAATCGGCGGCGGCAATATTTTCCGCGGTCTCGAAGCGGCCACCGGCGGCATGGAACGAGTCAGCGCCGACCATATGGGAATGCTCGCCACTGTGATAAACTCCCTGGCGCTTCAGGAATATCTCGAAAAACGCGGCAAATTCACCCGTGTCATGAGCGCAATTAGTATTACCGCTATTGCAGAGCCATATATACGCCGCAGGGCAGTACGCCATCTCGAAAAACGACGCATAGTTATTTTCGCCGCCGGTACCGGCAATCCGTACTTTACCACAGATACCGCCGCGTCTCTGCGCGCCAGCGAGATTAATGCCGATGTAATCTTAAAAGGCACCAAGGTCGATGGCGTATACGATAGCGATCCGATTAAAAATCACGGGGCGATAAAATTCGATAAGGTCGGCTATCTCGATGTCTTGAACAAAGGGTTGAAGGTGATGGATGCTACCGCGATTTCGCTTTGCATGGACAACAAAATTCCCATCATCGTCTTCAATCTTTATAAAAATGATAATTTGAAACGAATAATTCTTGGTGAAAAAATCGGAACCCTTGTCGCATAAAAAGAGGATTCTATGTTAAAAGAGATTTATCGCGACACTGAAATTCGTATGGCCAAAGCTCTTGAAGCATTGGCAAGGGAATTATCCCTGATTCGTACTGGAAAGGCAACTACAGCGTTGCTCGATGGTGTAAAGGTCGATTATTATGGAACGCCGACTCCGCTCAAACAGGTGGCATCGGTGACTGCCCCGGATCCAAAATTATTAGTTGTACAGCCCTGGGAGAAAAGCCTGATTCCCGAAATCGTCAGGGCTATTCAAAAGGCCGACCTGGGCTTGAATCCAATTACAGAGGCTACTATTGTCCGTCTCCCCATTCCGGCGCTGAATGAGGAACGACGCAAAGAAATGGCCAAGGCGGTAAAGAAATTCGGCGAGGATAGCAAGATCGCCGTCCGAAATATTCGCCGCGATGCTCTTGAACATCTCAAAAAAGCTGAAAAAGATTCCAAAATCACCGAAGACGAGATGCATTTGGGCCAGAAGCATCTTCAAGATACCACCGATCATCAAATCACTAAAATCGATCACATGGTAGAGGCCAAAGAAGCCGAAGTAATGGAAGTGTAAATTCCATTTTGTTGGAATTTCCGAATTAATGAAGGGACGTATTGATATACGCCCCTTTTAATTTAGCTGAAAAAATCTATTCCAATATCTCCAATTATGTCTTATTAATTGATGTGGCTAAGGATATGGGCAAAAAAAATCTGAAAGATCAAGTAGTCGCCAAGGGCAATCTCCCTATCCATATCGCTATCATTATGGATGGCAATGGCCGCTGGGCCAAGAAACGAGGTCTGCCGCGCACCGCGGGCCATCGCGCCGGTGTAAAAACAGTCAAAAAAATAGTCCGAATCGCTGGAGATATCGGATTAAAATATCTGACACTTTTCACCTTCTCGACTGAGAATTGGAAGCGGCCGCCCGGCGAAGTCTCTGCCATCATGAAACTACTTGGCGAGACGACCAAGAGAGAGTTGTCTGAATTGCTCGAAAATAATGTCAGACTGATTACCACTGGTAATATCGAACAATTGCCATCTGAACGACGGGATATTCTGCTTGGATGCCATCAAACGAACCGCCAATAATTCGGGCCTTATCCTTAATCTGGCTCTGAATTACTCCGGCAGAAATGAAATCATTTTAGCAGTAAAAAATATCGCGGCTGATGTTTCATCAGGCAAATTAAAACAGGACCAAATCGACGAATCGATATTCGAATCATATCTCCAGACCAAGGGTATTCCCGATCCCGATCTATTGATAAGAACATCAGGGGAGATGCGAATTTCGAATTTTCTCCTCTGGCAGACATCCTATACTGAATTGTATGTTACTGATATCCTATGGCCTGATTTTTCAGAGAATGATTTCCTGACTGCCATACTTGATTATCAGGGTCGTGAACGACGATTCGGAAAGGTAACATCCAAATAGCATGACATCAAATTTGGCCAAAAGGTTAGCAGTCTCAGCGGTCGGAATCCCCGCGCTGGTATTTATTTGCTATAAAGGCGGCTACTGGCTTTATGCGTTCGCGCTGCTGGTTTCAATATTGGGTAGCTGGGAATTATCTGCCATGCTGATGGCGAAAAATATCGAGATCGGCAAACGACTAGCCACATTGCTGGCGATTGTAGTTGTTTCGATGTTCCAATTCACGGTCTTCAGGCAGGCCGGGCTTCTGGTGATATTCACGATCTTCGTCCTGGCGGCATTCCTGAAAATGATCGAATCGGGAATCGTCAATTATAATTCTCGCCTATCGCTTGCCATAATGGCGGCGATATATCCCGGTTTTTTTATATCATTTGCGATCCTGATTCATAGGGATTATCAGGCCATCGGATGGGTGTTTCTGCTTTTTACATTCGTCAACACCTGGATTGCCGATACCTTCGCGTATATGTTCGGACGATTGATCGGCAAAAAGAAACTTGCCCCAACTATATCGCCCAACAAAACCTGGGCCGGTTTTATATTCGCGTTCCCTGGCGGCGTCATAGCGTCATTTATGGCTTACCCGTTTGTCAAAGCCGAATGGAGAATCGAGCAATTGATTATTCTTTCGCTTATAGCCACATTATTTGGGCAGGTAGGCGATTTGATTGAATCTGCCATGAAACGGGACTGCG
This sequence comes from uncultured candidate division Zixibacteria bacterium, assembly GCA_963817915.1. GTDB lineage: Bacteria > Zixibacteria > MSB-5A5 > UBA10806 > UBA10806 > CAWFQL01. The sequence continues at coordinate 80,231 of CAWFQL010000011.1, forward strand.
GCATCAAGGACTCATCGAATCTCATTCCCGGCCACGGCGGTATTCTAGATCGTTTTGATTCGCTACTATTCGCTCTTCCTGCAGTCTATTTCACATTGAAATTGCTCAGCAAAATCGATTGATATAATTTGTCATGGATTCAAAACCATCCATAGATAAATTCAATATATTCGACTACTTATTTTTTCTTCGTCCGATGCTGCATCCGCCGGTCTGGACTATCGTGATATTAGGCTATTATCGCTTTCAAGGCGGGGGAGGATCGCCGCAAAAATTACTTTATCTAATGCTATTGTCATCATGCGCGGCGGGGTTCGCTTATATAATTAATCAAATCGAAGATATTGAATCGGACAGAATCAATAATAAGCTTCATTTCCTTCCAATGGGATTAATCTCCGAAAATTCCGCCTTATATATTTGCAGGTTTTCTCGCGGGATTTGTTGTTGTGGCTTCATTTATGATGAGCGTGACTCTTGGAATAATGTTTTCAATCGGTTTGATTTTGGGAATTCTCTATTCGTCAAAACCATTCTATCGGCAAGAATCATTGGCTGTCGGGGATTCTGCTGAATGGCCTTGCGCATGGCACTATGACATTTCTATGCGGCTATGTTGGCGCGGGCGGCAATATTGTTAACGGGCTCATTAATTCGATTCCATATTTCTTTGCGGTTGTCGCTGTTTTTATCGGAACGACAATTCCTGATATTCCCGGCGACTCCAATTCAGGGAAAAGGACCATCGGCGTAATTCTTGGAATAAAGGGTGCGAATATCACTATGACTATCATGGTTCTGGCCGCAATTTTGTCGTCATGGCTTATCATGGACTTTGCAATTTAATCGCCTCTATTTCATGCCTTCCATTTTATATTTACGCTCTATTTAAACCCAATGAGCGCAATTCATTACTGGCGATAAAATTATCGATCCTGTTTTTATCGATTGCCGCCTGTTATTATTTCTGGCCGTATATTCTGATTCTCTTGTTCCTGTTTGTAACCACGAGAATATACTATCGTTTCCGTTTTAACATGGTCTATCCGCGCCTGACTTGATTCGTTTTCGTCCCGGTCGATATACAGTTCGGGATGAAAACTCGACTCTTTTTAATAATAATAGTGGCTCTATTTTTCGGCGCCTGCTCGGCTCCGGTCAGATATTACAGCAATGTTAATCCCGGCCAGCCGTTGTCGAAAAAATCCGCCGAGATTCTTATATCCAACGCCAAAAATCATGTCGGCGAGCCGTACAAATATGGCGGCGACAGCAAACATGGCTGGGATTGCTCGGGCTTTGTCAGAGAAATGTATGACGATGCTCTCGCCATCAAGCTGCCTCGCAATGCTTCCGCCATGTATTCCGAAAGTATCAGAATATCACCCTCAAGCTGCCTCGCAATGCTTCCGCCATGTATACTGAAAGCATTAGAATCTCACCTTCGAAATTCCGCCCTGGCGATCTGGTATTTTTCCGAATCAATTCGCAAAAGCCGTCTCATGTCGGTATCTATCTCGGCAACCGCCGATTTATCCATGTGTCAACCAGCGATGGTGTTGTGATTTCATCTCTCGATGAGCATTACTACCAACGGCATTTCATAGGTATCCGCCGCCCTCGCCTTCAATCCCTCGCGCAGACAGACGACAAATAAATGACCCGTGCGGTCGGGTCTCCGCACCCGACCGATATATGATATTCCGGTAGGGGTTTGATTCATCAAACCCTCAAAGGTCATCTACAAAAACAAATCAATGGTAGGGGCGAACCTATGTGTTCGCCCGCTTCTTTCGGGCCGACGCGCGGGTCGGCCCCTACTCGCGGCGTCAGGAATCCCTTCCTGACGCTCTTACCGCCCGCCAAAATTTATGTATCTTTTTATCGGCATTATGTAAACCTTTTCAGTTGACTGCCGAAATTATCTATGTAATGCTTACGACTATGGCAGATAAACTCGATGGCTATCTTGATTACCTGAGCCTCGAAAAAGGTTTGGCAAATCTCAGTCTGGAATCTTACAAGACCGATATCGCCAAGTTCAGCCGTTTTATCGAGAGCAAAGGTATCAAGCCCGAAAATCTCAGGCAATCCGATCTGACGGGATTTCTCGAATTTCTTCGTCAGGCCGGCATGGCTCCAAGCTCTATCGCGCGGCATCTCAGCTCGATCAAGGGGTATTATCGTTTCTTGCGCAAGGAGGGAGCGACCGAAAAGAATCCTGCCGAATCGATCACTGGCCCCAAGCTCTATCGTCCGCATCCCGGCGCGCTTTCGGTTGACGAGGTCTTCAAAATATTGGAAGTCACCAAGCAGTCCCGTAAATCCGACAAGACCAAAAAGCATCTGGCGATCAGAGACCAGGCCTTGCTCGAATTTCTCTACGGCACCGGCGCCCGCGTCTCCGAGGCCTGCGATACCAAGCGCGATGATCTCTATGCCGAAATGAAGCTCGTCCGTCTCTACGGCAAGGGTCGCAAGGAACGAGTTGTCCCCATGGGCAATGCTGCCTGGGCCGCTGTCAAAGATTATCTCGAAATTGCGCGACCGAAACTGGCCGGTCCTCACAGCAGCGATCATCTCTTCCTGAATAACCGAGGCGGACGAATCTCTCGGATGGGAATCTGGAAAATTTTGAATAAATATGTCAGCGCCGCCGGGATCACCAAAAAGGTTTCGCCGCATACCATGAGACATAGCTTCGCGACTCATCTATTGGCAGGCGGGGCCGATTTATTCGCGGTGCAGGAATTGCTCGGTCATGCTGATATCACGACGACCGAAATATATACTCATTTGGACAAGGATTTTCTGATAACCGAACATCAGGAATTTCATCCAAGGGAAAAATGGTAAAGATCGAAGAAAAGATAATTACCGACGTTGTTCATAAGAACAAACTCGAGAAACTTCATTGCGGGCTTTGCCAGCATGATATCTCTATCGAGCATCTGCTGGTAAAATCTGCCTCGATCTATGATATTGTCATCCATTGGTTCGATACTATCGAACAGCTCTATGAACATAATCAAAGGTCATATATCGATTTTGCGGTGCTGGCGTCGGGCAAGGATATGAACTGGCTAACTCCGATGATTCACCAAATCAAGACTCATTCGTCCCTGCAATTTATCCCAATAATGGTCTATGCCCCGGAGGCCACGAAGTCCACAGTTGTCGGAGCCTATAAGACCGGAGTTGATGATATCGTGGCCGGAAATTGGGACATGGAGATTATCGAGGCCAAAATCGAAATGCTGATATCCCGTTCCAAACGAGACCTGAGTGTCAACCCGACAACTAAGCTGCCCGGCCCGAATGCGATCGAATTCGAAATCGATAGAAGACTCAATAAAGGTCAAAAATTCGCGGTCTGCTATGCCGATCTCGATAATTTCAAAGCCTACAATGATTATCATGGCTATGTCTATGGCGACAAGATGATTTTGATAACATCGCATATTATAAGGAATGTCGTTCAGGATTTAACCAACGATGGATTCGTCGGCCATATCGGGGGCGATGATTTTATCTTCGTTGTTCCGCTGGATTCGGTCGATGCTGTCTGCCAGAACATAATTGCCACATTCGACCGCATGGCGCCGTATCGTTATTCCGAGGCCGACAGGGAAAAGGGCTGGATCGAGGTTGCCAACCGCAGAGGCGTCATGGAACGATTTCCGATTGTGACTATTTCGATCGCTGTGATTATCAATCAAAAAAAGATGTTCAGCCATCCCGGCGAAATGAGCCACATGATGGCCGATCTGAAAAAATATACGAAGACATTGCCCGGCTCGAATTACCTCATCGAACGCCGCAAAAAATATTAATTTATAAATATTATAGCTCGAGTAGGTCGGGGTTTGAGTCCGTTTCGGACGAAAACCCGACAAAAATAAGGCAATCACAGCGCGTTTGTTTAGATTGCTTCGTCGTCCGTCAAGAGCCGGACTCCTCGCAATGACAGGCGATGGTCGGAATCCATCTTATTGCGTGTTACAGTTTACTGTGACCGCAACCAGATATAGCCGGCAGTAGCCCAAATCTCAAAGAGATTTGGGAACATGCTCCCAAAACCACAAGGGTTTTGGGCTTCGGCTGCCCCACCGGGCCGCATTGATTTAAGGCAGTCAAGGATGACCGCCGCCCAGTATTCAGTATTCTTTATATTGAAAAACACGTTGTAGGGGCGAGGTCAACTCGCCCAAACCTGTCATTCCTCATCCGTCAGTCGCCGGACTCCTGGTGAGCTTGATGCGGAATCTATCTTGAATACGAGCAAGATTCCCGCTTTCGCGGGAATGACAAGAGAATAATGCTGTAGGGGTTTGATTAATCAAACCCCCACAAAATATTAGCGCAATTATATATTATAACTATAATTTAAAATTAATTGTCTTGATGATTTCTATTCTTGGCGTAGTAATCGCTCATAATCTCTTTTTTGTGCGATGGGAAAAAATCTAATTTCACCTTGGTCTCGATTTTTGCCTGGTAACGTTCATTATCCGGTCCGACAAATTCACCCTTAGCCCTGACAATCACGGTTGAATCGCTCATATTGACTTCGTCCCATTCGACCGCGTAAGTCGCGCCATTAATATAATATTGAGGGGAGAGGCTGCCCTTATCTTTTCTGCCGTGACATTCGATATGCCATTTGGCCGCTTCACTGCCTGCGATTGCAGCGGTATTGGCCTTGTCCATCGGCATATCAGAATCGAATCTAATGGATGCAGAATCGGTTGGCTTATTGACCACAGTAGCCATCGATAAGGTTCCAGCTATAATAACTGCAAGCAAAGAAAAGATTAGCACCACGAAATCATTTTTATTCTCTTCACGAAATGCCATCAGTTATTCTCCCATTTTGATGATGAATTATTATGCGAACCTGACTCAAGCAATGCCGTTCAAAAGCATTCTAACTATCATATTTTCAAGGGCTTTGCTCATATCTGGACATTATAAATGGCAATAACAATGCCAATATGAAACGCCTGAAAATATGAAATTATAAGTTAATGGGAGAATTTAACTTATCAAGCAAAACTCTATTCCTTGACCACTTTGACCGCAGTCCCGAAAGCAAGTAATTCTGCAGAGCCTTGCATAATCGAGGCTGTAATTAATCTGGTGCCCACAATCGCATTTGCGCCCATAGATTCGGCCTGCGCTACCATTCTATCGATAGCTTGTTCTCTGGCTTCAGCAATCAGCTTTGTATAATTGTAAACTTCGCCGCCTATTATATTTCTCAGAAAAGCTATCAGATCCTGGCCAATATGTCTTGCCCTAACCGTATTGCCCTTAACCAGACCAAGGACTTCAGTAACTTTGTAACCCTTAATTTCATCTGTAGATGTCATAATCATAGCTCGACCTCCTCATATCTATCGTGAGCCCTTGAAAATAATCGTTCCCTTATAATTGATACTATCAAAATGATTAATCCGAAAAGCGATGCCCCCACTCCGATTTTTAATAGCATGGGCGGCTTGCTATCAAGAAAAAAATTCTGAAGCAGTTCCCATCCGCCGAAAGCCAGAAGAATGATCGTTCCAATCGAGAAGAATATCCAGCCGATTCCTCGTTCGGTCCTGTTATAGATACCGTGCCAGTAATTGGCCCAGAGCCTGTCGGGCAGATCGAAGTATTTCATTTCGTCGGTCACCTCTTTCAATTTATTCAATCTCGCGTATTCTTTTCTGCATTCATCGCATGATACCAGATGATCATTGACAGCCTTTTTTTCTTCGGGAGTCAATTCACCATCGATAAGCCCGGAAAGGAGGATTTTTGCCTCTTCACATCTCATAATTCCACCTTCTTTTTCTCCAGGATTTCGCGAAGCTTAATTCTGGCATAATATAGCCTGGACATAACAGAGCCGCGGGGAATATCGAGCGATTGGGCTATCTGATCATAGGAAAAATCCTGGAAATGGCTTAATATTATGATTTCTTTGAAGTTTTCAGGGAGTTCATTTATCGCGGCCCAGACAGTCTTTTGAATTTCATCTTGCTGAACCATTATATCCGGACGCGCCGATGGCTTGCTATCTTCGAATTCCATTTCGTCCGATGGCATTGAAGTCGTATTGTGCCCTGCTCTTTTTCGCAAATGATTTTTGCACAGATTTCCCAGAATATGAAAGAACCATACCTTAAATGGAAATTTCTGATCGAATCGCTTGAGATGTTTATGAACTCGGACAAACGCCTCCTGCGATAAGTCATAGGCTTCATCGCTATCGCCTGTCATTCCCCGGGCATATTGATACGCCTTTTTGTAATATCGTTGGACTAATTCCTGAAATGATTGCGGATGGCCATCGAGAGCCTGGCTAACCAATTGATTATCACTAACTTCGTTATTGATAGTCGTCATTGTAATAGTGCGCGCAATTCTGATTCCAGCCAATCTTAATGGGTATCCGTTCATTCCAAGACCTTTCTCTCATGATGGAATACCCATTAAGTCCTAAAATATTCAAAAGAGGATAATAGTCTTATTCATAAAGGGCTATTTAAATTTCTCATAAAGCTCAGTCTGGATCGATGACATCGGCATCCGTCGGCCCTCGATAATGACTTCCGTAACCATTGTTAATGGCTGCAAGGGATCGCCGTCAAATATTGCTATATTGGCAATCCTACCCGCCTCGATTGAGCCCAAATCTTTGTCAACTCCAAGTATCTGCGCCGGATATATTGTCACGGCCTTCAATGCCGCTTCAAATGGCAATCCGTATTCGACCGCAATTCCCGCCTGAAATCTCAAATCCCTTACTCCATGCGCTCCGCCGGTGATAATCGCAATCTTGACACCGGCCTTATCGAGCAAAGCGGCATTTTCGTAAATGGCCCCGAGTGTTTCCATCGATGATGGCTGGGTTGTAATCGGGCCGACCAGCACGGGGATATTCTTTTTTGCCAATGTCTCCGCGACCATATAAGCCTCAGATCCGAAAAGCAGAATCATCTTGAGATTGAATTCGTCGGCGATATTGATCGCGGTTAGAATATCATCCCGCCTTTGAGCGGCGGCGATAACCGGCAGCTTTTGTTCCATTGCCATTACCAGTATTTCTTTTCCGAGATCGCGGGCCGGCATTTTCGGCTCCTCAGGCTTTTTGCCTTTGGATTGCGGGGCATTTCCGCTCTTATATTCTTGAAGCTTGCGATCATAGTCCGCGAAAGCATTTTTATAATCTTGCGCGTCAATGAACGCCTGCCTGAGCATGGCAACCAGGCCCATGCGAGTATCGATCTTTTTCTTATCGCGCCATTTACCTACAGCTCGCTCGCCGAAATTAATATGCAAGGCCGCCGGAGCCTTGACCAGCATTTGATCGACAGTACTGCCATACAAATCCAAAACCGCGCTTTGCCCCGAAATGACATTGCCTGTACCTGGCGCCACTAACGCAGTAGTAACCCCTTCGATCCTTGTTACGGGGATGACTTCGGTTCGGGTATTAATGGCATCGATAACCCTGATATTAGGAGTCAATGGGCTCGAATTCTCTTCGATATCGACTGTCTGAGCAACCGCCCCGATCTCGATCAGGCCAATATTCGAGTAAGCATCGAAAAGACCGGGCGTGATTACCTTACCGGTAGCGTCGATAATTTCTGCTTCTCTCGGAATCGCGATATCTTTGCCTACTGACGTGATCTTGTTGTTTTCGATAACAATATTACCGTTCTCAATGATTGTCCCAGACATGGTGAATATTTTACCGCCCTTGATGGCCAGAATCCAGGCGTCAGCCGATATCGATAGCATTAAGACTGATGTTACTATAACTATTAATCTACTTTTCATTGCTGGCCTCCATCGGTGACGGCTCTTTAGATCTGTCGAATACAATTTCGCCATCAATTATTGTCATATCGACCCGGCTATATATATTGAATGGCTGACCCGAGAATATCGCGATGTCGGCGTCCTTGCCGACTTCAATAGAGCCGATCTTATTCTCAAGCCCCAGCGCCGCGGCGGGATTGATCGTAATTGCCTCATAGGCTTTTTGTCTGTCCATGCCATTTCTGACTGCCTTGGCCGCCATCAGCCAAAGTCTCTGAATCTCATCCGCCGAATCCGAATGGAATGTCACCCTGACACCTTTTGACGCTAATATTCCTGCCGCCTGCGGAATCGCATCCCAGGCCTCGACTTTGAATCCCCACCAATCAACCCAAACTTCGGGGAAAATATTTCTGGCGGCTATGGAATCGGCTATCATGTAAGACTCGGTGGCATGCTCGAAGCTCTTGATCTTGAATCCGAATTCATCCGCGACCTTCATCATCTTCAGCATTTCGTCTTTTTCATAGCAATGGACATGCACCAGAAAATCGCCATGAACAATTTTCCATAAGGCTTCGAGCTTTAGATTTCTTTCCGGCGGAGTGGTTTCGGCATTCTTCTTTTTAGCTATATCGAAACGAGCCCATTTTTCTCCATATTCTTTGCCCTTTAAGAGCCATTCTCTCATAATTGCGATATTTCCCATTCGAGTCGATGGCATCTGGCCCCGTTCTCCATAGACCATCTTGGGATTTTCGCCTAATGCCATCTTCATTCCCGGCGGAGCGTCTGTGATCTTCATTCCTTCGACGGTTTTGCCTGGTTTTAATTTCACTACCAATGTCTGTCCCCCGATAATATTCGCGGAGCCCGGCAAAGATTGAATTGTGGTTACGCCTCCGGCAATGGCTCTTTTAATGCCGGGGTCCCGGGTATTGAATGAATCTTCAGCGCGGACTTGCGGGGTTATAGGATCGGTCATTTCATTGCCGTCATCATTGGCGGAGACATCAGGCCACGCATATACACCTATATGCGAATGGGGATCGATAATCCCTGGCATAATGAATTTGCCGGTGGCATCGATCTCGGATGCGCCGGGCGGGGCTTGAAGATTACTGCCGATTTCGGCGATCTTCCCATCCTTTAATAAAATGTCGCCTTTATCGATAGTACCCTTTGTTACCGTGATTATTGTGCCATTCTTAATCAGCAATTCCGGATTCGCGGCGTAGATAGTTGAGGCAAACGCCACAATTATAATCGCACCGATGATCTTTGTCTTATTTATCATGCAAAAATCCGCCCGTTTGTTTGATGTTTTCTATCTTGAATGATCTTTTTTGTGATTCATATAAAGCAATATTACTGCAGATGAAGCATTTAATAGTGAACAGTTAAATGCATTTTGGGATGGTATGATGCTGTCGGGTCTTGAGAAGATTTAATATAAATACTTCCCGAGCTGATTCTCATCTGCCATTTTTAACATAAATCCTGATCTTCTCAAGCCGGTCCTGAACCAGCCATTCACGAATCTTTTAATATCAAATTCAATCCATCCGGAATATCCCGCATTCAAGGTCAGTGTATCAGATGTAGGTGTGCCGAATGTTCCGCCGGCCCCGTTAGTCCAAGGCCCTGTCCCGGTTGATAACCAGGTTGCCCCGCTTTCGGTGTAAAAATCACCAAGATTATACGCGATCAAATTGATTGGCTGGGTGGAAGTAACAGAATCGACATAAAGGCTCAATGTTGCCGTATCGATTGCGGTAGAGGCATCAAATTGGGAGAAGTAATCATTTAAGTTCGCTACGAAATGAACCAGAGCCCTGGCAAGCGAATTTGGATTTTCACCGGTAATAATGAGCGATATCGCGCTTCCATGGTTAGTGTTGGAATCGGGCATTGAAAGATACGTATCGGCGCATCCGTTGTAGGATGTTGCCGGGCTGACTCCATTTTGAAATGTTACATTGGACAATGGGACTTTAGTCAAAGTATAATATTTATTTACCAAATCCGATCCCGCGTAAACATTGACAGTATCGAAGGCAGATGAATATCCGGGCCTGTGGACTTCAATAATCATATATCCGGCGGTCAAACCGCCAATATAAAATCTGCCGGTGGTATCGTTTGAAGTAATAGTCGTATCGAATGGCGGATGGGAAAGATCAAGATATGCCCATCTATCGGGAATCGGCGGAAGCGGCGAAAGAATTACCACTCCGGAAATCGTTCCCGGCGGGCTGGATAGCGGTCCGCCGCATGAAATCAGGATACTTGCGCTGAATACAATGCCTATAAACCAATATCCCCTTTGTCGCATAGCACAATTTTATTTGTTAATTCTATCAAAGTCAAGACGAATTGGCCTTAATAATCAGTTAATGCTGTCGATAATTATATAAAAAAGCTTGCCCGGGGAGTTCTAAATGGAAATTATCCAGCAAAAATTAATATGGCTAATAGGCAGCCTTGCGCTGTTCTTTATAATCAGAAAATTGCAGCTGGATAAAACCGGAATCCCTCGTTCAATCGCTTCAAGATTAAGATTGGGAGTGACGTTGCTCTTAAGCGGCTCACTTTTGGGGCTGGTTTCGCACCTTTTTTCGCTGAATTTCCAGTTATACCGAATTGACCTAAACTATTTTGTTGAAATAGGCTTCGGATATATCGCCGGATGGAGCTTCATTATCTGGGGGATTATCGAATGGGCTAATCTTAATTTTGATAGAAAAGGCAGACCGGTTTCCATTACGGGATCTACCGCGATATCTGAAAAAATCGCCAGGGCTTTGTATATGAAGCTCAGTCCCAACTTGCTAATCGATCAGATTGCACGCGAAGTCATTGAAATCTCCGAATGCCAAGCCATTACTCTGCATCAAACAGGCCCCGATGATATCCTGGCTCTGGCTTATCAATCAGGTTTTAACACCGAAACAGAAAAAATAATAGCGATGTACGACACCGGCGGCGATAATATTTTCGCGTCTGTTTTCCGAACCAAACAGGCAGTTGTCACCGAAGACATGGCGCTTCTACATCGAACGGAATCGCTTACAACCCGAAACGGCTCTATCTCAAGCGCTCTATCTGTTCCAGTTACGATCGGAGAGACTATCGTAGCTGTTCTGACAATCTATCGCACGAATAGACGACATTATTCCAAAGGCGACATAGAGCTTTTGGCATTCATAGCCAATGCCTTATCCGGCTCTATTGAAAGCAGCGTGACGGAGAAATCGTATAACGGCGGGAAAATGCTTTGCGATCTCGGCGCAGTATTGAATGATATCTATGATGGGCCAGAATCGTTAGTACAATCATTCCTGGAATCTACCAAAATAATCAATCGATATATACAATTCGAAAAAGCCGCGCTTTATCTTCATGGCAGTGGTGAGATTCAAACCTTGGAATGGAATTTTCCCGACGGCTTAAGCACCAGAATACTCAATGGATATTTTCCTGTCGAAAGCTATCCCAGGCTGAACGGAAAGCATTCATTGAATAGTCAATCCAATATTGTCTGCAATGGCTTTATAGAAAATTTATCCAAGCGCCCCAATATAAAGGCTAATCTTGAAATATCATTTGGACGGACAATAAGAATTGATTCAAGGGTCAGGCAAATATTCCAAATCCTTGGCGAACAAATAATAAAGAAAATCGAATCCGAAAATCATAAAGCCGAGAAAGAGAAAATGAGACAATGGCTTGGGGCCTTACGTCTATTTCATCAAAAATCCATGGTCTCATCGAATGTCTCGGAAATGATGCAGGAAATTGCCGAGATGGTCACCAACCTGACTCCCGCGAGCCTGGCCAAAATTACTTTAGCGGACTTTGACAAAAATATTTTCAAGACGGCCGCGATCTCGCAAGCCAGGAATTTTCGCCGCGTGCGCAAATTTGATGATAAGTTCTCAATGGGCGACGCCGCGCTTCATTTGCGGGCAATCAATGAGAATAAGATTCTGAAATTCAACCAGGAAGATATTAATCTTCGCATGACGAAAAAAGAATATGATTGCATGATGCCAATTGGAATCAAGCACGGGATTATACTCCCAATTTCGGTCAATAATCGCGTAATTGGACTTCTGACGATCGGCGAATCCCGCAATATTCAGAGGCAGCCACTCAATGATATGACATATTTCTTTTTATCGAACGTAATGGGCCTGATTTCTACGATATTCATGCTGCACAGGGAGAGGTTATCCGGGCAGATAAATAATGAGGGAGTCAAACGCCTCACTCTTAAATTAGGCGCGGCCGCCGAGATCAAAAAGACCGAGATCCTCCCGTTAAACATAAAATCCAGGGTAAATGGCCCATTGGCGGGCATTATGGCGTCATGCGAATATCTTAAAAATATCAATCCGGATAATCCTCGTGAGTTGAATAGATATCTGGAAATTATTGAGCGGAACGCGAATAAGATTCATCGAATTACTTCCGGAGACATCCCGGCGGTAAAAGAAATGGTGGCAAAGCAGTAAATGAGAGTGATTTCTTCACATAAGACCATTTTTAAGAATATCGCCATTCTTGGAATTGTGGTTTTATTATTTTCTTCGCTTCTCTATATACTGTCGGAGAATATTTTCAAGTCCAATATTGAGACCGCCTCAAATGAAGAGACCTTGTATTATGCCAAAAGCCTGTTAAGGGCAGCAACCGAATATGCGGATATCATTGCGCTCCAGTCGGCGGAAGACTTTGAGGAGCAACTTGAACGAAACGTCTCGACAAGTGTCGCATTAACTGAAATCATAAAATTACTTAAGGTTCAAGGATTTACACAGGTCCACTTTTGTCATTTAGATAATAACGGTGTTGTGACTTCCTGTGATACTCGCGACGACGATATCTGGCTGGTACGCGAATTTAACAAAATGAAAACATCCGGAATTACGCATCAGCCCGTGTTTTACAAGGGTGACAATTATTTGATGGCGTATGCTCCTCTCACTCCCAAAGCTGATATGAATTATCCGAAATGGATTATGATTCTGCTCCCTGATAATGCCTTGTTTGGCAAATGTGATTGGGATAACCGCATAATTGGATTAACCGCGGACTCAAAAGGGGACCGAGACAAAAATGAATTGAGTAGCAATAACGGAGTTTTATTCCCGATCAATGATTCTGAGGGGAAAACACTCGTATCAATAAAGATCAAACCTAAGTCGCTCGCGGGAAACGACTTGTCCTGGCATTGGGAAATTCTGCTAATTGCGATTTTCCCATCGTTCATCTTAATTCTCGTCACAATATTGTTATTTCGATATTTCAGGGCATTTTCTAATCACGCAGATGGATTATACGCGACCCTAAATAGCTATTCTCCCGAACAGAACATTTTCAGGCGCGATAGGCAGGTTGTTAATAAATATATGCCGGAACTCACCGACCTTTTCATGCTAATTGACAAAAATATTAATGAAAAAAGGTATATAGAACGATCCCTCGAAATCATAAAAGATTCTCTCGGAATTATTCAGGAAAAAGGATACGAACAAAAGACAGTCGATGAAATTCTCGAAATCCTTATTGGCACCCGAAATTGCTACGGCGCGGCAATAATTTCCGCTACGATAACGACAATTCGCGGGTGGTCTACTCCGCCCATAAATTCGATGATGACCTGATTCAAAAAATAATCAAAACCAATATTGGAACAGGATTTTTGCGTGCCTGTCTGAAAAATGAGATGGGGCTGACTTTTAGCAATGATAATATCGGGCATACAGAGGAACCGTGGCACGAGATATTTTCAGAATACAAGGCGGTTTCCACGAAGATTTTGAAATTTCGTTCTCAGCCCGTGGCTATACTGATTATGCTTTTTTCTGAATCGAAAGACTCAAATAATTTGATTGGCCATCCTGAAGAATTTCTTTCAGAAATGTTGGGAGGATTGGTCTATGGCTTAGTTCTTGAACAGGAAAAAAACTCGAGATCTGATAAAACATTGATTCTCCAGGAGACCTCACTGGCGATATCATCAACATTGGACTTATCATCACTCTTGAGGGTTGTTGCTACCCGGCTCACGGAATATGCGGGAGCGACATATTGCATTATTTTATTGTGCAATGATAAAGAGGATATTCTGGAGGTCGCGTCATATTATGTGAAAAAACAATCGCTGGCGATTCCTTCAATTCATACCAGAATTCATCTGGCCGATTTCCCGAAAATGAATGATGCCATAAAAACCAATAGGGCGTTTGTTATAAATCAGGCCGATATTTCTGATTTTACATCTTCAGAAAAGGAATTTTTTAATCATGACGCAATAAAAAGATTGGTGGTCTTGCCTATATCTCATTCGGGAAAGTATATCGGTTCGGTAGTTCTTGGCGACGACCATACTTCTACATTCAATTCGTTCACCATGGATAAATTGAATTTCATTCAGGCGCTTACCTCCCAAGCATCAGCGGCTATTGAAAACGCCAGACTGTATGGATTCATAAATCAAAAAGTTGACCAATTAACAGCCCTCTACAATGTAGGGGCGGCGATTCATTCGGAAATTGAAGTTTATCCAATGCTCGATAAGGTATTAACAGCTACACGCGATTATATCCATTATTCAGTCGCGGCTATTTGTACGCTTGATGAAAAAACCCGTTTATTAAAGCCAATTATCTCTTCCGGATTGGATATTACCAAGTCGCCTCTGAATAACATGATGTTGGGCAATGATTCTACTGCGAAGCTGGCGGCATCGACCGGCGAATCCGTAATAATCGAAGATACTCGCCTCGAAACCAATTTAAAGCCTTCATTCGAAGGAAATCTTTCCGAGCTCGTCGTGCCAATCAAGATTGGTGAAAAAATTATAGGGGTATTCGCCCTGGGATCGACGAAAAGAAATACCTTCACTCAGCTTGAGGATGATTTCCTTCGTGCTTTGGCGGCCCAGATTGCGGTTGCATTGGAACGAGCCCGTTTATTCGAACAAGAGCGTGAAAGATCGCTTAAGCTTAAGACCATATATGATTTCTCAAGAAAATTGTCGGAGACCCTTAATTTGCAGGAAGTTCTGAAAATCGCCTGCGAATCGATTTTAGGAGCGTTTGGATATCAATTAGTCGCAATTTTCTTGATCGATGAAAAAGATCAAAAATTCTATGTAGCCAATCAGGCCACCTCCAGCGATAAAAAACTGCCCGCTAATTTTACGTTGAAAACCGATCAGGGAATTTTGGGACGCGTACTCAGCGCTCAAAAGACTCTATATTGCGCCAATGTCGATTCCGATCCAAACTACATTAAGGCTGTCGATGAAGTTCGAAGCGAAGTCTGTATACCGATTATAGCCGCCGATTCGGTCAAAGGCGTGCTCGATGTCGAATCTATGGATATCGATAATTTCACTCCCGAAGATATTGCAACCCTTGAAGCGATCGCCGATATTCTGGCTGTGGCAATCGATAATTCTTATCTATTCAAGCAGACAATGGAAAAAGCAGAGCGGCTGGCTTTAATCGATAATATCAATAGAGCCATATCGGCGACACTTGACCTGAACAGCTTCTTTAAGGTTGTCGCGAAGGCAGTTGCCGACAATGCCGGCTATCGCTGGACACTTCTGATAGTCCCCGATGGCGATTCATTCTCATTCAAAACCGGTTATACTCCAAAAGCGGTCGCGGGCATTTCGCCAGGCCCAGTATTGGAATTGCTGAATAAGACACTTAGAAAAGTCATGGAAACAGGCACTCCCGGTTTCGTGGGATTTTCGGAATTGGCTTCCATGAAACGGCCCGATTTATTACAGCCGCTTGTCGAAGCCGGAATCAGGCATATGGCATTGCTTCCAATTGGAAGCGGCGATAAGACTGAGGCTATTCTCACGGTCGGCACGTCGCAGCCCGATGGTTTCTCTCAGCAGGAGCTTTCTTTGCTCAACGATTTGGCCCTCCATTTAAGAATTGCCTGGCAAAACGCCCAGCTTTACGAGCAGCTTAAATCGGCTTATAGCCAGTTGCAGGAGGCCCAGGATCATATGGTGCAAACCGAAAAACTCAGGGCGTTAGGGGAGATGTCATCGGGAGTTGTGCATGATTTCAATAATATCCTGGCCGCGATTTCCGGCAGAACTCAAATTTTGCTTCGAAAGCTGGCGAAAGATTCGAAAAATGCGGATCCTGAATTTATCCTGAAAAATCTTTCGATTATTGAAAAGGCCTCTAACGATGGTTCGCATATCTTATCGAGAATCAGTGAATTTACTAAGAAAAAGCCGACAGAAAAATTCGTACCAATTAATATTGATCAAATTATTTTCGATGCTATTGAATTGACCAAGCCGAAATGGCACCATCATGCCCTCTCCGAAGGAAAAATAGTCGATGTTGAATTCAAGCGAAATGGACCCTTTCAGACTACTGGAAGCCCGTCGGAATTGCGTGAAGTATTTACCAATCTTATCAACAATGCGGTCGATGCCATGGGCTCTAATGGCACAATCAAGATTTCGGCAAAATTAAAATCCGAAAATATAATCGAAATTATAATGGAAGATAATGGCCACGGGATGTCAAGCGATGTGAAAAAACGAATTTTCGAACCGTTCTTCACGACAAAGGGCTCCAAAGGAACCGGCCTGGGACTATCGGTAACCTACGGTATTATCACCCGTCACTCGGGGAATATTGAAGTCGAATCCGAATTAGGGCAGGGTACCAAATTCAAAATTGAGATTCCGGTTCGCAAGACCAAAACCGAAGAGCAAAATACTCAATTGCCAAACAATGGAACCGGCCGAGCCAAAACAATTCTTGTAGTTGACGACGAAAACGAATTAAGGGAAGTGCTTGTCGAAATACTGACATCAAATAATTATGAAGCCGATTCAGCTGAAAACGGCACTGAGGCATTGAAGAAGCTGCAATATAAAAATTACGATATTGTCATTACTGATTTGGGAATGGCTGATATTTCAGGATGGGAGCTATCCGACCTGATTTATCGAGACCATAATAATACTAAAGTAATACTGGCTACTGGATGGGGCGCTCAGGTGGAGCCGGGAAGTCTCGCTCTCCATCATGTTAATGGCCTCATATCCAAACCATTTAAAATAACCGTGATATTGGACGCAATTGTAAAAATAAGTAATTGTTCTAGAGATGAGGTATTGGTTGAAAATTCCTGAATGGCCGATATCGAGCATAGCCGGCTCAATATTTAAGGCAACTGCCCCCAGAGCGCGCAAAACCCTGGGGTCAGACGCGTTTATAATATTCATGGCATATCTTGATTGTCCTGACTTTGATCTTCATCTGGATGAGGATATCGAAACATATGATATTTCCAATCTCTATCGCAAGGCCGGCGAAATGAGCGATGAAATATGTTCTATAGTCAAAGAACGGCCTAAGACAAGCCATTTCAATAAAAATACCGAGAATCAACTTGCCGCCAAAATTATAAAGGTGCTCAATGCCTCCGATATTATCGTGTCTCCGTTTATACTCGATGATCTCGGATATGGATATGCCTGCTGGGTATGGCGTGATGATCGTTGCGGCGGTGAGGATGAAGTATTTAAGGCCAATCTCGTAGCCGAACAGATTGCGCTTTCATTTAAGGTCTCAATGAAAGAAAAACGTTCGAAGGAACAATCCGATAGACTGGCAGCACTGCTGGAATTATCCAACGCTGTTTATTCGAGCCTGGATTATCAGGAAGTTCTTCAAAAGGCGGTCAAGCTTTCTACGGAAATAATGGAAGCCGATGGGGGCTCAATATTCGCGTTGAATAAATCCGAGATGAACATTCGTCCTCTGATAGTTATAGATGAATATTTCGCGGAACCCATTAGAGCTTTGAGGCTCAAATTAGGGGAAGGGATCATAGGGAAAGTGGTACAATCGGGAATCGGCCTAATTTCCAATGATTCCGAGTCCGATCCGCGCGCAGTCCATGTTCCCGATACTCCTGTCACCCACGATTCGGTCATTTGCGCGCCCTTAATGTTGGCAGATGATGTTTTTGGCGCTATCAGTCTCTGGAATCATACCGGTACGCATTTCGATCAGGAGGATCTGGAAATCCTTTCGATTTTCGCTCGTCAAATCGCCTTCGCGATGGAAAATGCCAGGTTGTTCGCCAATCTACAAAAAGCCAACAAAGAGATGACGACTGCCCAGGAAAAGCTGATTATGGGTGAAAAACTCAAAGCTCTTGGAGAGATGGCAGGTGGAGTCGCCCATGATTTCAATAATGTCTTAGGGACGATACTTGGGCGGGCTCAATTACTGCTTAGAAAAATTGAAGATCCTCATTGGAAAAAAGAACTGGAAAAAATCGAAGAAGTCGCGCTTGAAGGAAGGCGAACTATTCAACGACTCCAAGATTTCACCCATGTTTCGAGTCATTCACAATTCGGCACCGTCAGCCTCAATGAAATAGTGGGGAAGGCGGTTGATAGCACTCGACCGGCGTGGAAAGATATCGCCCAGCGGCACGGTATTACCATTAGTCTTCAAACTGATCTCTCGCAGGTCCCTTTGATAGACGGAGATTTTGACGAGTTAAAAGAGGCGTTCGTCAATATCATTATTAATGCTGTCGATGCTCTTCAGCATGGTGGAAATATCTTGATAAAAACCTATACCGAAGACGAAAAAGCCTGTCTCAGTATTACTGATGATGGAATCGGTATGGATGAAAATACAAAAAACAGGCTCTTCTTCCCATTCTTCTCAACCAAGCCTAAGAAGGGCTCTGGGATGGGCCTGGCAATTGTCTATGGTATTCTATTCCGGCACCAGGCCGATATATCGGTTGAATCATCGTTGGGGAATGGCGCCTCATTTATATTCAAATTTAATCCGACAACCAAAACCATTCAGGAAATCACTTCCCCGTCGAAACCTTCGGAATCAAAGGAGCTTTCGATTTTACTGGTGGATGATGATGTCAATCTCCTCGATGTCGTATTCGATATGTTAACCCTCTATGGGCATGGAGTAACAAAAATCGACAGCGGCAGGGGTGCTATCGAATTATTGAAGAAAACTAAATTCGATATGGTTATTACCGATCTTGGCATGCCGGAAATTGCGGGTTGGGAGGTTGCCAGATTTGCCAAAGAGACATATCGTGACATCCCCGTTATTCTCGTGTCTGGATGGGGAGCTCAGCTTGATCGCGTAGAAGCATTGCAGAAAGTGGATGCGGTCCTGGCCAAGCCATTCGGCCTTGAAGAAATCAACGAAACCATAAATAAAGTTATGGCCCTGCGAATGCCAAAACTGCCAGTCTAATCAAGATTAATCGATTGACATTGCTATTATATTTAAATTATTTAGCGCCGTTATGGCAGGTATCGATGTTTTCGAATTGGTAAAATCTCTAAAATCCAAAGTCGATTCTCATATTTTTGAATTTCTACCGGAGACAGATGAAATACCGGAGATTCGCCTTCTTTATCAAATGATGAGGGATTATCCGTCACGTTCCGGAAAGGGGCTCAGGCCGGGTCTGCTCCTGATCTTTAATAGGGCTCTGGGTGGCGATGATGCCAAAGCATTAAACACAGCCGCGGCTTTGGAGCTTTTCCAAAACTGGATAGTCATTCATGACGACATTGAAGATCAATCGGATCTCCGGCGCGGACTGCCATCATTGCATATCAAGCATGGGGTCCCGCTGGCTCTCAATGCCGGCGACGCCCTGGCCGGTAAAATGTGGCAAATGCTTCTCAAAAATCAAAATATAATAGGACTCGAGAAGACTCTGGCGATTATTGAAGAATTTCTGTACATGTATGAACAAACTACTTCGGGGCAGCATATCGAATTATCCTGGGTTAATGATTTAAGATGGGATATCTCTCCCGATGACTACTTCGCGATGTGTCATCGCAAGACTGCCTGGTATACTTGTATTACGCCATGCTGGACAGGCGCGTTTATTGCCGGTATCGAACCCGAATATAAAGAACGAATGATTAATTTCGGTCTCGATCTTGGAGCGGCATTTCAAATACAGGATGATATTCTCAATATTATCGGCGATGTAGATAAATACGGCAAAGAGATTGCCGGCGATATCTGGGAGGGGAAACGGACGCTCGTACTGATCGACCTCCTCTCAAAATGCTCTGCCGATGAAAAAAAATCGATTTTGAAAATCCTCAATAAACCGCGCGACCAAAAAAACGAATCTGAAATTAATCAAATTCTCGAAGCCATAAGAAAATATGAATGTGTCGATTATGCCTTCGGGATTTCGCATCAATTGGCGCTCCGCGCACGACATTCATTTATCGAGATGTTCGAAAATAAATTGGACGATAGCTATAATAAAATAATCCTCGACCTGATAGATTTTATGGTCAATCGAGAATTGTAATCCAGCCAATCGAATTTTAAAACCCAATTTTCAAGGTATGACCGATAATAATAAAAAACAATTTGTTCGCCGCATGTTCGATGAGATTCAGGGAAAATATGATTTTCTGAATACCATCCTTTCATTTGGACAGGATAATCGCTGGAGAAAGAAAGCTATCAAAGGGATGCCCAAAAACGGAATAATTATCGATCTCTGCGGAGGTGGCGGACAGATGGCAGGCCTCATATTCAGCGACAATAATTTTGCCGGAGCAATTGTCATCGCTGATATTTCAAAGAATATGCTCATGCAATCGAGATATTCCCTAAATGGCAAAAATTCGGGATCGAATTTTCCTGTCGTTTGCGATGTGGAAAATCTGCCCTTCAAAAATGATTCATTTTCAGCGGGAATATCGGCGTTCAGCCTGAGAAATTTGACTGACCTCGAAGCCTTTTCGCGTGAAACATTCAGAGTGCTTCAACCAGAAGGGGAGGCGAGATTTCTTGAAATCGCCCATCCCGATAATAAATTATTATCGATATTATTCAATTTTTATTTTTACAAACTCTCACCGCTCATTGCAAAAGCTTTTCGGCGCCAAAGAATACGCCTATAAATATCTCCCGCAATCGCTAAAAATCTTCCCCGACCAAAAGGATGTCGCGAAAATATTATCCAATGGCTGGGGGAAGTCGTCCTATAAAAATATTATGGGTGGCATGGCCGCAATCTATAAATTAGAGAAAAAAGCAAATGATAAATAAAAACAGATTTCATTTTATTGCCGGAGTATTTCTTTTAATTACTCTGCTATTCGCGGGCAATGTTTTATCAGCTCCTATCAAAAAGATTTCAAAAACTAATGCCCCGCCGGATACCGGTTCAATTGCCAAAATAGCCAGAGCTATTGATGGCGATACCTTCGTGCTTACCAATGGCATGCATATCAGGGGCATAGGTATCGATACCCCGGAAGAAAATGAACCATTTTATAAAGAAGCCAAAGCTTACGCCGAATCGACATTAGTAGGCAAAGAAGTAAAGCTGGAATTCGATAAGGAAACCGAGGATAACTACGGACGAAAACTGGTATATATTTTTGATGGCACGTTTTTCTTTAATGAATCTATAATCCGCGCGGGCCTGGGGAGGTTATATCGTTTTAAAGGTCATGACAAATATATTTCTAAATTAATTAATGCCCAGAATGACGCCAGGAAAAACAAAATCGGAATCTGGTCATTGCCCGCACCCAAAAAAGAAGAATTTTATATCTCTATCAGGGATTCATATCGATTTCATAGACCTTTGTGTCCCGCTATTAAACAGGCCAATCTGGCCAAAGCATTGCATTTTAAAACACGCGATGAAGCATTGGATAAAGGCCTTTCTCCCTGCAGACAGTGCCGACCTTAAGTAAAGAATTTTAACTGCCGATACCTATAATGAACCATTGTATCCGGAGGATAAATTGCCGTCTATTTTAGTAGTCGAAGATAAAGATTCCATGCAGCAAATGCTTTCAGCCACGCTGGCCAATGAGGGCTACGAGGTTGATACGGCATCTGATGGCACCGAGGGTATTACCAAGGCAAAAGAAAAACGTTACGACCTGGTGCTTACCGATCTGAAATTGCCCGGGGCGGACGGCCTGCAGGTTTTATCTAAGGTCAAGGAAACCGATCCTGAGGCCGCAGTCATTGTAATGACGGCTTATGGCACTGTCGAGACGGCAGTGCAGGCCATAAAGCTCGGTGCCTTCGATTTTCTAACCAAGCCATTCGATACCGAACGGCTATCGATATTAATTAAACGGGCAATGGAAAATCGTCGATTGATGGCGGAAAATATCCTGCTGCGTGAGGAATTGGCTCAGAGTCTCGGATTAAATGAAATAATCGGCAAATCCGAAAAAATAAAAACCGCGACCGATCTTGTTCAGAAAGTCGCGCCATCCGATACTACCGTCCTCTTATTGGGAGAATCCGGAACCGGTAAAGAGCTTTTCGCCCGCGCGATTCATCAATTGTCCAACCGCAAAAATGGTCCTTATGTCGCTATAAATTGCGCTGCCATTCCGAGGGAATTGCTCGAAAACGAATTGTTTGGTTCCGAGAAGGGTGCCTTTACCAGCAGCATCGCCCGTAAAATGGGCAAATTCGAAATCGCCGAGGCAGGCACTATATTCCTCGATGAAGTCGGCGATATGGATATTTCGCTTCAAGCGAAACTTCTCCGAGTCCTACAGGAGAAAAATTTCGAACGGCTTGGCGGCAATAAAACCATCAACGTCAATGTTAGAGTCATTGCGGCATCCAATATGGATCTCAGCGTTGCAATAACTAATAAGATATTTAGAGAAGACCTGTTCTATCGCTTATCCGTATTCCCTGTGACTATTCCGCCTCTGCGTGAAAGACGCGAAGACGTTCCGGCGCTGGCGGAATTTTTCGTAGATAAATTTTGCAATGAGATGAAAAAGAAGACAAAAAAGATTTCGCCCGAATCGCTCTCTTTGCTCGATAAATATCATTGGCCGGGGAATGTCCGCGAATTGGAAAATACAATCGAAAGGGCAATAATACTTTGTGAAGGCAAAACCATCAATCCGGAGCATCTGGCCATCAGATTGGCCACCACCAATGAAATTCGATTGCGCGAAGGAAGCGGGCTTAAGGAAGTAGCCGCCCAGGCCCAGGCCGATGCCGAAAAAGGGCTTATCAAGCGAGTCTTGACCCAAACCAGGGGAAATAAGCGAAAAACTGCAGAGATATTGCAAATCGATTACACTACCTTATTCGAAAAACTGAAAAAGTACGGACTCCAGACCAAAAAAGATGCAGTGGACGAACCCAATACAACCTCCTAAAACGCTCTAACTAATTGACATTAACCATAACCTCCGAGCTGTAAAAATATTTATATTTTTTTTAAAAAAAACTTGACATTGGCATGAAATTGTGTATAATATCCTTGACAAATGGGAGACACGTCCCATATCATCATTAACAATTGTGGCGTTGAAATTGGAAAATTTAAAAAAACAAATAATTTTAAGGAGGCTTATCGAGATGAAGAAAATGATTTTGTTAGCAGCATTATTGTTGCTCAGCTGCGGTATGGCGTATGCGCAGGTTCAGGACAGTATCATTATCCATTCTGCCAATGTCGATTCAGGCGTTACTTCGCAATTTATCCGCATCAATGCCGTGACATTCGACTCTGTTGCCTTTTACCAGATGTCAATCAAATGGTATGGCGGTACTGGTGTTCATCTAGCACAAGGATGCACTTACTGGGGTATTTTACCCTCATGGGATGTAACTTATGACACATTGGTTCTCGGCGAAGGTTACCTCCGCACATTTGGATTCATGGATACGGGTGGTGACGATAATCCCCCAATGGTCACCGGCGGCCAGAGAATGCACATCATAACCGCGAGAATGGTATTTGAGCCCAATATTCCTCCCCAGATGGTTAGGCTTGATACTACCACCGATGGTCGCATGGGAAGCGCATTCTTAGGTTTAAAAGATGGTAGAACTGTAGTTGTGCCAGTCTATGTACCAGGCATAATCAATTATGGCATAACTGGTGTTGATGACCCGTCCACTAATATGCCTACCGCAATCGCTCTCAATCAGAATTATCCAAACCCATTCAACCCTGAGACAAATATTGAATTCGCACTTCCGACAGCACAGAATGTTACCTTGCAGATATACAACCTGCTGGGACAGACTGTAAAGACATTGGTCAGCGGTCAGATGGATGCCGGGTATCATACCGCTCGTTGGAATGGTACTAATGAAAACGGATCACAGGTTCCGTCGGGCGTCTATTTCTTCAGACTTTCGACTGACAACTTTACCAAGACCAACAAGATGATCTTGCTGCGCTAATTGGTCAAAATTTGCTTTTGAGGCGGGTCAGATGACCTGCCTTTTTTATTGCTTAGAATGCCGATATCTTCCGTCAAAAATGGATACTCTCGCCGGACTGAAAAAAATCTTGCAATATTCAAATCTATGGCCTATTATAAATAGGCCTGATTTGTTTTGAGATTAGCAGCACATTCTCAAACAGGTCATTTGATCTCTTCTAAAACAAAAGAAAACCGGTCATTAACAGGCCAACTTTGAACGACTCAAGAAAAATACATCTTTGCCGCCCGGTAAAGAACGCCGGCACATTACGATATTTTGCTGAAAATATGATCGAGCATTTGTCATTGAATGTTTATGGCGCGGCTTCGTCAGTGGCTGTTCGGATGTTAATATGATTGCAATTTTGAAATTTTTTAAACCTAAAACATGAGGGAAGAAGTATGAAACGAATGATAATTGCTGCGGCAATAATCTTAATGACAGGGTTATCCTACGCTCAGAATGTCGATTTTCTGTCTTCAACTGCATGGACCGAAGCCAAAGACGTTCGAGTGGCCGGTAATTATGCCTATGTCACTTTCTTCTCCGGGCTGGGCATATTTAATGTCACCGATCTCGCCCATCCGGTTCTGATTTCCACTATCGGTTTTAGATTCAACGCTCTAAGTATGGATATGGTTGGGAATTATCTTTATATAGCAAGTGAAGAAGATGGGCTTAAGATAATTAACGTGACAAATCCTTATACTCCGATACTCGTAGTATCTCGCCCGATCGGGGTCAATATCGAAGCCGTTGATGTTTCGGTTTCCGGCAATTATGCCTATATCGCGGCCTTGGCCAACGGAATGTATATTATGGATATTTCCAATCCTGCGTCTCCTGCCGTGGTTATGCGCTATGATACCCCGGGAGAAACCTGGGGAGTGAAGATTGTCGGCAGCTACGCCTATCTGGCCGATGGCGACAGCCTGCAGATAATTAATGTTTTCGATCCGTTGACCCCATTCAGGATTGGCGCGTACGGCAGTGGCGGCTACGCTGTGTCCGTAGCAATACAAAATACTTATGCCTATTTATCGGATACATTCAATGGAATGACGATTGTCAATATTAGCAATCCGACCAATCCGAGCTTTGTGGGAAGATATCTCAATCCCCTGGGCGCGTTTGTTAATAAGGTGCGTGTATCTTCGAATTTCGCGTATCTCGCGGACTATTCCAATGGACTTGAAGTTGTAAGCATCACAAATCCCGGAAGTCCATTTCTATTGGGATCGTATCTGACTCCGGGTACCGCACGATCTTTATGGATCAATCAAAATTACGCGTTTGTTGCGGATGGCCAGGCTGGCATGGAAATATATAATGTTAATGATCCTTCCATTCCCATACCATCGGGCAACTTCGAAACATCGTATGTTAAAAAATGCGAAGTATCGGGCAATTACGCCTATTTGGCCACCTGGTCGACCGGCCTGCAAGTTATTAATATTCAAAACCCCGAGGCTCCCATCTGGTTGGGCTCCGCGAATACGCCCGGAATGGCCGAGGATGTCAAGGTTGTCGGTAATTACGCATTTATCGCGGATCGTCAAAATGGCCTGATATCAATTAATGTATCCAATCCTGCCAGTCCTGTAGTGACGGATAATTATGATACCCCTGGATTTGCCAAATCAATTGCCATTTACGGAACCTATTGTTATATAGCGGATTACACTTCTATTCAAATTGTCAATATAGGTAATCCGGGGAATCTGGCCGCGGCTGGAAGTTTTGTGACTGCCGGCAATCCTGAAGACGTATTTGTCTCAGGAAGTAAACTATTTATCGCGACGTTGAGCGGTGGATGCCTGATTTATAATCTAACTGATCCTATAGCGCCCGTACTCGAAGGAACTTATACGTCGTCCGGAAATGTAACGGCAGTTGTCGCCGACGGCAATTACGCATATCTCGCTGATGACGTCATTGGAGTTGTGATAATCAACGTGTTTAACCCGACTACGCCGTTTCTGGCTTCAACATATTCTGTCACAGATCAAATTTCCGATATCTATTTTTCATCCAATTTCCTGCATATCGCGCATAGATACGCCGGCTATACCGTAGTTAATGTCGTCAACAAAGAGCATCCGACGAGAAGCGCGGGCTACGATACGCCGGGGATTGCTGTTGGAGTATTTGTCTATAATGAGATTTCGTATGTCGCGGATTACTATTCGTTAAACTTGCTTTTCTTCCAGGATTTCAGCCCCGGCGATGCCAATGCCGATGGTCAGGTTAACGGTCTCGATGTTGTCTATATGGTTAATTACCTAAGAGGCGATTTGCCCGCCCCAGATCCGATCTTAAGAGGAGATGCTAACGGCGATTGTCATACAAATGGGCTTGACGTGACATATTTGGTTAATTATTTAAGGGGCACAGGTTCAGCGCCATTACGCGGCGATTGTCGTTAATTTTTGTAAGGAGGATGATTGAAGAAGTTAGTCGCATTATCAGTTATTTTTATGCTATGGGCTAATATTGTCTATGCTCAGAGTGATTCAGCTAAGAAGAAAGAGAATACCTGCTATATTGAAAATGTCACCGCCAAGAAGGGGACATCGTTCCCCGTGAAGGTATTCGTAAACAATGTCGACACGCTTGCCGGCATGCAGGTGCCATTGAAATATATGTCCGAGACTGTGGATCTAAAATGTGATTCAGTATCATTCGCCGGTTCGCGATGCTCGTATTTTGCGCTTTCGTTCCCGATAATTGAACCAATCGGGAAAGTTGCCTTCTTCTGCTTCATTAATATGGCCGATACAGCCAAAGAGGTTGCGCCGCTTATGCCCGGTGACGGTCAGGTGGCTACTTTGTGGTTTACAGCGGATTCGAAGATCAATGCTGGAAAAGTCGATATCCAGGGCGGACCCAAGATTTTTATTCAGGACGACCGCAGAGATTATAGCTGGTTATTCTGGACCCCCCAGGCGCAGCAGGTGGTCTGCAGATATATACCGGGCACAATTACGATAGAATAATTCAAAGACAATAGCAATTTATGGGGCGCATCCGATGCGCCCTTTTTTTTAGCTGGGTAATAATTACTTTCTAATGAAAATATATGCGATCGCAATAGCGTCCTGCAAAAAATGGGCGAGTATCCCGGGATAAACACTCCTGCGTACAATGAATAAACCCGCAAAGAGCAACCCGTATACGAATGTCAACGCCACCCCGGCGGCCCCTTGATACATATGGCCAGTGCTAAATGCCGCCGCCCCAAGTACGGCGCCTACCCATTCATTACCTGTGAGGATTCGAATCCTCGTAATTACATACCCTCTAAAGCAAAACTCCTCCGAGAAAGCGGCCCCAAGTGATATTAAAAGCCAGACGATTCCCTCTGGGATTGTCGAGGGGAGTATGTGCGAAATATCCTTGTCGGGAAGCAGGCCGGAATGGATTATCGCATTGCGCAAGAAGGCCATTGAAATGCCCGCGCCTAAGAAAAATATCAGTCCGGATATGGAATTGGATTTGTTCACATCGCTTTTTTCAAACCCTATTTCGCTGATTCGAGAATTTGTTTTATTCAGAACCAGGATGATTAATAATAAGGTTATCATCTGGATCAGCATTACAGGGAGGTAGATCTGCTCGATTTTGGAGACTATCTCTTTGGGATCAGTCGATCCGACAAGGTTCAGCGCGGCACTCAGCAACGGATACCCTATGAGAATTCCGAGAAGGAGGTATGCTTGGGCGGGTGGAAGACTCCGGCCGGGTTTTTCAATATTCTCGGATTTCATTTCATCCATATTTTCATTATAGTAATAAATCATTGATTATAAAAGCGATTCCATCCTGCCGTTGAATTTATATCCCGGAATAAAAAAGCCGCCTATTAAAGCATAAGCGGCGTAAATTTCAAATTAAATATACGCTTCTATTCATCTACTCCGAGTGCCGTTAAAACCTGCTGCCATTCGGGGTCTTTCTTGAATTCGAGTCTTGTTGAATAGCTGGCGATATCTTTGAATTTCTCATATGATTTCTTGGAGTTTTTCTTGTCGCCCATCGAGTAGTAAGCCTTGGCAAGGTATACCTGGGCTTTGGGATCGGCAAAATTTATTTCCTCTGCAGCCTTGAAGGCTTTGATAGCTTCAGGATAATTTTTTTGTTTCAAAAATGAGTTTCCTAATTTGTAATAGGCGCCCAAATTTTTGTTATCGATTTCAATAACTTTGGAAAAATCCGCGATTGCCTGCTCATATTGTCCGAGGGCGTAATAAATATCCCCTCTCGAGTAATAAGCCGTAAATGTATTTGGGTTGGCATTGATGACTCCGGTCAGAGCTTCTACCTGAGATTCGGAATCTCCTTTGTCGGCAGCTATCTTGGCTGCCTGCATGTAAAATGCTGTTGCCTGATCGTGCGAACCCGATAGCTGGAAGCATCTGGCTTTGCCGAGCAGCGCCCCGATATCGCGGGAATTTTTGTTTAGGACCAAATCATAATATTTGATCGCCAAATTGTAATTGCCCGTAGATTCATTCTCCAATGCCATTTCAGCATAACTCTTGGTTTTTGACGATTCCTGTCTGGCTTCAGAAAGTTTTATTTTTAGCGAAACCACGCCGTCTTGCTCGATTGTCACATTGCGGGTTTCATCCTGATAGCCTTGTTTCTTTACGGTCATAGAATATGTTCCGGGCTCGACCTTATATGTATTCGAGCCAATTCCAACCGGCTTGCCATCAAGGTAGACTGCCGCTGATGACGGCTCTAAATTTAGTTTTAGCGAACCATATGAAGTCTCGGTTTTGATCGCTTTTCTTTGCTCAGGGAGAGTAGATAATCTGTCATCTGAGGGCACGTTATTCGATCCAATGGGCCGTTCTTTGAGAGCCAGGGTGCTGATCTGATCTTTTAGTACCGTCATTTTCTCTTGAATAACGATCGCGCCATCCTTAACAACCTGTAAAGTATATAGCCCCGGCGGCACTTGATCGAATACGAAAAACCCCGCTTGATTGGTCAATGTCTGTTTTCCCAATTCGGGTATTTTTACTATCTGGCCGTTGGAAGGATGATTATCAGAACCTCCCATTACGGTGCCAACCAATTGACCGTTGCTGCTTGTCCCACCCGCGGAAAAAAGCAATATTAACGCTATAATGAATAATACCCCTCCGCCAATGCCGAAATAGAGTCCGGTTTTGGTCTTTGGTCTGGCTTTCACTTCAAATGATTTGTTGTTAATCAATATTTCATCGCCCAATGAAATCTTAAGGCCCCCTGCTAGAATCAGACTATTACCTTCCAGATAGATCACTCCTTTTGACTGCCTTAATGTTGAATTGAATGACGATTGCTGAGTAGCTTCCCTGATTTCCTTTTTTGTCTCATTTTGTCCCAATATTGCGGATGTTTTTTGAGGCGTTTCCAATATTTGGGTTTCGGTATTTCGCTGGTCAGATGAATTTATCTGGGATGACGGGATATCGCTTTCAATGGGTGAGGCCGGCATCGTAGTCTGCCGAGCGGTCTCATCGAAATTGCTTTTTGCTGGCGTGGATGGTTCGGATATTATCGAGGTCTGGCTTGAATCAAAATCCTCTAATGCTATTTTCGATCCGGATACGCCTTCCGTGATTGTCATTTTGATATTTTCATCGCGATACAATGTCAATTCGTTCTCAATCGGCTCTGGTTCGATTTTCTCCCCAGTCTCGTGTTCGGGCTTGGACGTCTCATCGTTTTTCCTGCCCATCACATAATCCATTGGATCAGATACTCCGATTTCGAGTTCATCACTGTCCTCGACAGAAGTGGATAGCTTGGGGATATTTTTATCTAATTGCGGGGAAGTCCCCGGAATATTTTCATTACGTTTTTCATTTGCCGGCGTTTCTGTTTCCAGTTTCAAGGGCTGCTGGCAATTTTTACAAAACATGGCTCCGGCAAAATGATTTTCGGCACCGCAATTATTGCATTTCATATAATCTATCCTCCGGTCTGGTTTACGGACAAAAGTCATTATTTTTATCGGAAGAATTCTCAAACCCTTTACCTAAGTATGTCAATTAGCTGGGGTTAAGCTATTGAGGATAAAAGCGAATTTATCATATTCCTTCATTTTAGACCGGCTAAATTGGTATTAATATTGCTATTAATCTAACTATGCTAAATGGTGAATTAAATCGTATCTTCAACGCCATAATTGCAAATAATACCTTGACTTATAGAGATTTTATGTTAAGTTTAATCGGGCGAAAAATGAAGATGTTTGTATTGAAAATCCTTCCGCTCTTCCTGCTATTATTTACTGATAACTATTTTATTTCTATTCCCAAAGATATCAATGAATGCACTATCGGTGTTTTCTCCGGTCGGGTTACAAGCGACGGCAGACCGCTGTTGTGGAAAAATCGGGATGTAACCAATGCGGTTCAAAAATTCTGCTTTTATCGCAGAAGTCCCGACAGCCAGGGGACAACCTATGGCTATTTGGGCAATGTTTTTTCATCCGATACCACCAAAGTTTACATGGGACTTAATGAAGCCGGATTCGCGATTATGAATTCCAATTCATATAATCTTGGCGACTCTGTCAGCAGGGGATATACCGATGGCGATTTAATTCGAATCGCCCTTGAAAGATGCGGCTCTCTTAGCCAATTTGAGTCCCTATTGACTGAAACAGGAATCGAAGGCAGGAGAGACTGCTGGAATGTCGGTGCGTTCGACGCTTCCGGGAATGTCGCCATGTATGAAGTGGCCAACAGGAGCTTCGCCAAATTCGATGCCAATGATACGGCCAATGGATGCCCCGGGTATGTCGTAAGGGCAACATTTAGCCTAACCGGCGGCAGCAATCACGATGGTGAGCCTCGTTTCAAAAGGGCGACACATCTGGTCAATGAGTATTTACAAAGCAGCTTGATCGATGCGAAGTATATTCTGCAAACATTATCCCGCGATCTTTCAAATCCGCTCGAAAATCCATACCCATTGCCGTATAACGGCTCGCAAAATGGTAAGCCTGCCGGATTTATACTGGCTCGCGATATCACTATCAATCGCACTATTACCCGTTCGGTAGCGGTGATGAGAGGCGTATTACCTGGTGAAGACCCTGCGCTGGCGACAATATATGGAGTTATCGGGCCTCCGGTGATCTCAGTTGCATATCCGATGTGGGTAAAATCAGGGTCTGCACCGTCATTTATAAATGCCGGGAACGAAGTCCCGATGTATAATCAGGTCCAACGCCATATGAGCAGATTATATTCGATATCCAATGACAATACTTACCTGGATAGTCGTTACTTGGTAGGCAAAGATGGCATAGGTATGTATTCTTATATTTTACCATTAGAATCCGCGATTTTGGATCAGGTTGATGAATATTTATCCGACTGGCGGCAGCAGGTTCCGTCTACCGAAGAATTCGCATTTGTCCAACATCAAATGGCAGGTACTATTTATAATAGCTATTGCGATATACCTCTCGATTTCCAGAGGATCGTCGAAGAGCCGATGGCAAAGATAGCTTTGAGCTGCTATCCGAATCCATTTAATCAAAATACGAACATCTCGGTCGCCAATTATGAGGGGGATAACCCCGTGAATATTTCAATCTACAATATCCTCGGCGAAAAAGTAAGACGCTTTGGCCTCAATACGAGTACGGATCAGAATATAGCATGGGATGGGAAAGACGATAACGGCAATTCGTTGAGTTCTGGAGTATATCTTATTGTCGCTTCCAATAATATTAGCTCCAAGTCCATCAAATCGGTATTGCTTAAGTAAGCAGTATCGCGAAAATTTAATTAGATTGATGTTCAAATTGAATAATTGTGATAGCCGCAATTGCCTCATTTTGGGGATTGCCTTTTTCGTGGCGCTATTTGTATCAGCATTCAATATCGCTCGATCGGAGAAAAGACTTGGCGAAGATGGAGAATGCACAATAGCGGTTTTCGGAGGAACATCGACAAGTGATGGCAGACCGATTATTTGGAAAAATCGGGATGTCTATGATCATGATCAAAGATTCATCTATTATTCTTCATACATTAGAAATGGAATATCCACGATTCCTTTTATCGGCAATGTTTATCGCAGCGACACGACACGGGTGTATATGGGAGCCAATGCCGCCGGTTTTGCGATAATGAATTCCGATTCATATAATTTGGATAACTCCAATCCGGGGCCGATCGATGACGGTACATTAATGCGCCTCGCACTGGAAACTTGCGCCTCATTGTCGGATTTTGAGATGCTTCTTGATTCTACGAACAACATAGGCAGACATTTTTGCTGGAATTTCGGAGTGCTGGATTCAAGCGGAGCATGCGCCCTATACGAATGCTCTGATCGGCAATATATTAGATTCAATTCCTTTGACGAATCCAATCCTGTTCCAGGCATCATCGTAAGATCCAATTTTTCTCTCTCGGGCGGCTCTACGCATTCCGGGCAGAATCGATATGACAATGCGGTCAGGCTATGTCGTGAGAGGCCAAATCCTCCAGGTATCGACGTAGAATTTGTTGCGGGAAGAATGGCCCGCGACTTAAATAATAATTTCGACAATCCTTATCCATTGCCGTACCATGGAGTCCAGGCAGGAGGGCCACCAGGATATATCTATGATATAGCCGGCACAATTTCCAACCGCTCAACCTCATCAGCAGTCGTGATCAGGGGCGTTCTGCCCGATGAGAACCCATCGATGACAACCATTTTTGCGATCTTGGGGCCGCCAATATTATCTGTCGCTTTTCCATTATGGGTCGCATCTGGATCCGTGCCTGAATGCCTGTCATTTAGGGATGGGGCATTAATCAACTTTTCAATTTTGCCCCGACGCGATATTTTATACTCAAATAATGACGCCCGCCTATTTCTGAATAGCCAGTATCTATTTGATGATCAAGGCAGGGGAGTCTATTCTTACACATTGCCCCTCGAACGATGGGGGATTAATGAATCCACGCGCCTCATAGATGGCTGGCGCAATAATCCGCCGGATGTTGCGGGAATTGGGGCCGAACAAAACAGAATCGCGTCGATTATATTTACCGGATATCAATTTGGCACAACCGAATATATTGATGATTACGATAATCAGCCGATTTCATCCAGATCTACCGCAATTCTTGTCAATTATCCGAATCCATTCAATGATAAGACCACAATTTATTTTAGTGATCCGGGCAACCTTCAGTCCCCTACGGTTAATATTTATGATATGCTCGGACGTTTTGTGAGGCGATTGAAATGCAATGCTATCAACGCCGGTTCTGTCGAATGGGACGGTAACGATGAAATGGGTAATTGCATTGGCTCTGGAATATACTTATATTCCATAGATGCCGAGCAACGACGAATTTCGAATAAAATGATTTTACTTAAATAAGGAGTCGATTTTATGAGGATTATTGCTGTAATTTTTTTCCTCTCAATTGCCGCGATCGGATTTGCGATGGACGAAAATTATCCGACACTCGGGACAATTGAAAAATCCGGGTATAATGATTTTTCTCCAATATATGTCAATTCCTCCGCGGATTTACGTGCTCAGAAGATAGCCAATGATTATAACGCGCTATATGCCTCATTTAACCCCCTGGTTCCCGCGCAGATGATGATTGTCGCTCCTCAAAAAAACCGATATCCTCAAATTAGGGTCGATAACGAAAATGTCGAGCAAGCCTCCAGGAATATCCTTACTGCCATGAATCTCACTCCAGATAACTGCCAACTTGAATTAGTCTCCAAGCATTTTGCGATGGGCAAGACTTGGTTTGTCAGATTCTTGAAAGTCTGCAATGGAATTCCTGTCAACGACAATGGCATCGGGCTTTCGATAAATCCTGACGGCAAAATTAATTTCGTTTTTGGAAACTTTACCAAAGGGCCGTCGGAAAATATTGCTGTTTGGAATGGATAGCCAATCGGCGATTGCGCGGGCGCAGGCGGGACTTGAAGGCCAAATTACGAGTTCTCAAATGACCGGCAAATATCTATTTCCGCTATATTTTGAGGGTCGTGTCGAATACCACCCGACGTTGAAGATATTTGTCGGGACAATTGACCCTCGGGCTGATTGGGAAGTCTTTGTAGATGCTCAAAGCGGCCAGATTTTGCAGCGCAGGAATACTATTTATTATGACGCGATTTCCGGCAATAGCACCGGCTCAATCCAGCCATTCACGCCATACGATAATTGGGTGGATCGTCCGTTTTTTGATCAGGATCTATATTTCGATGGTTACGATCCAATAGCTACCGATATTAACGGAAACTATAATATCGAACTGCCCGGCTCCGATCCTATCGGCGTCAATGTCTTTTTCAATGGGCCATTTATTCAAATACTTAACGCCGCCGGTTCAGAATCGTATATACAAGAGATGCTAACTCCGCCGACTACCTTCGATATCTATTGGGACGATAATAACTCAACACCACCCGAACGTGATGCCTTTTATGCTGCCGTAACGGTACATAAATATATTACCACTCTTGATCCGGCTTTGGGCGTCATGGATTTCCCAATGGTTTGCAATGTCAATGTTGCTGGAACTTGCAACGCATTTTGGTCTGGTTGGGAACAGACGATTAATTTCTATCAGGAAGGCGGCGGCTGTCCTAATATCGCCCAGATCGCCGATGTAGTCTACCATGAGTACGGTCATGGAATCACTGACCTGCAAACAAGGCCAGCCGGTCCCGACGGCGCCATGCACGAAGGTTTTTCCGATTATACCGCATGCACGATAACAAATCAGAGCCGAGTCGGTCTTGGCTTCACAGGGCCCAATACTTTTCTTAGGGAATTGGATAATAATAACCACTTCCCTGAAGATTGGAGCGGTGAATCACATAATGATGGTTTGATTATTGGCGGGGCTCTATGGCATACAAGACAGATCCTTTCGCCCCATAATATGGGGTATGTCGATTCCCTCTGGCATTTCGCCCGTTATGCTCAAGCTCAAAATTTTGAGGATTATTTCTGGGCATTCGTAGCGCTGGATGATAATGATGGAGATCTTTCCAATGGGACTCCAAACGCTGCCGTGATTTTCAGCACTTTCGGAGATCGCCACGGAATCGGGCCAGGGACCCATATCACTATTACAGCCGATTCGCTTTTCGATTCGGAAGATACTTTATCATCGCATATCGTTAGAGCACATATAAATTCCGTATTTGCCCTCCGACCGGATTCGGTTTTTGTCTATTATAATATGGGTACCGGATATATGCCTTTAACTATGACTCGCGAAGATACATTCTGGGTTGCCGCAATTCCGCCTCAACACTCCGGAACAAATGTAGATTACTACCTACTTGCTGTTGATCAGGGCGGTTTTAGAGGCATATCGCCCGCTAACGCTCCTGACAGCCATTATACCTTTTATATAGGGCCGGATAGAATTCCGCCGACATTGGCAGCAGTTGAAGGTCCGCCTAATACGGTCAATCTTTTCGGACCGTATGGTCCCTTTGTAATTTCCGCATACGATATCAATGGCATTGATCCCAACGGCGTGCGCCTTCATTATAGAATTAATTCCGAAAATGAAAATCAAGCCTCGCTTCTTCCCGCCCATTTTGAAAACAGGTTCGTGCTCGAAAGTCTGAACCTGAATCGTCAGTTGGTTACAGGTGATATTGTTCATTATTACTATACGGCCCTGGATGGCGCTAATTCGCCCAATACGGGAAGATTGCCCGCGACGGGGGACTTTCAGCTTGTTATGGTTACGTCGGAAACATTTGAGAATTTCGAGAGATTCGGTATTGATCGATGGAATTCAGGCCCCGAGTGGGCTTTGTACAGCCCCGGTTACAATGGGTCTCAAAACGCCATCTGGTTCAGCAATCCTCGTTATCCAGATAATGCAGACATTTCTATTTCAATGAATTTTGGTTATGATCTGTCGCCCTATACTCGCGCCCAAATATCGTTATTCCATAAGAATCTTATAAGAGCAGGCGACACCTGCTACGTTGAAGCATCAAACAACGGTGGCGCTACCTGGACGAGGATAGCGGGAATCAGCGGAATCAGCGCTCAATATTCTTCCGGTACATATGATATTGCTTCGATTCTCAGTCCTAATGCTCATGATTATAGAATTAGATTTCGCTTTATTTCCGATGCCTCCGATAACTGGGTTGGCATCTTTCTCGATGATATAGGCTGGATTGTGGGGTCAGAGACTGCAATTGATGATTCAGAGACCCCGATTCCTGAAAAATTCCAACTGGCTCAAAATTACCCCAACCCATTTAACCCGCAAACTAATATCTCATTTTCATTGCCGTCAAAATCCAATGTGCGGCTGGAAGTATTTGATCTGCTTGGCAGGAGAATAAAAGCGCTGGCCGATAAATCATTGGAAGCCGGCTCCTATAATTTCGTTTGGGATGGAAAAGACGAGAGCGATCAGCAGGTATCATCGGGGATATATTTCTATCGCCTGACCACCGATTTCGGAGTCAGACAGGAAAAAATGACTCTGCTGAAATAGCTATTAGAGGTAGTTTTTATAATGAAAACCGGATAATTATCATTAATTGTCCGGTTTTTGCTTTATTGCTTTAAGACCACACAATATTGTTCCTGTCCCATATATATCGTCAAATCCCGCCTTCAGGGGTCTGCCAAGTCATTACTATTTAGCGTTTTAGGTTTATATCCCATACGGCATCAGCTTTGCATCATTTGTAAGCATGTCAATAGCCGGAGGATACATGAATCGCAGAAGTAATCAAAATGGATGGGCGTTGGTCGAGATTATGATCGCCGTAATTTTGATATCCGTGGTCGCTACATCATTTTGGAGCGCGCGAGTTCGTCAGCAGGTGTCATTATTCAACCCCATCGATGGCTCCGGAAAGTATCAGGAAATCGTATCTGCGCTTGATGACATAAAGGATCAATTTGGACTGGCTGGATTCGACCTGAGCATGAAGGTGGACCCGTATGCAATGCGTCAGGGCGATAAATCAGATACATTAATCATCTATCATAATAATGCCTGTTTCCAATATTTCTTAAATGATCAGGGCCAGCTGATAAAGAATGTTGCCGGTTCATCCAGAGTAATCGCAAAAAACATTTCGTCATTCAAAATATCGAATTCGGGGCCGGAGGATATCCAGGTAATGGTATCAACCAGGGAAATCGAAAATTCGCCTTCTGGTGGTTCCATGCCGTTATCCAAGAGTTTTTCAGCCTTAATAAAGATGAAGGATTTGCCAGGGAGAATAAACTAAAGAATTTTTAATATAATGGGTAGGTATTGCCGATATATCTACTAAATCGCAGAAAGCACAAAATATGAAAATCCAATTAAAAATAAAATCCTCAAATGGTCAAACCGGCTTTACTTTACTGGAAATGATGATTGTAGTGGTAGTTATAGGCATATTTGCCGCCATGGCCGGGCCGACATTATTCAATTCTATCCCAAAGATGAAGGCCAGATCAGATGCCAGAATCGTCTTGTCGTCAATAAGGCTTGCCCGTTCGAAGGCTGTATCTGAAAATAGCCAATATGGAATCTATTTTGATGTTGCCAATAATAAGTACTGGATATTTAAAGATATTCAAAATCCCTCCTTGCTGACCTATGAATCAGGTGATTCATTAGTGTCGGATACATTGAGAATGGCCAACGATGTCAGTATTACAGGGTCGTCATTCGCCAATAATTGCATCATATTTTTCTCAAATGGCGGGGCATCTGGCACCGGCAGCATAGGGGTTAATGACTGTTCTGGCAACTCGCCTTACTCGATAAGTGTCCTTGCCTCCACTGGCAAGGCAAGAATGCAATAGTCTGCAGTTTTCCCCGACAAATAATCAGCCATTATTTTTTTTCATAACCCATGTTAACTTTTTTATTATTAAGACGATATTTAACCTGTAAGCATCAATAATGCTTGACACGAGAGTTTGAAGCGGATACAATATGAGCGCATGATTTTGCAAACTTTAAATTGTCTAAATAAGAGAGATCATTATGGCTTTTGGCAAAAAATCTAAATTGGCCGTAGGGCTGGACATCGGAGCAAGCACTATTAAGCTTGTGAAGCTCCAGAGAAAGCCCGGCGGTTACGTTCTAAAGGCCCTTGCGATTAAGGAATTGCCTATCGACGCCATTGCCGCGGAAGAAATAAAGGATCGCGATGCCGTAATTTTCGACATCCAAAATCTGATCGATCAGACTGATCCTAAGATTAAGGACGTCGTAATTTCAATCTCGGGGCATGGCGTTATCACCGACAAAATCATAATGGACAAGAAAACTGGCTCGGAGGCCGAGCAGGCGATACTGTTCGAAGCCGAGCAAAGGAGTCCATTTGATGTCGAAGATGTTACCCTGGACTACCATGTAATCAAGGTCGACGATGAAACAAACAAGATGGAAGTGCTTCTCGTCGCGGCACGAAATGAATTCCTCAAAAATTACCTCGACCTTATTCTCGATGCCGGCTTGAGGCCCGTAGTTGTCGATACCGATGCTTTTGCCATCCTAAATGCTTATGAAATGAATTACGAAATCGATCCAAGCAGGGTGACTGCCTTGATAGACGTCGGATTTGATATTACCAGCATTACATTCATAAAGGAAGGTCTTTATCATTCCACAAGAGATGTATCCAATGGAATAAGGCTGATTTTCGATGCCATCGGCAAAGAATTTAGGCTCAATCAGGAAATGGCGTCAAAGGCATTGAAAGGCGAATTAGATAGCTCTATAGATAACGATATGTTCAAAGCGGCGGTTTTCACTTCAGCGGAAGAATTAATCGCCGGTCTTGAAGTCGCTATTTCTTATTTTAAGAGTTCATCAGGGGTCAAGCAACTGGATTGGGTGGTTCTCTCAGGCGGAGGAGCGTTGGTTCCTTATTTGCCTGAACTTTTACAGAGCAAACTGCAGATTCCAGTTGAGATATTTAATCCGCTCAGAAATATCGAGTATGATCCCGACCTATTTATGGAATATCAACCTGAAAAGGTGGCTCCGCTCTTGGCGGTACCCATCGGTTTGGCGGCCCGGAGGATTTAATTATGATTGAAATTAATCTACTGCCAAAGGAGCTCCAAAAGCGCAAATTCAGCATCAGGCTGGATAGGACAATGGTCTATATCATCGCGGGGTGTTCATTCTTAATAGTATTGCTGGCGGCCTACAGTTATATCTACCAGGCGGGCCAATTGGCGAAAAAAGACCGTGAATATCAGCAATTGAAGGCCGAGAGCGATTCTCTGGCTACGGAAATAGCAAAAATTGATGAAATCACCACGAAGAAAAACCAGATACTTGCCAGGATGTCGGCAATTGAGCTTCTGGATCGCAATCGCGAATACTGGGTCACATTGATGGAAGACCTGGCCAAGAGAGTACCGGAATATGTATGGCTGACATCTTTACAGCAGGCGCCATCGATTCCTCAGGCCGCTCCTCCACCGCCCGGTCAACAGGCCGCGGCAGCGCCGCCGCCGCAGGTTAATAAATCGAGTCTTGAGGGGTACTCATTCTCCCTTAATGCCCTGGCGACTTTCATGATTAGGCTAAAGAAATCTGATATTTTTAAGGATATCGAAATTTCATCGGTCAAGCTTCAGGAGACTGATAAAGCAAAAGCGTATGCATTCAAATTAACCTGCAATTTGGTTTCGGATATTATCAGATCGACTGATTCCGAGACTTCGCAGGCGGTAAATAGTCAAAGTAATCAATTCTGATTCGTTCATGGAAGAACGATCGGACTCAATTAGAATTCATGGGGGAGGGGATTCATGAATTTAAAAGACCCCAAAAATCAAATAATAGCAGTAATCGTAATTGTATTCCTGGCGGTTGTATACCTCTGGTATTCCCAGGTCTTTGCCGTCTATAATGATAAGATAGACAAAAAAGAAGTTGAACGCGGCAAGATGCTGAACAATGTCCACCAGGTAAGGCAAAAAGCGGCAACCCTGAATGATCTTCAAAAAGAACTTGAAGACCTTCAGATGAAATACGAGAAAGTCCAGCTTCTTTTGCCCGAAAGAAAAGAAGATGAATCTTTCCTGACCCAGCTTCACGCCGCAGCTCAATTGACGGGCTCGATTATTCAGGACATCACGCCGCTAGGCACTCAATCGGGGGAATTTTATCTTACCAATAGTTATTCTGTCGAGGTTCAATCGACTTTTCATGCACTTGGAAGCTTTTTTGCCAAGGTAGCTAATTTCCCATTCATTGTAAATATTTCCGATCTTCAGCTAAAGTCCGCGGCCGCTACTCTCGCCGCGCCCAGTGATACCAAAAAAGACGATGACAAAATCGTTACTGCGACATTCAAGCTGCTAACTTACAACGTCAAACAGGGTGTGGCAGAATGAAAAACATAGCTCAAAATAGATTTTATTTGATTCTGGCAATCTTGATATTATTTGTTGGTTCGAGCGCGAATGCGATCAAAATCGATCTTAATAATATCGGCATTTCGAAGGTTGGCGACTCGATTGTAGTCTCGATAACCTGCACGAGCCCGGTTGAATTCAAGTCGATGCTCACCGAGCAGAAGCCCGAAAGGATTGTCATAGATCTAAAAGGCGTTGTCAATAATTTACCCGAAAAGAATTTCTTACAGTTACCCTGTAAGTCAATCAATAGAATCAGGACCAGTCAATATCAGGTGGTGCCGGATTCGGTATCAAGAGTTGTGCTGGATGTCGGCAGGCCCATTGATTTTCGATGCTATAAGCAGGGCAACGATATTATAGTTAAAATTCCCGCGGTTAAGGATGAATTAGAATTTGCCTCTTGGAATGCTCAAGGCGGTTCACAGATGGTATCATCCAAGCCTGCTGAAAAGCCGGTTGCAGTTACAAAGGCTCCGGAAACAGTCCCAGTAAAGCCTCCGCCGGTCGTAGCGAGCAATCCTCCAGCTAAGACCGAGTCTGTCCCGGCCAAGCCGCCCGTACAGGCAGCGGAAAAGAAGCCGGCGACAGCTAGTAGAAACCCCTGCGCCAAAGACTGAAGAAAAAGTTGTGGCACAGGCGGAAACCACTCCCAAAGTACAGGAACCGGAAAAGCTGGCTGAAGAAGCCGAGCCGCCCGCCACTGCTGGTGTCAAGCTCGATACTACTCCTGTTCGCAAAATAGTCGCCTATGAAGTGGGCGATGTTCGCGACCCATTCCTGCCGTTGATTAAATCGGGGGGAAGACAGCCCGGAGAAGGATTGCCGGTAATCGAAAATCTAAAGCTGGTCGGCATTATGGAAGACGTCGCTGGTAATATGGCTTTATTAGAGGACGCCGAAGGTAATGGATATATTCTTAGAGCCAATGATAAAGTTCGGAACGGATATGTAGTTACGGTAACGGAAAGCAAGGCCATCTTCCAGGTAACCGAATACGGTTGGACCCGCACGGTGGCTTTGGAATTACAGATTCCGGAAATAAAGTAAAGGAGAGGATGATATGCGCAGAATAAAAATCTATTTGGCGGCGGTCCTGGTGATCGGCTGTCTGCTATTATTTAATTTTGGCGTATTGATGAGCCAGGAGGGTGAAGAATCCGGCGCGCGTATTTCATCCCCTCGCGTAATTAAGACGCTTTCACTGACCAACGCTGATATTAAATCCGTGTTGATGTATCTTTCATCATACGGCGGTGTTAATATCGTCGCGTCACCCAATATTGAGGGGACAGTGTCGGTCAGGCTTTCCAATGTCACCTGGAAAGAAGCTCTTGATATTATCTTGCAGACATATAATCTCGTAGGTGTCGAATCTGAAAATTATATCAGGGTAGTCAAGGCTCAAGATTATTTCATGGAAAAATCTGCTGAAGAAAAACATGCTCAAGAGCAGGAAACATTGAAGCCCTTGACAACTCATATAGTCTCGGTAAAATACAATGTTGCCGATGAAATTAAGTCTGCTGTCAAAGGTTTACTTTCCACTCGCGGGACAGTTGATGTCGACAAGCGAACCAATTCGTTGATTATAAGGGACTTACCGGATAATCTTTCAAGGGTGGATGAACTGATTGGAGTTCTGGATAAGGAAACTCGACAGGTCAAAATATCAGCCCAGCTATTGGAAGTTGAAAGCGGATTCTTGAGGGAAATCGGTGTCGACTGGAGAGTGGTAAATAGGAATTTTACCAATGAAACACCGGTCAGCGGAGCGGAATTTCTTGGCGATCCTCTCTTCCCGACAAATCCTGATAGACAGAATTTTTCGACGGAAGAAGGCCATATTTTTGGCAATAAACAAATGGCTGGCGAAAAGCTCGGTCAGTTTGCTTTCTCCCGCATGGTGGGCGACAAGAGTGTAGGCGCCATACTTTCGACTATAGAATCATCAAACAAAGGCAAAATCATTGCCCATCCAGAAGTTACCACTTTGGACAATGTCGAAGCCTATATTCAGATGGGTCAGAAGATACCGATCAAGCAATTCGATCCGTCCGGCAATACGATCATTACTTTTTACGATGTCGGTACCAAGCTCAGAGTCATGCCGCATATTACGTCGGAAAATAGAATATTGCTTCACCTTCAACCGGAGAGAAGCTCATATCAATTCGATCCTAATGGCGTGATTATCAATACCCAAAACGCCGAGACCAATGTTGTGGTCGAAAATGGCGAAACTGCAGTAATCGGCGGCCTGACCAATCAAGAAGTAAATACACTTAAGGTCGGACTTCCATTCTTGAAGGATATACCAATAATTGGATTCCTTTTTGGGTATGACAAAAAGC
Source organism: uncultured candidate division Zixibacteria bacterium (assembly GCA_963817915.1). Taxonomy (GTDB): domain Bacteria; phylum Zixibacteria; class MSB-5A5; order UBA10806; family UBA10806; genus CAWFQL01. Next base: position 123,118 of record CAWFQL010000011.1, read on the forward strand.
AGGTGACTACAAGAGACCTGGTCATATTCGTGACTCCGACAATTGTCGATCGTCCTGTTCAGGCATACAATCAGCAATAACAAATAAATTCAAGACTACTTAGGGCTTCGGTTTGATAAAACCGGAGCCTTTTTTGTTAATTTCTTGATAGATCTGCAAACGGCGAATCTGACCTTCAAAAAAGCAAATTTATTGACATCAAATAAAATTTTAATATAATCTAATCATTCGCAATCGGAGTTGGATTTGCCTGAAAAAACTTACGATGCTGAGGTAAAAAATGACCCGGAAGTTCATGCTTTTGGTAATGGCATTATTCCCCCTAATTATGAGTTGCTCAAAATCGACAAAGCCGACTCCCCCACAGCCTCCGGCTGAACGAGTTTGGTTAGTCGAGGGTTGGGCTGATTGGTCGCCTGATGGGAGATATATAGCCTATACAAGACCCCCAAGGACTTGGGATGAATATATGCGCTGGGGAAGCGCCTCTATATGGGTATACGATATGACGACTCAGCATTTCGGCCTTGTTATTTGCCCCGGCGAATTTCCGAGGTGGAGTCCGGATGGGTCTATATTGGCATTTATTTGGGGGGGCATAATTTTCTATTATCCTGAAAGTGGAATGGTAAGACATATAACTCCGCCATTAGAAGTCATTGCGGGATTCGATTGGTCGCCCGATGGAACAAGACTGCTTTTGGGAAATGGCGATGGTATGATTATCGATACTTCAGGAAACGAGCTAAGGCATTTATTTCCATGGGACGGTTCTAATGGAGGCTGGCGCGGAGCAGGTGTTGGCGAATGGTCTCGCTTGGGGGGCCACATTTTGATTCCTACGGAAACCACGACAAATATTTCGGGGATTTTGGTGGTCGATACTCTCGGCAATATAATTGATACCGTGACGATGGGGCAGCGATCTCAACAAGGATTTGAATATGCCGCTTGGTCGCCAGATGAATCCAATATTGCCGTGAACTATGTTGACGAAGTGGACAACCATGACTACAACGATCTTCGCATTTATACTATTAATGGCGATTTGGGGAGGATTTTGTCTTTGGATGCTGGCATGGCCGATTGGTCGCCTGATGGCTCCAAAATTGTCTTTCAGAAATACACATTTATGGGTCATACCCCCGCCCCCATGATAGAGCCGGACTACGGACGGACCACAGTTTGGGTAAGCAATGCCGATGGCAGTGATATGTATGAGCTTCTGGGCTGGCCGCAGACCGGCCATGATTCCACAATGTTTGACGGCGGCTATAATTGGGCAAATGGCACCCATGCGCCGTAGCGCTTATGTTAGATGAATTTAGGGAGCTCTCATCGGCTCCCTTTTTTTAATGTCCTAAAATGGGGTTTTTCCAGCCCCGGCATCGCAACCCCGTAGAGACATGCGACCGCATGTTTCTAAAGACCATAATTATCCATTCGCGCCGTAGAGCGTCTCTAACAAAATAATGTAGATTTCGAACAAATCCCAATCATATTCAATCTTGCCTTATCTACTCCTTAATCATATATTCATTAGCCGTTTATTAATGGGAGGAATATGGCTGACATTCATTTTGAGAATAAGAGCCTAGTTGATGTCCTGAAGCAAAGTCGAGATATTCATGATACCAAGGTATTCATGCGGTATTTTGTCGATGAAAAATGGTGCGAAATCAGCTATTCCGATTTCTACGAAAAAGCCAGAAATATCGCGCGGGGATTATTGGCATTGGGTTTTCGGAAAGGGGACAAATGCGCCCTGCTTTCCGAAAATCGCCCTGAATGGGGTGCGGCTTACTTCGGAACATTAATGGCCGGCGGAATAAATGTCCCTCAAGACGCTCTTCTGAAAATTACATCATGGAAGCATATTATAAGAGAATCCGGCGCCAGTGTTTTGTTTGTTTCTAAAAATTTCATTCACGAATTTGATTCCAACTCCGATGAATTGGACGGACTAAAATATATAGTCTGCATGGACAAAATCGAAAAATCTGGCAAGGTGTTGGCATTAAGAGATTTGGAAGAGCGGGGAAAGGCAAATAATAGCGATTTGTCCTTGCCAAAGCAATCTGATTTGGCTGCAATTATTTTCACATCGGGCACCACAGGCCAGGCCAAGGGGGTTATGCTCACCCATGAGAATATTGTAAGCGATATAGAAGGTGCGCTAAAGAGTTTCGATATCTTTGCGGCCGATAATTTTCTCTCAGTACTGCCAATTCATCATACGTTCGAATGTACTTGCGGTTTTATGATTCCAATGGCTGGCGGTTCTTCAATTACATACGCTCGGGGGCTGGCGTCAAAATTAATTCTTGAGGATATCAAAAACCACAAAGCCTCGATATTGTTGGGAGTGCCGCTCCTTTTCGAAAAGATGTATTCGGGCATTATGAAAGCAATTTCCAAGAAGCCGGCTTTGACTCGCTTGATATTCTCAGCCAGCCTTGAAGTAAGTAAGGCTGTAAATAGCTTACTGGGTGTTGAGGCAGGCAAATCCATTTTCAAAGGGCTTCGCGAAAAGGCTGGTCTATCCAGTCTCAGGCTCTTGATTGCCGGCGGTGCCCCGATGCCGCCTGAAGTATCCAGGGCATTCAATTTATTGGGATTTAAGTTTATACAAGGCTATGGATTAACAGAATCATCGCCTGTCCTAACTCTTAATCCGATCGATAGAAGAAAGGATGCTTCTATCGGATTGCCAATTTATGGCGCGGAACTCAAGATTGTAGATGCCGACAGCCGAGGAATCGGACAGATTGTCGCAAAAGGCAGAATGGTTATGAAAGGCTACTACAATAAACAATCGGAAACGGATAAAATTATTAAAGATGGCTGGCTTTATACCGGCGATTCGGGATGGGTCGATGAGGAAGGATATTATTATATCGCGGGCAGATTGAAAAATGTGATTGTCACCCCGGCCGGTAAAAATGTTTATCCGGAAGAGATCGAATCTGAATTGAATAAATCGCCCTATATTCTGGAATCGTTGGTATTGGGGCGGAAGCTTGAGGGTACAAGAGGGGAAGACATCGAAGCTGTTGTCGTTCCCAATTATGAATATTTCGATGCCTTATCAGTTGAAAGCGATACCAAATTCGATACGGAGCAGATCGAAAAAATCATAAAAAGCGAAGTTGCCCGGCTCAGCTCGGGATTGGCTGAATTTAAAAAAGTTAAATATGTCAAGATCAGGCAGGAAGAATTCGAAAAAACCTCGACTCGGAAAATAAAACGATATCTCTTTACCGGTTCAGCGGAATTGGTAAATCATAAATTAGAAAAGGGGCCTCAATGATATATGGTGTAATTCTGGCAGGCGGCCGTGGAGAACGATTTTGGCCGATGTCTCGGTATGAAAACCCCAAACAGCTGCTTAAGCTGACATCCGATAAGACCATGCTGGAAGAGACTATCGACCGGCTGGATGGATTTATTCCACACGAAAGAATTCTGGTAGTGACGGGACAGTATCTTAAAGACAAAATTCTTCAGGCGGCGCCGATATTAAACGAGAAGAATCTCTTGCTCGAACCAGAGGGGCGAAATACCTGTCTTGCTATTGGCCTGGCTGCGATTCATATTAAAAAGATGGATCCAGATGGAGTCATGGTAATATTGTCATCGGATCACGCTATTACTCCCAAAGAAAAATTGATATCTCTTTTGAAATCGGGCGCTGAAATTGCTCTGAAGAGTAATCAACTTGTGACAATCGGCGTTGTCCCCACGCGCGCCGAGACGGCATATGGTTATATCGAACTCGGCGAACAATTTTCTCAGCATGCCGGGATCAGTTTCTTTCATGTTAAGCAATTCAAGGAAAAGCCAAGTCCGACACGTGCTCAGGAATATTATCTTGGCAGACAGCATCTGTGGAATTCCGGAATGTTCGTCTGGCGGGCCGACGCGATTTTGGAGGCCATAGAAAAATTCGTCCCCGATATATATGGCTGTATCAATGTCTATAAAGATAAAATAGGCAAAGCTGATGAAGATGCCGCCAGAACGCGGTTATATAAAGATTGCGCGAACATTTCTATCGATTTCGCCGTATTGGAAAAATCCCCTAATGTCCTGACGACGAGGGGAGAGATTAAATGGGATGATGTTGGATCGTGGCTGGCGATAGAGAGAATTCATGACGGTGATAATCATAATAATGTAATTTTGGGCGACACTCTCCTCGAAGGCAGCTACGAGAATATCGTGGTCAATAATGCCGAGGGAGTGATCGTGGGATTGGGAGTTTCCGACTTAGTGATTGTGAGAACAGGTGAAATCGTGATGGTTGCCCACAAAACCAAGGTCGGAGAAATAAAGGAATTGCTGGCCAAAATATCCGGCAATGATAAATATGAAAAATATCTTTAGTAAATCTCTGGCGGGCGTCTCTATAATAATTATAGCATTTACCTGCACCAAAACCGTGGTCAAAAATAACTCCGGAGGAAATATCGACAGCCGAACCGCCAATGAAGCGCGATTCGACCCCATGGCGTTCGAAGGGGACAACAATATAATTACTTCCGACGTACCTCGAGCCAATGATTCATTGAAGATCAATGACGAAATAAAAATGCCCGAATTCTTATCGAATAGCAATAGCGCCGAGCAAGTTTTTTCAGTTCAGATATTTTCATCCAAATCGAATCTGGAAGCCGCTGAATTTTTTGAAAATGCCAAGACTATGCTTACTGACAGCGTCAGAGTCGATTACCAGCCGCCCTACTATAAAATACGAGTAGGCAGATGTGTTGGCCTGGATGAGGGGCAAGTCTATTTGGAAAAAATAAAAAATATGGGATTTCCCAAAGCCTGGCTCGTGAGAGCGCGATAATGTCCGAAATCGATATGAGGTAAGCTTGGTTTCAGATGCTGAATTAAAAAAAATTACCGGTCTTTTCAAAAAAGAAGCTGTTTTGCTTTTCCCTACAGATACGGTCATGGGAATTGGCTGCCGATTTGATTCCGAAAAGGGTATTGCCAGGTTAAGAGAAATCAAGGGTATCGATGGTAAGAATCCATTGGCTGTCTTGATTTCCGATATCGAACAACTTGATATGCTCAAGGTTCGAAAAAGCAGCGTCTCCAATTTATTGATGAGCAAATTCTGGCCGGGGCCGCTAACAATCGTATTGACATCGGAAGATACGTACCCGTGCAGTGGTGAGGGGAATTCATTGGGCTTGCGTCTGCCTGACGCTGCCGGGTTGCGCAGAATTATCGAAATGGTTGGTATTCCACTGGCGGCCACAAGCGCAAATGTCCATGGCCAGCCGGATGCCACCAGGCTTGCGAACGTCTCCAGAAAAATTGTAAAGGCTACGGATTACACGGTCGATATCCCCATTAATCCCTCGGGAATTTCGTCAACTGTTGTCAAAATAGAGGGCGGCATCGTTAAAATTCTGCGGGAGGGCCTGATCACCAGAGCAGAACTCAAAGAAGTTGTAGGGGATAGGATTTGACAGGCAAGAATTATAAAGTTCTATTTATATGCACCGGCAATACCTGCAGGTCGCCGATGGCCGAAGGGATTTTGAAGTATCATCTCAAGGAAAAGGGGATTGATTTCATTGAAGTCTCATCCGCGGGAACATCGGCTATGGATGGCGCCTGGGCTACTCCCTTTGCAATCGAAGCGGCCAAGGCATGGGGGATCGATATCAGCGGCCACAATGCTCGTTTCCTAACTGGCTCCATTATTGATGACGCCGATTTGATTCTGGCAATGGCGGCCGAACATGTGGAGACAGTCTTTAAAATAAGATCGTCGGCGAAATCAAAAACATTCATGATAAAAGCCTTTCCCGAATCATATTCGCCGAATCAGGAAAAGGTATCAGACCCTATTGGAAGCGACCTTGAGCAATACAACCAGACATTTATGGAATTGGATGAACTATTGCGGCGAATCGAAGGTAGAATAATAAATATGGCTCAATCGGATGGAAAAAAAACTAAATGATCGCGAATGTAATCATGGCGACTTTCATAGGCTTTTTCCCCGGGCTGATTTATTCTGACAATGTTGTTTCTGATTCTGCCAAACAAGAGGTGACATCGCCGGATTCAACTATTAACATCCCCAAAGATTCGACGGCGGCAAACGGCCCAAAATCCCAAACAGCAGATTCTGCCGTCGCAGCTAAAATAGTTTTTCCCGTTTTCTCTGATTCGGCTTGGTGGTTTCGCGAGGTCGATAACAAGGCATTCGGGGTTGGCGAAAGACTTGAATTCTCCGTAAAATATGGAATAATGCCAGCCGGCACTGCGATAATCGAAATACCCAGCATCATTAATTTTGACGATAATCTTTGCTATAATGTTATCACAACCGCCAATACAAATGATGTTATATCGGTATTCTATAAAGTTCGAGACAGTGTGACTACCGTAGTCGATGTCAAAGGGCTTTTTACCAGGCAATTCAAGAAGCATTTGAGAGAGGGTACTTATAAAAATGACCGCATGACTTTATTTAATCAGCGGAAGCATCTGGCAGTCACCGGGAATGATACAATTCCGACATATTCCTTTGTTCAGGATCCGTTGTCGAGTCTTTATTATGTGCGCACCAAAGAGCTTGTTCCCGGGCAGCCGTTGATGATAGATTGTCATGCCGACAAAAAAAATTATCCTTTGAAAATTAATGTACTTAGAAAAGAAACTGTGGAGGTTAGGGCCGGAAAATTCAATTGTGTCGTGGTCGAGCCTGTCATGCGAACTGAGGGGATATTTCGAGCCAAAGGGCCGAATTTGGATATGGCTTACCGATGACCAATATAAAATGCCTGTTATGATGAAAACCGAGGTATATTTCCTGGGATCGATATCCGCGTCTCTTACTAAATTCACGCGCGGCAAAATCGGGTAATAAATTGAGCAAGTATAAAAAAATAGATATTTCTAAAATCAGGACAATCAAAGTTTCCGATCGTCCTACGAAGGCCGATATTCATAAATCTGGAAAAGCGATCGATCCCGGGGCGTCGATGGCCGAATTTTTCGATAGCCTTCCTGATTATTTGAAATCCGCAGATTTGAAAAAGTTAGCATTATCTAATTGCGACCGCAAAAGTCAACAAGAAGCCGATCATCTGGATGATGGGCGCGCATCCATTGAAGGTGGGTCTTTCGCCGATATTGAATGATTTGATAGATTTGGGCTTTATAGATCATATCGCGTTCAATGGCGCCGGCGCGATTCATGATATCGAGATGGCGTTTTTCGGCAGAACTTCCGAGGAAGTCGCCGCCGGCCTGGCCGATGGCACATTCGGGATGGTCGAAGAGACTCCTGCCCTTTTCTTCTCCGCAGTTAAGATGGCTGATACCAATAATCTCGGGCTCGGCGAAGGTTTGGGCAGATTTATCAAGGAAAAATCGCCGGAGTTTAAAGAATATTCCGTAATCCACAAATGCTATGAGAAAAATATCCCGTTGACAGTCCATGTCGCTATCGGAACAGATACCATTTGTCAGCACAAGGATTTCGACGGCGCCTTAATGGGTAAATTGAGTCATCAGGATTTTCTGATATTTTGCCAGACGGTCTCCGGTTTATCCGGAGGAGTAGTTTTGAATATTGGCTCATCGGTCATTTTGCCTGAAGTCTTTCTAAAAGCATTGACCGTAGCTCGAAATATTAATGGGAAGATAGATAATTTTGCCGCGGCCAATTTTGATATGATTCAGCATTACAGGCCCAATACCAATGTCGTGCAGAGGCCTGTAGCCGGTAACGGAATCGGGTTTAGCTTCACCGGCCATCACGAACTGATGATTCCCCTTTTGGCGGCGGCAATAAAAACCAATTATATGATGATTTCAAAAAAGGAATAGTAATGTCCAAACTTGTCGAATGTGTTCCGAATTTTTCCGAAGGCAGGGACCCTCAAAAACTCGCAGTTATTTTAAGAGAGATAGAATCTGTCGAAGGCGTTCAGCTTCTCGATCAGGAAATGGATAAAGATCATAACCGCGCCGTGGTCACGTTCGTAGGCGAGCCTGAGCCGGTTCTCGAAGCGGCATTCAAGGCTATGGCCGCGGCGACAGGCATTATCGATATGGAAAAACATCGCGGCGAGCATCCCAGGATGGGTGCTACCGATGTCGTGCCATTTGTCCCGATTTCCGATGTCACGATGGATGAATGTGTCGAGCTGGCCAAGAGGCTGGGGGAACGGGTCGGCCGCGAGCTTCAGATACCGGTTTATCTATATGAAGCGGCCGCGAGTCGTCCTGAACGATCCAATCTTGCCGATGTGCGTAAGGGCGAATATGAAGGTATTCGCGATACCATTGAAACCGATCAATCGAGAATTCCAGACTATGGCCCCCGTAAGACACATCCTACTGCCGGCGCGACTGCTATCGGCGCTCGTCCTTATCTGGTGGCATTCAATGTTTATCTCGGTACAACCAATCTTCAAATTGCCAAGAATATTGCCAAAGCAATTAGATTCGGTGATGGCGGACTGCGCTATGTCAAAGCGCTCGGTTTCGAAATCAAGGAACGTCATTTGGTGCAGGTCTCGATGAATCTTGTCAATTTTGAATTGACTCCGATATTTCGAGCCTATGAAATGATTAAATCCGAAGCCCGTCGCTACGGCGTCCCTTTGGTATCATCTGAAATCGTAGGTTTGACTCCGATGAAAGCCCTGACCGATACGGCCGAATTCTTCCTGGGACTTGACAATTTCAAACAAGAACAAATATTGGAGTATAAGCTAAAATCAACTCAGCTGGCCGCCAAGCAAGGCATGAAAGGATTTCTTGATACGGTCGCGGCTAATACGCCAACACCCGGCGGGGGATCGGTATCATCGCTGGCCGGGGCGCTGGCCGGGGCATTGGCAACAATGGTCTGCGGACTGACAGTTGGAAAGAAAAAATACCTCGATGTCTCCGAGGAATTAAAAGGCGTATTGAAAAAAACCGACGCGTTGCGCATGGAGTTAACTTATCTGATAGAAAAGGACGCGCAAGGTTTTGAAAGCGTGGTAGCCGCGAGAAAGATGCCGAAATATACCGATTTCGAAATTGAGCAGAGAAATTCTAAAATTCAGGAAGCAACATTGATTGCCACATCGACTCCGCTCGAAGTTATGGAAAAGACAGTGGCTGTAATGGAACTGCTCCCGATAATAGCTGAAAAAGGGAATGTCAATTCCATATCAGATATCGGGGTCGCCAATCTGATGGCTTATTCCGCGGTCAGAGGCGCTCATATGAATGTCAGGATTAATATTCCAGGTATCGAAAATAAAGATAAAGCCAATGAATTTATTTCCAAGGGGAAAAATCTCCTTCTACAAGCCCAGAAGCTTTATGAAAAAACCAATAAAATAGTAGAAGAGAAATTAGGATGAAACGTGATAACATAGATTTGCATATTCATACCAATGCTTCCGACGGGCTTTTTACGCCTGCCGAAGTTGTTGAATACGCCAAGCGTATGGAGCTTCGTGCCATAGCCATTTCGGATCATGACACGATTGATGGCTTCGCCGAGGCCGTTACGCTGGTAGATAGTGAAGTGCTCGAAGTAATTTCCGGAGTGGAGCTTTCATGTATTTATAAGGGGATGGATGTTCATATTTTGGGATATATGATCGATTATGAAAACCCCGAATTCGTTAAAAAAATTCGCTTTTTCCGTCAGGAACGATATGAACGCGGCGAAGCCATGGTCGCCAAGCTTAACGATCTCGGCATTAATCTATCAATGGATACTGTTATTTCGATCGCTGGAAATAGCGCTGTTGGACGGCCCCACCTTGCCGATGCCTTGGTGAAAGAGGAATTTGTTCAGACCTATGATGAAGCGTTCGCTCGCTATCTCGGATATCACGCGCCGGCTTATGTCCCTAAAACAGCGCTGCCGCCGGAAGTCGGTATCGATTTGATTCATCTGGTTCGCGGCGTAGCGGTTCTGGCGCATCCCGGCACCCTTAAGCACGATGAATTTATCGAGGATTTTGTAGGCATGGGGCTGGATGGTGTCGAAGCCTATCATTCATTGCATGATAAATCGACGGTCATTAAATATAAAAATTACGCTCAGAAATATGGCATTATTTATACCGGGGGATCGGATTGCCATGGACCTCGAAAAGGAAAAGCTCTCATGGGGTCTGTCAAAGTGCCTTACAAGTGCCTCCGCGATATTAAGAGAGTGAAGGAGGAAAAATGACACGCCTTATTCTTGCGGGAATATTGATAATACTCCTGGCTTCCGTATCATTTGCAGGGGATGAGTCTTCAGGTGATAATCTGTATCTATATAATAAATTGGCCCAAATAAAAGGATTAACGCCTGCTCCTGTTTCGGAAGCCGGTCTTCCCGGACCCAAATGCGGGACATCGATCGCGCTGGCCGTATCGGCCACTCTTCGGCAATCCAATAATCCGCTACTCGCGAATGTTTTGGCGCGTCCCAACTTGCCGGATACGCTGGGAGGCGCGCATTTCCTGATTCATTATACAACTACGGGGCCCGATTCATGTTACAGGCCGGGCGTTATTAATCCAGCGAACGGCGCTCCGTATTATATTGATTCTGTCCTTCAGATATTTGAATACAGTTGGAATATTGAAATAGATACTGCCCATCTCGGATACAACGCTCCGCCTATTGATTCCGGCAGGGGAGGAGATAATAGATATGATGTTTATATCAAAAATCTGCCTTCGCCGATTCTGGGCTTGACATATCAGGAAGGGTTGGTTGATAACTATCATTATTATAGCTATATTGAATTAGAGAATGATTTTGCTGGGACCCAATATGCCTCCAATCCGATTTCTGAAGTAAAGGTGACGGCCGCGCATGAATTCTTTCACGCTATACAATTCGGGTATGATGCCTTTGAATTTCATTACACAAATATCAATATCGATACAACATACAAGCCATGGTGGCTCGAAGCCACCTCCACCTGGATGGAAACACAAGTATATCCGGAAATTCCGGACTATCTCGGCTACCTGCCATACTTTTATAACTATCCCTGGATGGGTATGGGGTCGTTCTCTTACAATTACTATGATCCCCGATCGCTTCATCCTTATGCATGCTGTATCTGGCCTATTTATCTTTCGCAAAAATATGGGAGTAACATCATCAGGCAGATGTGGGAGGGCTGTGCTACTATAGCGGGCTACAATCTGCTCCCGGCATCCGATGCAATCTTCAATGGATTAGGAAGCAATTTTCAGGATGAATTTACCGAATTCGCCGTTTGGAATTTTCATACTGCCGATCGGGCGAATCTAAACACGTTTTATGCTCAGGGGAATTTATACCCTCGAGTCCTTCCCACTTCATCGATTGGTGATTTGACCTCAGTGCCGGTTTCGATAGGCGGTCCTCAGGACCCGCCTGAAAATCTGGCTGCTAACTATATAGTTATCAAAGCGGGCGATACACCAGGCGGAGTCCTGGTAAATTTCATAGGACAAATTATTCAGGATCCAAAGTGGTATGTCGCACTTCTCGGATATCGACATGGCGATAGCCGCTGGAGAAAGATGGATATATTTCCAGACAACGGGACTGGTCAGGGATATTGGTGTAATTGGAGCGGATATGATTCGGTCGTTGTAATCCCGACCGTTTCGGGCTTGAATCCCACCTATGTGAGCTACTCCTATTCGGGCGATGTGTCCTATGATGCCAGCCTGATCAATTGCGGAGTATCGGCCCAAGGATTTAAAATAACTTCTTCTTACCCATCGCCTTTCATAATTGATGGCAACGCATCCACCAAAATGACTATTCAATATTCATTGGGTGAACGATTCAATGAATCGGATATTATTATCAGCATTTTCGATGTCAACGGGGATTTGGTACGAGTCATGGATAGATCAGAGAGATTTCTGCCATCGGGAATAATCAGATGGGACGGCAAGAATGAAGATGGCGAGTATGTCGCTGGCGGCATATATATGCTGGTCATGACCGCGGATAAAAATACATACAAAGCCAAAATAGCAGTCGTTAACGATTCCAGATGATAATGGCTCATGCCGCACATTCGAATACAGGATTGGCCTCTGTCGCCAGAATAGGGGTCTTTGCCGCTCTGGCATTCGGAGTCAACGCGCCTTTCCTGGCAATCCCCAATGTCGAAACATTCAGTCTTGCCTTATTTTTATCCGGACTTTTTCTCGGAATCTACGAAGGGCTTTCGGTCGCGTTTATTGCCGGATTAATATTTATATTTTTCAATCCCAATGGTCCTCAGACTATACTCTTAGCCGGACTCGCCCAGCTAATCGGATTCGAACTTTTCGCGTTGGGCGGTGGGATTCTTAGGCCCTGGATTTTTTCGAATTATGGCATTAAAAGAAATATGATAATATTGACTATCAGCGGAGCGCTCCTGACCTTGTGGTATGATTTTACTACCAATCTTGTTTTCGCGATTTTATTCGGCCCATTTTGGGCGGCAATGATTGCCGGGATAGGATTTGGCATTATTCATTTCATAAGCAACACGGTCTTATTTGCGCTATCAACATTCGTCATAGGTAAAATTTGGAAAAGAATAGAATATATAATGCCGCCGCTGGCACGTTAATATTAGTATTATCGTGTTTCAATTTCGCATTCTGTCAGGAAGTGAAGCCTGATTCTATAAAAATTCCCGTGCCGATTCTCATCGATTCTACAAAAACGCTTACGCCGGTTGATTCCTCCAGCCATCTAAGTGACAGCTTGAAAAGCATTATTAAGCCGGATAGTCTTAAATTGGCGAAGGGCATCAATCCGCTGAGCATGGATACGCTCAAAATTGATACGACCGCTGAAATATTATCAACATACCAGAAAAGGATATATTTATCGCAGGGGATCGCCGATGAAACCAAAGGAATACCCGGAAGTTTCCTAATTAGCCCCGGTCCAGTAGGATCGCCGAGAATCCTCGATGAATATCTCAATGTCCCGGGAAATGATATTTATATCAATGGAATGCCGTTTCTCTATAATGGCATTAACAGGCCTTTTGTCATTGGCATAGATATGGAGACAATACCCTGGGAGACAATCAATAATATCGAAAGAAACAGCGACATTTCCAATTGCGACGGAATTGATTTCAGGATGGGCAGGCCGGCTAATAACGACAACAAATCCGACGTCGAATTGGCACGGGGCCCATATGGGTACAACGGCTCGCGCTGGCGATTCTTCAGGCCGTTTGGCCAAAAGGCATACGGGTATTTTACATTGGGATTCAAGAAGTCCGGCGGCTATTTCGATAATTCAGATTACAATGGATATCATGTGTCGGGCGGTATTACCGCGAATATCCTCAATGGTACATTTAGCGCGGACCTCTGGAAACATCGCGCTAAGGCGGGGCTGAATTCATTTGAATATTTGATACCGCAAGTATCCCGTCAAAGTCGAGGCATTGATAGAGGCGAATTCAAATTCGTCAGAAAATTAAAAACATCTGCACTTATGAATATTAGTACAGTATTCCAGAGAAATGCCCAGACAATATACGGCTATGCCAACCCGCTGACCGCAAATTTAAATCTCAGCGGTGGCATATTTAGTGTTGTCGATTCACTTAAGGGCAAAACGTTGGAAGCGGGAATTAAATATTATAATATGCACATGACTGGAGCCGTACGAAACAGCCCCCAGGTAAACGATTACGATTTCTATTCGAGGCTCAACTGGCTATTCGAAAAATGGCGATACGATATAAAGCTTGATTACGCCTGGAATAAAATCGACAAAAGTACGCTTCTGCCATACGGGATAGTTAAATATGATTTATCGACAAATCTGACTCCGTATTTTTCCGTAGCTCGATATCGGCGACTACCGGATATGAATTTGCTATACCTCAATGATACTGTCGAGAATCTTGGTATTTCGGGACATTTGGAATCCTATAAATTAATATCAAATCCTGATCTTCATTCACCCCAAACAACCAAGGCAGCCATTGGGCTCCAATCTAAATTTGGTAAATTTTCCACGAATATTGGAGTATCGTATAAGACTATAGATTCGCAGATTTATTTGAATTATTCCGATTCTTCGGGAAATTTTGTCGCCAGACCGACAAATTTCAACGACAGGTTTATTGAGCTAATTGTTTCCGCTGAAGGCAGTGTAGGCCCATTCTCCGGCGAAATCTCGGGTACGGTCAGAAGATGGAATGATAAATATTTCGCTGATGGTCTCGAAAAGGATCCGGCTGCGATCGGATTCGGTAGAATATCGGTTCTAAAGCAATTTTTTATTCCCAAGCTGTATTTAGGCGGCTCATTCGAGGCACGGGTAATGACGAGGCGCGACTATAGATCATTAATCGATGGCCACGCTGACGCGTTTGTGGCTACTTCGGGCAGGCTGGAATTTCGCTATTTGGATTTTACTTTCTGGTTAAACGAGGAAAACATTCTGAACAGCGCCTATACAACCTTGTGGCCTTATAATGAAGCCGCGAGATTAGTATGGTGGGGTTTCAGATGGGATTTTATAGATTGAAAGCTACCAGGATATGATAATGCACTTTCCTTTTTTATATTCAATATTCAGCCGATCGAGGGCGTCCATTCGGCCAAGTGTCGGAGGGACATCATCAGTCGCGGCGATCGCGAATTTTGTTTTAAGCTTCCGACCGCCTAATTTTATTGTCAGATGATGAATATAGATATTTTTCGTAGCTCCTGCCACGAGCCCGGTAATCTTGTATCGTTTGCCGTTGTGGATATTGCCGACAAGGAGGACTCCCAGGCTTTTGGGAAGCACCGAAATATCAGCCCCGGTATCGGCCAGTACTTCATCGATCGCTATCCAGCTCGAAAGGACGGCGGAATAAATTTGGATATCCACTTTTGGACGGAAAACACTATGAAATATATTCGATTTTTCTTTAGTGTACGGGACTATGATCTTTTTGCGGCCGGGATTGTTTTTCTTTTTAGTAGGGCGGCTTTTGATGTCAGACAATGAAAAACTCCACGTCGTTTTTCCAGCTGATGCTCAGGCTTTTTCCGGGATTTTTATTGGCGATCAACGGGAATTTATCCAGCGGATTTTTACCTTCCCAAACCGTTTTCCCTTCGAGCTTAATAACATACTTTCCACTCAAAGGAACATTCTTTTTTAATATGATTTTCGTCTGGTTTTTCATCATACAAAACCCCTTTCACTATTACAATATAATATTATCTTCATAATGTCAAAGGATTTTCTATGATACGCGAAGAAGCGCTGCAATGGGTACAATCGGAATTAACCAATAAGAATCTCGTGAAGCATGTTCTCGCGGTCGAGGCTTCCTGCAGATGCCTGGCCGAGCATTTCGGGGAGGATCCTGAGGTATGGGCCATGGCGGGGCTGCTCCATGATATCGATTATGAACATACAAAGGACAACCCTCAAAGACATACCGTAATGGCATCGGAATGGCTCAAAGAAAAAGGATTTGATGATAACATAATACACGCTATAATGGCACATGCGTCGGCGGTCAAACCAGAATCCAAATTCGATTGGACATTATTCTGTGTCGATCCCGCCACAGGCTTGATAGTAGCGGCGGCCCTGATGCACCCATCGAAAACGCTGGCAGGTTTGGATATAGAATTCATAATGAAGCGATTTAAAGAAAAAAGATTCGCCGCCGGGGCAAGGAGAGAAGATATCGCCGCCTGCTCCAATTTAGGCTTACCAACCGAGGATTTTCTGAAACTTGTTCTTGAAGGCATGCAGAGGATTTCCAATGAGCTTGGGTTATAGGAAAGTAGTTCTAATCATCATATTGGTGGCATCGCTATCGTCAGTATGCCTTGCCGGTCAGCATAGTAATGATCGATGGTTTGCCAAAGACAAATACCAGCATTTTGCGGTTTCCGCATTTTACTCGGCGGGGACAACTTTGGTGGCTCATCGGCATTTCGAAATGGGCCAGGAAAAATCGATGGCGATTGGAATAGGAATTACACTTTCATTGGGAGCGGCAAAAGAGGGATGGGATTACAAATCCCGAAAAGGCACTGCCAGTATCAAGGATTTTATCTGGGATATCGCCGGAGCGCTGACGGGCGCGCTGGTAATCGGGCTGACTGAATGAAATATTCGAAGACAAAAATATTCACTTGGTCGCTGTATGATTTTGCCGATACGATATTCTCAATGAATGTCGTCAGCCTCAATTTCCCGCTGATGATAAAAAATGTCTATAACGGCGCGGATATTTATCTTTCAATTGCCAGATCGACCGCGATGATCGTTGTAGCATTGACTATGCCGCTTGCCGGAATAGTGGCCGATAAATATCGCCGCCGAATGCCATTGACAATCTTCTTTACAGTCGCCTGCTGCCTGGCCACTGTATTCATGGGTCAAACCAATTCCATGATCATCGATCTGGTTCTTTTCGGAATAGCCCTCTATGCCTATTCATCGGCAATGGTCTTTTACAATGCTATTTTGCCTCAGATATCGGGCCCGGATAGAATGGGGCGGGTTTCCGGCTATGGAGTGGCATTGGGGTATATTGGCACCATATTTGGCCTGACGGTAGTAGGCTCAATTACAGGGTCGAGGGAATATTCAGCGATCTTTCCGTTGACGGCGATGTTCTTCTTTATATTCGCAATGCCATTTTTTATTACCGTAAAAGATGAGGCTCCGGAAAAGCTCAGAGGCGTCTGGAAAATGACTGTGGAATCCATGAAACGGATATCAGATGTCTATGTAGACGCCAAATCCAAGCCTGGAATGCTCCGTTTTCTACTTGGCAGGTTCTTTGTAGTCGAGGCGCTGGAGACAATCATATTTTTCATGGCCATATATTTAAAAGAGGCGGTCGGTTTTTCCGATGCTGGCCCATTCTGGGGGAATCTTAACGAGATTACCGTCTTTCTAATTATAGTGACCATATTTACGGCGGCAGGTTCATTCGCATGGGGTTTTATTACCGAGAAGTTCGGCCCTCGAAACGCTTTATTCGCCAATGTGATTATATGGATAGTGACGCTAACCGGCATAATATTCTTCTCCGATAAAACAATCTTTTTCGTTCTGGGCTCGCTCGCCGGGATTTCGCTTGGCGGCGTCTGGACTGCTGAACGGCCGCTGCTGATAAACCTTGTCAATGACAATGAAAAATTGGCCGGCTATTTCGGCCTGTTTGCATTGTCGGGGCGAATGGCGGCTGTCGCGGGGCCGTTGATATGGGGAATCACAGTCGCGGTCTTTGATTCTTTCGGTCCGATAAGATATCGATTCGCTGTCGGTTCCATTCTAATAATGATGATAGCGGGAATTATTATTTTAAGGAAAGTCCCCGATGCCAGATAGAAAAATGCATGAAATTGTCGGAGTGATTCATATTCATTCCACCTACTCCGATGGCAGCAAGGGCATTGATGAGATCGCGAAAATCGGGGAAACTGCCGGGCTCGATTACTTGATGTTTTGCGATCATATGACATTGCAGCCGTTGCGAGATGGTCACGAGGCATTTCATGGCAAAACCGCCGTAATTATCGGGTATGAGATTGAAGACTCGGCCAATGAAAATCATTTTCTGGCATTTGGGATGAGCGATGAATTGCCAAACGGCCTTGCCGCCCCGGAATATGTAAAAGGAGTCAGGGAATCAGGGGGATTGGGGATAATCGCCCATCCCGATGAAGTCCGTCGAGCATTGCCGAAATATCCGAGTTTCCCATGGACCGCTTGGGAAGCACTTGATTTTGACGGCCTGGAGATATGGAATCACATGTCGGCCTGGCTGGAATCGCTCAAAAGATCGAATATGCTAAAGATGGCATTGAGTCCGCGGCGAAGCCTCCAGGGGCCGACCTCGCGCGTCCTCGCCAAATGGGATGAGCTGGCGCAGACCCGCAATGTCGCCGGCATAGGCTCTGCCGATGTTCACGCGCATGCCTACCGCAAAGGGCCCATCAGATTGATAATATTCCCATATAAGGTCCAGTTCAGAGCAATCAGGACACATTTATTGCTGGATGCGCCTTTATCGGAAGATATCCGGGCGGCAAAATCACAAATTATAGACGCTATTAGAAAAACTCGTGTTTTCGTATCGCATTATCGATGGGGTGATGCTCGTGGTTTTGAATTCTATGCTGAATCCGGAGGAAATAGGTTCGATATGGGGGATAATATCAAGTTTGCCGCAGACGTGACGCTTCACGCAAAGGCGCCGCTTCCTGGAGAGATAAGAATAGTCGCCGATGGCAATACTGCCAAATCATTCTATGGTGATAATCTTATTTACAAAGTGAATAGGCCCGGAATCTATAGGGTTGAATTATATCGCGATGGCAAGGGATGGATTTTTTCTAATCACATCAGGATTTTGGCATAAAAAAAGGGCGAAACAATGCCAAGGTAGAGGGGGGCTGAAACTACCCAAACATTAACGTCTCACCCTTAAATCTTATTATAAATATGACTCTAAGCGGTGCATGTCAAGGAGATAATTGTCGATTTTACCGTCTCCTTTGATGCTCCCCTTAAAGAACCTCTTGCTGCTCAAGAAATTAAATCTGTTATGAGACTTTGCAATTCCGATTTGTAATCTCCGGTAGATAATTTTGATTTGAAGGCGCTTTGGTTGACAATGAGTGTCTCAGCGCTCTTTACCATTTCCGCTGTCATACCTCGCGAAGCCATCCGAGCTGGGCGGTCCATTTGCTGTGAACCTGATTCTAATCCTTTGGTGCTTGGTAGTCTCATAATTTCCTACAGCGATAATATCGGCACAAAATCCCATATCCATTAATATTTCCCTCAGTGTCTAATCGCAGTTAATAAGAGATTTCAATAATAGATATTGTTAATGAACGGGGAAAATCGGCGCATATTCAGGAAGTAAGGACAAGGGCCCTCGATATTTCTCTGATTGACTTAATTTTGTGAGAAGACTAAAATAACCTTATGTCAAATAAACCTGTCGACAGGCCGGGTCTTTTCTATGGTATAAAATTAAGGCATGCAGTTGCCCTATTAACCTGCCTGGCAACTATCTTGATATTGGCAGGCTTCTTTTCAGTCTCTGCCGGTCAAAAAGCGGCATTGGAGACTGTTACCTCGCAGGGACAGGCTCTGACCGAGACACTTCTGTCATCGGCTGGCATAATAATCGAATCCGATAAACAAATTACTCAGTTGGCCATTCAGCGCCTGGTGGAATTGGTGGCCGATTACGATATTGACCAAAAAATTCCCGATGAAAGCAAATTTGAAAGCTTGCGGCAGGCATTGGGCGCATCCAAAATGGTCCTGATAGAAAAAAACAAGGTCAGCATGTCATCATCGGATGCTATTACAACTCTTAGCAACGACAAAATAATCGAATGGCTCGATTCTCTCCAGATTGATCCTGATGCCGAGGTGATTTATGAATTCTCTACTGTCGGAGAGAGCAGAATATTCTGGGGATATTTTCCAATAACAAATACCCTCGGTTTATTTGCCGCGATCGACTGGAAATACGGCCAATATGGCAATTCCAAATTGAGCCTCTACGATCTGCTCAATCGTGTCGGCCAGGAAACCGGTGTCGAATATATCATGATGCAGAATCAGGACGGTATCGTATTCGCCTCGAAGAAGATCCTGAGCATGCCGCGTCTTGCCGATGACCAATTCCTGGTCGACGCTCTCAAAAACGACACCACCCGCAGTCGGCTGATGATGTTCCAGGACAGACAGGTATTGGAATGTATAAGGAAATTCAAGTCCAGCGAATTTGAAGGTGTTTTTCGCGTAGGGTTATCACTTTACGGTTATCGTGAAATAGCCGCAGGCATGAAACGGCAGGTCTGGCTGGTGGTGGCCGCGCTGATTATTCTCGGAATGATCGGATTCGGAATCGTGGTCGGATTTCAGAATTTTGACGTACTGAAAAATAGCTTCAATAAGGCCCAAATAATCGCCCAAAGCCTTCTCGATTCTATCCCCGGCCCCGTAATCGCGATTGATCACAATAAGATTATTACCGATATTAATTCCTCCGCCAGGAAGCTATTCGGAATATCCGCGATATCGCCTGTAGGCTCAGAGTATGTTAAGATATTTGCCGATGATCCATTTCACTTTAATGATATTCTCTCCAATGCCCGTGGCACTAATTTTGAAAAAATACTAGGGGATAATAGCCAGCGGTTCTTCATTACGGCCACCCCATTAATCGAAAAAAATGGCGTGTTGATGGGAGCTATCGCCATTGCTCAGGATATCACCGATGTCAGGCGGATGGAAGAGATGTCCGAATCCAGACGCAGACTTTCGGAACTGGGTGCGCTGGCGGCATCGATGGCGCATGAAGTGCGAAATCCCCTCAACGCCATTGGAATCACGATCCAGCGTATGAAAAGCGAAATAAAGCCCGCTGAAAAAGAAGAAGATTACGCGCGTTTTCTCGACGGTCTTAAAAACGAAATCAAACGGCTAAATGAAATTATCGAAAAATTCCTCGCCGTTGCCCGTTCTGTTCGGCCGGAAATGGCGGAATATGATATTAATGATTTAATAACGCCAACCCTTGATTTATTCAAGGGCCAGGCAGCTTTGAAAAATATAAAGATAAATAGTAATATCAAATCAGGTTTGAAGATATACTGCGATAAGGCCGGAATTACGCAGAGCCTTATTAATATTATCAAAAATAGCATTGAGGCGATCCGGAGCGATGGCAAAATAGATGTCAACGCAAGCGATGAGAACGGGAAAATAAGAATTTCAATAATAGATGACGGGCCCGGAATCGCCGATATCAATATCGCCATGAAACCATTTTATACATCCAAGATGGACGGCACCGGTCTTGGCCTGGCCACGGCCTCGAAGATAGTCGCAGACCATGGCGGCGAGATGATAATCGAATCCTCGCCCGGCAAAGGGTGCAGGGTCGACTTTGTATTACCAAAAAAGGAAAATTCCAAATGAGAATAATGGTAGTCGATGACGAAGCTCATCAGCGGGAGCTTTTAGCGGAGTTTCTCGAAAAAAATGGTCATCAGGTAATGAGGGCATCCGATGGCCAGGAGGCGATCGAATTTCTGAAGATCGATGGGGCCGAGGCGGCATTAGTAGATCTGCAGATGCCTCGCATGGACGGCCTGACCTTCATAAAGAAAGCCCTCGAGCTCTATCCCGATATGGGGATTGTTGTCATGACCGCCTACGGAACGGTAGAATCCGCAGTTCAGGCAATGAAATCAGGCGCCGCCGATTTCCTACTCAAGCCGATCGAGCTCGATCATGTCATGATAATCCTGAAAAAAATCGAATCTAATCTCAGGCTTATCGCGGAAAATCGCTATCTAAAAAGAAAATTGGAGCAGGTCGAGAATTTCGAGGGAATTATCGGAGAATCGAATGGCATCAAAAAAGTGCTTTCCGAGATCGCCCGTATATCCCAATCCGACGCCACGGTGCTTATCAGAGGCGAATCGGGG
The DNA here is from genome assembly GCA_963817915.1 of uncultured candidate division Zixibacteria bacterium. Lineage (GTDB taxonomy): Bacteria > Zixibacteria > MSB-5A5 > UBA10806 > UBA10806 > CAWFQL01. Next base: position 144,610 of record CAWFQL010000011.1, read on the forward strand.
ACAGGCAAGGAGCTTGTGGCCCGCGCCATTCATTTCGCATCGCCGCGGGCCGCAGGGCCGTTACTGGCGGTAAATTGCACTTCTCTGCCCGAGACGCTCCTCGAATCAGAGCTGTTCGGTCATGAAAGAGGATCGTTTACGGGAGCGGTCGCGCGGCATCTGGGCCGTTTCGAACTTGCCAATAACGGCACTCTTATTCTTGGATGAAATCGGCGATATCTCCCAGCCGATACAGGCAAAACTCTTGCGAGTCCTCGAAACTCATACCTTCCAGCGGCTCGGCGGAGAGAAGGATATCGCGGTCAATGTTCGAATACTGGCCGCCACCAATCGCGACCTGGAAGCGAAGGTCAAGGATGGCAGCTTCAGGGAAGATCTCTTTTACCGATTAAATGTTATTCCTATAGTGATTCCGCCACTGCGCTCAAGAAAAGATGACATACTTCGTCTGGTCGAGTATTTTATCGCAAAGTACAATAAGAAGAATAACAAATCCATTAGGGCGTTGACTCCTAAAGCGCGAGACCTGCTACTAGGTCATTCTTGGCCCGGCAATGTCCGCGAGCTTGAGAATGTCATCGAACGAGCCATAGTCCTGTCGCAGAGCGATATTATCGATGTGGATGATATCAATCCATTTACGGCCGAAAATAGAGCTTCAGAGCTTATGACCGACAATCTGAATCTGGAATCGGCTGAAAAAGAGATTATAACGCGAGCTCTGCAAAAAACGGATGGCAGCCTGGCTCAAGCCGCAGAATTGCTTGGAATACACAGAAATACATTAAGATTAAAAATAAATAAATATCAGATCAAAATTTAATGCACAATTGGCTTTCGCCGTGAACAATAATTGTGCATCGCGATCAAGCGGATAACTGCCATATATTATTTAACTTACTGTTCAATAACGAGTTAACCTTATAGTTTATTGTGGCACGATAATTGAGTTAATGTCAGGCATGATGAATAGGAGGACAAAATGAATTTCAGCAAGTTACCAATGGTAAAAAAGGTAGAATTAGCGATTCTTACGGTTTTGGTTTTAGGATTATTATTTATGGCATGTGATAATCGTGGAACGGTTTATGTCAATTCACAGGATAATATCGCCCCAGCAGTGCCTACTGGAATACGAACTGTCACAATGGATCGGGAAGTCAGAATTTATTGGAATCCAGTTATAATGGATCCTCAGTATGATAACCTTGGCGGCTATAGGGTTTGGCGGAGTACGGACAATCTTCAATTTACACATATCGGCACTGTTGGCCATGATGTCACCGAATATTCTGATACTGACGTCATCAATGGCACGACCTATTGGTATGGCGTAAGCTCATTCAATAATAATGGTGTCGAGTCCAAAGTCTCATTCGATTATGAGACAGCATTCGATACGCCGCGCCCTGAAGGTTTCGACGATACTTTGTTTTCATATCTCGTGCCTGGCTATAATTTAAGGTCGGGATTTGATTTTCACGCTGAAAACAGGGTGCCCTGGGATTTTACTTCATGCGATTTCTTTCTTGAATACGATACTACCAGCAGCATTCAGACCTATTTCCTCTGGCTCGGGAATAATGGAGCCTATATTCAAGACATGGGATATACGGATAGTTTCGATGATATCACATTCGCTCCCAACCAAGGCTGGTCAACATTCAGCTATATTGAAGCTATCCTGGGTCACACTTATGTAATCTGGACAGCAGATAACCATTATGCCAAGGTGAGAGTAAAAGAATTCTATGTCGATCCCGCTCGCAGTATTGTGTTTGACTGGGGATTTCAAATTGCCGCAGGCAATCGCGAGCTCAAGATTGCGCCTCCCAATGGCGTTACAGTGGGCGCGACAAACAATAACGCGGTTCAGTGATAGGGATTTGATATTATGAAGATCGCAGGGATATTTGAGAAATTAAGGAGGTTTGATATGAGAAAGATTATGTTCGCAATCGTGACGCTGATGCTGTTCGGAACAGCGTCGGCGCTTGAACCGGAAGGGATGTATTATCAGTCCGGTTCGGGACCCAACATCGATGTTTGGACTAATAAAGGCAACAATTCAACCTACTATTTCGGCGAAGATGTTGCGGTGTATTTCCGCGCCGATAGAGATTGCTACGCGGTCGTGTACGATATCGATCCGTCGGGGCAGGTCAATGTTTTATATCCTTCCGGGCCTTACGGAAGCTGCTTTGTCGAGGGAGATAAGGTTTATCGTGTACCGGATTATAATGATGACTTCAAAATGGAAGTCTCTGATAATTCCGGCAACGAGCATATCTTCGCGGTCGCAAGCTATGATCATATATCTCCACCCGATTTTATCAGATACATCAACTATGATTACGGCAATTCCGGCGACTACGATGATAATTACTTTGTTCTCCAGGTGCGCGGTGATATGGACGATTTCGTCAGACGGATCGATGGCCGTATAGTTAGAAATGATTATTCTGTCGCCCATGTCAGCTTTAATGTCGATAGCGGTTATCGTCCGATGAGGCATTATCGTTACTGGGATTACGATCCTTACGATGTCGGTTCGGTCTGGGTCGGATGCAATTTCCCAGGCTCCGAAATCTGGATTGACGGCGTCTACTATGGTATCTCACCTCTCCTGATTCCCCAGATAGTAGTCGGTTATCATTGGATCTGGATGTACTACGGAGGCTACCCTTGCTACCAGAGAAACTTCTACGTGGGATATTCTCAGCGATTCTATATCGATGCCGACATAGATTATCATTTCAGGGATTACAGATATAGGCATGACACATTCCACGGATGGCAATTTGGAGAGAAGAAATACCGCAATGATGATGGTTTTATTGAAAGATCCAAGCAGTTAAGAGATAATAGAGTTCGCACCAGGGCTCTTCCTGCGAAGATTGTTCGAGATTATGAAGCAAGGGGAGTAATTCACAAGGACTCGCAGATCATCAAACGTCTCGGCAATGATTCTTACGATCGCGATTCGAATAACAGGGTAATCAAACGCGGCGAAATGGTGAAGACTCCACGGGAGAATGCTCCCGAAGTCAGGTCCAAGGCTGACGAATCAAACCGCACCAATGATAAAGGCGAAGTCAAAAGAATATGGGAAGGCAATCGCAATTATAATCCATCCGATAGAGAACAGCCATCCCAGAAGCCATCGATAGACGCCAAACGAAATCAGCAATCGGATGAAGGACGTAAGATAGAGAATAAAACTCCCGAACGTTCCACTGAAAAGGCCGCGCCATCCAGAAGCTACCAGCCTTCGAATGAGAAAAAGTCCTCACCAAAGGAATCCGGGCGCGAATCAAAATCATCGCGAAATTCAGACCGTTCATCTGAAAAGGAAAAAGGAAAGAAGCGATGATTTACCGACTGCTCCTGATAATCATATTGGCGCAGATAATCTTTGCGGGCGAGGTTCTGGCGGTGAAAAGAGTGCCCAAGGACGCGACTCAGGCTCAAAAGGATACTACAACGAAGGTCAATCCTCCTCCGAATCAGCCCGGCACAAACAGGCAACCCGGTTCGCAGGCCCCACAGCAAAAGATTCCGATTGGAAGACCGGGAAATCGGCCCAACCAGCCGGATAGAGGCAAGGCAATCGATAAGGATAAATTCATCGATGAAGACGGCGATGGGATCAATGATAAAATCAAAAAGCCGCCTGAAATCATAAAGAAGAAGAGAGACATTAATCAGGATTCATCAAAGCAAAAGAAGAATTCACGCTAAAGCAGATTAAGCAATAATTTATTGAGCCCCGCCGACCGCAAGCGGGGCTCTTTTGTTATTCAATGGCTCCAGTCAATTGCAGCCCAAAACCCCCTTAGTTTTGGGGCATGTTCCCTAATCTCTTCGAGATTTTGGCTACTTGGACCCCGCGCCCGCCCGATTAATAATGAAATCGCAGCGGTTTGATTTATCAAATCCGCCCGCAAAAGAACGATTATTCCCGTAGGGGCACAACATGCTGTGCCCTCCCTTCCCTGCCCCGCAAGGAATCCTTTCCTTACAGCTTCTCGCAAATAAACGATACCATTTCCCAAAAAATCTGTTATACTACGGCAAGTAGTTTCGCCCAAATAACAATGAGGAATTGTGTGCCCAAATCCTTAATTTCAATAATCGCTTATTTATGAGCCTGTCAGTCGCAACGACTTCTGCCGGCTGGGACAATCTCATGATTGTTCCGGGGTCATCGGGCGCGAACGGAGGGCGTGCAATAGCCGTAGGGGATACAGTGCACATCGTTTCTGATTGGGGTGAGTTATTTTACTATACGAGATCATTCGATAATGGATTGTTCTGGTCTCAGCCGGTGATAATTCCAGATTCGTCTTATGCTTTCTATAATCCTGATATCATTTATAGCAAAGGCCGCATTCATATAGCCTGCATTGATTATTCGGCCGATAGACAACAGGTTTATCATATATCCAGTAGTGATGGAGGTAGAAGCTGGGGCTCGCCTCATCAAGTGTTCAACAATAGAGATCCGATGGTAAGACCTCCTCGAATTGCCGCCAATGGCGATACTCTATTTATATGCTACCGGACCTCATCGGAATTTCTTTCATTCTATAGCCGCGATGCCGGTTTAACCTGGCACCGAGGCGCGAATATAGAAGGAGGGCCGATCGTTATTGATCAAGATCCAGCCGTTCTCTTTACGAACGGCCGTATACATGTAATTTTTTCTTTGGCGGTAGTAGGTGATTCGTTTACATTTGAAATTTACGATCGTTATAGCGACAATATGGGAATACGGTGGCACCCAAGAATCCCTCTTTCCACGTTGGAGCCACTTCCTAATTGCAGGGCCAGCCAGATCCCTTCCGCTTATGCAGATTCCGCTGGCAATATTATCGCATTATGGATGGACTATAAATATGGGGGCATGTGCGCAGTTAGCGGTGAAATATTAGGAAGATTCAGCAGTGATAATGGGTATTCCTGGTCAGAGGAATTAAGACTGACTGATACTCAAAGTGGATGCGGTTCCTCCTGCGTTATAAAGGATGGAATTATTTATGCTATTTGGGAAGACTTCTGGCCTCTGGGATGCGAATATCCTAAAATACTCTTTTCGTCGTCGCAAGACTGGGGACAAACTTGGTCCGAATACGAAGCTATTACGGATTTTTCGGACGCTATGGAGGAAGGTCCTAATATATTTTTTGGTTCAGCGGAAAGTAATTCGCTTTTGCATTGTCTTTTCAGAGTTACTTCTCCAAATGGCGGTCTATTGCTTTATCATGCAGTAAAAGATATTTCTACATCTATCGGCGACGAGGCAAATCAGTCGCAGATAAAGGAAATTTCTATTAGCGCCTATCCAAATCCGTTTAACTCAAATACAATGATTACATTCAACAATCCTGAAGGAGGTGATTTGGAAATAGGCATATATGATCTTATGGGCCGGCAAGTGCGGACATTCAATTTGATTAGGGCAAAGGAGGGAGAAATAAAATGGGACGCCCGGGATGCTATGGGAAATAGAGTCTCTACAGGCATTTATTTCGCCAGAGCAAGAGAGAAGTCATCGCAAATCACAACTAAGCTTATCTATTTAAAATAATCATACCCTAAAATCCCTATATCATTGTATATGGACGTTGTTCCGACCCCATAAGTCGAGAGAAGCCGATATTTCGGCTATCATTAGTGGTTGACAAAATCGGGCAGAAGAATGATAATTGAAACAATGGGTTCAGCAGAAAAATCTAAAGTCATTTCCGTAAAATCAAACCTGGTTATCGATGGTAACGGCAAAATAGATACTGATATTTTGCATCAAATGCTCGAAATGGGACTGGAAAAATTATCCGATCGAAATGATACGGCCGCATTTCTCAATTCTCGGTTTGGCAGCGCCGATTCAATTGGATTCAAGGTGAATGTCTTAGGCGGGCATGGAGTCTCAACCCACCCGGAAATCGCGAAGGCATTATCCGGAATATTGAACGATTCCGGAGTAAAAGCCAATAGGCATATAATCTGGGATAGATCGGCCAGTGAGCTCGCCGATAATGGCTATACAATCAAGACATCAGGCTCCGGGTTATTATGTTTCGCCACCGATAGCAAGGGAATTGGTTATTCGGATGAATTGGTATCCAAAGGCAAGGTTGGGGGGCTGCTCAGCAAGTTGCTGACTGAGTATTGCGATACCATCATCAATCTTCCGGTATTAAAAGATCATGGAATTGCTGGAATCACCTGCGCAATGAAAAATTATTACGGTGCCATTCATAACCCCAATAAATACCATAGCACTGCCTGCGATCCCTATATCGCCGATTTAAATAGCCTGGATCAGATTCGATCTAAAGAAAAGCTGATTATAGTCGATGCTCTGAAAGTCCAGTTTCATGGAGGTCCGTCGTATCATCAACGCTGGTCTGCAAAATATGGCGCTCTGCTTTTGGGAACCGATCCCGTCGCCATCGATACAATCGGATATGATATAATAGAGGGATTGAGGAAAGACGCGGGGATCGAAATGATAAAGGGATCGAAAAGAGAGCCAAAATATATCACTACTGCCGCCGGTTATGGTTTGGGAATATGCGATCGATCTCAAATAGATCTGATTGAAATTAAGGCCTGAAAATAAAATGAATTCGAAACGGAGAAATTAATGAAATTTGCGAAATATATTGTCCCAATTACCTTATTGGTGTTCCTCGCCTGTGGCGGCGCTGCCAAAAAAGAAGCTGCGAAAACCGCGCCGCAGCTGCCTGATCAATTTTCTTCGTACCTCGCCTATGACTATTTCGTCAAAGGTAACTTAGCCGAACAATCAGGGGATCTCGAATCCGCCGCCGAGCAATATCGCAAAGCATTATTTTATGATAATAAATCAATCGAGATAAAAAGGGTTCTGTCGGATATCTATATAAAGCAAAAAAAATACAGCGACGCCATGCTAATCCGCGCGGAGATCGAGGACAAGACCGCTGATGATTATACATTTATCGGCGATTGTCTGAGATATACATCGGATATACCCGGAGCCATCAGCTATTATAATCAGGCGGTTAAGGCTGATTCGTCGCAGTATATGGCGCATTATTATCTGGCAAGAATCTATTACCTTACAAAACAATATGCCAGCGCCGAAGCAGAATATAAATCATTAGTCAGATATGCGCCGGATCGGGCCGAAGCGTTAATCGATTACGGCGATTTCAGCATGGAGCTTAATAAGACCGACCAGGCTTTCGATGCCTATTCGGAAGCTGCCAAAATTAATTCCGATGACTACAGAGCCTCGAGTGGAATGGTAGCCGTGCTTGTGATAAGAGGAGATACGTTAACAGCGGACAGCATCTTAGTCTCAACCGCCGAAAAAAATTGGGATAATCCCAAGATTTTGGATTCGATCCTGACATCATTTATAAAGACCGGCAATTTCAAGGAAGCTCAAAAGACCGCAGGGCGTATAGCCGAGCTCAATCCCAGCGATTTCGACGCTTTGAAAAGCTATTATATCATCGCGACACGAAATAATGATTCTGCCATTGCCGATTCGCTTTTAAATGAGATCAATAAACAGGGAGGTCCCGACGCGGTTACCTATTATTACCTGGCGTTGATAAAAAGAGACAATAAGGATTTACCGGCGGCGGAAGATTATCTCCGAAAGTCTCTGGCATTAACAGATTCTATTCCCGAAGTTTGGACAAGGCTCGCAAACACTCTCGATGGCGAAGGTAAGTATTCCGATGCCCTCGAAACTATGCGCCGGGCTCTAAGCGCGGTGCCTTACGATTCAATCAATATCATGTTTTTGACCTCTACTATTCATGCCAATAATAAACATTATGATCTCGCCCGCGATGGCTATCTGCGGATATTAAAAACGGTTCCGGATGGCGCGGAAATCAGATTTAATCTAGCGTCAGCCTATGAACGATTGGGCGAGTTCGACAAGGCCGAAGAGGGATTCAAATGGATTTTGGAAAAGTATCCGGATAACGCTCTGGCCCTGAATTATCTTGGATACATGTATGCTGATAAGGGGATCAAGCTTGATACCGCTCAAATAATGATTGAGAAAGCGTTAAAAGTTGATCCAAAAAACGGCGCCTATCTTGATAGCTACGCCTGGGTACTCTATAAATTGGGACGATACGATGAGGCGTTGATTCAGATGCAAAAAGCGATGGAAAGCAATCCCAAGGACGCCGTTATCTTCGAACATGAGGGAGATATCTACAGCGCCATGAATAATATCGAAAAAGCAAAAGAAAGCTGGGGTAAGGCCCTGCAGCTTGATCCAGAAAATGAAGCTCTGAAAAAGAAACTCGATAGCAAGTGATTCATACGCTGATTATTCTTGCAATTCCAATAGGCTCGATATAAAAATAGTCCGCATGAATAGTAAATTACGATTAGTCGCAATTTGGCTCATCCTGCCTGTATTGTTTTCCTGTGCTTTGAGGCAGGCTCCTCCGGGCGGGCCCGAGGACAAGACTCCTCCAGGCATTGTCGAAATGACTCCTAAGTCTGGCGGCACAAACATTTCTCCAGATACAAAATTTACCATCATTTTTTCAAAATCAATGGATCATACTCAGACTGAAAATGCGATATTTCTCTCGCCGGTGTTCTGGGATTACCCCACGATAAACTGGTCCGGCAAAAAAATGACATTTACTCCTCCGCAAAATCTTCGCTCAAATTGCACCTACATATTGACAATCGGCGCGGGGGCTGTGGACGAGCACGGCAATAGACTTGGGAAATCCCATAGCTTCGCGTTTTCAACCGGGGCGCAAATCGACAGCGGCTCGATTTCCGGCAGCGTTTATTCGATTTCGGCATCCAGACCTGTATATGACATCTGGGCCTACTCGTTGAATGATACTTCTGGAATGCGGTTTTGGACCCGAATACCTGATTATGCTACTCAAGTGGATTCGCTTGGGAATTTTTCTATTTCCTATCTCGGGAAAAGCAAATATATGGTTATCGCAATTGATGATAAAAATGACGACCTGTTTTGGGAACCCGAATCGGAGCCGTTGGGCCTGCCGCCATTCCTGATTTCCCTGGATTCAAATAACGTCCAGAATGAAATTGTCTTTGTTCCCGAGCAGCGAGATACGTTGTTGGCAGCATTCTCCAGGGTCTCGACGATCAACAATCAGCGCATTTCAGTTGAATTTTCGCAGCCGATAGCCTTAATCGAATCACTTTCAGTCAATTCATTTAAGCTAATCACTATTGACACTCTGGCGGAGAAAATTGCCATAAGAGGGGCGTATCCCGGGGCTGAAAAGCAATATATTCTCGAAACTGATCAGCAGACCGGCAATCAAGCATATAGATTAATTGCCAATAATATCCACAGCATATGGGGAATACCATTCGATACAATTGGCACGAGATTCACCGGCGCCGCATTTCCGGATACTGTCGGGCCATCTCTTTTGATAACAGTCCCTTCAAAGGGCTCTGAAAATACATTTCAGGATAGCGTCATTGAGCTCGGATTCGATGAAAGAATCAAGCCGCTGAATTTTGGCCAGGCAGTATCTGTGATAGCCGATTCCACCGATACATTGAAATTCCTGCCTTACTGGATATATCCTAATTATGTCCGACTTAGAATCACGGGGCGATTGCCCCATAGCAAGACAATCCATGTTGTCCTGGAGCCGAAAAACATCTTTGATGCCAGTAGCAATCCCATGCCCGACAGCGCCTTATCCTATAATTTCAAATTAGTGCCAATGGATACCTTGGGGGAGGTTACAGCGCTGGTCTACCCGGAAAGTCATTACCAATTATACGGCTATCTGACCGGTCAGGCTAAGGGTGGTCCGACCTATAAATCACGCGGTGACAAAACCGGTAAAATCCACTTCAATGCGGTAATGCCCGGTACTTATAAATTTCACTTTTTTGAAGATTCTGATAGCAACGGCATCTGGACTCCAGGGGTCATTGAGCCATTCAAGCCGGCGGAGAGGCTGTCGTTCGTTCCGGATACCGTCAAGGTTCGTTCACGTTGGACTACCGATATTGGGAGCGCAAGTCTGCCGTCTCCGAATTCCAGATAAGAATTGACAATTATCCATCATTTAATATCTTAGCTGTATGCATCTTTTGAAGCAGGTATCGCGGATTAATTTAATATTGCCTTTCATGGTAATTTTGTCTATGGGAATTTTATCACCTGTTGTCAGCGGGGCGGCTGAATTATATCAGACAACATTTGTCCCATCTCACCCCATTATGGGCCCTTTGGAAATAGTAAATCTTAAGCATAAATCAGAACTTGTATTCGTGCAATATACGATTTCCGGCAACCGTCAAATTGCTGTTCCATACGAGGCTAAAGGCAGCAAGATAAGGCTCAATTATTCAGGGCATGATGAAATCTTAACGCTGACATTAATATTTGGCGGCGAGATAAAGGATTTTAATACACATCTGCCTGAGATAATATCCGGCAAAGACCGGATTAATGGTCAATGGGATGATTTGATTTCATTGTCATCAGGGGCCATAATACAAGTTACCAATACATTGGAATCAAGCGTAGCCGGTGACACTACAAGTCATATGATAGGGTTCAACACTACTACCGACACATTAAGTAGCGGTGGAATTATTATGGTGACATACCCGCCCGGATTCATAATAGATGCTATAGACAGCGCAATTTATTCTGATAATGATCCTTCCAACGATTCCAACGAACCGCACGTAACTGCAGTCAGTGTTACAGGAGGAACTGTATTCATTCAGCTTGATTCATTGTCTCAGCAAGCAATCGCAACTTCCCGAATTGATATAAATCTTAAGCATATAGTCAATGACACAACCTCCGGTTCACGTTATGTTTACGTGCAGACAACCCGGCCTGATGGCGAAATCGATAATAATCCGCAGATTTCAGCGCCTTTTGATATTGTGCCCGGCGCTCTTTATCGCATAAATGTCTCTCCGTCCGGCAATCTGACTTTGGCCTCCGATTCGACAATATATTTCAGCGGGATAGGACGGGATTCTTATGGCAATATTATCGGTGGACTCGTATTCGATTATCTTGTCATGCCCGATTCGCATGGCAGTATTACCAGCGGTATCTTCAGGGCGTTAAAGGCCGGAGAATGCTATGTGACCCTGACGAATGGTATTGTGACAGATTCTACGGGGCTTATTACCGTGGAACCGGGACGGTTAAATCATTTCGGAATCGACGGTCTGCCGCTTACTCCGGTTCCCGCCGGAGTACCATTTGGAAGCGTAATGGTGACCGCCCTTGATAATCATGACAATAGAATTGTCAATTTTGCGGATTCAGTTTGGGTCACCTCTAACGATACTCTGGCTTCATTGCCGATTCATAAATTTGATCCCGCGGATTCGGGGATATTTCAATTCCCGGCGAATTCGTTTTCTCTAAGGTCTAAGGGCTCCACAAGAATAACCTTTAGCAATGGAATCATCGAAAGCATTTCGAATCCTGTAACCGTAGTTCCCACCTCGATTCAGACGTTTGTATTCGGTTTGGGCCTGAATCAGGTGGCAGGAAATAGTTTCAGACTGCAGGTAACCGAAGCTCGCGATTCATGTTCTAATCTGACAAATGGAATCGTAGTAGTAGGGGATTCGTTAGAACCTCATTTTTCTCCCAATGGATTTCCCCCTATATTTAATGAGATACCGGTTTCAGAAGAGGGAGTCGGATACGCGATGCAGACGCTTACCAATGCGGACACGACCGTTCTGAAGGGGAGTGTTTTTGCATCCGGCGCCGTAATTTATACCAGTCGCATTATAGTAGAGCCCGGCAGTACAGATTACTTCGGAATTACCGACTATCCTGATACTGTTACCGCAGGCATACCGTTTTCCGGTGTCATGGTCTCGGTTTTCGATTTGTTCGGCAACTTGCAGACAAATTTCGCGGATCAAGTATATTTCACCAGCAACGATGGAAACGCTTTGCTGCCATTTACGGCCTCAAATCGATTTACTTGGCTTTCTAATAACGGCGGGCGTCATACATTCGACAATTTCTCACTTAGAACTTCCGGTATCAAGACAATCACTTTCGCCAACGACTCGCTATCGATTACCTCTCAAAATATTGCCGTGAGACCCGCTCCAATTTCAACTTATACTCTTGTAAATCCGGGCACAATTATGGCAGGGGTAAGCCACGAACTTAGGGTTGAGAATGCGCGTGATTCACTTGCCAATTTTGCCACAGGCGAAGTAAATATTTCCGGCTTATTAAATGTGGACAATTCACCTTACGGTATTGCGCCGACTCTAAATAGAATATCCGTGGATAGTTTTGGAACCGGGCATTCATCACAGATACTCACTTCAGCCAATAGCAATGTTATTCTTCAAGGTGACGCCAATGGTATAATTGAAAATACCGGCTCTTTCATTGTTCTGCCGGGCGATCTCGATCATTATGATATTTCCGGATTCACTGATACCCTGACCGCCGGAAATACATTCCCCGGCCCGGGAATAAATGTCGAGGTCCTCGACGCTCTTGGAAATCGAAAAACAAACTATATCGATTCAGTATATTTTGTCAGCAGCGATCCTCAACCGCAACTGCCCAATACTCAATCCTCGAAATATTACTTTAATAATTCGGGCTACAATAGATTCCCCGCGGATTCCTTTTCGCTTAGAACATCTGGCGCGCAAACCATATCAGTAACCAACGGTACTATGTCGGCTTCATCGCAAAATATATCGGTTGCGCCAAGTATCTTGAATTCATTCAGAATTGCGGATCCTGGTACAATAACCAGCGGAGTGCCGTTCAGTATTAATATTTTAGATGCTATCGATACCTGGAACAATCCAACTTTGGGTACTATTACTGTCTCTACGTATTCAGGAGGCGGTCCATCACCCGATGGCACGCTACCGAACTTTACGCCGATACAGCTCAATAACGGATCTGGTTCCGCGAGTCAAACTCTTTATAACGCGGATAGTACCGTTCTTTCATTATCCACTGGCGTTTTTGATTCTTTGACGGCGAATTTAGCTGTATTACCTGGCTCAGTCAGCCATTTCACTGTATTTATTTATAGTCCCCAAATATCAGGAGCCCCATTCAGCGTTTCGGCATACCTGACCGCCTACGATTCCCATGGCAACATCAAACGCAATTATGATGCCTCCAGCGATACTGTCGTGATTACCGCCTCCAACGGCGGACAAATGACCAATAATATCCTGAATCAAAATGCGAGCTTCTTTAATGGTACTGCGAATCTCGTTGCTCTGAATACTACTTATTCCGGAGCTGGAGGGCCGGTAACATTCAATGCCCTATCTCAATCAGGCGCAACGGGTACATCAAACCCGGTCAATTTCAGCGCGCTTTATTGCAGCGGCCTTACGATTAATGAAACTGCCGTTTCTATCGGAGGAACGATGACCGGTTCAGTGAGTGTTCGCAATGAGGGCGGAGTCGTGGCCAAGATAGATGATATAGGATTATACTCGGTTGGCGATCCATGGCAGGATGCGCTGGTATTCATACAACCACTGGATTCAATTGCGGCCGGCGCTGAATCGACTTATACATTTTCGTATATTATTCCATTGGGCTTTTCGCCTTCGCATGTAAATATCGATATTCCTACTACGGCGACGATTATTGGCCGTTACGGATCATATAGTGTTTACGATACTCTTACCGGTTATCCGGATACTGTTCAAGTGCAGACTAATTCTCATCCCGGTTATGTGAACGGCTCTTTAAGCAGAGACACTTTGTCAACGGGAGAATATTATTCACTTTCGCTCAGTCTTAGCAATTCCGGCGGCGCTGGGCTCGGCGTTTTGGATAGTTCGTATATTTATTTTTCCGATATTAGCAGCCACATATTCAGATCGAAAATTTCTACAGGCATATTTCTTCCACCGAACAGCCTGAATACTCCGGTGAATTTCGATTCGACCTTGGTCGTCGCATCATTTATTCCCGGTGATTATCAGGCCGCGATTCACTGCTTCGGCCGGGAAAATGGAATATTCGTAGTCGATACGATTGCCGTAGCAGATATAATTCATATTCAGTCTCGGGCAGTTCTCAGCTATCTTGAGAATACATTAAATCCCGATACACTCGTGGCAGGCCAGAATGCCATGCTGAGTGTTAGAGTCAGAAATAGCGGGACATCCGAGTTTATTCTCGATAATCAATTTTCGCGCATCCATTTCGGCAATGCCCAAATGGAATTTATCGCCAATATCGATACCAGCGCCGGTCGCAGAATAGATATTATAACCAGCGATACAACCCTGCATTTTGAACAAACCATATTATCACCGAATTTTAGCCTGGGTCAATTTACACCTGAGATTGCTATCAGGGGCAGCCAGAATGGCCGTCAAATTGAATTCAATATCGATACTAACCCGAATTCCATAAATGTCATTTCTCCATGCGCCGTTCGAATCGATTCAACTTATTCTATTTCTCCCAACGCGCCATTTGTTAATGAGGGTCAGCAATGCTCTATACGAGTGGTAATTGAAAATACGGGAATGGAAGGGATCGATTCGGTTACTATTAATCTTTTGCAATTCCCACGCGCGACATTTCAATCATCATTCCTGATTGAGCATCTCGATGGCGATAGCAGTATGGTCAGCCGCACATTCACTGGAGTTGCGGATTCGGTACCTAATTCAGGTCGGATTTTCAATTCAATTTTATCAGGAGGGGTAGGCAGTCGTTCCCGAATGATCGGCTTCGATTGCTCAACCATTGGATAATACGGCGTTGTTCATGGTGGAATCCCCGGCGAATATCGTCATGCATCCCATAAATATCGTTGGCCCTGAATCCGCGCTTGATAGCATAATATCAATAAACCAGCCGATATCGATTTCCGCTATGGCCACGAATTCGGGTCAGGCGGATATTATAGGCATTAAGAAGATGGTCTTGGATACGACCGGTTCCGGATTTACGGTGTTGGATTCCGTAAACAGAGATTTCAATTTAGGCCAAACAGTTTCCTGGAATCTTAGAGCTCCAGGCAACGAAAGAGCTTCCTCGATTTTAAGTGTCGCTTTTCTGGATTCGCTTTTCGATAGAAATGATCTCCGATATGCAATAACACTTGGCTCTTCTTCCATAGAGTTTGTAGTCAATTCCGCTCCCACGATATCGCATAGAGCTGAGATAGTCGGGCCGCCGGGCGCGACCGATAGTACTGTTTCCACTAATCAGGAATTTACAATTGCCGATTATTTTACTCCGGGCGGAGTATATCAAAATTTGACCTGCAGTATTAATTTGCCATCGGGCTTTTCGACATCCGATTCGATTATCAAGCATCCTGATCCGGCCGAAAACTTCGTGCGCTGGAATGTTCGTGCTTCAACGAACGCCGGGCTCGATACCATATCAATATTAAGCTGGTTATACGGCGTCAATCTAAATGACTCTGTGGGAACCGCGCCCGAAAGAATACCTGTTACGGTTGAAAGATCGTCGTCTCTTAGGTTAACATCCAGGATTGCAGGGCCGGGCTCGGCATTAGACGGTATCTTGGAACCCGGATCGCAGCTCGAATATCGGGCGACAGTATTCAATGACGGTCAGGCAGCCGTATCAAGCGGCAGCCTTAATCTCAAATGCCCGATCTTGGGACTGGATTCTGTGCGGACATTTAATGTCGGCGATAATATCGACTGGATTATCACGATGCCGGATACCGAAATAGCTGTACCGTTTCCGATTTGGACAAAAATTTCCAGTGTCCCGACGGAAGAAAATATTCAAGCGCCTGCAATTACTGCCATAGATTCGTCTTCAATTACCGTGCTCGTAAAAAATCTATTACCCAGACTTATGATTACGAATTCCACCGGCTTTTCCGGCTCGCTTGTCAAAGGACAGACTCTGGATTATTTATCGCTTGAATCTGAAAAATGATGATAGAGGTGGGAGTTATACTATCGGAATCGCATCCTTTTCATTTGATCTCAATTCAAATCCACCGGTCGATGCATCCCAACTATTCTCGTCATTAATCCTCTCCTCGGATTCAGGATCAGCTACTGCCAATATTGTCGATGGCAATAAAATTGTATTTGCGCTTCCCGATACGATTCACCTCTTGCCAGGCCGCTCGCTGCAATTCACAATGCAATTGGCCATTTCCCCCAATACGACTGTCGGCGATTTTTCCTTTTCGCTTTCAGAAAATGGAATCGCGGCTGTAATGATACAGCACGGCGGTCCGGCAACTCCGATTTCAGTCGTCAATTCCAGAGGAGATCCGTTTACCTGGAGCAGCAGCCCATCGGCTATATTTGAACAGAATTTTTCGGCTTCGGTCTCAAGTTATCCCAATCCATTCAATCCAAGGGATGGCGGGGTTAAGATAGGATATTATTTAAGCCAAAATTCATCATTGGAAATAAAAATCTTTACTCTGTTCGGTGAATTGGTTTGGACTAAGACTATCACACCTTCCGATCCTCAGGGACAAATGGGTATGCGCACTGAAGATACCGCGGTTCGCTGGGATGGCAAAAATGATTCGGGCCATGAAATCCGTTCTGGGGTCTATATCTGCATTATCAAAAACCTGACATCAGGCGAGGAGAAAAAATTAAAAATCGCTGTCGTAAAATAATCGCGTTATCCGCGGTTTTTGTAATTTCCTGTTTCGGCCTCGCGCTTTCGCAGGGCGATGCCGGTCGCGAATCGCCGTTTATTTTCGGCGCTGGCGGCCGTGGCATGGGGATGGGCCGGGCGTTTGTGGCCTTGAACGGCGATGCGTCGGCGCCATTCTGGAATCCCGGAGCCGCCGCGACTATCGATCGCGCCGGATTCATGGTATTTCACACATCTTTGTTCATGGGGACTAATTACGACTGTTTTTCATTGTCTTATCCTTTTGAGACTCATGGAGTGGTCTCAATCTTTGCCGGACGACTCTCGACCGGCGATATTCAAGCACGGGACGAATTCAATCGCCTGATCAGGTCGTTTACATCTGCGGAAAATCAATTTGGGATCGGCTTCGGGCGAAATATAGCATACGGTTTTTATGCGGGAATGTCGCTCAAGGCCGCTTCGATGGAAATAAATTCAATCTCCGGATATGGTTTCGGTGCCGATGTCGGTTTGCAATTCAAACCTCATTATGTAAAAGGATTGACTGCCGGGCTGAGCATAAACGATATCATAAAGCCCTCAATAAAATTATCTTCGGTAAGCGATCGATACCAGACTGTCTCGCGTTTCGGGCTATCATATACGCACGGCATTTTGAAAAATATGGAATCAACATTGGCATTACAGTATGAGACGGTCAAAGACCGAAAATCAATAACACGGGCCGGAATTGAAATGGCATTTTATGATCATTATTTTCTGCGCGCCGGCATAGATGATTCCAGACCGACATTTGGCGCCGGCATAGATTATAATGATTTTGTGGTTCTGGATTATGCTTATGAGAATATCGAATTCTTCGGCTCCAGTCACCGAATTTCGCTGGCATTTTCTTTCGGCAAATCAATTGCCCGTTCGCGCGAGGAAGCCCGAGCTCGGATTATACAGGACGAAAAAGAAACCTGGCAAAAAGAAGTCGAAAGCCAAAGAAAAATGGAATATAGGTCTTTTCTCGATAATGCTGATAGCCTTCGCCGGGCCGGCAAATTGGAGGACGCGCTTGGATATTACGAGCGAGCCCTGGCCATTGATAGCACTTCTCGACGTGCCAAAGCCTCCAGCGATAGCGTGATGAGCGATATAATTGCTCAAAGCATTTCAGTTACCCAGGACAAAAAACGGGAAGAGCTTATTTCCAATAGAATCGAGCTGGCGTTGCGGTCGTTGCGAGCCGGTCAGTACAATGATGCGATTGCTCAATATCAAATGGTACTGGAGATCGAACCCAGCAATCCCACAGTTGTTGACCTGCTTCAATCGGCACGACAGATGCTCCAGACTGAGATTAATAGCGTAAAATCGAAAGCTCAAGCTTCTCAGTCAGCAGGCGATTATGCCAATGCACTTGCTGGAATGGAAGAGACTTAACGATATTGCTCCGGCTGATAGCGAGGCATTGAGGGGGATAAATATCGCCAAAGGCCAATTGAAAGTCGATGGTCTTGTGGCCACAGCTGTCAACTCGATGAGAAATGGTGAATATGCGAATGCGCTTACTTATCTTCAACAAGCGCAGTCACTTAGGCCGAACGATAAGTCTATCGGTTCACTGCTTGCGGAGGCCAAGGCAAAATCCGCGCCGCCCACGACGCTAAATGATATAAAGGCATCAAAAGAAAATTGGTCTATATATCTTAACGGTCTGGAACAGTATCAATCAGGAAAGTATTCTAAAGCCCTGGAAAATTGGGAATCGTTGCGAGAATTCTATCCCAATAATCCCGAGCTTGAGAAAAACATCAGCCAGGCCAAGAGCCGTCTTCAAACCGAGGGCGGAGCCCCCAAAGATTAGCCTTTACAGATTCTTTTTGCTGAATTACTATTTGATGTCTGGAGCGCCTTGATTTATGGGAAAAAAACCAATTAAAGAAGTATTCATGAGCTTCGCTGCCGAGGAATCCCAAATGGAGGATATCCGAAGCAGCATTCGCGATGTATTGGCCGATTCCGACCTTACAACGAAAGACGTTAATAGTGTTCTTCTGGCTCTTGAGGAAGGCTGTACCAATGTTATTCGTCATGCATATCTCTATGGCCCTGGCACCATTCGAATTAAGGTAAAGCTTTACCCTGGCAAGGTTCAATTTTCGATATTTGATCGTGGCCGGGCGTTCGACTTTGACCATTCCGATGTGCCTAATTTGGATCGCTATGTCAAAACGGGACGCAAAGGCGGTTTGGGGCTTTATCTTATTCGCAAGATGATGGATTCTGTCGATTATCATTCCCGCGATGGCGAAAATGAACTTCGAATGGAAAAAATATCCGATAAAACCAGCTCGCGATCGATTCGCATTCCAGGTTTCTCAATCCGTGTAAAATTCGCCTTATGGGCATCGCTTGTGGTATTTATGATTGTTGCGGGTGTCTTTTACTATTTTGATAATCGCGGCCGAAAAAATGCCAGAGAACGATTCTTCGATGGCTCCACGAACGCGATGGAAACATTCGTATCGGATATTGGGGATAAAATCTTATTGAGGGATTTGGATCTTAATAAATCCGCGGCGTCCTGGCTCGACGCCAACAAAAATCTGTTTTCGTTTATCGTGGTGACAGATACCGGAGGGATTATTATTGCCGATCCGGAAAGCCCTTCGCTTTTCCTTTCTGCATTTCGCGGAATTGACAGCGGAGATTATAATACTGATATCGCGGTGAAAGACAGCCTGAACAACAAAATCTTTTATTACAAAAGAGCAGCCAGGATTAATGATCAAACTGTCGGCTACGCTTATTTCGGATTAAGAGAAAGTCCTTTGAAATCCGAATTATCTCAAACGCGTACCGGCCTGCTGTTGATTGCATTTGCGGGCCTGTTTGTAGGTTTCATGGCAGTCTATGCCTTGTCCAACTACTTTGTGAAGCCTATTCAAAAACTGACCGAAGGCGTACTTAGATTTGGCGAGGGTAATTTAGATCAATCACTGCCGGTGGATGGTTCGGATGAATTTTCGGAGATTGCCCGGGCCTTTAATGAAATCACAGGCAAATTCAAAAAGGCGCAAGAGAATGTTGTCGAGCAGGAGCGATTGCAAAAAGAAATGCAGGTCGCTCAGGAAATTCAGCATACACTGCTTCCGCGCACTTTCCCCGATATCGAAGGTTATGATATTGCTACAGTTTACAGGGCCGCCAAAGATGTAGGCGGTGATTATTTTGATTTCGTCAGAATCGATGAAAACACGCTCGGAATTATCGTCGCCGATGTGTCCGGAAAGGGTATTCCCGGTTCATTGGTTATGACGATGATTCGAACCGCTTTGAGAATGGAAGCGAGAGGCAATTTCTCCCCCATAGATATTCTTTCGAGAGTAAATAATTTCGTTGCCGATGATGTCAAGAAGGGCATGTTCATTACCATATTTTTCATAATGCTCAATTCTGAGAGTCGGGCGATATCGTTCTCATCGGCTGGCCACAATCCCATGATTCTTTATCGCAAAGAATCGAATTCTTGCTATTTCCTGAATCCTCGCGGAATGCCGCTGGGGATAAGTCTCCCTGACGGTGTCAGTTTCGAGAAATCCTTGGAATCAGATAAAGTACAATTGAAAAAAGATGATATGTTGATTGTCTATACCGATGGCATAACCGAAGCCATGAACAAGCTCGGTGAGCAATTCGGCAATGATAGGCTGATTCAATTCATAAGAGACAATTCAGATCTTCATCCCAAGGATTTTGCCAGCAAGCTGGATTTCGAAATCAATAAGTTTACTGGCGGCGCGCCTCAAAATGATGATATCACGTTAGTCGTTATTAAAGAAAAATTGATGCTCGACGAGGTAATATTCCAGAAACGAAGACGGCTTATAGAGATGGTAGAAAAAGAAGGCGTTCCTCTTGAAGAAGCCTGCACTCAAATGGGAGTATCGACCTCGACCTATTATAAATATCTTCGCAGATGGCAAAAATTAGGCGATATGGGTTTATTGAATAAGAAGCTTCGCGCCGAGACCAATATAAAGCAAATTTCAACCGAAGTCCGCAAGGAAATCTTGAAGATTGTCAGGGAAGATCCCGAGCTCGGAGGCAAAAGAATTCTTCAAAAGCTTTCGGAATTGGGAATTCAGAATATTGATATTCGAGGGCTGTATCTTGAACTCGTAAGAATGCGCCTTAATACCAAAAAACTCAGATTAGAATATGTCGAGCGGGTTGGCGGTTCCACTCCTGAAATTCGGGCTGAACTCGAAAAAGAAATCCTCAAAGAGGTCAGCAAGAAAGAAGAATTCGATAGAGTTGAGTATATCGAAACTATTAAAAAGAATCTTGATCAGAAAAAAGAACAGCTCGGAACGTCGGCCAGGGGGCTTGTCAGCAAGCTTCAGCAAATGGAGCCTGTTCTTGGTGATGCCAGCCTCTATGGTGAAATCGCCGCTGAACTTGGCAAACTGGGCGAGGGGGAGGATATCGCCAAATTATTTGAGAATCTAATCCTCAAAATGGCGTATAAGAATAAGGGTATCGAGAAATCATCAGAGACAGAAATTCCTGCGCCAGCGACAATAAAGCCCATGCCCGATTTGTCCGCAGAAACACCCGTAACGGCAGGCATCGTTTCGGAAGAGGACTCAATACCGAAAATAGCACCCAACGATAGTAATTCGGAAATAGCAATCAAGCCGGAAACCGTTGCTCCAATTCAGCCGTTACCCGAGCAGGAAAATACCCCAATCGACGTAATTGAAAATGCCAGCAAGCCTCAAATTGATGAAGAAAAAAAGGATGAAGAATTGGATTGGGATGATTATGGTAAGAAGCTTGTTGAAAAATTTAAGAAAGAATGATTAAACTCGCTATCCTGACATCCAAAGGCGGGACAGGGAAGACTACTACCGCTATTAACCTTGGACATGGTCTGGCTTTATCCGGGAAGAAGGTGTTGTTAGTCGATTGCGATCCGCAGGGGTCAACATCGGCGGCTTTTGGTGTTGATGGCGAAAGGGGACTTTCGAATTTATTAACGGATGGTAAAGTCGATATTTATCAGGTTAGACCAAGGCTCTTTTTATTGCCGTCGGGCAAGAAACGTTTGGCTGACCTTGAGATGACATTAGCCACTATGGACGATAAAGAATACAGAATCAGCAACGCCCTGGGAAGGCTTTCGGGAAGCGATTGGGTTATTTTAGATTGCTCTCCGTCAATAAATATAATAAATTTAAATGCTTTAGGGTTTGCGGAACATCTCCTGATTCCAGCATCACTGGATTTTTTTTCGCTGGAGGGAGTTAAATCCACGATGGAATTGGCTAAAGAGATTACGGCAAAAGGAAAGGGAATGCTTGAGATTCTCGGAGTATTGCCGACATTTTATGATAGAAGGACTATTATTTCGAGGCTGGCTTTAGATGAACTGCGGAATAGCTACGGCCCGCTCGTATTTAATACTGAAATAAGATTGAATGCCGAGATAAAGAAATCGCAATGGTACAGGCAAACCGTTTTTGAATATGCCCCATTTTCTCATGGAGCTTATGATTATTATAAATTATCGAAAGAGGTCCAGGAAAGATTGGAGACGAAATAAATATGAGTGATATAAAAATATCTTTAGACAGCGCGGGTCCCAAGGGAGAAATTTCAGTAGTCAGGGTCGACGGGGTCATTGATACCATGACTTCCAGCGACCTCGAAAAAGTAATGAATTCTCTTCTTGAGAGGGGCAAATATTATATCGTAATCGATCTCGGCGGGGTAGATTATATATCATCAGCGGGATGGGGTATATTTATTTCGAATATAAGAGAAATCCGCCAGCATTCTGGCGATATCAAGCTGGCTCGTATGATTCCCAATGTGTACGAGATATTTGAGCTGTTGGAATTCGATAGCATTCTTAAAGCTTTTGACAGCGTCGAAAAGGCCAAATCGGATTTTAGCTTCATCAAAAGAAATGGCGCCGACTCCGGCGAAAGAGTGCCCGTAGAGGTTGCGGTTGCGGCGCTGGATTCCGCGGAACCTACTCAGAAGATTAAAGAAGTGGCGAATCCGTCAACGAATCTGCAAGATGCTCCCAAACAGCTTTCGCAGTTAGAAAAGAAATCAACCGCTCCCGGGCTTCAGGAAATAGTTGTTGAGATGGTCATAAAGGACCCCTTCTTTTCGATATCAGAAATTAAAACCGAAATCGCCAGAAAATATCCGACCGCCCAATCTGGTTGGTGGCAGATTTGGAATGTTTTGCGTCAAAATCGCCTCTTAAGCAAGAAAAGCCGTTTTCGCCTGTCACGTTTTAAGAGCGGAGTTCGATAATTAATGATCAATAAGCCAAAGGCGTGGCCCTTTATAGTAATTTCATTGATGCTGGCCGGCATAGTAATAGCATCAGGGTTTTTCTTGAAAAACCTTAATGCAAGAATATCTATTTATCTGGCAGGAATATTGATATTGGGGTATTTGATCTATTCATATATCCGTGCCTCCTGGAAGGCCGCCATCATCGAAAAATTAATCAATACAGATTCAAATGATAAGGATACCCTGGCCAATTCATTGCTTTCGGAGATAATCGCATCAGGTATTCAGAAAAAATCGATTCAGCAAGCGGCATCGGAAATCATAAAATCAAAATTTGGCATCGATAAATTCGTAATTTATTTTCGCGATGACGATAAATTAATTCCTCGAATATATTCAAATGTTAATATTAAAAATCTGGGATATCTGAACACCGATAAAATTAAAAAATACCTGGGTTCAAATATGGATTCCGGAATAATATTTAAGAATGACACCTTATTTCACGCCGCTGCAAAAAATAATGATAATGATGAATTCGAATCCTATAATATTTTTGCTTTTTCCTGGGGCAAAGGCGGATTAATTCTGATAATTTTCGATGATACCATTGGGCATTTTACCGAAATATTAAAAAATGCCGACATGAACAAAATGCTTTGGCCGGGTTTGGATTATACATTAAGAGTCCATTTCGATCTCAAGGAAAATGCCGCCGATCTAAAGCAAAATCGAATAGAATTGGGTCGCGCGAAGAAAGAATTGATTGAATTGAATAAAGAACTCAACAAGAAGATGCTCGATGTCCAGTCGTTCGTCAAGATATCAAACGATCTTTATTCACTATTCAATGAAGATCAGCTATTCCCTACATTGAAAAACACGATTAGCAATCAACTTGGGGCGACTAAAGTCGAAATCTTAAAGCCATCCGGCGACGGGACTTTCAAATTATCCGCCGAAGCTACGGGCAATTCCAATTCGGGATTTGAACTTATATTAGACAGTGAATCGGCTCTATTGAAATTATTGCAAAAAAGCGCCAAACCACTTTTAATGCCGCTGGTAGGCTCAGGATTAAGCCCCAAAGAACCATTTCTCGACGCGGCAGCCCAGGCCGGTTTTCAGATAGCCTCGCCAATAAAGGTCAGCGGCCGAATTGAATGCATTATTTTAGTGGGCGAAAAGAAGGATAAAGGACAATATCTAAACCAGGATATAGATTCATTTTATAGTATCAGTAATATTGCCTCGCTGGCATTGGAAAATATAAAACAGTATTCAACAATAGAGAAACTTTCATATACTGACAGCATGACGGGTATTTATAACTATCGCTATTTCTATAAACGTCTCAGCGAGGAAATTCTGAGAGCTCAAAGATACAACCGTGAAATCGCATTGGTAATCATGGATATCGATAATTTCAAAACTTTTAATGATAATTTTGGCCATCAGGCCGGAGATATGGTATTAAAACAATTGTCGGAGCTGATAACTCGGACGATAAGGTCAATTGATGTTGTCAGCCGCTATGGAGGCGAGGAATTCTGTATTATCATGCCGGATACGGGGACTGCCAATTGCAGTATTTTTATCGAACGTTTAAGAGCCGAAATTGCGGGTTTTAAATTTGAATCGGAGGCGTCCCATATTAATTCAATAACAGTTTCAGTCGGGGGAGCGGTCTACCCATATCACGGGACTAATCCCGACCGATTGATATATTGTTCTGATATGGCATTATTGAAAGCAAAATCGTCGGGCAGGAACCGCGCGTTGATGTATAGCGTAAATAGTGATGATAAAGGGGATTTAATGTCTGGGAGGTCAGATGTCGCTAAAAGGGAATATACAGAATAGTCTTATGGTTAGCCCAAAAATTAATTGTACTTCTCGAATTGTGCTAATATTTGCTATTTTGTTCATTTCGGCTAACGCGCAGGATAAGGATACTTATATTATTGGTCCGACGGACAGATTAGCCATATCATTCTGGCAGCAGCCCGATTTAAATACAACAGTTCGAGTCAGTGATAATGGAAATATAACCTTGCCGGTAATAGGGGAGATCAGGGCTGCGGGACTGACCACCGCGGAATTATCAAAAAAAATTGTAGAGCAAATGGTGTTTTATAATAGTCCTGTATCACAGGCGACAATAGCAGTCACTGAGTATAATTCCCGGACAGTGGTTGTCACCGGGCAGGTATTGACCCCCGGAAGCCATAGCTATGAAAAAATACCTGATATCTGGAAAGTCATTCTCGATTCTGGAGGGCCCACATCTCAGGCGAATCTTTCCGGTGTCACGATTGTACGGAAGGATGGCGAAAAGACTGATGTAATTGATGTCGATTTGTATAAAATAATCAAAGATGGTGATTTATCGAAGGCTCCTCCACTCAAACCGGGTGATTTGGTCAATATTCCTGTTTCACCATATGGGTCGGCGGTTGAGCTTGCCGGAACGCCTCAAGCTGAACGGAAAAATATCTATTTTGTTTTTGGAAGGGTTACAACTCCCGGGGCCAGGGACCTTCAAGAGGGTATCGATATAATGGATGCCATCACGCTGGCCGGTGGACCTCTTGCGGATGCTGATTTGAGAAATATCAGAGTAATTATGAAAGACGCCGGGCCGTCGAATATAGTCAAAATTGATCTCGAAAATTATATTGATAAGGGAACTCCTTCTCGTTTTTTGCTTCGTGCTGAAGACACCGTGGTTATTCCACTGCGTAGGGACGGCACTTTCACAAATATTACGAATAGGCTTGCTACGGTTGTACCAATCATTACCGCCATAGGGACATTGATATTATTATACTATAATATTCAAGAGATAAATAGGAGACGTTAGAGCTTGAGTAACGATAAAAAGCAAATAAATCTTAAAGAATACTGGGGCATTCTTACGCGTCGCAAGACGCTCCTAATATTGCCTATTTTGATAATACCATTAGTCTCAATTGCGGTAAGCTATTTTTTAAAGCCTCAATATGTTTCATCTGTTACCATTTTGACCGGAGAAACCAATATTTTGCCCCCTTCAGTCGAGAGAGAATTGCAAAGCGGACAAAGATTCGATTGGACTGAGCCGCAGGAACGGCTGATTTCGATTACGAGTAAGATCACATCAACTAAGTATTTGAGAAGATTGATTTCAGTTCTTGATATTAAAGCTACACCTGAGATAATGAAGGTCGTGACTGAAACCAAGACCGCATTCCCGGATATTTCTGAAGCTGATCTTGCCGAAAATATTATGGCTGATCAGCTTAGAAATAATATAACTGTCAATTTACGCTCGAATAACGTTTTTGAAATTCTTTTTGCGTCCGCCGACCCAATTATGGCGCAGAAGCTTGCCAAATCACTCGCCGACATTTTTATTGAAGAGAATTTAGCACAGGATATGGCGGGGATTAGGTCCAATATCAGCTTTTCGGAAGAGCAATTAGCAGTTTATCACGAGAAGCTTAAAGATGCCGAGGACAAGTTGAAGGACTATCGTGAAGGCATTCTGGCGACATCTGTCGGGGAAGATACTACTGGCGCAAGCCTCCGGATGATAATTTCCGCTGCAGAAGCGCTTGATTTGGAAATACGAAAAGAAGAGGAATCTCAGGATAGTGTGCGATTATATCTGGTAAACAATAAGGTCGATTTGGCAAATCTGGTGTTGCCGGTAAACCTGCAAAACGAAAAATCCAGGCTCATTAATCTCTTATCGACTCTAACTGAATTGTTGACTAGAAATAGCTGGCGAGACCCCAAAGTAGTCAATTTAAACGAAGAAGCCAAAAATCTGCATGATCTCATTACACGGGAAATCGGCATTTTTACTGAAAGTCAATATGCAGATAAATCTTCTCAATTTAAAGATAAAATATCTGAATATCTAACTGGTTCGGTATCGCTCGAATATAGCAGGGCAAAGAAAGAGGCTCTCGATAAAAGCGTAGGCAAGATCAAATCGCGGATAACCAAAAATCCTGATACCGAAGTAACTATTCAGAGGCTGCAAAGCGAGGTCAATACTTATCGTGATTTGTACAATACATTCGTGATGCATTCGCAGTACGGAGCGATAGACCAATCCGCCAAGAAGGTCGAAGCTGAAGCCAAATTTATGATAATAAAGCCAGCCTCGCTCCCATTAACGCCCGAATCACCCAACAGACAGAAACTGGCATTAATGGGAATAGTTCTGGCGTTAGCAATTGGAGTGGGAGCAATCATTATACTGGAATTGCTCGATAACTCATTCAAGAAGATCGATGATGCTGAAAATTATTTGAATATTGCCGTAATAGGGACTATTCCAAAAATCCTTCTTCCCTATTATTCGCCGATTAAAAAAAGAATTCCAATCCTAATCGGAACCGGCATCAGTTTTATGCTTATTATATTAATACTTTATTTAAATTTAAGGAAAAGCGGGTAAATAAGTGGTTTTCAACGGTTATACAGACAAATTCAAAAGACTGGGAAGGGAGTATCTTTTTCAGACTTCTATAGATAATAGTCGCAAACAAGTAGTAAGTTCGTTGTTTCATGCGGGGCAGCTGCTGAATAGTATCGCTACTCCATTTCAGGATGCTTCGCAGGGAGAGAAGTTGTTTGAAAAGGCGCTAAGTTTTCATAAGCAAAATCTTGGGGATCTGGATTCATTGCTTGGCTTGGCCGAACGGATGCGAAGTTTAGAAAAGCCGGATATAATCGAAAAGCTCGGGAAATCATTATGTGCAAGACAGCTTTATGATGAAGGTTTGGAACTGCTGCTTCTGGCTTCTCAGAAATACCCCGAAAGTCCCGGGCTGCATCATGTTCTCGGCAAATTATACCTGGCCAAGGGACAGGTCAATGATGCCGAAACTGAATTTGGACGCGCCGTTGATTTGGCGCCCGATTTCCCGGACTATAGAAACGCCCTTGGAATCGCCTATTTAAAATCAAACAAGGCTGTGGCCGCAATCTCCGAATTCAAAAAAGCCGTGACGCTTAATATCTATTTTGATAAGGCTTATTTTAATCTGGGTTTGGGGTATATAGCCAATGGCATCATTAGGGAAGATTTCAATCTGGCCAAAAATCTCGTCCAAAATAGCATGGATGCTCTCCAAAAAGCCGCGTTGTTTAATCCGGCTTATAATACGGATAAATATACCGAGGGCCTTGAATTTCTTAATGAAGGCGAATATGAAAAGGCCTATTCAACGTTGTCGAAAGTTGCCGAGGAACATACATCTCGTTCCGCGGAAGAGCATTTGGTCGAATTATATCTTCGATATATTCATAACGAGACCGGAATGTCCGAAGAGGGGATTAACAACTTTATTGAACGGATTAAAGACTTATTGAAATTAAATCCAGGATATGCCGATTTGCATAATGAATTGGGCATGGCATATACTATCCTGTGTAAATTTATGAATGATAAGGCAATTTATCATTTTCAGGAGGCGCTCAAAATTAATCCCAATTTTACAAAGGCTGTAAAAAATCTAAAATTATCGAAAAATGACTTGAAGGGATTCGAAATTCTTTTGGAAGCGATTTTAAAATGAAAAATAACGGCAAATTTCCGCCATTAACGGCTGTCTTCGATAAGGAATCATCGGTTGCGACTGAATTCAGAAGGCTTTATTCCAATTTAAAATCCCGCAAGGGAACTGAAAATTTAAAAACGATAATGATTACTTCCGCGATAATTGGCGAGGGCAAATCCCTTACAAGTTCCCTGCTATCAATGACAATGGCGGATCTGACCAAAGCCAAAATTGGATTGGTTGATTTCGATTTAAGACGTCCCAAATTGAATATTTATTTTAATTTGCCTATAGAAAATGGCGTCTCCGATGTCCTTGGGGGCAAAATCGGCATAAAGGAAATTTGCCGCAAGACTACTATACCAAATCTGACAGTGCTTTGCGCGGGGAAACCAAATAATAATCCAAGCGAAATTATCGATAGAGCCGATATACCTGCATTTTTTCAGGAGCTAAAATTCTATTTCGATTACATTGTGATCGATTCGCCCCCTGTAATTCCCGTTTCGGATCCATTGCTGATCGCTGATCAGGTTGATGGCGTGTTATTAGTTGTAAGGGCCGGAACAACCCAGCGCGAGGTAGTCGGCAGGGCCGTAAATCTTCTGAAGAATGCCAAAGTCAATCTTCTTGGCGCCGTATTGAATGACTGCGAAAGCGTTTTGCCCTATTATTACAAAGAAAGCTACTACGGATATCGTTATTATCACAAAGATAATAAAAAATCCCAAAAGACCGCATAACCCCGACCTTAATGCATTTTTGTTGCATTGTATTGCATAGTGGGTTGATTTAGTCCATTTTAGTTACCCCATATTTTAGCCTAATATTAATTTATGTTCTTATTTCACGCCGCCATTGTGGTAATATAACTTATTACACTGTTTATATTTATAAGACAATGAGCATTAAAATTAATATCAATAAAATTAACTAAAGTTGAATCTCTCAAATCCCATTTGTGGCAGATATTTTGCATTAGGTCATATCAACTTAGAGGATAGAGGGAGAAGACTGTTATGCGTTATCAAAATCCAATTCCAAGCCCCATGGCACACTACTGGGAAGAAGAGGCAATTAATGCCTGGGGAACTTGGTTAAGGTTACGTAAGGGCGGTCGCCGCGTCTTAAATTTTGTGCTTAGCGAAGTAGTTCTTGCTAATATTTATCTGCTTTCCGGCTTGATCGCAAACTCTGGCCTGCTCTTGGAAGCAAGAGCAAAGTCCGCAGTTTTATCGAATCATATAAACATCGGAGCGATTCTTAAAAGATCTGTGGATATTATCGGAGCGGCATTTGGGCTGGTATTGACATTGCCTATCTGGATAATAGTACCGATCGCCATTAAACTGGATAGTTGCGGATCAGTTTTTTATACTCAGGAAAGAGTTGGGATTAACAGACGCAGAGGCAATCGCAGAAAAATTGCTGTCGATGGCGAAGAAAATAGAGTTTCGGTCGAAAGAAGAAAGAAATTCAGCTACGGTAGATCATTTACGATATTAAAATTCCGAACTATGTACATCAACGCAGAATCGATTTCAGGTCCGAAATGGGCATGCAAGAATGATCCCAGAGTGACAAAATTGGGACGAATTATGAGAGCCACCAGGATTGATGAAATTCCCCAATTATTGAATGTTTTAATGGGAGATATGAGCCTGGTTGGGCCGCGGCCGGAAAGACCGTTCTTTGTAGACAAGCTTCGTCAAAGTATCGATGAGTATGCCTGCAGATTCGAGGTAAAGCCGGGAATCACAGGGCTTGCTCAGGTCGAACATAAATATGACGAGAGTCTCGAGGATGTAAGCAAGAAAATTAAGTATGATCTTAATTATATTCGAAATTGGACTTTATTCCAGGATATGAAGATTATCGTTAAGACCATATCGGTGGTTTTAACCGCCCGAGGGATGTAGAATTAATAAGGTTAATGGTACCGACGGGGATTGCAATCCCCGTCTTTTTTTTGCATAATTTTAATTATGTTCCAGTCGATATCATAATTAGGATGAGATCGACTATTTCCCCCAAAATTATATTTTGAGTTTTGAATATGATTATGGTATAAGTAATAGGTAATTATGGCCAGGAAGATAAATATTTAACAGATCACCATCCAAGGCCATTTAGATTTCGTGGATGGTGAGATAAAATGCTTAATTCGGAGACTACAATGATAAAGAGAATTTTCATAATGATTGTATTGGCTCTATTGATTTTTCAAACAAGCGTCTGGGCCCAGGACAAGGATAATATCATCTTAACTACCAGACCGGCCGGAGCTACTATTTACTTGAATGGCGAATATGAGGTTGTAGCCAATGCGCCCGCCAGACTGCCGTCAAGCATCGCGGGGCGCTATAATGTCAAAATAACGCGGCCGGGTTATGAGACCTGGAAAGGCATCCTTACTTTTGTCCCAGGCAGTGCCAATAATATGACTATCGATCTGAGTAGGAAGACAAGATTCAAATCATGCCTGCGTTCGATTTTTATTCCGGGATGGGGCCAGATCTATTCAGGGCAGACCCTGAAGGGAAGCGCTATTACCGGAGCGGCGATTCTATCCGCTGCCTCATTTTATTTCGCGGATAAACGCTATCAAAAGAAAAAAACAGATTTCGATATCGCCATGTCAGAATATAGAGTGGCGACTTCAGCTGAAGATCAAATCAGGCTCAAAGTTAATTTGGATAGTCGGCAGCGTTCGGCATACCAGGCTGAGACCGATAGACGCACGGCCATGGGAGTTGCGGCCGCTGTTTGGGCATACAATATAATAGACGCTTTAATTTTCTTTCCTGACAATGAATTATTTTATCCTTCGGCTGTTGCTTTAAATGATGGTGCCATGTTGAAATTTACGATGGAATTTTAGGGTGGGGGATATTTATGAAAATTGATAATATTAAAATAATAAGCATAATAATGCTTCTCTTCGTCGTAATCGCGGTGGGGTGTTCCAGAAAAATTACCGAGCCGGTATCTCCTCCGATCAATAATTTTGTCCCTCCAACTCCTGAAAGTGTTCTTGCTACAGTGGGTGACAGGACCATCGTACTGTCCTGGACAATTTCAGATACCAGTAGGATAGCACATTATAAAATTTATATGTCGGATTCGCTCCAGGGAACATATAATTTGCAGGCAGAACCGGCAGTACAGACATACTCATTAAGTGATCTTCAAAATGGCACAATCTATTTTATCAGAGTTTCCGCGGTAAGCGATTCGGGTTTTGAGGGCTATAGAAGCGCTCCGATTTCAGTGACGCCTGATGTTTTCTCTATTCTTATCGATAATGGCGCTCTCTATACAAATCGACTTGATTTAAACCTGGCACTGACCGCTCCGGTCGGTACAAGGCTAATGCAGATATCAAATAATTCCGAGTTTTCCGGCGCTCAATGGGAGCCATTCGCTGTAACGCGTACCTGGCAATTGCTGCCCGGAGATGGGATTAAATCAGTGTATGCGCGCTTCAGGGATTTCAATGATTATTCAACCACAAATAATATTTCCGACCAGATTGAGCTGGACACCAAGGCCATGGTCGATTCAGTTACATTCGAGCCGATACAGGGCTTTTTTGTCGCGGGAAATACTGTTCGTTTTAGATTATATTCAGGTGAACCTTACGGCAGCGCGTCGATCACTGTCGGAAATAATTTGCTGAATTTGACATTATATGATGATGGCAGCATGGGAGATTCTATCGCGGGAGATGGTATTTACGAATTGAATTACCAAATCCCCGGTTTTCTCGATTTTGAAAATGAGATGGTTATAGGCGGCTTCACTGACCGTGCCGGAAATACCGCTCAGCAGGCTCAGGCAGCAGCGTTTTTCTCTGTGCGCCGCCACCCCGACGCTATTTCTATCAATAGTCTGTTTCCCCCATTGCAGTATTATGATAGAGTTGAAATTTCCTGGGGGCAGTCGCAGGCGCCCGATTTCGCGAGCTATAGAGTATACAGGAAGGCCACGTCCGGGGTTGATTCCAGCTCGACACTGGTCCTTTTGGCCACGTCGGCAGGAGCTACGACCGCAATAGATAGCGGACTTGCCGCCAGCACTCAATATTATTATCGAGTGTACGTTGTCGACAATACTGGGCTTTGGGCCGGTTCATCGGAAAGTCACGTTACCACCAATTCTGATCAGCCGCCTGTGCCGGTTACTCTGATGCCAATATCTACTCTGCCCGATCAATACCAAAATGTTACCGTTTCGTGGACAGAATCCGGCGATGTGGATTATTCAAATTACAGATTGTATCGTTGGATTGCCGGTTCGCCCAGATCAGACAGCGCGCTGGTAACCATAATATCCGATAGGGCGACTACAGCTTTCGAGGATCATCCGCTATTTGGGGCCGGCCAGAATACTATTACTTACCGGTATATTATTCATTTATATGATATCGGCGGTAACCACGCCGCATCCGATAGTGTCAATGCGACTCTTACGGATCTGATTCCACCTCAGGTATCGGGGAATGTAGCCCCATCGGAAAATTCTCTCATTATCACCTGGGCGCCGTCGACAATTCCGGATTTCGCGTCGTACCGGCTTCTGCGCAATACAACATCGAATCCAGCCACAGCCATCACGGTATTTGTCGCATCGGATTCAGCCACTATCACCTACACCGATGCCAACACCGTGACGGGGCAGACTTACTATTATTGGCTGGATATATTTGATAGGCGAGATAATAGCTCCCGCACACTATTAGGCAGCGCGAATTGGTAGAATGAAATATACCGCGCTCGACAAGATAAACTTGTTTTTATCCTTTTATGGCCGGCTGTTTTCGGCGATTTTCAGGATTTCCTTATGGTTTCCATTTTTGATATTGGCATTAATTCAGTCGTCTGCGCTTCTGGGCTTGCTCTGGTACTATAAACCTGGATTTAACAATATTGTTTTCCCAATCTTATCACTGATTCTTCCTGCGCAGGTTTTTCATTATCCGCAATATTACCTGGTATTGCCGTCGATTTATACATTTATCGATGGCTTGATTATCGGCCCGACATTATGGGTAATATTGTCGGCGGCATCGGTTTACAAATTGGGTGGATATTTTTCCGATAACGGCAGAAAATTATCAGATGGATTTTCGAAGGCTGTCAAATCATATTGGCCGCTATTGCTCTTCTGGCTTATTGAAACATGTTTAGCGCTGATTGTATTATTTGTCCCATCCAATGTTTTATCTTCATATATTGTAGGATCACCAAGAGCCAAATTTGCCCTGGAATTAGCGCTGCAATTGTTTTCCCTTGGCATATCATCATTCCTGATATTCACAATTCCCGGGGTGATGATCGGCGGCAAGGGCGTTGGACAAGCGATGGCCGATAGTATCAGGCTATGCTTCCATAATATGATATTGACCTATTCAATAGTCTTGATACCCAATCTGATTAGGATCGGTGTAGATCTAGTATTGACCAATTATGCCATAAATATTGTCAGCAAATTGGATCCAGCGCTGATTATGACTATTATCCTGTTTAAAATAGTGAGCGGGATTTTCATCAATTTATTTGTTTATGGCGCGGCTGTGGGCGTCTATACCGAAATGTCCGATTAATTCAAAAAGCTCCCCAATCCAATATTAAATCGCCTTTTTTTAATTTATATCTTCAAGATTTCGGATTTATTCCGACAACAGTACTATGGTACTGAATTTGATTCTTCCAGTGGTTATAGCCGTAATCTCATTCCTGTTTTTCGCGGGGCAGACCTGTCCGACATTTTATTTTTGGGATTCGGCTGAGCTTACCGCGGCAATATTGAATTCCGGCATACCGCATGCGTCCGGTTTTCCGTTCTTTCTTTTGGCGGCAAAAATTTGGCTTGGCATACTGCCCGATAATCCTGCTCATTCACTAAATTTGTTCTCGGCATTCTTTGCCGCGCTGGGCCTGGCAGTATGGTTTGCAGTCATACAAACTGTAATCAAAAGGTCCGAAATTGTTAAAGGCGCCCTTTTGATATCTTTATCCGCGCTCGTAGGGACAATAATAATGGCAATATCGTTGACCTATAGTATTCAGGCCACTCGACTCGAAGTTTATTCTTTTAACTTTTTCGGCTTCGCATTAATGACTTACTTCGCCCTGAAAATATCCGAATCAGCCAATTATCCCTACTGGTGGCTTGGCGCACTTACGGTCATAATAGGGTTATTCCTCGGAGTACATACTCTGACAATCGCATTGGCTATCCCCGGAATACTTCTATTCCCCATCATTAGAAAACGCCTCAAATTCAAATGGGTGACAGCAGTAGCACTGGGCGCATTGTTGATTGTGGTGCTTTTGTATTCAAGCATTATGGTAATGGCATCTCACAATCCGATCTTGAATTGGGGCAATCCCTCGAATCCTGGGCGGCTGATTGATTATATTACCGCGAGCGACTTTTCGAAGAATTTCAAATGGCTCAGCCTTGATCATATAAGCGCGAATTTTTCTTTTGTTTTGGACCTGATGTCCAAGCAAATCGGACTGGTCAGCCTGCTGTTATCGATTTGGGGAATTTTCTATTTGGCATTTAGAAAGGTTTCTATCGGACTGCCGCTATTGATTATCATGATCCTGAATTTCTTTTCCATAATAATGGCTGAAAATTATTTCTATGAGAATTACGATCTTCATGGATATCTAATGATATCCCTGGCGATTCTTGCAGTAGGATTGGCCACATCGATGATGCTAATTTATAGCTATGTATCAAGCCGACTTTCAATTCTACAAGTAAGATTCTCAAATATAATTCTCATCATATTATTGGTTGCAGGCTCTTACGCTATTCTCTATCAACCATTGAATGATAATCTGTATTGCGGCGATCTTTCAAAAACCAATGAGGCTAAAGTCTTTGCCGCGGGATTTCTGGAGAATGCGCCGGACAGCAGCCTGATTGTCACATCATCCTATAATACTTATTTTACTCTGCTGGCGTATCAATCTCTTTATGGCAATAATAAAAATCAAAAAGTCCTGAATCTCTATAACTGGGATCATAAATGGGGGAGGGAAGCGACTGATAATCTCCTTAAGATGACATCAGCAATCAATTTGGATCGGCAGGCATATTACAGAGGATTTCTAAATCAGTATATGAATCAACGACCAATATATGTTGAATATGATCAATCGAGCGGAGCCGCGGCAAGATATCTCAGGCCGGACGGTCCGGGGTATATATTTTCGGCTTCGGATACCTCCAATATAAGTGTCGAAGATTCCTGGCGCGATATCAATTCTCATCTTTTGACTGCGACATCTTCTAACGATATCGAAAATATCAGAACCTGGATCAACTGGTTTCAGAATCGCGGCGAATTTTACCGCCGAAAAGGCAATGAAACTCTCGCACTACATTATTTCGGTTTAATCGAACCACTTGCAATGTTGGCTGTACTCAAATAAAATATACTCATGATCCCCAAATTTAACTGAATAATTTTCTGACGCCGGGTATTGCATTTTGCAAAATGCAAAAGAATTATCCGATGTTTTGGCTAAATTAACTTCCTAATAATCAGGCAGGTCGCGGTTTCAGGCTTTGCTAACTATCCAATTCATAAGGGCTTGGCATCAAATTATATCCGATCTGTCAGATTCTGGGACTTACGGCACATGATTTGCCTTATAGGTCTGCGGTTTCGCGAAGAAATCAAAATGAGACAGTCAGACAAAAGCTAATCCGGCACAGATTAAAGTTGAAATTGCAAAGTTCGATAAAACAAATGGAAAACCAGGGAACTAGAAAACAGAGAGGTGAGAAAATGTTAAGGAAATCAAACCGAAATGCAAAAGGTTTTACATTAATCGAATTGATGATTGTCGTAGTCATCATCGGTATCCTGGCAGCATTGGCTATTCCGCGCTTTATGCGTTCAACTACTAAATCCAAGCAATCAGAAGCCAAGCAGCTTCTAAAGCAGATCTACACCATGCAGCACGCATACAGACAGGAATTTGATTCCTATTGCTTGAACGGAACAGCCGCTTCCGCAGCCGCCCCGACAGCCTTCGCCAGATTAGGCGTTGATATCGGTTCAACAGCTCGTTATTCCTACGCGATGGTTTCAGCGCTCAATACCTTTACTTGCACTGCAACATCGAATCTGGATGATGACGCTTCAGTCGATACCTGGACTATCGACGATACCGGCACGTTGACTTGCACTATCGACGATTCAGTACTATAGCGAATATTTCTTGGGGGGACGGTTCGCCGTCCCCTTAATTTTTGCAACGGATGATGGAAGAGACCAAATAACCATTTTAAGGGAGGAAGTATGAAGAGACAGAAAACAGCAGGTTTTACGTTAATCGAATTGATGATTGTCGTAGTCATCATCGGTATCTTAGCGGCATTAGCTATCCCACGTTTTATGCGTTCAACAACCAAGTCCAAGCAATCAGAAGCCAAGCAGCTTCTAAAGCAGATCTACACCATGCAGCACGCATACAGACAGGAATTTGATTCCTATTGCTTGAATGGAACAGCCGCTTCCGCCGCCGCCCCGACAGCCTTCGCCAGATTAGGCGTTGATATCGGTTCAACAGCTCGTTATTCCTACGCGATGGTTTCAGCGCTCAATACCTTTACTTGCACTGCAACATCGAACCTGGATGATGATGCTACAGTCGATACCTGGACTATCGACGATACCGGCACGTTGACTTGCACTATCGACGATTCAGTTCTATAGATTCCTATAATAAAGGGGACGGCAATACCGTCCCCTTTATTTCTTCTATGAATTCCGAATAAAGAGCTCATGAGAAAAGGATGGCAAAATATGAAAGCAAATAGATATCGATATACAAAGGGCTTCACACTGATCGAATTGATGATAGTCGTAGTCATCATAGGTATTCTTGCCGCTCTTGCCATTCCACGCTTCATGCGTTCCGCCACTAAATCCAAGCAGTCTGAAGCCAAAGAACTCTTAAAGCAGATTTATACAATGCAACATGCCTATAGGCAGGAATTCGATTCGTATTGCCTCAATGGAGTTACAGCTTCAACAGCGGCGCCGTTAGCAATGGCCCGCCTTGGAATTGAAATCGGACCGACTGCTCGTTATTCGTACGCCATGGTTTCCGCGGCAGGTACTTTCACCTGCACCGCCACAGCGGCGCTTGATGACGACGCTACCAATGATGTCTGGACAATCGATGATACCGGATTATTGCTTTGTACCAGCGATGATTCCGCATTGTAATTACCATCAGAGCTGACGTGTACTA
Organism: uncultured candidate division Zixibacteria bacterium; assembly: GCA_963817915.1. GTDB lineage: Bacteria > Zixibacteria > MSB-5A5 > UBA10806 > UBA10806 > CAWFQL01. The sequence continues at coordinate 182,406 of CAWFQL010000011.1, forward strand.
TTCGGGCGATTCAACAGGGTATTCTGCATCAAGGGAGTCTAAATGAAAAGATCGCGCATGATTAACAAAAAAGGCTTCACATTAATCGAATTGATGATAGTAGTAGTGATAATTGGAATTCTCGCGGCGCTGGCGGTTCCCAGATTCATGCAGGCGGCGGCAAAATCCAAGCAGTCCGAAGCCAAACAATTGCTAAAGCAAATTTATACCATGCAGCATGCCTATTTTGCCATGCATGAAAACTACTGCCTTAATGGTACGACTGCGTCATCGGCCATACCGCTTGCTTACGCCCAAATTCATGTTGAAGTGATGGTACCTGCAAGATACTCGTACCTGATGGTCGCCGCAGGCAATACTTTTAGCTGCACGGCAACCGCCAATATCGATAGCGATGCTACTCTGGATACGTGGGTAATTGACCAGACCGGCACGCTACTCAATACAATTGACGATTCGGTATTGTAGTGTTTTCAATGATTCCCAAACTCGACTCCATTAGCAGTTTACAAGATATGACATTTAATATATAATCCGCTTATGGTAGATTTATTTATTGCCGCCTTTGTCTTTTTATTTGGAATAGCCCTCGGCAGTTTTCTCAATGTTATTATCTACAGGCTTCCCGGAGGCGAATCTCTAGTACGCCCGCCTTCGCACTGCCCCAATTGCAATTCTGAAATCAGATACTACGACAATATTCCCATTCTATCATATTTGAATCTTCGGCGGGAAATGCCGTAACTGCAATGAAAAGATCTCCTGCCGTTATCCTTTAGTCGAGTTGGTTACCGGATTATTATTTGTACTGGCAATTTACGTCTTTGGACTTTCGCTGAAAGGATATGAAGCGGTATTTCTGTCATTCGTCTTTATGGCGGTATTTTTTATCGATCTTGACCATCAGATAATACCCAATGAATTTACGATCCCGGGAGTTGTGATTGGGCTTATTTTAAGCTTTATACCCAATGGATTTATTGGCTGGCAGCACTCATTTATAGGGGCCTTAGTAGGCGCCGGGATATTTTGGTTGGTCGGATTTTTCGGAAAATTGATTTTTAAAAAAGAAGCGATGGGGCTGGGGGATGTCAAATTCGCCGCCATGCTTGGCGCATTTTTCGGATGGCAGAAGCTGATTCTCATTTTGGTTGCGGCTTCCTTTCTCGGTTCAATAATTGGAATTATAATCCTATATACCTCCTCGAAGAAAAAGGAAGCCAATTACGTGCCCTTTGGACCTTTTTTGGTTGTCGCGGCCATGATTGCCATGTATCTGGGCGACACCATCATAAACGCGTATTTGAGCTATTTTCTTCATAGATAATTCTTTTATACAGCTACCCATATCTGCCGATAATTCGTAATAATGAAGCGAAAATACGATTCCTATGAAATTGAAATAGTAATATCACTGAGCCTCCTGGTTGTCATTCTGATTTCCCTGAGTTTTCTTTCGGGATACGCCTTCGAAAATGCGCGACGCTGGCAGCTAATTCAATTTGATGAAAATCTTAATCTCGCAGTTGAAAATGCCAAATTGGTCCTCGAAAATGATATCGATAATTGGCGTCATTCCGATATCGCCACACTCAAACGGCTACGAGATCTTTCCGCCCAAACTGGAATTGCCGACATTTCAGTCACGGATACTCTCGGCAATGTAATTTCCGCAATTTCGAGTCACCCGGAAATCAAATCGAAAAATTCGTATTTCGAAGTTCGCCGACCTATTGTCAATCGAGACGGCAAAATAATGGCCTACGTGATATTTTCTTCGATCAATACGGCCGGAATCAAATTTCAGCTTCTCTCTCGCTGGGATGCGGTCTTCAGGATCGCGGGCCTTCTTTCGGCGCTTGTGGTCGGCGCGTTCTTTTTGAAATCGATTCTTTCGCCATACAGAAGAATCAAGCGGGAGGCGATCGATTACAATCTCGATTGGGGCGATAATGAAAAAAATAAGGGTACTGATTATATCATCGCGACTTTTAAAAATATTGTCGCCGAACTCGAAGAGAAAAAAGGCCGTCTTGAACAAATGTATGCCACATCTGAAAAAAGAGCGGATTCCCTCGCCAGATATAATGAAGATATCCTGGGCTCCATCACATCGGGAGTCATGATTTGTGACTCAAGCGGCATAATCACCAGACTAAATAGATCGGCTCAGACAATACTGAAATATTTCGAGAAAGACTGTCTGGGCAGGCATTATCGAGATATTTTCGGCTTAGAACATAAATTAACCATGCTTTTCGACGACGCTCTGCAGCGAAAAGTCGTGCATTCCCGAATTGAATTCGAGATCAAGCGCCCTGATAATGACAAGCTCTGGATTGGCTGTTCATCGTCTATGATCAACGATGAAAAGGGGGATGGCATGGGGGCCGCCATCTTAATGATCGATTTGACTGAAATTCGAAAATTGCAGGAAATTTCTTCATTCAATGAAAAGATGGCTTCTCTGGGACAAACTGCGGCCGGATTGGCTCATGAAATCAGAAATTCATTTGCCACCATCGTAGGATTTGCGACTCTCCTCAAGAAGAGTATTGTCGATGATCCTCAAATCGCGAAGCATGTCGATTCTATCCGAAATGAATCCATGGCTGCTGAATCATTGCTTTCGAGATTCCTTGATTTTGCCAAGCCTCTTGAGCCCAGAATCGAACGAATACATATCAAAAGCCTGATTGATTCCGCGCTTCAATGTCTCCATCATCCGGGTCTTTCCAATATCAAAGTCACCCAAATTATATCGCATGATCTATCCGATTATATGGGTGATTCCGCGTTATTGCGTCAAGCCTTGATAAATCTTCTGCTAAATTCCTGCGATGCAATCAGCGGCAATGGCGAAATTCGGATTGAAGCATATGTTGCCGATAAAGCGCACGCAATAAATAAAACCGAATTGGTAATAGCCATCCTCGATAACGGGGCAGGTATTGATTCGAAAGTAATTGGCAAAATATTCGATCCCTTCTTTTCAGATAAAAAGAATGGTACAGGATTAGGACTGGCTCTGGTCAAAAAAATTGTGGTCTTGCATAACGGCCTTATTGAAGTTCATAGCAAAAAGGGAAGAGGGACAAAATTCACCGTTAGGTTGCCTATAATTAGAGATATTGCGATTACCGACAAGAAGCAAATTATGTCATTTCGGGAGGCTTAGATCGAGCGGGATTCGAGTAGTTTTGGTATTATTAATTTGCCGGTATCATAGTATGATTCACCATGAAATTACGACATAAAGGCTCAGGATAATAAGCCGATAGTTAGTAATGAATGGGTAGCGAAAGGGGAATGCCATGACTTTGAAAAATAAAATTCTTACGAAACTAAGTTCATTGGAAGTTGTTGCTTCGCCTGCTCCCGTTCTTGCGGAAATCCTTACATTATTAGATCAGGAATCCTCAAATGCCAAAAATCTTACAGAAATAATTTTAAAAGATCCTAACCTGACTGCGAGAATTCTTAAAGCCGCGAATTCATCTTTTTATGGTGTTCGTCAAAAAGTAAACACTATCAATCAGGCGGTTTTGGTCCTCGGGCTTGATGCGGTAAAATGCCTGGTACTTTCCATCTCTATTTACAATCAGTTATCCACCAGAGGAAATGTTAACGAACACGAATTCTCGGGGCTCTGGAGGCATTTCCTGGAATCCGCGGCGGCCGCGAAGAATATTGCTATAAATATAAAATACCCAAGTATCGAAGAAGCGTATATAGCCGGTTTGCTGCATGATTTTGGAAGACTCTTCCTCTTGCGATATTTTTCTCCGGAGGTATTTCAGACCAATAGAATGGTTGCCGAGGGCGCCAGGCTGGTCGAGGCGGAAGAGAAGATTTTTGGATTGGATCATCAGGAAATAGGTCACTATATCGCTACCAAGTGGAATCTTCCGGACAAGCTTGTTGCTGCTATAGGCGCGCATCATCCCAAGAATGAGCAGGAAGTATCTAATCTATCGCTTCTGACAAAAATCGCCGCCCTGGCCGAACACCTTTGTCCTAATAGCCAGGAATTACCGGAGACTCCGGAGGGAGTGAGCCATAAGGCGCTTATTCTGGATACCTGCTGTACCCAGATGGGAATCGGCATGGATGTTATTCAGAAAATCTATGGAGTCCTGCCTCAAGAAGTATTGCATCACGCGGAAAGCATGGAAATCAATATCGGCGATGCCATTGAATATTTGACTCGCACCAATATGGAGCTTTTCAATCTTTATGTCGAATTGGCCTCGACCTTCAAACAAAGGCAGGAATTGTCAAAAAGGATACTTGCCGATGAAAGAGTGGAAGGCACACTCGAATCGCTTCATATCGCTCTGGCAACATTGTCGCACTATATCAATAATTCCACTATGAGTATCAGCGGTCAATGCGAAGTGGTCAATTTGCTTCATACAAAGGGTGATAAGAACGGGGTATACGAGAGAATTCCCGGACTCACCGATTCCATACGAAAATCGATAAAGAAAATCTCGATCGTTTTACAGGAGCTTTCGAATATAACTACTCTTGAAAGAATAAACTATTTCAAGCATTCCAAGGCGATCGATATCGAAAAATCGCTCAAAGATCGTCTCGAAAGAGAATCCGCTCCAGTCGCATAGTTATTTTACAAATATTTTCCCAGGCACAAATTTTGGCTTCCATGAATGGACTCCATCCGGAGAACCAAAATATAATTCCTTTTGAAGCGGATCCGCCGTCAATTGGAAATCGTAAACTCCGGTTTTCGCGTTCTGAGATATCGAAATAAATAATTTTAACATTTGCTCGGGCTTGCCGGATGTAAATATGGTTGGCTTTTCCTTGCCGCCCAGGCTGTGAATGCCATTTATGGAAATGAAGCCCGTATCGATTTTGGCATTGGTAAATTTCTCATCCCATTTGCTCATCGTTCCCATAAAATTCACCGAATCAATTTTAAAAGCCTTTGAATCATATTTTATGGGGATACAAAGAGTGCCGATCCCGTACCATTGTTTTCCGTCCTGTTTGACAGTATCGTCAACCCAAAATCTAATCCCGAGTTCGACCTTTTGTCCTGCCGCAGTCAAAACTGAATCCATGATTATTTCATCAGGTTTGCCGGGATCTATTGCCACTGAGCTCTTCGGTGTTTCGCTGGCCTTTTTTGTATCCGCACCTGCCAAATTATAAAAAAATGCTCCCCAAATAACTATAGCCGCGATATTAAGAATGTTTTTTCTCATTTGATTTTGCCCTACTGAATAATTGTTGCGCGTATTGGTATTGTTATTCTTGTATCCGGATTATCTTTGGCCTCGATCGTGACTGATTTATGGAGGGTCGTGGTATCCGCTTGAGGAGCAAGATCCATTGTAAGAATCATCGACTTACCTGCCTTGATAATATCTCCAGCCAGAGTGGTTGACATCATGCTTTTGGCGGGCTCTTCGACTATTGCAACCATATGATCGAGGCTGTCACCGTTGATAAGATTTATCTTTATTTGCGATTTTTCCCCTATCTTGACTCCGCCGAAATCAGGCTCAAGCGGATCAATTTTGAAAACCTGCGTTGGATCGTTAATAACCGCTGTAAATGAGACTTTCATGTATGGATTAATAGGATCATTGGATTCGATATAAATCCATTTCTCAACTCGGCCATTAAATTTTTGCGTATTGAATGTTGCCGCGACATAAGCTGTGCCGCCCGGCGGAACTTTATCATTTGAAACAGGCGCGATAGTGCAGCCGCAGGTAGGTTTGACCTTGGTGATTATCAAAGTATCCTGACCCTTATTTTCGACCCCGAAATTATGAAGTACAATGGCCCCTTTTGGTATCGAGCCAAAATTCCATGAGTCATTGTCAAACGCAATACGTGCTTTGCATGCCGGATCGATTTTTATTGTCGGTTTGAAGCTGGGAGGGCTCTGCGGCTGATTTGGATCCTGTGTCGCAGTTTGGGCATTAAGATTCCCCTCAAAAATGAAGCATATAGCCATCATAAAGATGCATGCCGTGACCAGTACATTTAATCTTTTCATTTTGTAGGCGTCTCCTTCTTGTCCTATTTTTATTTTATTCAATTCTATTCTAATTAATGTATCCCAACTGTTTCATCCAGTTATCGTTAAAAGCTTTAGACAAATACCGGTTACCCGAATCGGCTAAAATAACGACAGGGTATCTGAAATTAGAGCCCTCTCTTAGGAGCTTTCTCGCAGCTGAGACAACCGCCCCAGATGATCCCCCCGCAAGAAGTCCTTCTTCCCGGGCTATTTCGCGAGTTGTTAAAAAGGCTTCTTTGTCGCTGATCTGAATAAATCTATCGATAACTTTGAAATCCATTGCGCCAACAAGCTTGTCGGTACCTATGCCCTCGATCTCATAATGAGTCGCTTCTATCACTTTGCCGGTCTCGAAATAATGGGTAAATATCGAACCTTCCGAATCGACCGCGATAATCTTAATCTGGGGATTTTTCTCTTTCAAGTAGCGACCAGCACCTGATATAGTCCCGCCGGTGCCCGCGCCGGCAATTAAACAATCTATCTGACCGTCAGTTTGAAGCCACAACTCAGGGCCGGTAGTTTGATAATGGCAGTCGATATTGGCCGGGTTATTATATTGATCGAGATAAATTGAATTCGGGATTTGCGATGCCAACCGCTCGGCAGTCTTATAATTGCATTGAGGATCGTCCGGTTTCGCGGTATGCGGAGTCAAAACTAATTCCGCGCCAAAAAGCTTCATCATATCCTGCTTTTCGCGCGAATTTTTATCGCTCATTACTATAATGGCTTTATATCCCTTAGCGGCGCATATCCATGCCACGGCAATACCGGTATTGCCCGATGTCACCTCAATGACTGTCCCGCCCGGTTTTAGACGGCCATCCTTTTCAGCCGATTCTATCAAAGAAATGGCCAGACGGTCCTTGAGCGAACCACTGGGATTGAACATTTCAGCCTTCGCGTTGATGACAGCCGATAATCCCCTCGACATTTTGGCGAGCGGAATTAACGGTGTCTTACCAATCAAATTTAACGATGTATTTGCCATAAAAGGCGTCGTGCGAACCAGCATTTACAGTTATACCCCTCTTCCGACCAAAAGATTCAATTTTTGAGGCGGATTCTATACATTAATTACCTTTTGTCCACCCTTGTTAATAGGAATAATATATTTTATCGCATTTGTCAAAAATATTCTAATTTGAGCAAATTGAAGCGCCATTGGGGGTAGAACGATAAAAAGGTAATTTCTTTCGTTGCTGGACTCCCTTGATTAGCCAGATGGCAGGGATTCGGCGGGGAATCCAAAAACCTGTTGTATTTGTCTTTGAATTTATTGTATATCTCTTTCAGGACAAAAAATTTGGAGGATAATGAAAATTCTTGTAATAGGAAAAGGTGGCCGGGAACACGCGCTTGTATGGAAGTTATCTCAATCACCGCAAGTTAAAAAGATTTACGCCGCTCCGGGAAATGCCGGAATTTCCACGATCGCGGAATCTGTGCCGATAGCCATCAATGATCTCGAAGGCTTGGCCAATTTCGCGAAAAAGAATTCCATCGGCTTGACAGTTGTCGGTCCCGAATTACCGTTGACGTTGGGCATTGTCGATATTTTCGAAGGGCATGGGTTGAAGATTTTCGGACCCACCAAAGAGGCATCGGAGATCGAGGGTTCTAAGTCATTCGCCAAGCAATTCATGCAAAAATACCACATTCCGACAGCGAGCTTTAGGATATTCCAAAATCACTTTGAGGCGATCGATTTCGTCTCGACTGCGCGCTACCCGTTGGTCATAAAGGCCGATGGGCTCGCCGCCGGCAAAGGCGCGGTAATCGCCGCGAATTTCGAAGAGGCCCGCTCCACAGTTGAAAATATCATGGTTCAGAAAGTATTCGGAGATGCCGGCGCCAAATTGGTAGTGGAGGAATTCCTTACAGGCGAGGAAATCACCGTAATGGCCTTGACCGACGGCGAGAGAGTCATTCCAATGGTTTCCGCTCAAGATCACAAACGTATTTTTGACAATGACAAAGGTCCCAATACGGGCGGCATGGGTGCCTACGCTCCCGCGAATATAGTCTCAGACAAGATGCTTAAGAAAATTGTCGAGGAAATTCTTGAGCCGACAGTCCAGGGGCTCGCGGATCAAGGAAGACTTTATAAAGGCGTATTATATACCGGCCTGATTATTACCGATAGAGGCCCCAAAGTGCTCGAGTATAACTGCAGATTCGGCGACCCCGAGACTCAGGCAGTCCTGCCGCTTCTGGAAAATGACCTGGCTCAGATCTTTTTAGATATTGCCGATGGCTATCTTAATATCGATGAAGTTAAGTGGAAAGATATGTATTCAGTCTGCATTGTTTTGGCCTCGAAAGGATATCCTGAATCAACTGAAACAGGCATGGAAATAGACGGGCTGGATGATAAACGATTGCGCGATGTGCTGATATTTCATGCAGGCACGGTCAAAAAAGGCGAAAAATTTGTTACGGGCGGCGGTAGGGTTCTCGGAGTAACTGCGATGGATTATTCGATCAGGGGAGCAATCGCCAAGGCCTATGAAAGCGTAAAACATATTGGTTTCGATGGCATGCAATACAGGCATGATATCGGACAGAGGTCTGGAAGAGTAGATTCCAGTTATTTCTAATGAAAAAGATCAAAGTACTTATAGTTCTCGGAAGCAAATCTGATAATGAAGCTATGGCCGGATGCGGAGCGCTTCTCGATGAATTCAAAATCCCTTTTACGCAGGAAATCAGTTCTGCCCATAGACAACCTGATAAAACAATAAAATTACTGCGCCAGGCGGAATCATCCGGTGTTCAGATCGTAATCGCGGCGGCGGGCATGGCGGCTCACCTGCCCGGCTTTATCGCCTCTCAGACGATCTTACCGGTGATAGGCGTGCCGTTGTCTGGATCGGCATTGTCGGGTGTCGATGCGCTCTACTCGATAGTCCAGATGCCTGCTGGTGTGCCGGTAGCAACTATGGCCATAGGCGCGCATGGGGCAAAGAATGCGGCCCTGCTTGCGATCGAGATTCTTTCTCTCGCCGACGAAAAATTGAAGAAAAAACTTGTCGAATATCGAAAAGGTGCGGGAGGGCATTGATATGATAGTTCTTATTTTTTTATTGCCTATAATTCTAGCCGTCATTGTCGCGATGATCGCCGTTTTCATTTATAATAATCTGGTGACCCTGAAAAATACCGCTGTGGCCGCCTGGCATCAAATTGATGTCCAACTGGCGAGGCGCGCCGATCTCGTCGGCAATCTGGTCGAAACTGTCAAAGGGTATGCCGCTCATGAAAAGACGGTTCTTGAGGACGTCACCAATGCCAGATCATCAGTCATGCAGAGTAAGACGCCCGGCGATGCAGGTAAGGCCATGACAGGGCTGGATGGCGCCTTGGCGCGTTTATTCGCGGTGGCCGAGAATTATCCCAATCTCAAGGCTGATACCAGTTTTCTATCGCTCCAAAATCAGCTCAGGGAAATCGAGTTGAGTATCGCGGAAGTGAGGCAGTATTATAATGGCGTCGTGCGAAATTACAATATTGCTTGCGAACGTTTCCCTGCCAATTTATTCGCGACTACTTTCGGATTTGCTCAGCGGGATTATTTCGAAATCCCTGAAACCAAAACCGAACCCCCAAAAGTGAGTTTTACATAGCGTGACTTCGATTGGGCAAAGACTTGACAGCCCGGAAGCCTCGACTAAGCTATCATTAGCCGCAAACGTTTTATTACTGATTCTTAAGACTGCCGGTGGATTCTGGGGCGGTAGCCGGGCATTAATCGCGGATAGTATTAATTCGCTGCTTGATCTTGTCGCTAATTCGGCTGTCTGGATTGGCATCAGGCTGGCCAAAAAGCCTGCAGACTCAGACCATCAATATGGCCACGGAAATGCGGATGTTATCGCGGCGTCATTTGTGGCGATAATAATTTTCGTAACAGGCATTTTTATCACTTATGATTCTATCGCGATCATAGTAAAGCAGGAATTCAAGATTCCGGCATTTTACGCGACTCTAATTGCGCTCTTTACGATTATCCTCAAGCAGATATTATATATATATACAAAAAAGGTCGGCGCTAAATTCAAAAGCCCTGCTGTCCTCGCCAACGCCCAGGATCATAAATCCGACGTCTATGCCTCATCGGGCGCGCTGGTTGGCATTATATTTTCACAATTGGGTTATCCGATATTGGATCCGATCGGCGGACTTTGGGTTTCCTTTTTTATTTTAAGAAATTCCATAAATTTGATAAAAGATAATGTTCACACCTTAATGAGCGGAGCTCCCAAAAAGGCGTTCGAGGATAAGGTAAAACAAACAATAAATGAGGTAAAAGAAGTCGAGGGAATAGTGGCCACCAGGATTCGCACTCTCGGCATGCGACATTATGTCGATATCGATATTTTTGTCGATGGCAATCTAAGTGTAAAACAAGGGCATTGTATCGCCCATCAGGTCAGAGATTTATTGCTGGCCAGATTTGATGATATAATAGAAGTCATGGTTCATGTAGAACCGTCGCCGGAGTGATTATATGAACATTACATTTTTTGAAGATTTCTCATTTGGCAATTTTTATCCGATTTCACTTTCTCACCCTATTTATATGCTCTGGAGCGGCACGTCGAGACTATACGAAAAATGGCTGAGGAGTTTATAAGCCTTCGCAATATTCATTTTTTTGCAGGCCTTATTTATCGCTGGCTTGGCCAATGAAACCGCGAAGAATGTCAATATCGTTCCTGAAAATGATGTCGTCTTTATCAATAGCAGATTCCTGCCGTCCAAGGCTCTAACTGCCGCCATCAAAAATCTTGGATCTGGTCAGGCGTTACTTTGCGAAGATATCCTGATTGCGTTCAGGGTTGGCAAAAATAGGACTTCGGCACAACTTGAGATTATCGAGAATCTTCTTGAACGGGACAGCATCGACAGAATAAAAGGCTCATTTAATATAAAAGAATTAAAGCTCGAACCGATCAATTACCTCTGGGATCTCGTAAGTCAAAACAGCGATATAATTACGAGAGAATTCAGCTATTTCAAAAAGCGGAGAATGGGTAAAATCGACAATCAATCGTCGCTAATGAATAAATCCAAAATATACATCTCACCCAAGGCGACTATATTCCCGCATGTTGTTATTGACGCCACCGAGGGCCCCGTCATAATCGATGAGAATGCTACAGTCGAATCTATGACCTACATCAAGGGGCCGACCTATATAGGGCGCAATTCCAGGATTGTCGGTGGAAGAATTCGTGAGGGATGCTCCATTGGCCCTGTTTGCCGCGTGGGAGGAGAGGTTGAGGATTCTATTATTCTCGGCTATTCCAATAAATACCATGAAGGATTTCTTGGTCATGCCTATCTTGGCGAATGGGTCAATCTCGGCGCGATGACTACCAATTCCGATCTCAAAAACAATTATGCTAATATCAATGTTTCAGTAGGGGAAAGGGTAGTCGACAGCAAGCAAATGAAGATCGGCTGTTTTATTGGAGACCATACAAAAACTGGCATTGGCACATTGCTAAATACCGGCATTTCGATTGGATTTTCTTGCAATCTTTATGGGGGGAGCCTCTTCCAGGAGAAGCTGATAAAATCGTTCTCGTGGGGAACCCCCGATGATCTGGTCGAGTATCGTATAAACAAGGCGATTGAAACAGCTTCCCGGACCATGGCGCGGCGAGATATTCAGTTTTCGACCGTGCAAGAGAAGCTTTTTCAATACATTCAAAAGCTCGATGGAATGGTTTAGTTCTTGCGATGGAATTACTTTTCGTTTGACAATGCTTAATTAAGAGATTTATTCATTCGGTGATGATAAAGGGTCAAGTGCAGTCTACAGCGGACGATAACCTGTATAAGATGATTTTAATATTTGGGATTTAAGTTATGCATATAGCTAATTGGAGGGCAAATGCCTGAGCTTCGTAAAGATCCTATTGTCGGCCGATGGGTCATTATTTCTACTGAACGGGGTAAACGGCCATCGGATTTCCCCACTGAATCTCATAAAAGAAACTCCAAATTATGCCCGTTTTGCCCAACCAATGAATCCGCGACACCACCAGAAATTTACGCGATTCGCGAAAATGGTTCCAGCTCCAATTCACCCGGATGGAAGTTGCGAGTAATTCCCAATAAATATCCGGCACTCAGAATTGAAGGCGACCTGAATAGAGTCGGCGAAGGCATTTTCGATAAAATGAACGGTATCGGTGCTCACGAGGTAATAATCGAGACCCCGGATCATCTGCTTGATCTCGCCGATCTTGAAAATAAGGATATCGAAAATGTCATCTGGGCCTATAGAGGACGAATAATTGATTTAAAAAATGACCATAGATTTCGCTATATGATGATATTTAAGAACCAGGGCGAGGCGGCCGGGGCATCGTTGGAGCATTCGCACAGCCAATTGATCGCCACTCCCATAGTCCCGAAAAATATTGTCGAGGAGATGGCCGGTGTTCAAAAATACTATGAATACAAAGAACGTTGTATTTTCTGCGATATCATTCGTCAGGAGATCAGGGAAGAGGCGCGCGTTATAAGCCAAAACGATGATTATATTTCTATGGAACCATTTGCGGCCAGATTCCCATTTGAAACCTGGATTTTACCCAAAAAGCATGATGCTTCATTCGAAAATATTCAAAAAGAGAGCGTTATCGCGTTTGCGGCAATTTTAAAGGACACACTTTTGAAATTATCGCGAGCCCTTAATAATCCGTCATATAATTATGTTATTCATACCGCGCCCGCTGAAGTCGGCAACCCCATGGAATTCCACTGGCATCTAGAGATTATGCCCAAACTGACTAAGGTAGCAGGGTTTGAATGGGGTACTGGATTTTTCATTAATCCAACATCGCCCGAAGATGCCGCACGCTTTTTAAAAGAGATAAAATAATATTCCCCGGATTATTCCATTCGTAATAGATTTTCCATAATTGGAGGCATTTCATGCAATCATTGAAAATATTAATTGTATCCCCCGAAGCTGTTCCCTATGCCAAAACTGGTGGGCTCGCCGATGTTGCCGGAGCTCTGCCCAAGGCGATTTCCGCATCCGGGCACGAAGTAAAGCTGGTACTTCCATTGTATAAACATGTAGATCGCGCAAAATTCGGTCTGGTGGAAATCGCATCGAATATTTCGATGGAATTTGCCGGGAGAGATGAAAAATTCAGCCTCTATAAATGCGAGGCGGCAGGCGATGGATTCGAAGTTTGGTTCATTCAAAATGATAATTTTTACAATCGTCCAGAGCTCTACCGCGACCCGGCGACCGGCAATGACTGGGCTGATAATGATGAACGATTCGCGTTCTTTGCTCGGGCAGTATTGGAATCCTGCAAGAATACAGGCTTTATTCCCGATGTAATCCATTGCAACGACTGGCAAAGCGGCCTGATTCCAGCATTTTTGAAAGTTGATCCGCGCTATAGCCAATTTCAAAAAATCGCGACCATATTTTCGATTCACAATATCGCCTATCAGGGGAATTTCCCTCCTGAATGTTTTGCTAAATTAGGGCTGGATAAATCGCTATTCGCTGCGGCAGGCGGCTTTGAATTTTGGAATAAACTGAGCTATTTGAAGGCCGGGGTTTGGTATACCGACATTATCAATACGGTCTCCAAACGATACGCTGAAGAAATCCAATCGACAAATGAATATGGTTATGGTTTCGAAGGAATCTTAAAAGATCGCACCAAAGATTTATTCGGCGTTCTCAACGGTATCGATTATGATATCTGGAATCCTGCCACTGATGAATTGCTTCCGGCCAATTACACTCCTGAAAAACTCGCCGGAAAATCCAAATGCAAACGAGCCCTTCGCCAGATGGTCAAACTGCCATTGGTGAGAACCGATGTTCCGATTATTGGGATTATTTCCCGTTTAGCGGACCAAAAAGGATTCGACCTGATTGCTGAAGTCGCCGACAGCCTATTGGCTTTGGAATTGCAGGTAGTGGTTTTGGGTACCGGAGATCAGAAATATCACGAACTATTCGCGGCATTGCAGAAAAAATATCCCAAAAAGTTAGCGTTATCGCTCGAATTTAACAACCAACTGGCCCATCTAATTGAGGCGGGAAGTGATATGTTTCTGATGCCATCACGCTATGAGCCCTGCGGTTTAAATCAGATGTACAGCCTCAAATACGGCACTATACCGATTGTCCGCGAGACCGGTGGCCTTGCCGATACTATCCAAAACGCTAATCCCTCCAGAGGCACCGGAAATGGTTTCGTTTTCAAAAGCTATAATTCTAAAGAGATGCTGAATACGATCAAATTTGCCTTGGAAGTCTATCGCGATAAAAATGTCTGGGAAGTCCTGATGCTCAAGGGCATGCGCCAGGATTTCTCCTGGAACGCCTCCGCCCAGCAGTATATAGAGCTTTATAATAAGGCCATCGAAAAGAAATCCTCCTGGACTTGATTCCTGCGAGTCATGGCTTGCCATGACCGCAATCCACTTGTCATTCCGCACCCGCCACGGCGGGCCTGAAGCAGCTTGATGCGGAATCCATCCTGTTCGCCAAAATCACGAATCTCCTGTAGGGGCGGGTTTGAAACCCGCCCCTACAATATATCAATCTTCGTATGGGACTGATTTATCAAACCCATTAATAATTATTGCAAAATCCCCTGTAGGGGCCGACCTGCGCGTCGGCCCGAACATGTGGCGTGCGCACCCGTGTGTGCACTCCTACTTTGGCAATTTCTCGCGTCGTCAGGAACCCTTTCCTCACAACGGCAGGTACCAAATGGGTGTCATGGGTCATTTCCCCTGGAGAATGACGCCAGATTTTCTTTCTCATAAAAATTCTTGACAAATCCTCTTTTTCGGATAATTTACGTATCTGTCGCCGCCGGATGGCGGCATCCAATGCGGGAGTAGCTCAGCTGGTAGAGCACCACCTTGCCAAGGTGGCTGTCGCGAGTTCGATCCTCGTCTCCCGCTTATTTTTTTGCCCGCAATTTATATCGGAACAGTCACCGCGCCTGTTTTCGCTTGACACTTTTATGCCTCGTCTCTATTTTGCCGATGAAGTCTTATGATGGCGGCTTAGCCAAGTGGTAAGGCAGAGGTCTGCAAAACCTCTATTCTCCGGTTCAAATCCGGAAGCCGCCTTTGTCATGCCGGAATGGCGGAACAGGTAGACGCAAGGGACTTAAAATCCCTCGGGCCTTACGGTCCGTGTCGGTTCAATTCCGACTTCCGGCATTAATCATATCTCCCTGAAAATTATTATCTTAGGCTCCCCCAGCCTGAGATTTTTTTATTGATAATTCCATACCAAAATCAAGCCTATATCTATTAAGCCGATATTAGATATGGTATGGTGGAAAATATAATTTCAATCGATCCCGCCATCATCAAAGATTCGCCGGAAAAAGTTATCGCGATTCTCGATGAAAAATTGCAGGATCAAATCAATAAATTCAACGATCTCTCTCGGATCGGCACGGTCATCACCTCTGTTATGGAGCTCGACCGAATCCTTCCGGTAGTCATGGAATCAGCGTTGGCCATGATAAAAGGTGAGGTCGGCGAGATCGTTCTTTTTTCGCCCGATGGCACCAATAACACCTCGGTATGCTGGGGGATTTCGAAAAAAGTCACAAGCGTTCTGATGAATAAAAATGGCCAGAATATTTGGGACTACATAAAGGAATCCGGCGGCAATATAAAAATCGATGACCTATCCAGCGACCCCGAGTGGAGCATGACCAAAAAAGGGGCTAATATCTCGTCGCTTGTTGCTGTCCCTTTGAGCAGTCAGAATCGAGTAATTGGCGCCGCGGTAATTGCGAATAAAATCGATGAACCGTTCTTCACCGATGATGATGTCTTCTCGCTCGAAATTCTGGGAAGATTCGCCGCGGTCGCTGTGATCAATAGCGAGCTTCACGCCGAGGCTCTTGAAAAGCAAAAGCTTGAGGCCAATCTAAATATGGCCCATCAGATTCAGAATACATTGATGCCTGAAAAAATAATCGATTTCGGCAATCTTAAGATTTATGCCCAAAATACGATGGCCATGCAGGTCGGCGGCGATTTTTACGACGTTATTCAAGTCTCGCCAAACAAATACGTCATCGCCATCGCCGATGTCTGCAATAAGGGCTTTTCCGCCGCCTTGATGATGACCGCTACTCGAAGCCTGGTGCGGGCCTATGTCAATGAACCTATTGACCTTAGCGCTCTCGCCCGCAATGTCAATCTTCAATTGAGCAAGGATGCCGCTCGTCTGGAAGGAATGTTTGTCACATCAATGCTGGTTTACGTGGATTTCGATGAGAATATTATAAAATCGGTCAATGCCGGTCATCCACCTGGCTTTATTTGGTCTCCCGGAGGCGAAATCGAAAAAATGAAGACCGGAGGCCCGTTTCTGGGCCAATTTGAGGAATTCCAGTACAAAGAAGAGTCATTTCCGTTAACTCCTGGAACACGATTTTTTCTTTACACAGATGGTGTCTTCGAATGTGTCGATAAAAATGGTAAGATGTTTGGAATTTCAGGGGTCGAAAATTTTTTAAGGATAAATGAAGATGCCGAACCGGAGATTCTCATGACCAGTATGCTTGAAATACTCAAACAATATACAAGCGATCCGGAACGTTTGGATGACACTACTTTTGTATTAGCTCACGTGAGGAATCTATGAGTAAATATTTTTTCTCATTCCCAAGTAATATGACAACGCTCAAAATTTCCGATTTTGTTTTTGAGGCTCTCATCGATACTATCGATACCGATGAAATGGAAAAGCACCGGCTAAAAGTCGTGGTCTCGGAGTTATTCGTCAACGCTTTCAAGCATGGAAATAATTCCGATCCGTCAAAATATATCGATGTCATCTTCGATATCGACAAGCGCAATTTTGAAGTCGTCGTGAAGGATCAGGGAAGCGGGCTGGCTCGAGAGACATTCAGAGCGTTTGTTGATTCCTGGGCTGATCCCGAAGAAGAGCATGGCCGCGGTATAAAAATTGTCTGCAAGCTCAGCGATAATGTCAATATTTTCAAAGATTCCGATGGAAAATTCTGTGTCAGGGCTGTCAAAAATATAAAAGATAAAGTCAATAATTTTAGTCTGGTAATAAATAAATAGATAAAATCGGAGGGTAATATGAATATTTCCACGAAAGTCGATGGCGACGTTGCGATTCTTGATCTGGCGGGTAGATTGGATCTGTCCAGCGCCTCGGATCTTAAAGACGCCTCGAAAACATATATAGGAAAACCAAACTGCAAATTGATATTCAATATGGAAAAAGTGGATTTTATCAATAGCTCCGGTCTTGGCGCCCTCGTATCTATTCTCAAGGATGTCAGAACATCCAAGGGGAAAATGAAATTGACAAATCTCGCTCCTTACGTCAAAGAGATTTTCGATATCACTCAGCTTTCGAATATATTCGATATTTGCCAGACTGTGGACCAGGCAAAGAAAACCTATTAGGTCTATTTAACCGTTTGCTGACAATCAATCCTGATAATGAAATTATCGGCCGATGCCGATAATAATAATGTCGGCAGTCACGTTATTGAATCTTCTTCATTGAACTTCTCGACATGCTTAGAGGATGGATTAATTGGAAAGAGATATCGAATTAAAAAATAATCCGGCAATATCCGAGGGCATTCCCAGAAAAACTGATCTCGCTTCGATAATGATTGTCGATGACGAAAGTTTCGTTCTTGAGCTTTTGACCGAATTTCTGCGCGATGAGGGATACAAGGTGTTTTCCGCGACATCCGGCGAAGAAGCGATCACCCATATGCGTTCTGTCCAAGTCGATATCATTTTGATCGATTTCAAGATGAGCGGAATGGATGGCCTGCAGACCGTAGAGCAGATAACCGAAATAGATCCCGACGCCGTGGCCATTCTAATGACCGGCTTTCCAACACTCGATACATCAATCAAAGCTATCAAAACAGGCATTTCGGACTATATTTTAAAGCCCTTCAAGCTCGATGAGGTCAGCTTCTCGGTGAAAAAAGCTATCAAAGAACACGAATTGCGAATCGAGATGAAAAATCTCAAACGACGAGTTTCGGAGCTCGAAAAGAATATCAGCGAAAAGAAGGAATCAATAAAGATAAATCACAATATCGGAGTAATCACCACTCTCGAAGGATATTCCACGAAAATCATGGGCCATGATGAATCTTCCGCCGATGACTCGAAGAAGTAAGCAACGCGCATATAGACCTACATGACCATTTAATTCAAATGATATTTCTTTGGTTGTAATTGAAATCTTGATAGATTTAGGTTGAAAAATTATTTATATATGGTACAATCGATCGTTATGGGGAAAAAAGACGACGAATTGATGCGCCTGAAAAAACTTGCAGAATCCTTTACTTCGATGGACAGCCTTACGCGTTCTATTAATAATTCCTATTCACAAATGGAGACTAAATTTGCGGATGTCAACGCCAGGTTGGCGCATGTCAATGAGCTTCTTCGCCAATCACTCGATGATAGAAATCGTTTGGCCCATTATCTTAGCAATATCCTCGAAAGCCTAAATTCCGGTGTAATAGTTACGGATCATGTTGGCATTATAACTGTTTTCAATTCCGCCGCCGAGAAATTAACCGGTATTTCCGCTGAATCGGCGTTAGGGAAGAAGTATATGGATATTTTTGGGCCGGAATGCGCTGGAAAGATTCAAGACATCCTCGAAGGCAAAAAAGAAAATATTTCCGGCGAAAAGATATTCAAGTCTTCGAGCGGTAATTCGGTGCCGGTGGCCTATTCGATAACACGCCTTCGTGACGATACTAATATCCAGCAAACCGGAATTGTCGAAATATTCTATGATCTTACAGAATTCAAGGCGCTCGAAGATAATCTTAAACGAATTTCGACATTGGCCGCTTTAGGAGAAATGGCGGCTACCGTGGCGCATGAGATCCGAAATCCGGTGGCAGGCATTGCGGGATTTACCGCGCTTTTGATGAAAGACCTTGCCGATGACCCCGATAAGCTTCGGCTTGTTGAGAAAATCAGTAGGGGAGTAGCCTCGCTAAATGCCATAGTCGGGAATCTCTTGGATTATACACGATCCGTAATTTTGAATAAATCAGAAGTCGACCCGGAGCCTATAATAGAAGAAACAATTCATGACCTCAAGACCGATGTCAAATTGGAAAATCATAAAATTAAAATTGAAAAGGCATCGAAGCATTTGCATATCAATGCCGATCCCTTTCTATTCCGCCAAATAGTATTCAATCTTATCAAAAACGCTCTCCAGGCCAGCCCCAATGGCGGCAGGATATGGATTTCAATGGATGGCGGATCGTCAAAGGGATTCACTCTGAGTGTATCGGATGACGGTCCCGGTATACCCGATAATGTAGGACAAAAATTATTTACGCCATTTTACACGACCAAAACAAATGGCACTGGTCTGGGTTTAGCCACAGTAAAAAAGCTGACCGAGCTTCACGGCGGTAAAATTTCCTTCAAGAATCGTCTTGGGGGAGGAGCCGTTTTTACTGTGGAGATACCGGGAGTAAAAGAAGGAGAATCGAATGAAAGCTAAGATATTGATTGTTGACGATGAACCGATTGTCCGCGAATTTATAACAGAAGTGCTGATCAGAATCGGGTATGCTCCGCTGTCAGTCGAAAGCGGCGAGCAGGCGCTTGAATATTTGAATCGAAGCGAATTCGATCTCGTAATTACCGATTTCAAAATGCCGGGCATCTCCGGCACCGATTTGATGCAAAGGACCCTAGAATTATGGCCGGATTGCAGAATTATTATTATTACAGCGTTTGGCACTATTGAGCATGCTGTCAATGCCATCAAATTGGGTGCGCACGATTATATTACAAAACCTATCAGCCCCGACCATATCGAAATGGTAGTCTCGAAAGCCCTTGAGTATAAGACACTGCGCATAGAGAATCGGATGTTAAAAAGAGAAATCAGTGATAAGTATTCATTTGAAAATATAATCGGCAAGTCAGATTGTATGATGAAGGTCTTTGAGCTTATCCGCCGAGCCAGCCCTTCGGATTCGACTATACTCATAAATGGCGAATCCGGAACCGGAAAAGAATTGGTGGCCAAGGCTATTCATTATAATTCTCCCCGAATCAATGGGCCGTTCGTGAAAATGAACTGTGCCGCTCTCCCCGAAGGTCTTATTGAATCAGAACTTTTCGGCCATGAAAGAGGCGCGTTTACCGGCGCTATTCGCTCTACGAGGGGAAGATTCGAACTTGCCGACGGCGGAACCCTGCTTCTCGATGAAATCTCGGAAATTCCTCCCGCGCTGCAGGCGAAACTCTTAAGAGTACTTCAAGAAAAGGAATTCGAGCGGATCGGCTCCGGTCAGACTATTAAGACCGATGTTCGCGTGATAGCAACATCCAATCGCGATCTGAAATCTGAAATCGCCAACGGGAGATTCCGGGACGATCTTTATTACCGTTTGAATGTTATACCAATCGATCTCCCTCCATTAAGACAGAGGCAGGAAGATATTCCCATATTATGCGAATTTTTCCTCAATAAATATTGCCAGAAAATTGGAGTCCCGACAAAATCCTTATCCGACAAGGTTAAGGAATTATTTTTGAGCTATTCCTGGCCCGGCAATATTAGAGAACTGGAAAATGTTATCGAAAGAGCCGCGGTTATTTCCCGCAATCAGGAATTGAAAGTTTCCGATTTTCCCAATGATATAATTTCGGGTGTTCCAGATATACCGTCAAAAAATCTCGATTCAGGTATTACAATCGATGCTGCCGAGAGAGTTCTGATTCTCAGGACCTTAAAAGCTCATTCCGGCAACAAAACCAAAGCCGCCGAAGCGCTGGGAATTAGCGCCCGGACATTGCGGAATAAATTGCAGGAATACGGCCAGAACGATTAGGCTGATTAGCCTTACAGCAAATATATAGTATTTATACCCAAATCTACCCGATTCAAATTTAAACATTTTATTTATATAGTTAAAACAGACCTATAGCCTGCCGATACAGTAGTAAAAAGGAGATTTAGTTAGCAAATGGATATTGCAACTGTTGCCGGTCTTTTAATCGGTGTTGGCGCCGTAGTCTTGTCATATATAATGGAAGGCGGAGCTCTGTCAGCGGTCCTCCAATTGCCTGCCATGATATTGGTGATCGGTGGGACATTTGGAGCGGCAACTATAACGACATCCATCAAAACTCTCACGAATCTGCCTAATCTAATAAGAATTTCGCTATTTCAAAAAGCGGAAGATCCGCTCGAATTAATTAATAAAATTGTCGCTCTTGCTGAAAAAGCTCGGCGCGAGGGAATTCTCGGACTTGAATCAGACCTGCAGAAAACTCATAATCCATTTTTCCGCAAAGCTATTCAACTTGTCATAGATGGTACCGAAGTTACGGTACTTAGAAATATCCTTGAGACGGAAATGGCCTATATCTCCGAACGGCATAAAACCGGCCAGTCCTACTTTCAAAAGCTCGGCGGTTTTTCTCCCACACTCGGGATTATAGGCACAGTATTAGGTTTGATAAATACCCTGGGTAATACTGAGGACGCTTCCAAAATGGCGCCTCATATCGCCGGGGCATTTATCGCCACACTATGGGGAGTTTCGTTGGCAAACCTGCTTTACCTTCCGATCAGCGATAAGCTTAAATATCGCAATGTCGAAGAAATGGAAAGCCTCGAACTAATTATCGAAGGCGTGATTTCTATTCAATCCGGCGAAAATCCCAGAGTAATAAGAACCAAGCTCCTCTCATTTGTGACTCCTAAAGCCCGAATGGAGTCCTAGTCATGCCCCGAAAATCCAAAGGTGAAGGAGAGCACGAGAATCTCGAACGTTGGCTCCTGACTTACGCGGATTTGATCACATTGCTGTTGGCATTTTTTATCGTCATGTACTCGATGTCAAAAATCGACGCCAAGAAATTCGGCCAGATGACCGAAGCTTTAAATACGATTCTCCGCGGCAGAGGAACTTCGGTATTAAAAGGGCAGGCCAATTTCACTAATCTGGACGGCGGCGGCGGGGCTATGAAAATCGGCGATTTAATGGTAATACAGGAAAAAATCAATAAGATGGCTGCCGAAAGAGGTTTGGGCGATAAAATCAAAGCCTCCATGGAAAAACGCGGCCTTATTATTCATATCTCCGAATCGGCATTTTTTGATCTCGGTTCCGCTGACCTGAAACCCCAGGCGCTTGATGTTTTGAATATCATCACAGATATGCTACTGGAAATTCCTAATGATGTTCGTGTCGAAGGGCATACAGATAACACTCCAATTAAATACGGCAAGAGATATCCGTCGAATTGGGAATTATCAGTAACTCGCGCTACTAACTGTGTCAGATATATGATCGATTCGCGAAAATTTCCTCCAATGAAGATTTCTGCCCTGGGCTATAGCGAATACAGGCCCATCGCTACAAATGACACGGAAGTCGGGCGATCCCGAAACCGCCGTGTCGATATCGTGGTGTTATCGTGGGATAGCAAAAAGGATGAACCATCGGCCAGCCCAGAAGATATTTCTCAAATTCCGGAAAAAAATTCCAACTCAAAGGATTCGACATCTAAGGCCACCGATTAGATCGCCTCGTAACATGATATAAAATAACCACTTACATCATTATATCCGAATTACCCGTAATGGCATGGGCTTTGCTGAATGAATGTCGGGAGTTATGGAATATGATGATTAAAAACAAAATTTTCGATCAATCAGGAATCTCGTTTTATCAGCAGATACTAAAGGTATCCTCCGCCGCCGGTAAAACAACAGCCGCCAATATCGCCAATGTTGGCACTCAAGGCTATGATGCTAAATCGGTTGACTTCAAAGAAGAAATGAAAAACTTCCTTTCAACTCAAAAACATATTGCGCCAATTGCAACCGAGCCGGGCCATATTGCGCCTCCCAAACCCAATGAAATCGTTCATATACAGGAAATTGGGGGCGACGAAAATGCATCTGGTATCAACAACGTTGATATCGAAAAAGAAATGACCAATCTGTCCGAAAGCCAGATTATTTATGAATTAGGCGCCAAGAAGGCTGCCAAGGCTTTTGGGCTATTGCGAATGGCAATAAGGGGTAAGAGCGTATGAGCGGAGTATTTGGGATTCTCGATGTAAGCGCGTCGGGTCTTTCGGCTCAAAGAAGAAAGCTGAATGCCGTCGCCGATAATATCGCCAATGTCGAAACAACCAATACGCCCGAGGGCGGTCCATATAGAAGAAAACAAGTTATCTTCAGTGAGGATAATCCGGGTGGCACTTTCATAGAGAATCTTAGCAACGCCGCGATGGAGCTCGATAGGACCGATTACCGGCATTTCGGAAATTCCGAGCCCAATATTTCTGTAAATAATGAAATCCCGGCAGTGGAATCCGAAGAAGTGCGTATCGAACCGGAATCATTTAAAATGATTTATGATCCCACTCATCCCGATGCCGATGCAAACGGGTATGTTGCCATGCCCGATATAAATATTATTTCTGAAATGGTAGAGATGATGACAGCAAGCAGGGCTTATGAGGCCAATGTCTCCGTAACAAGAGCGGCCAAAGCCATGTATAAGGAAGCTTTAAACATTTGAGGTAGCCATGAAAATCGAATTGCTATCAGGCGCGACCTATTTTCCATCGAGGGTGACGCCTAATTCGAAAATTGACAACGAACAGAAAGTACCGGAGCAAAAAGCGGCCGGCAGCAAAGAGCAGTTCAAAAATTTCCTTTTGGAAAACCTTTCCCCGAAAGAATCCGGCGCGATTCAAAAGCTTTTTGGTGAAATCCAGGCCAGGGAAAACAATAAAGCGGTATCGGCAATTCCGCTCGGAAGCCTGATAGATATCACATTGTAATGACTAAGATATTACCAGGTTATCAGCAATTTAGCCTGCCGGATTTGCAGGGCAAAAAGATTGAAGTAGGCAATGCCGATTCTCCGTCATTCTTACAGGTCTTCAAAGATATGGTCAATGAGACCAACCAGCTTCAAACCGACGCCTCCGATATCGCCCAGAAATTCGCGCTGGGACAGGTATCTGACATTCATGATGTCATGATAGCGGCGGAAAAAGCCGGTGTATCATTCGAATTGGTAATGGAAATTAGAAATAAATTGATCGAAGCTTACCAGGAAATAATGAGAATGCAGGTATAATATGAATCAAATTTCCGCCTACATTAAAGAGCAAATAAAACCATGGTGGGACGCCCTGGATAAAACGTCCAGGATGACATATCTGCTGCTCACTGCGGCCGCCCTGATAGCCCTGGTGATAACCTCAGTATTCATGCTGAGGCCCCAATACGAGACATTATACACTGGCCTGGACCCCGCGGAAGCCGGGCAGGTCGTGGAGAGACTTAAAGAAGGCAAAATACCCTACAGGCTTGAAAATGGCGGCACTACTATTGACGTTGCCAGAAAAAGTATTTACGATGTCCGTTTGCAGATGGCATCGGAGGGTTTGCCTCGTTCTGGCACTGTCGGCTACGAGATTTTCGATAAATCCAACTTAGGCATGACCGATTTTCTGCAGAAAGTCAATTACCGGCGTGCTCTGGAAGGCGAAATTTCAAAATCAATTTCCAGTATTCGCGAAGTAAAATCTGCGAGAGTCCATCTCGTTATTCCGGAACCTCGCCTATTCAAAGAAGATAATAAAGATGCCACGGCATCGGTGATCTTAAACCTTGCGGGAGCGAGATCGATATCCCAAAGACAGGTCGAGGGTATAGCCTATTTGGTGGCCTCGTCGGTTGAGGGATTAAATCCTGATAACGTCACGATTCTTGATTCCAATGGTCGATTGCTTTCCGAGAAAAAATACGGCGATCAAATTGGTTCGCTATCGTCATCTCAGCTCGATCTGCGCAAGAATGTCGAGACTTATCTTGAGGCCAAAGCTCGATCGATGCTTGATCCGGTGATCGGCATGGGGAAATCTGTGGTTACAGTGGCCGCGGACCTGAATTTCGAGCAGGTTGAAAAGAATATTGAAAGCTATGATCCTGATAATACAGTAGTCAGATCAGAAGAAAAAAATACCGAGAAATCATCTGAATCCAATGCCAAAACCGACGGACTTGGCAAGACAGTAAGCAATTCCAAGGAAAACACTGTCACCAATTATGAAGTTACAAAGACCCTTCAGCATGTTGTGAGCCAAATAGGCAATATCCAAAGACTATGGGTCGCCGTAGTGGTTGATGGTGTCTATAAGGTGCCAGCCGGGGGAGATGTCAAAGGCGAAAAACAATATGCTCCCCGTTCACAGGAAGACCTTGATAAAATTACAGGTATCGTAAAAAGCGCCGTTGGATTTGTATCCGAGCGCAATGATATTATCGAGGTTGCCAATGTGCCATTTGAGAATAACCAGGAGGTCGAAGTTACCGAGGGGTATTTCTCACAAGATAGAATTGATAATTGGATTGCGATCGCTATTAAGCTGGCGATATTCGCGATCGTAATTATGATACTCATGAAAGCCCGAAAAAGCTACAGCGCCTTCATGAAACGACAAAAAATCGAATCTCAGCGCAAACAAGCGTTGGAAGAATCGCTTCGCCAACAGCAGGAATTGATGCCTAAATTGAAAAATGAACCTCAACTTGTCGATCACCTCAGGGCCATCGCCGATGAAAAACCTGAAGAAGTCGCGAAGGTGATAAGAACTATGATGGTAGAGGCATAAATGCCCCCTCTTAAAATTGATGAGCTGACACAAATTCAAAAGGCCGCCATCTTATTGGTTTCCCTTGGAGCCGATGTCGCGCCAAAAATACTCAAAGAGCTCAATGAAACCGAGATCGAGAAAATAACTCTCGAGATCGCTAACCTGAGAGATATCGCTCCGGCAATCGAGAATAAAGTATTGCGTGAAGCCTCTGATATTATTATGGCGCAGCAATACATCACTCAAGGTGGTGTGGACTATGCCAGAAGCCTTTTGGAAAAGGCGCTCGGACGGGACAAAACCAACGACATTCTCAGAAAACTTGAAGGATCAATCCGTCAGACCGGGTTCGGCCTTCTCAAAAATATTGATCCCAGGCAGTTAATTAATTTTATTCAAAATGAGCATCCTCAGACGATATCCTTGATCCTGACTCAAATACCACCATCGACAGCCGCGGCGATTCTGGCCGAATTGCCGCCGGAACTGCAGTCGGATGTATCATTCAGGATAGCTACCATGGAAAAGATTTCGCCGGATATTATCAAGGAGCTCGAAGGCGTTCTGCAGGATCAATTTGCCGATGTCGGCGACCGCGATCTATCAGTTTCCGGCGGCACTAAGATTGTCGCGGAGATACTCAACCTTTTGGAAGCTTCCGCTGAAAAAGGCATTATGGAAGCATTGGAAACCGAAAACGCCGAATTGGCAGCCGAAATTAAGAACCTGATGTTCGTATTCGAAGATATTATTCTGCTCGATAACAAATCGATTCAGCGAGTACTCAAAGAGGTGGAGACAAAAGACCTGGCTATTGCTCTCAAGGCTGCTTCGGATGAAGTAAAGCAGAAGATATTTGCCAATGTCTCCGAAAGAGTCGCCGCCATGATCAAGGAAGAAATGGAATATATGGGTCCGATGCGCCTTAGCGATGTCGAAGCCACTCAGCAGAAGGTCGTTGAGACCATCAGAAGATTGCAGGATGCCGGCCAGATCATCATTTCAGGCCGCGGCGGAAGGGAAGAGTTAGTTGTTTAACAGACTTATAAAATCAAAAACGGAGATTTTGCAGGCAGTAGGCAAAAAAGAGCCCGAAAAAATATCGAGAGTTATTCCCAAAGAAAAGGTCAGATTTCTTGCGGACTCAGTTGCTACAGGGGCGATTCATTCGGGCAAAGGCGATAAAATAAATGCCTTGCGAAAAAAAACGGCAACGATTCCAGCTATCGTCTCTGCAGTTACTGGTTCTGGTTCGGATGAATCTACTGCGGCTCTTGAAGTCAGCAAAATCGTCGAGGATAGGCTCAAGGAATTCGAGGCGCGACACCAATATGAGAAAGAACAGGCCTCCAACGATGCCTACAATCGGGGGAAGCTTGCCGGTATGGCCGATGCAAGAAAAGACATCGAAAATATCGAGGCGATACTAACCAAAATGAACACCGATTTATCGCTCGAATGGCAAAAATTGATTGCCCAGGCCAACACGGTGTTGGCGAGGCTCGCCGTGGAAATTGCGGAAACAATCATCGGCGAAGCGGCCATGAAAGCATCCAATGAAATGCTCGAA
Source organism: uncultured candidate division Zixibacteria bacterium (assembly GCA_963817915.1). GTDB lineage: Bacteria > Zixibacteria > MSB-5A5 > UBA10806 > UBA10806 > CAWFQL01. The sequence goes on from CAWFQL010000011.1 coordinate 209,750, forward strand.
TACAATCTTAAAAGATGCCTCGATGTTTTGGGCGGCTCCGGTAAAGTCATTGTCAGAGTCAATCCGACCGACTTTCAATTCGCTCGCGATAATCTGAATATCGCGCGTGAAATGTCCAAGGATGGCTTTTCATTTGAATTCGAATCCGATCAATCTATCACTCCCGGCGGCTGCTTTTTGGAATCGCGAAATGGAGCCATCGATGCCAGAGTGGAAAAGCAATTCCAGGCCGTTAAAGATAATTTCCTTCAATTAGCTTGATATGGCATCATTAATAGAAGACGTAGAAAAAATCTCAAGGCATATCAGGAATATCAAGCCGATTCGACAGAGCGGAATTGTCGAATCAGTTGTCGGTTTGATAATTGAAGCCAATGGCCCGCCCGTGAGTGTGGGAGAGCATCTGGCTATCGAATGTCAGGACCAGAAAGAACGATATGTTACCGCTGAAGCGGTCGGCTTTAGAAATGGCCGCATATTGCTAATGCCATTGGGTGAAATGGCCGGTATCGCGCCGGGCGCCAAGGTCTGGGCTTATGGTCATCCATTGTCAGTGCCGGTTGGTAACGAATTACTCGGCAGGGTGCTCGACGCATTCGGGAACCCAATTGATAATCTTGGCCCGATCTATTCACAGGAGAAACGACCATTGAATTGCGAGCCTCCGCATCCATTGAGCCGCTCCAGAATTACTCAGCCGCTTATTACAGGTATCAAGGCGATCGATTGCTTTAATACCTGCGGCAAAGGCCAGAGGATGGGAATATTTTCCGGCTCGGGAGTAGGTAAGTCTACTTTGCTCGGTATGATCGCCCGTGATTCAAAGGCTGATATCAATGTTATAGGCTTGATCGGTGAACGCGGTCGAGAAGTACGAGAATTTATCGAAAAAGACCTGGGGCCTGAAGGTCTAAAGCGATCAGTTATTGTGGCGGTCACCTCGGATAAGTCTCCGCTGCTCAGAGTCAAAGCGGCCATGGCGACTACTGCGATCGCCGAATATTTTAGAGATTTGGGCAAGGATGTTATTCTGATGATGGATTCGCTCACCAGAATTGGCATGGCTCAACGAGAAGTGGGTCTGGCCACCGGCGAGCCGCCAACTACAAAGGGATATACACCATCGGTATTTTCATTATTCCCCCGGCTTCTGGAACGGGCTGGATGCAGCGATAAGGGGAGTATTACGGGATTTTATACGGTATTGGTGGAGGGCGATGATATTCAAGATCCCATTGCTGATACTACCAGAGCCATTCTCGATGGCCACATTGTCTTGTCTCGCGATCTCGCCTCGAAAAATCATTATCCGGCGGTCGATATGCTGGGTTCAATTTCCCGTCTGATGATCGATATCACATCGAAAGAGCATATCGAGATGTCTGGGAGATCGCGCCGAATCCTGTCGGACTATAACCAGGCTGAGGATTTGATAAGCATTGGAGCCTATGTCAAGGGTTCGTCTCCCAAAATAGACTATGCGCTTGAGCATATTGGCCCGCTGAATAGCTTCCTTATGCAAGATATTAATGAGAAATCCGATTTCAATGCTTCATTGGAAAAACTTAAATCAATTCTGTCCTGACATTTATTATGAAACGGTTCACTTTCAGACTCGAACGGATACTGCGCTATAAGGTGCAAATCGAAGAGCAAAAAAGGCTGATATTAGCGTCACGCGTTGAAGAGCTAAAAGAAAATAAAGAAAAAATGCTCAGGATGACTCGCGAAAGAGAAGAATATTTTGTTCTATATTCATCTTATTTTAATGGCATTATCGATATCAATAGACTCAAGATAGCAAGGCGATATCTGGATAAGCTTCATGTCGACCTTATAAATCAGGCAAAAAGAGTTATCGATTGCGAAAAAAAAGTCGAGAAAGCCAAATTGGAGCTGATAGAGGCCATGCGCGACCGCAAAAAATTCGAAAACTTAAGAGAACGAAAACTGCAGGCATACGAAAAAGAAGCCAATAAAGAAGAACAAAAATATCTTGATGAATTTGCCGGTCAGTCCAGTACGAGAAATTCAGTATTTAACGACAATTCCCTCTAAATGGCGCCGCTCCGCCCTTAAAATAATTTACCAAATACACGACATCATTGCCATTAACCAGACAATCGCCATTGGCATCGGCGGCCAGATATGGATTGGGCGGCGAACCAATTCCTCTAAAAAAATTCACAAGATAAGTGACATCGAGGCCATTAACCGCTCCGCTTCCATTAGCGTCTCCTGGCAAGTAATCGCCGGCATACGACGTGTCAATGAATGTGATTGTTTCTGCGATTGAATTCCTCGTTTCGATATTTCCGGCAATATCATAATTTAATGCTTCAAAGCTGTATCTATGATTATTTTGACCGCTATATTCGGCTACTGTATCAAGTGAATTATATATCCATCTTGACCAGGCGCCATTATCAATTTTTACCCACACATCGAATTTATTGGCCAGGCCCGATCCGCCATTATCGCCGCCTCTTGTCCACAAAACAGTAAATAGCATCGATGCCGAAGTGTCGGCGGAAGACGCTATGCATCCTGTTGGTCGAGTGGAATCGAAATTCAATATCACCTGGCTTCTGCTATTGTAATTGCTGTTGCCCGCGTTATCTATCAGCCATAGATATAATGGTACACCGCCCTGAATACTCATGGTCAACGTCTTTGGCGGATTTCCGATAAATGAACCGGTGGTATCATATATCCCTGTTGGTGGATTTGATAATTTATAAAGGGCCTTTTGAATTCCGCTTAAATCCACCGGGTTTGTCCAATTAATTGAAAACGCAGAATTATTGGTCCAGGCGCTGGGATTGGCGCCATTGCCGGTCAGATTTATGGGAGCTGCGGGAGAGGTGGCATCGATAATGACAGTCCATACCGCAGACCACGGTGACCATGCGCTGCCATTGCCTGCCCTGACTCGCCAATAATATAATGCCTCCGGTAAGTTCGAAGACGGCGTGAACTGCGATACGGCTAAATTGCTGACATCATAAATTGGAGATGAAAAATCGGAATTATTATCAATTTGTAAATGATATACATTTGCCCCCGATGAGTTTGCAAAGTCAAACAGAGGCCTTAAGTTATTGGTCGCCGAGCCTGTATTGGGCGAGATAAGCAATGGCGCGGATGGGGCATTGGAGACAGCCAAATCCGCGGTCATGATGTTACCTGAATTCGATATATTCATAATCGAAACGAGAGTAGGGGAGCTGTTGTAACTATTGGAATTTGGAGTGCTGGCAGCATTGAATGTCCTATGCGTCGTCGACCCTGGATACGGATCTCCCGCGTCGCCCGAATTACTGTTTTGCTCCAAATTCCAGGCGCCATCGGCTTGCTCCAAGGCAACCATATAATGGCCATTCGAAGTATATCCCGGGTACCACTGATTATTATTCCCTGTCGATACAGTGTCATCAACATGGTAAATCAAAAGGCCGGACGATGGCAGATATGAATCAAATCCCGTCTGCTGACGGTTTTCGGCCAGAAAATATTCAGTGCTCGATTGACCATTAGTCCATAGTCTATAGACCAGCCCGGTATCTTCTACCGCTGGAATTGAGGCTGATATTAAATTGGATGTGACATTCACCGCGGTCGCGAATCCAAGAAATACTCTGCCGTAAGCATCAAACTGCGCCGGTGAATCGCCGGAGTAACCATTCCAACTGCCGAATGCCATCAATGACCAACTTCCAAGGCCTCTGGAATCATAGCCATAATCGTAAAAATCGGGCAAACCGAACACATGTCCTAATTCATGGCAATAGACACCGCAGGTCATATCACCGGGATTGGACCAGAATTCAGGTTCCATCGAATAGCTTCGAACCATTACGCCATCCACATTGGGCCAGAACATGCATTCCCACGCGTGTGACCAGATATCGTCGACACTGCCTGTCCATTCCGCGCCCTGGCCCGAATGAATTATATAAAGGGCATCTACAACCCCATCGCCATCGTTATCATATTGGGAAAAATCAATATATGGATCGGCTGCCGCCACTGCATCCTCAGCCAGTTTCTGGGCATTGTTAGGATAATTTCCAAATCCATAATTGCCGTCGACATAATAGCCGTAATTTTGCGGCATTGTTCTCCATCCCGTGCTCGACGGCAAATTTACCGTAATAATATCCAGCCGCCCGTACGAGACTTCACTATAAAAATCTTTAACCGTATTTCCATTAGTTCCATATATGAGATTATCAAAATAGCTCGGGGTTACCTGGCTGTTTTGGTCGCTGAATTTTACCAGTATGGCAATTGCCTTGAATGAGCCGGTTGGATTATCCAGCGCCGCCAAACGGCGGGGAAGACCCTGGTTAATATTTCTCGTCTTAAAATAATTCGGGTCAGACATAAAGGCAGGCTCAGGTATACTTTCGGCCTTGATCATATCCAGGACCCTTTTATTGGGAGGCATTCCTTTAATAGAAGATGTAAGCCCTACAATCAGCAGACAAAACAATATAAAACGTTTCATGCTTCTCTCCTCGAGTTTAACGGGGCAATATCGAAGAAATTGACTGCGGCTATTTTTGAAACCGCCTAATGTAATTTAAGATAAAATAGAAATAGGTCAAGTCGATTCCCCAATAAAAAAGCCCCCCATGATTACAGGGGGGCTTGTTCTTGAAATTCTAAAAAGACTATTTTCCTAAACCACTTGGTTTGGCGTCATCGTTGTTGAGAATTGAAAGTCCCGTCGGCGGGCAATCCGGACAGAATGCCAGGGCAGCGCCGCCCTTAAAGAAATTGACCATATAAGTCACATCAAGACCATTCACTGTGCAGCTGGCATTGACATCGCAAGCCGCGTAAATCGTTCCGTTAGGCGGGCAATCGCACGAATTGATCGGTGCGTCTCCGCCTTTAAAGTAATTTACCAGGTATGTGACATCCAGACCGTTAGTGCTTCCGCTTCCATTGACATCACCGCCGACATACACACAACTTCCGCCTTGCTCTCTGACTACTAAATTTACCGGCAGTGTAATCAACTGCTGTGTGGGATCGTCGGAATTAACGTTGATCTGGCCTGTATAGGCCCCGGGTGTTAATGTTGTAGCGTCAAATGTGATAGCTGATGTATCCGATGAGGCTATAATTACTACTCCGGTATCTGGGAGTTCAGTTAGCCATGTTCTGTTGTCATGGATTCCAAAATGAAGTGTCGCTGTGCCCGAATTCGAAATTATCAGATTGGCTGAGTGCGTAAAGCCGGTCACTACCGTATCCGTAAATGATGCCGCGGATAAATTGATATGAGCAGCACCCAGCGAATTTACGGTTAAAGTCACAGGGACGTGCAGCAGCGGCTGGCCGGGATCGTTGGAAGTTATATCTATTCTTCCAGTATGCACTCCGGGAGCCAATGTGGCCGCGTTTAACGTAACGTGCCCGATAATAGTATCGTTGGCGGCGATAGTGTCTGCCGCCGGGCTTATAAACAGCCAGGTATTCTGAATCACCGGAATATCACTATCGCCGGAGGAATTTGTCTGACCGGCAGCCTTTGAGTTATTTGACTTTCCTGCTTTTGCGGGTGCAGGAATACCACCAATGTTCGAGCTCAGGGTAAGCTCTACAGCGCTGAAATTCACTATCAACGGCATCGTGCCGACATTTCTAACTATCAAATTCTCGGTAGATTGCGATCCTTCCTGCAATGTTTTCGTAATGCTTGCGGTTCCCAATTCGATTTGAGGCACCTGAGCGGAATTTACATTGAATGTCACCGGAATATTAATACTCGGGGAAACCGGATCATTGGAGAGAAGATTGATTGATCCTGTATAAGTGCCCGCTACGAGGTCGGAAGCGTCAAACGAAATATCAGATACCGCATTTCCTCCAGGCTGAACTGTACCGGATACCGGCAATGCTGATAACCATTCTCCGGCGGTAATTTTAATGCTCAAATTGCTATGCATATAAGCGGCGTTGTAAACTACCTGTAGCCCATCTGTTCCAGTTGAATTTTCAATTCCGATTGTCGCGCTGGTCAGGCTAGCATTTCCTGGAGTCATGGTACCGTAATTCATCTCAATCTTGCCACTTGGATAAAGCACGGCCTGGAATGTCAATGAGCCAGTGCCGCCCCAATAATAGTAAAATGGAACACCAACGAAACTGACGATATACCTCTGATTGGAACTATCGAAATATCTATATATCATTCCGCCCGAACCGGGATTAAGATCATCCCAGAACATGGGAATGATATCATTTGGTATGGCGTTGTTCGGCAGGTTGCTATTGCTGATTGAGCTCGTCCCCGCCCCGAATGATATTATGCCATTAGAGCTAATGTATAGCTGAGTGTATGTATTGTTATAGAAGGTAAAATTGAATCCAATATCGAATGGTCCCGCGTAAGAATCATCGGTTAAACTAACCGCGGTTCCAGGACCTGTAATATCGATCCAGCTTACTGTCGGTCCATTAGGCTCACCCGAATCGATCCACTTATGCCCGAATGTGTCCGGGCCGCCTTGACCCTGTATAATGGGCGGATAGAGCGGTTCAGTTATTGAACCGGGTTTATTGCCTTTTGATTTCTGATATCCAATTGGACTTGGCAAAGTGGGCGAGATGTTGATTGGTATCTCACGTCCGCTATTTAGGAGAAGTCGGTTATTCGTGACTGTGTTTATGGCATAGCTCAGGATTCCGGGGCCGCCATTGGAAATAGTCAGATTGCGATGCTCTATTGCGCCCGGCGCACCCGTGACATTGAAGTTCTGAGGGCTAAACGAGATACTCGGAGGTATCGGAGGCACGGAGCCAATCACCACAACATCGTCTAGATACCATCCGTAATCTACTACCGAACCATCTGAGGCGAATCTCCAGCGGAATTTTACAGTGCTGCCGTTATAGCTCGAAATATTGTATCCTGCCAACACCCATCCGCCGGAACCTCCGGTATATCCGGCTTCCCCCAAAGCTGAAACATTGCTGTTGGGATATCCACCATCCGGGGTAAGCAGAGTCCATGTCGTGCCGTTGTTAGTGGAAATTGAGACATTACCGCCGTCCCATGTGTTTTCCATCGAATACCAATGATAAAATTCCAGCCTTGCGTTCGGATCGTTCAATGAATATTCGTGGCTTATCAAGGTACCTTCGGCATTATTCGCATATTGCCCGCCAATAACGGTTCCCCAGCATTTTGTGCCGGAATACGCTGAAGGTGATCCGCCTGAAGGGACACCCCATTCCCAAACCCCCGAACCGGTATAATTTCCATTCGATGATTCGAATGTTTCTGCCGGAATAAGCTGAAAGTCCAACGTATTAGTTGCGCCGTTAATCACAAGAATTGGCAATGTCGCCTGGCTATGGCCATCCGCCCTCGCGGTGACATTATATGTTGTCCCCGAAGGCACAGCGGCAAAATGATAAAATCCATTTGAATCGGTGGTATCGGGAGGAAGCGGTGTAGAATTGATTGTGACAATCGCTCCGGGCAATGGATCGCCCGAAGAATTCATAACCGTACCCTGCAGAACCGCGCTGGGAGCGGGGGAGAGGCTGAAACTATGCGAAACGGTATCATTAGGAGTGATATAAGTTGAAAAATCCTGCGGCAAAAAACCGAAGTATGATGCCCTGAAAACATAAGTAGTTTCTGCCGGGGCGGAGAGTAAATAATATCCTGACGCATTCGCGTTGACAGAGATATGACCGTTTAGTATTTCAACCTTGCCTGGTAATGGATTATTATTCGTCGAGTTCCTTATATATCCGTCAATGCTGCCGAAACCGGTTTGAGCCAACTGGACCGCTGTCAAAAGATTAATGACACCTTTTCCATAAGTATTATCTTCCCCGATATCCCCCAAATCGGTAGCGGACTGAAGCAATATATCTTTTATCGCGTCGACATCGAGATTCGGATTGACCTGACGCAATATAGCGATTGATCCTGTCACATGCGGCGATGCCATCGATGTGCCGCTCATTGTAGTATAGCCGCCGCCGGGGTATGAAGATCTTACATTCACTCCCGGAGCTACCACTTCCGGTTTGATTACCGATTGTCCGCCGGGACCGCAATCGGTCGGACCTCTTGACGAAAAATCAGCTATGGGAAGGCTGGGATTGGAACCATCAACCGCGCCGACCGAAAAACAATTATATGGTGTTGTGCCTCTATCGGCGGGTCTTCTCAATGAATTTGGCGATGGCCCTTCATTACCGGCTGAGAAAATAACAGCCGATCCGGCCGCTTCGCAATTATCTATGTATGTCCAGAATGTTTGATCGCAATTAGGATAGCCATGACCGGTTGTGACTCCCCACGAATTTCCTATAGCATCCGGGTTGTCTTGAGTGAGAGGATTGCCATCAGGATCAACTGCCCACTGAAATGATAGTATGGCATCGGATACTGTTCGCGGAATTGTTCCCGATCTGTCGATTGCTCCCGCCGCAATCCATTTGGCATCTATCGCGACACCGATTGTATCACCGCTTGTAGTGCGGCCGCAGATTGTGCCCATTGTATGAGTTCCATGGCCGCCGTCATCGGTAGGGGTGGGGTAATGAGTGTCGTATGGGTCGAACCAGCTTTCGTTCACATTACCGTCGCCATTGACATCGCCGCGGAATCTCGCGGATAGCGCCGGGTGGGTTCCTTCAACACCCGTATCGATATTCATTACAACTCTACCAAGGCCAGTCCATCCCTGCGCCCAGACCGCGGGAGCGTTGATGCGGGTCAGGCCTTCTTCATGCCCGGCTATCATTTGCTCCGATTCATGATTGGAGACAGGAATGATATTTTCTATAGGATAATCAAGGTAGATTGCATCGAGATCCTCGCGGGCGGCCAATGCTTCATATCCTGCCTTGTTTGCCTCAACTATGAATGAATTAGTGATCCAAAGTAATTTATAACTTTTGATTTTGCCTTGTGACTTTAGGCTTTCCAATACTGAAGCCATCTCCGGTTGGGTTTGAGAAGCGGCGTCCTGCAACGCCAAAATTACTCTGCGATTTCTTTCCGCCAAAGTTGCATGTTCTGCTTTTAATTGCTGGCTTAGGGTTGGGATGTCAGCCTGATACTTGAAATAAACCAGACCGCTAACTGTTTCGCCCGCAGATAAATTGTCTAATTCGTTAGCCAAATTAGCGTCAATTTCCGCGGCATTGACCACTGCTGAGACCATGATGATGGTTAGGGCCAAAATTAATAGACGTTTGTACATAACTCTCCTGGGTTTAAGAGTTTATTAAATTTATTTTATTAGAAGATTTTAAGTCCCATTCACCAAAGCGGTTTAACACGCCATAGAAGCTTACCAAAGCAAATTATACAATGTTATTTATTAAAATCAACCATTAATATCGGAAATATCTTCCGGGAGCCCAGAAGATTTTGCCGAAGTTTCCAAAAGAGAGCAGAGTCCAAAATTTCGAATTCAAAATATAACCCGTTAACAATCAAGCCATTGAAACATTTTTTCGCGGAAATAAAATTAAGGCATGGCTCTTGCTTAATACGGCTGGGGAATACTATGAACTTTTTGAAGAAAATACTAATGTTAGCGGTACTGAGCGTCATCAGCTTCGTTTTGTACATATTCGTTATTGGGCTCGCAATGGGCATTCATCCGGGTCAGGCGATATCAGCAATCATTAATCCTGTCCAGCCTGATAGCCTTTCACAATTATCTGACTCCACCAAATCCGCCGCCGATAGCACTTTGGATTCAACCGCCATCACTCCGGATTCTACGGCCAAAGTGATTATTTCGACATTAGATGATTCATTGACCCAATTGCTTTCGAGCATCAAAAGTCAGCAAACCGAAATAAGTAAAATGAAATCCGAGGCATTAAAGCGCTCGGAGGCTGATAAAACTGAAGAAGAAAATAGATTATATACACTGGCCAAAATGTATGAGGGGATTGATCCAGTCCAATTGGCCGATGTCTTCTCCAAAATGGATGATTCTTTGGTCATCCGAATTTTGCCAAAGATGAAGAGTGCGAAGGCCGGAAAAATCATCGAATCAATGCCTGCGGACAGGGCCGCCGCAATTTCAAGTAGATTGTTAGGAAAGAGCAACTAATGGGCTTTATTTTCAATAACATAGCGCAACTGGCTAACCACTTGGTTAATGAATCCGAATCCAAAGCGCAGCCAAAAAACTCAGTTCATGAATCCTCTGATAATATCCTGGATTTCGCGTCTGTTTTAGGTTCCGCGCAATCCGGCCATAAATCAAAAACAACGACTAATGGACAATCGCAAGTTGACCCGGAATTCGAAACCAAAGAGCGGATTGAAATCCCGGCATCGATTGTCAAGGCGGCCATCTCCAATAACAAAGATAAGCTGACAATTCTAATCTCAGCAGAACAACTCAGCGGTCTTTTAGCCAAATTTAACCTGTCGCAATTTCGGCAAGTTATACCAGATTCAAAGAATAGGGTCGTATCCGGGGAGGCCATATTAAACATGCTTCCTGGCGGTGAGCCCTTAAAGTTATCCTTTAACCCATCAGACCTATTTGACGCGGCGGGCAAGATTAATGTTGGCTCGATTCCGGTCGAGTTGGAAGGTGCCGGAGCCAGCTCCGAAACAAAAATTGATGTCAAGGAACTGATGAATCTAATCGGCGAATTTCCCGATCCAATCGAAATGGAGATTTCGGAATCATTTAGCGCTGATGAGCTCTCGTCAGAATTTTCGACCTCAAATGATAACGGCAAAGGGCTTATTGAATCGTTCGATACTCCAGTCCTCAAATCATCATTTACCTTCGATTTGAAGGAAATAGCCAAAAATCTGGATAATAAAGTGCAGACAACTATCAATGGAATTTTGACTCAATCTCAAAAGGCCGGTCATATTGATAATTCCGCGGCAACTATAGCATTAATGAAAAATAGCGGCAATTTTGAAGACATCTTCTCATTACCGACAAAATTCGAGAAACCCTCCGCCATTCCAGCTAAAATGGCGAATACGATATGGTCCGATATGAGCAATCCAACTTCGAATGTTTCGATTTTCGGATCGGATAATACCGGTGATCTCAATTCGTCAAGGATAAAAAATAATCAGCAATTCGATCATTTCGTCAAACAAGTTAATACGATTTTCAAAGAATCGCTGGCTCCGGAATCAGCAAAATCGGTGGGCAAGCAATTCATTCAAAGTTTTGGCAAAGATATTTTTAAGAATAACGGAATACAGATTCAGGACAGCCCCAAAGTATCATCGGTATCCGGTATTGCGGTCAAAGCCCCGGAGAAAACAATCGGCGATAAGAATATAATGTCGCCTGCCGAAGCAAAATCGGATTCGTTCCGATCAGCCTTGGACTCCAATAGAGTGCATTCGACAGAAGAAATTCACGATGATGCGAATAATATTCTATTAAAGCCGGAAATGCTTTTTGCTAAAAATTCATCGAACAAAATATTGTCGAGTCCGAAAATCATTAACGCCGAGACTATCAAGTCCGCGATTTTGCATGCGGCATCAAATAACCTTACTAGTCTGAAATTAAGGCTCCATCCGGAAAGCCTTGGCAATATCGATATTCGTATGATTTGGAAGAATGATGCAGTCTCCATATCGATAAAGGCCGATACAACCGAAGCCGCTCGTATAATGACATCAAATCTTGCCGACTTGAAAAGCGGCCTTGAAAATGCCAACTTTAAAATCAGCGAAATAAGTGTGGTTCTGGATAACTCCAGAAATTCCAATAACTATAATCATGAAAATCGCGAATTCGCAAATTCCGCGGCCAATGGAGGCGGCCACCAAAGAAGATCAAATTCCGAATTTTCAAATCAGCTCGATAAAAAACATGAATCCGAATTTCTGTCCGATTCCCGTGAAGAGTACAACGCGTCTGTTGTCAGGGGATGGATAGATTTAAAAGCATAATAGGAGGTGGGAATGCCTAATGTCGCCCCGGTAGGGGGTTTATCAACTCCAGGTCAAAACAATCAGGTTGCAGGCAAAAGCAATTTGGGCAAAGATGATTTTCTTAATTTGCTGGTGAAACAGCTGCAATATCAGGATCCGATGGAACCAATGAAGGATACTGATTTTGTGGCTCAGCTGGCAAGTTTTTCGTCGCTCGAACAGCTTTCCAATATCGGCACTTCATTGGATAACTCGACCCAGTTGAATTACATTCTGAGCCAGACAATTGCCAATACCATGGCAACTACCTTGATAGGCAAAGAGGTTGTAGCTAATGGCAATCAGATTCAACACGATTCCAATTCATCGAATCAGCTCAATTTTAATCTTGCTGATCCCGCCGCCAACGTCGAAGTCGAGGTGAAGGATGAAAATGGGACAGTAATCCGCACCATTACCGCCAATCATCTCGCGAAGGGAAATAATTCAGTTGAATGGGACGGTCGCGATGATAACGGCGTACGGGTTGCCGCGGCAAATTATACTTTCTCGGTTTCCGCTAAAGATCAGGATGGGAAAGAAGTAAAGGCCGAAACTCGTTTGATTGGCCTGGTTGAATCTGTCAGATATGAAGAAGGCCAGGGATACTTGATTGTCAACGGTCAGAAGGTCTCGTTGTCGGATATTATCGAAGTCAACCTGGATAGATCATCTTCAGGCATGACCGAAAATGGCGGCAATTCGGACGGCCATAATTAATTGAAATCAGAAAGGAGTGAGAATGGCAATCAAAACAGTAAATAACATTCAGCCGATTCAAGGCGATGCCTCGATCTCACGCCAACCGAAAGCTGGAAATCAAATAAATTCGGATTCGAAATTCAGGAATCTCCTGGATAATTCGCTTTCGAATCTAAAATTCTCAGGTCATGCCCTCAATCGTCTTTCGGACAGGGGAGTCGTAATGACGAACGAGAAGACCGAGCGTTTGATGAAGGCGGTCGATACTGCTGAAAATAAAGGATCGAAAGATTCATTAGTATTGCTCGATGAATTGGCGTTTGTGGTTTCCGTTAAGAATCGAACGGTAATTACCGCATGCGATATGTCGGGTTTCAAAGAGGGAGTATTTACTAAAATCGATAGTACAATATTTGGATAATAATAAACGGCTGGACCCCTTTCGGGGAGGCCATTACCCGCATCAGAATGATGCGGCTTTACGCTTGTGCGATATCAAGCGTTCTGGAGGGAACTTAAAATGATGGCATCACTTTTCGCGGGCGTATCAGGTCTGAAAAATCACCAGGTAAGAATGAACGTGGTTGGCGACAATATCTCCAACGTCAATACAATCGGTTATAAGTCCGGTAGAGCGACATTTCAGGAAGCGCTGGTTCAGACCATGCGCGGCGCCGGTCGACCGACGACGACATCGGGCGGTACCAATCCGTTGCAGCTGGGATTAGGCATGAGCCTTTCGACAATTGATAACTTGTTCTTGCAGGGCGGTCTGGAAACAACAGGTCAGATAACCGATTTAGCTTTGCAGGGAACCGGGTTCTTTATTCTTTCCGATGGCCAACAGCAATATTATACAAGGGCAGGAGCGTTTGGGTTCGACGCTAACTCCAACATGGTAAATCCCAGCAATGGCTATATTCTTCAGGGAAAATTAGCTGATGTTGACGGCACTATACCTGCTAATGCGTCGGTCGGTGATATAACTCTGCCATTCGGGCAGCAAACACCTGCACGCATGACATCGCGTGTTCAATTGGGAATGAATCTTAATGCCGCAGCCACCGATTCGACAGCATCACTGGCATCGGCCGGCACTTCAAATATTACGACAGTCTCAGGCCAGGCCACAAACGGAGCCGGCGGACAGCACGTAATCACTATTATTGGAAATAACGCTCAATATTCTCAAGCGTCAGGCGCTCATGGTCTGGTGCTGACCGATGTTGCCGCCGCCGATGTTGGCGCGGTAGCCGGCGCGGGTGGATCAGGGACGTTGCCTGCTGACAATTATGTTTATACCGTAGTAGCGGTCAATTCGCTTGGTCAATCGACAGGACAAGAAATAACCGTTAATGGAGTCCCAGCCAATGGCTCAGTAGCTCTAACTATAAACTACGCGGATGCTGACGCTACATCTGTCAGAGTCTATCGCAGAACACAGGGCGGAACTTATTCGAGCACATTGGGCGGATTAGTTTATGAAAGTCCTTATACATCTCCAGGGCCTCTGGCCTGGACCGATGACGGTTCGGTATCTGGTAATGGAGCAACACCTCCAGCTGTCAATACAACTTTGGCGCTTTCCGGACAAGAAGTGCTAGGAAGTAATCTTGGAGTCACCGATCTATCCGGTTTCAGAATAGCCGCGGATAATGGTTCCTGGATTTCACTTTCACAGCTGACATTAAGCTCTACAGTAAATGACCTTATATCGGCGATTAATTCCTCAGTACCCGGTGTAACCGCGTCTCTAGTAGGCGGACAGATCCACGTGCAGCGTGATTACGCCGGCAGCCCGTCGGTCTATAATGTAGCGATTCAGGATACCGTAACATCAGATTTGTGTGCTAAGCTTTTTGGCGCGGCAACTTTTAATGCCAATAACGGATCCGCTTCCACACTGGAAGCTACGGATGTGTTCACACCCACAGGAGGCGCACCGCAGCCTGCAGAAACTTTAAATCTGGTCTATAACGATATTACCGGTATAGTTACTGGAATTTCGGGATTAGGCAATGGCGGCGTGACTGTTTCTGCCGGGGCGGGCGGCCTTGTAGGCGATCCTGACGGAGCAGGTCCTTTGGGATCATCAACATTGACCATCGACACTGCCGATACTCAGCATGCCACTTCGATTACGGTATTTGATTCTCAGGGTGGCAAGCATAATATGACAATGACATTCACCAAAAGCTGGCTGCCAAACCAGTGGTTCTGGGAAGCAAATCTTGGCGCGGGCGAGATCGTCCGTTCGGGCGGTTCAGGTGTTGTCAATTTCAATGCCGATGGATCATTGAGTTCATTCGATTATAATGGTGGAGCCACTCAATTACGTGTCGATCCCGAATAACGGCGCCGCTGAAATGGCTGTTGATCTTTTCGCAGGAACCGCCAGCGGATTCGACGGATTGACAGGTTTTTCATCTGAATCTACTGCGGCCGCCAGAAGCCAGGATGGTTACGGAATGGGAATTCTTTCGAATATCAGTATCGATCCCAGCGGAACCATTACCGGTATTTTCACCAATGGCGTCTCCCGGGTATTGGCTCAAATTTATATTGCTGAATTCAACAATACCGGCGGTCTTCTGAAAGGCGGAAAGAGCCTATTCCAGGCTTCGGCAAATTCCGGTTCAGCGATTCTTGGAGTAGCGGGCCAGACAACGTCATCGACAATAACATCCGGCGCCCTTGAAATATCCAATGTCGATTTGGCGCAGGAATTTACCAACATGATAGTTTCTCAGCGTGGCTTCCAGGCCAACGCGAGAGTCATTACGACATCCGATGAAATGCTAAATGAATTGGTATCATTGAAGAGATAAAATCACAAGCCGGAGGGGGAGCGATCCCCCTCCGCGTGATGAAAGCCGCAAAAAGTGATCAACGTAACGCGTTTAGATAATACCCGACTGGTAATCAATTCAGAGTTGATCGAGTTCGTGGAGTCAATTCCGGAGACAATCGTCTCCTTGACCACGGGCAAAAAGATAATGGTAAAAGAAACTATCGAAGATATCATCGCTGAAGTCGTGGAATTCAAAAGGAAATGCGCGATTTTGACGATAAAGAAGGATGAAGGAGGGATAACCGACAATGCCTGATACCGCCACTAAGGAAAAAATTGAAGACGATGAAATGATGGAGGATGAAAAGTCGGAAGAATCTGCCAAATCGAAAAAATCGGGTGGCATGATGCAGACGGCAATAATCATCGCCTTATTTCAAGTAGTCATTGCAGTTGGAGCATACTTTTTTATCAAAATGGCAATAGCTCCACATATGAAAAATGTCCCCGCATCATCGGGACAGAGCCAGGCCGAAAAATCAAACGCTGAGTCTCAGGGAGCCCGCGAAGTCAAGTTGATTGAAAATATCGTAGTTAATCCGGCCGGAACGAACGGCACACGCTATTTGTCAACATCGATTGGGCTCGAACTGGATAAAACGCCGGAAGGCGAAAAGCTAATGGAAGAAAAAACGCCGGTAATCCGAGACATAATAATTGCGGTGCTAACATCGAAAACATTGGAAGAATTAAGCTCGGCTGAAGGCAAAGATAATATAAGGACCGAAATACAAAGTAAATTGAGTGAAGCCATCGCTCCTGTAAAGGTTCACCGGATTTATTTTGTGGATTACGTGCTTCAATAGATATGGCCAAAGTACTTTCACAAGACGAAATTGATGCCCTACTTACTAATGTAGGGGATGCCCCGGAATCGCCTGCCGAACCGGAGCCGTTGCCGCAGACTACGAGCAACAGGAAAGCTGTCTCGTATGATTTCAGGCACCCCAACAGAGTATCGAAAGATCAATTGCGGACGCTCGAATCGCTCCACGACAATTTCGCCAGCCAATTGGGCTCGTCGTTGTCGGGTTTTACGAGATCGGTCGTCGATGTTGACCTTTTGTCGGTGGATCAAATTACATATTCTGAGTTTATTATCTCATTGGTTGCGCCTTCATGCACATATGTTGTTTCCATGCACCCGCTCGAGGGACTGGGAATTATCGATTTCAATCCATCGGTGGCTTTTTCGTTTGTTGATCGCATGTTCGGTGGTAGGGGGAAGACAATCACCGCTGAACGTGAATTGACCGGAATCGAAAAATCAATCATGTTTAAGGTAGTCGGAAGAGCATTTGCTGCGCTCACCAAATCTTGGGAGCATGTCATAAAACTGGAATTTGCCCAATCCGCGTTCGAAACTAACCCGCAATTCATTCAAATTATTCCGCCGGGCGAAACGGTGATAGTAGTCTCTATGCAGGTTAAGATGCTATCATCTTCAGGGATTGTGACCGTATGTTATCCATATCTATCATTGGAATCTATAATGGATAAGTTATCCGCCCAGCATTGGATCGATGCCAACAAGCGGAATGCCGATAAAAATGCTCTGGAGACTAATACCAGGCAGCTTTCCAATGTCAGAGCCGACCTTGTGGCAATCCTTGGCGAAACCAAATTGACCTTAAAAGAACTGATCGATATTAAGCCGGGGGATGTAATTAGACTTGATGCATTTGAAAATGATGAAATTGGCCTTTACGTCGGGGCGAAGCCGAAATTTCTGGCTAGACCCGGTCTATCCGGAAATCAAAAGGCTGTCAAAATAACTGACGTTGTAGCATAGGTGGAGAATATGACAGAAAATGGTATGGACAATGGCAAAATTGAAGAGCCGAATTCGGGTTTAGAGGCCCAGAATATCGACGGAGATATTGCCAAGAACCTGGAGGGACTCTCCGAGCCGGGCGATCAGCCAGGCATTGTTGAGCCCAAAGTCGGCGCGAAAGCCGAACTCAGCCAGGAAGACCTCATAAGCCTTGGTCTCGGCGATACCAAAGAATTCGAAATGGCCATGAACCAGGTCAAGGCCAAAAATTTCGAGCAATTGCCCGAGACATCTCAGCAAAAACCGCAGAGAAGCATCGATATGCTGATGGATGTTACTCTTCCGATCGCAATCGAATTGGGAAGAACCAATATGACTATTGGCAATATCCTCAACCTGGGGCCTGGTTCAGTTGTCGAGCTTAATAAACTCGCCGGTGAACCGGTCGACCTGCTTGTAAATGACAAATTGATAGCGCGTGGTGAGGTAGTAGTAGTCGATGAAAATTTTGGAATTCGTATTACATCGATGATCTCACAGCAGGAACGCATCAAGAGTTTAAGATGATTCGTCGAATAGCCTTGATTTTTATAATCGCCATCCTGGTGATTCCGGGATGTGTTTTTGCGCAGCAGGCGAATCATGATTCACTCATGGTTCCGTCGGCTCAGTCGTTTGCTCCATCTATGATGGGTATTATAGCCAAATTAGTCATATCATTGATCCTTATTGTCGGATTAATCTACGCCTCGATGTTTTTCCTCAAAAAAATCAATGCCAGAGCCTCCGGCGGAGGTACAGTAGGGGATATTATTAAAATTGTGGGGAGGACTTTCCTATCCCCGAAACAATGCCTTTATCTGGTCAAGATAGGGGAGAAGTATATGGTACTCGGCGCCACCGAAGGCAGTATTAATTTAATCGATCATATAAGTCAGGCAGAATTTGAAGAATTGAAAAAAAATAATATAAAAGCAAATGATGTTAATCCGCAGTCTAAGTTTGCCATGATGTTGAAGGGAATAGTCAGACCTTGAAAAAGCTCGTTCTTATTTTATTAATTGCAGGTCTTGTACTTTCAATAGCATCACCGGGATTTACCCAGACAATTCCCAAGATTTCTATTCAGGTGGATAAATCGGATTCACCGAAGGATTTATCGGTAGCCCTTCAGATCCTGCTTTTCATGACAATCCTGACATTGGCGCCGGCCATCCTGATGATGATGACGTCTTTTGTCAGAATCGTTGTAGTATTTTCATTTTTGCGACAGGCAATTGGTACACAGCAAATGCCGCCGAATCAACTATTGATAGGCCTGGCATTGATATTGACCGCTTTCATTATGGGGCCCAGGATTGAGACAATCAATCAAACCGCTATCCAGCCCTATATGCGCGGCGAAATAAACCAAAAACAGGCATATGATATCGGGATAATACCTATCCGTGAATTTATGCTGAGGCAGGTAAGGGAAAAGGATTTGGCCTTATTTGTATCCCTTGCCCATATTCCTCAGCCCAAAACTCCCGATGATATTCCAACTCATTTGATCATTCCGGGTTTTGTGATATCGGAATTAAGAATCGCGTTTCAGATTGGTTTTATTTTGTACATTCCATTTCTGATTATCGATATGGTCGTTGCCACAGTGCTAATGTCCATGGGTATGATGATGTTGCCGCCCATAATGGTATCATTGCCATTCAAGGTGCTTCTGTTCGTGTTGGTGGATGGATGGTATCTGATTGTCAAATCATTAGTGGAAAGTTTTCATTGATCTGAAATTGCGAAGTAAATATTAATTTATTCAATAACGTGAATTACAGCAAACTGGGGATATTCGAATGAGCACAGAATTTATTGTCGAATTAGCTCGAAGTTCAATTTACACAACACTACTTGTATCCGCGCCGATGCTTATTTTGGCCCTGATTGTAGGCCTTGCCATTTCAATCCTGCAGGCGATCACCCAGATTCAAGAAATGACGTTAACATTTATCCCCAAAATAGTCGCAGTTGGAATCGCTCTGGTAGTATTTTTACCATGGATGATAAACACGCTGGTCACTTACACCGCCCAATTGCTATCGCTAATACCTACCCTGGCTCGCTAAGGTAGATTTTTTCTCCTATCTCGGAATAATTTTCCCAGTCAATAGATAAAACTCGTTTTCAGTCTTCGTGTTTGGCGAAGTAACTGCAAATAATATAACAGGTTAACTTTATTCTATTCCCTAATCCTTTACGGCACATCGCTTGCTTTAAAGCATTGACGATATGGGGAAAGAATAGGGAAAAATGTCACCGATTGAAATTTCAGCAGCCAACTTCGAAAAATTTCTAATGGTATTGATGAGAGTGGGCGGAATGATGTTTACCGCGCCGCTCTTTAGCCATCGCAACATACCGCCGATGGCGAAAATTGGACTAATTGGCATTTTCTCATTGGTTCTGGTGCCGGTTATCCCATCGCCACCACCTGAACTATTAAATGATCTGGGCTCGGTTATCGGTGTAGTGGCAAAGGAGTTAGTGGCGGGCCTTCTAATGGGATTTATGGCCACGACAATAATGATCGGGATTCAAGTGGCGGGTGAGCTCGTCGCCTTCCAAATGGGTTTTGCGATAGTTCAAGCACTCGATCCATCGTCCTCAAGCAATGTTTCGATTATATCCGAATTCCAATTCATAATGGCGATCTTGATTTTCCTCGCTATCGACGGTCATCATCTTTTGATCAACGCTGTCGCTGGAAGTTTCCAGGTTATCCCGCCCGGTATGATAAATTTTTCGAGCGCGTCGGTTGAAGTAGCAATAAGATTTTGTATCAATGTTCTCGCCATCGGCTTGAAAATCGGCGCGCCGGTCATCGTCACATTATTCCTGACAGATGTCGCGCTCGGCATCATGGCGCGCACCGTGCCCCAGATGAATGTCTTCATCGTAGGTATGCCGTTGAAAATAGGGACAGGGTTCCTAATTCTAGCCGCATCGTTTCCGTTTTTCAGCTACGTTTTTACGAAACTGCTTCAAAGCATGGATCGTGATCTAACCAGACTTATAACCGCATTGGCGCCGAGGACCTGATGGCTGATACATCATTCCAGGAAAAAACCGAACAGGCATCGCCAAAAAGGCGTGAGGATGCGCGCAAGAAAGGGCAAGTAGCCCGTTCGATGGAATTGAATTCGGTAGCGATCCTCTTTTTTGGTCTTATGTCGTTGACGTTTTTCTCCGGCTGGTTTTATCAGGGTCTCAGGCAATCATTCATATCAAACTACGCGATGATTGCCAATATCGATTTAACCGCGGTAAAGGCTTATGAGATTTTCAGAGTCAACGGTTTTGAATTGTTAAAGATCATGTTTCCGATGCTGGCCGTAATGATGGTGGCGGGAGTTTTGGTAAATTTCGCCCAGGTAGGGCTTCATTTCACACCCGAACCAATCATACCTAAGGCCGAAAAGCTCAATTTCACGAAAGGGTTCTCACGCATATTTTCTAAAAAGACCGTCGTTGAGCTCTTCCGTGACGTTATCAAGATCTCAATCATAGGGTACATTTCATATATAACGATCAGAGATGAAATCCCCAATTTCCTGCCGTTAGCGGATCAGGAATTGAGCCAGATCATGTCATTCGCTGGAATGATGGCTCTCAAGGTAGGGCTTCGAGTTGCGCTGGCGCTGTTCCTTTTGGCAATTCTCGACTACGCGTTCCAAAAATTCGAATTCGAGAAAACTATTCGAATGAGCAAGCAGGAAGTCAAAGAAGAATATAAGGAATTTGAAGGCGATCCTCAGATAAAGGCCAGAATCAGACGCATTCAGCGGGAAATGTCTCGTCGCAGGATGATCCAAGAAGTTGAGAAGGCCGATGTCGTGATAACGAACCCGACTCACCTTGCGGTCGCGCTGCGATATGATATGGATAAAGATTCCGCTCCCACAGTCGTGGCCAAAGGCGAACGGCTGATCGCTCAGAAAATAAAAGAAGTCGCCAAAAAATTCAATATTCCGATAGTCGAGGACAAGCCTCTCGCGAGAGCATTATTCGAAACAGTCGATATAGGAATGCAAATACCTATGAAACTGTATCGGGCAGTCGCGGAAGTGCTGGCATATGTCTATAAGCAGAAGGGTAAAATCTAATGGCATCCAAGCCTGACATGGTTCCCGATAATACGCCATTTCTGGTAAAAATTACTAAGCATGCCGATATCGTGCTGGCAGTGATGATAGTTTTCATCATCGGCATTTTAGTTCTGCCATTGCCGCCGACTATTCTCGATTTTCTTTTGGCATTCAATATCGCGCTCTCCCTCGTGGTGCTACTGGTTACAATGTATATCACCAAGCCGCTTGAGCTCTCGGTATTCCCCGGCATGCTTTTGATTCTCACCCTTTTCCGCCTTTCTCTCAATGTTGCCTCGACTCGTCTCATCTTAGGCACGGCCTATGCGGGCGAAGTTATTTCGTCATTCGGCAATTTTGTAGTCGGCGGAAATTACGTGGTCGGATTCATAATATTCGCGATTTTGGTAATTATTCAATTTGTAGTCATAACCAAGGGTGCCGGCAGAGTCGCTGAAGTTGCCGCCAGGTTCACATTAGACGCTATGCCCGGCAAGCAGATGGCTATCGATGCCGATTTGAATGCCGGCCTTATATCAGAAGATGACGCCAGAAATCGCCGAACTCAAATTTCCCGTGAAGCAGATTTTTACGGCGCGATGGATGGCGCTTCCAAGTTTGTTCGTGGAGACGCGATTGCCGGCGTCTTAATCACCATCATCAATGTTATCGGCGGATTTATTATTGGTGTACTCCAGATGGGCATGTCTGTCACCGATGCATTGAAAACTTATACGCTTCTATCGGTTGGTGATGGTCTTGTAACTCAGATTCCCGCCCTCTTAGTTGCTACTTCCGCTGGTATCATAGTTACCAGAGCCGCATCGGAAGCAAATCTCGGACATGATTTAACAAGACAGATCACCGCATATCCCAGAGCCATATTGATCGCTTCCGGGATGCTGTTTATTCTCGGACTTGTTCCCGGAATGCCGACTCTGCCATTTATGCTGCTTGGCGGTGTGACATCGTTCATCGCCTATTCGACAATAAAGAGCAAAAAAGAAGAAGCCGCCGAAGCCCCTAAAAAGGAAGCCGCTCCAACTGCCGCGCCGCCGGAAAAGATGGAAGATTTCCTCAAGGTCGATACTCTTGAAGTGGAAATTGGGTACGGCTTGATTCCGTTAGTCGATGTCTCTCGCGGCAATGATTTACTGGAAAGAATATCGATTATTCGCCGTCAAATTGCCTCAGAATTGGGTGTGCTTGTACCGCCAATTAGAATTCGGGATAATGTCCGCCTAAAACCGAATCAATATCAGATCAAAATAAAAGGAATCGGGATCGCGTCATCGAATTTATATCCCGGTCAATTATTAGCGATCAATCCCGGTTCAGTAAGAGATAAAGTCGCGGGACTTGAAGTAACTGAACCCGCTTTCGGCTTACCGGCCTGCTGGATCGATGATAATCAAAAATCGTTGGCCGAAAAGAGAGGGTATACGGTTGTCGAGCCCACCGCGGTTCTCGCGACTCATCTAACCGAAATCATTAGATCGCATGCTGCCGAGCTGTTATCGCGTCAGGAAGTCTCGAAGCTTATCGCCAACGCCAAGGCCGATCATCCGGCGTTGATCGACGAGCTTGTTCCGGGTCAAATGACAGTCGGCCAGGTACAGCATGTGCTCCAAAATCTTTTAACTGAAAAAGTCCCGATTAAAGATCTGCCGACTGTTCTTGAAGCTCTGGCGGATCACGCGGCTACAATAAAAGATACCGATATACTCAGCGAATATGCACGCCACGCGCTCGCGCGGAATATATCGGCCTTATGTGTCAATGACGATAACGGAATGAAAGTAATTACTCTCGATCATCAGCTTGAGAAGTTGATCGGAGATTCAATTCAGAATACCAAACAGGGGATTCTGGCGATATTGCCTACTGAAGTTACTCAAAAGATCATCAACGAAGTAACTATGGCCACCAACGAAATGGCAATCGCCGGATATTCACCGCTTATTCTTACAAGTCCCAATATTCGCCTTGCATTTAGAAGATTAATCGCGGCCGCGCTGCCAAAAGTGACGGTCATATCATTTAACGAGCTAATTCCAAATTTAGAGGTTGAAAGCATAAAAACAGTGAGGGTAACAGATGAAGATTAAGAAGTTTATTGCAGCGAGTCTTCCTGAGGCTCTTTCCAAAGTCAAAGAGGATTTTGGGGAGGATGCTGTAATCCTAAAAACCAGATTCAGCAGCAAGAATGGAACATCAGGAAAGAATCTCAAATCAGTCGAAGTCACGGCCGCTATCGATGAAAACGCTCCAAAGGTAGCAAATCCTGAGACCAAGACCATCAAATCTCCGGCTGGCACCAATCGTCTACTTACTACCGAAACGATCAGGCCGATGGAGATGAGACAAACTCCCAATGAGTCATTGAATGACATCAAGATTGAATTGTCATCGCTCAAGAAGGAGATGGAACTTTCGCGAACACAGTCATTATTCGGGCAGCCATCGGGAATATTCCTTGATATAGCGCGACAACTGGTATCGTCAAATCTTCCCGAATCAATCGCGATTGAAGTAGCAAAGAGACTTCAAGCCGAAGGCGCGACATTCCTGGGCACCGATGCCGCATGGTTAAAGGCAAAAAGCATTTTGGCAGGTATGCTATCTCCCGGCGATCCAATCCGCATGGCAGATAGCGGTTCAACCGTTGTAATGCTTATCGGTCCGTCAGGCGCGGGGAAATCATCCGCGGCCGCCAGACTGGCATTTCATTATAGTGTCGAAAAAAGAATCCCTGTCACATTAATCACGACCGACACATTCAGGGCCGATTCCAGAGAGCAGATTAAATCTCTCTCAAATGTAATCGGATGTCCGTTTGCCTCAGTATCGTCTCCCGAGGAATTGCTGGTAGCGCTCAGATCATATAAAGATGGCTTGATTATCGTTGATACAAGCGGAGCCGGTAATGACGCCGAGATTCTCGAACTCGAATCTATGATAGGGGCCGCTAATCCGCATGAGGTACATCTTGTTGTGCCAGCCGATATTCCAGCCGATGATGCCAAGAGGCTTATCGAAAACCATCCAGATTTGCGCATCAATAAAATATTGGTAACCAAGCTCGATCAGAGCCGTTGCAGAGGCGGAATAATGGCCGCGGTAATCGAGAACAACCTGAGATTTTCATTCCAGAGCGCCTCGCGCGAAATACCCGGATTTTTCGGAACATTCGATCAGGAAAATTTCATAGATGCGTTTTTGCCATCCAAGGCGACAACTCAAAGAGAATCCGAAGAGATTTATGAGGTGGTGAAATAATGTCGTTAACAATGGCAAAAGGTGTTGCCTTTCTATCCGGCTCCGGAGGCTCTGGAAGAACTACGGTCGCTTCCAATCTGGCGTTCTACGCGAGCCGGAAAAGAAGAAAAGCCTTGCTTGTTGATTTCTGTTTTGGATGGAATGGTATCGATTTCGGATTGCCGGAGCTGCCTGATTATAATCGTATAATCAACACCCGCGAGGACATCCGAAATTCTGTTTTGCATACCGAGTATGGTTTCGATGTTCTGACTTGCACTCCGCCTGAAATTCTCGATCCCAAATTGGAGGATATGCGGAAGCTGGCCAAGCATGTCAATGAACTCGGCAAGCAATACGATTATCTGATAATTGATCCACCCTCGGGCGGTCATCCATTGGCGCTTCTTGCCGCAGGATTGTGCGAGCAGATTTGCCTTTTGACCAGGCCCGATGCTTCATCAGTAGCGACCTCATACAGCCTGCTGAAATCCTTGAATACCGAAGGGCTATTCTCGAGGACGAAGTTGATTTTCAATCTCGTGGAGTCGCCGGATCACGCGCTGTCATTGAGAAACCGTTTCGATATCATCACCAGGCAATTCCTCGGGTTGAGCGTCGAAGACGGTGGATTCATATTCAAGCGCGCTTCTCAGCCATCGGATGATCTTTACATCAATGAATTCAACGAAGAATCACAAGCATCTCTAAGCAACATTAATCTTGGGGAATTGTTCGTGTTACAGGATGAAACAAGGCCTGTCGAATCATTAACGAATGTTCCAGAATCGGTTTTTGAGAGACGATAACCATAAGAGCAGTCAACTTTTATTGTAGGAAGAGGATATGGCCACATTAGCAACTTGGGAAAGATTTAGAAGAACTAACGACGTTGAAATGAGAACTAAGCTTTTAGAGGACTATCTGCCATTGGTGAAGAATGTCGCCGGACGTATGGCAGCGGGTTTCCCGAAATCCGTAGAGCTGAATGATCTCATCAATACCGGGGTTATCGGCCTTATTGAAGCATTCAACAATTTCGATCCGCAAAGAGGAGTCAAATTCGAAACCTTCGCGGTCCCGCGCATCAGAGGAGCCATCCTCGATGAGTTGCGCGCGCTCGATTGGGTGCCTCGTTCTACCAGAGCCAAAGCCCGAAATATCGACAGGGCGATTCTTAAGCTCGAAGGAGAATTGGGTAGAGGGCCATCGGATCATGAGCTGGCGGCAACATTGGATATTTCAATGGAAGACTACCATGCGGCTATGAAGGATGTCAGCGTAACGTCGTTGCTTTCGCTGGATGAATTAATTTGCCGGGAAGACGACAACAGGCAAGTACCACGAATAGAAACTATCGAAAACACCAACACGATCGATGTTTTAAGCGACATGGAAAAGCTCGAACTGAGAGTGTTTTTGATTCACGCGATCAGCAGCCTTACGGAACAGGAAAGGCTGGTTGTATCGCTCTATTACTACGAGGAATTGACCTTGAAGGAAATCGGAGAAATAATGCTGATTTCCGAATCGCGAGTCTCCCAGATTCATACCAGAGCTGTAAATAGACTTAAATGCATGATAAGGGACAAATTTGCCATCTAAAGGGTGAATTTCCGAAGGGATCAGGAATGTCGGACAGGGTAGAATTAAATACATCGATTTCTGCCGCAGAAAGTATCAAAAGCGTCGGGCATACAAAAGATCCTCGGTCGGAAGAAGCCAAAAGGCAATTTGCCATGGAGCTTGACAAGAAGCTTGCAGAGGAAAAACAGAAGAATAAAAAGAAGAAAGACGAAGACGAGATAATTATTCAAGGCGATAAAAAACAAAATGAAGATGAAAACGACAAAAATAGAGAGGAACACGAACATCAATCATCGTCGAGCCAGCAGGATGGAAGCAAAAAGCCGTCTCAGGGTAATACGATCGATTTAATTGTTTAGGAGGTTTAAAATGTCAGGCATTACAATCATAGCGGTCATGTCCATCATCAATGCCGCGCTGCTTTCGGCGATATTATATATTTTCGTTACTGAAAGCAAAAAGCATCAAAAGCTGATAGCGGAAGACCGGCAGAATCTCTATAGCTCGATTTCCGGATTAACCGATAAAGTCAAAAAGATATTCAAGGCTCCGGAGCCGCATTATTCCAATGAGATGACCGCGCAAACGATCTCGCCCAATATCGGCCTAAGCAGGGCGGAGATGGTTGTGCAAAGGCTAAAGGGCGGCGCTTCCCCGGAACAAGTAAGCAGAGAATTAGGATTTTCTCGTTCTGAAATCGGAATTATCATGGCTACTGCCAAAACATCGAATAAAAATCATGAAACAGTCGCGGCAAGGCTGTAGAAAAATCGAGTTTTGCCGATAGCAATAATGACGAAACACACTTCAATAGAAGGCAGGGTCTATGGCTTATCAACAGCCGCTTTTTAATACCAAAATAGAATGTCCGATATGCAAGACCTCAAATGAATTCGAGACAATAAAACAGGGTGCGTACACCGAATCGAACCGAGACACCGATTTCTGTCCCACCGGCGTGAACTGGGTCGATCCGGCATACCAGAAATTTAACCCGTTATTGTTTTATACCGCGACCTGCAAGAGTTGTCATTATACACGCGAACTGAATGCTTCTTATAAGGACTGGCAATCCGATCCTAATTTCAAATCCTATCGTCTGCCCCAGCTCAAGGTCAAACATATGGAAGAATTGTCTCGGGATAATAGTTTCATCGGCCTTCTTGGAAGCCATATCAATCAGCAAACATTTCCCAGAGAATCCGCGATTATCAAATTCATGCTTTTGATATTCGATGAAGAACTTAATGAAAGAATGTCCAATCTCGATATAGCTCGTTACTTTCTGAGAATCGCATGGCTGTACAGAGAAGAAAATCTCAAATCGAAAAATAAGGGCAGTATCCCTGGTCAGATGATCCTTAATCGTGTACAAACCGAAATCGATCGTCTTAAGACTCTAATCGATGATTTTGGCGAAAAGCTTTTGCCTTTACACAAAATGGTGCTTTCCGATGATATTACGAATTCCGGTACGGATAAGAACTCCGCGGTTTCCGAGGGCCTAAGGGGAGCCTTTGGAAATGTGGAATCCTACTGGGAATCGTTGAAATCCGATATCACCAAATTGCAGACAGAATTTGAAATTGTGCGCAAGGGCATCATGGTGCCCGGCACAAATACTGTCGCGACAGAAAATGACCAATTTGGGAGATTCGCGACATTTGGAGAATTTCTTCAAAGGGCCAAAGAGCTTTGGGCGGAAACTCCATTGACCGAATTCGAAGCCATGACTAGGGCCCAGGATTATTACCTAAAGGCCTATCAAAACAGCAGGGAGATCAAGAAAGGTCTCCAGCAATTGCAGGCCGCTTATCTTATTGCCGAACTCTCGAGAAGAACAGGCAATATGCCGCAGGCCAACGAGTATTTTAAAATTACGACAAGGATGGCTCATGAAATGGTGACCAGGGAAAAAGACAAGGCCCTGATTGCTAACGCCAGGAAAATCCTTGAAATGGCAGTAGAGCAATCCCGCATCGTAAAATCGCCGGCAGGAGTTAGCGCATGATTGAACAGCGCGCTGAATCCATTGAACATATATCGCTCTGGGAGCGAGTGGTGCTTACCCTCCAACGTGAAGGTCAGCGTGCCGATTTTTTGACTCGGATTGAAGATATTAGAAAAGATTGTTTTAGACTTGAGATGCCAATCAGACAGAATGGCAGCTTGCATTTACAAAAGGGAGATGTTGTGGACGTTACTTTTAATAGAAAAGATGCCTCATACTCATTCAAGGCCAGCATTCTCGATCTCTTCGAGGGTGAAACAAAATCAATGAACATACAAAAAATAACAGATACCGATAGAGTCCAACGAAGAAAGTATGTCAGGCTCGATATTTCGGGTGAGATGACCTACAAGGTCGTCGAAACATCAACTTCCGGAGATGAAGGATTGAGTTCTGAAAAAGATGGAACGATCCTGAATCTTTCGGCCGGCGGAGTACTGTTTGAAGTTGCAAAAAAGATTAAAGTCGATTCTATTTTGATAGTTGGCTTTGTTCTGAAAGAAAACCAGGCTCTAAATAATATCCTGGCCATAGTAAAAAGATGCGAAGGTTCCAAGGCAGACGGTTATCTGGTAGGAGCTGAATTCCTGACAAAAAATAATATTGCGCAGTACGGCCTCAATAAACTACAAGATTTTCTCCCTCCGGGCTCCGGCACATTCGACGAAAATCTTCAAAAACTGATTGTTCAGTTCATTTACGATCAGCAGGTTGAACTGCGGAAAAAAGGTTTATTGTTTTAATGAATTACTGTTTTAAAATAATTGCAATTTCATTTGTCGTTTTAATCGCTTCATTTAGTGTCCTGGAAGCAAAAAAGCTCAGCAAGAATATTTCTATATCAATTGGATATGAATCGGGCACGGATTCCCTCAAAGCAATGTCGCTGGCAGAAAATATCGAAAGAGAGCTAAGTCTATCGGGATATTCCGGTCAGCTTAAAATTGTAGAAAAGTCTGCTCCCACCGACAGTTCCGAATTCAGGGCATATATTGAAGTGACCAAATCAAGTTGGGAGACCGGCAGGGCGTTCTCAATACCTTATATAATGAATCGCTATAAGCGAATATTTTGGGTAGAGTCAATATTGGATATACCGTCGGCAGGGAAGAAGAAGACCAGATTTTATAAATCATTTGCGGTCAAACAATCATGCGGCGTACAAGCGCAATTCCTGACGAATGATAAATACGATCCTGATCTTTTTCCGGATCAGAATGAAAAAATAAGAATGGAAGACGCAGGTTATCAAAAACTTGCGAAAGAGCTGGCGAAAGGGTTGAGTGAGAATCTAAAATGACATACCCGATCGTATCAACATCAAGAGTCAGCGATTTGCGATTAAAATCCAGAAAGATTCTTGTAGTTGATGACGAAGAGTTTGTCTGCAATTTGGTATCTACGATTCTCGAAAAATATCTTGGATTTGAGGTAAGTAAGGCAAAAAACGGAAGTGAAGCGATCGCGGGAGCGTTAACCGGCGGATATGACGCCGCAATAATTGATCTCTCCATGCCAAATACCTCGGGAATGAAAGCCATTAAAACTATCAAAACTATGTGCCCCAATTTCCCGATTATCGCCATGAGCGGAAAAACCCTCGATTTTCGTCCCTCAGAAATAGAAAAGGAACTCGGTTGTGAACGATTTTTACAAAAGCCATTTAAGATATCATCGCTAATACTTGAAATAACATCGCTATTTGATTCGGACGATAAACCGTCCGAAATGCAATTTTAATAGCGTCTAAACAATGGAGGGTTGGGTGACCCGGAATTCTAATAGAACCGGTCCAGTCTCACTGGAACAAGAATTAAAAGTACTTTATGAAATCTCCGAGATGGTGCAGCAATCGGCTATCGAACCTAATTCATTCGAGGAAATCCTCAAAAAACTTGGGAAGGTGGTCGATTATCGATCTGCTTCTCTTTTTACCATCTCCAAAAATGATTCGAAACTTGAGGAAATTTCGACAATCGGAAGACGAGTTGATCTGATCGATTTTGTTAAATTTGATCTGGGAACCGGCATCTCCGCATGGGTGGCGAAACAACAGCGGCCCATAATGCTGAATAATCTCAGGAAAACCAAGGGTGGCACGCATACCAGATCATTTCTCTCCGCCCCTATCGTTTTCGTCAACGAGACGGTGGGAATTTTAAACCTCGCTCACGATGAGCCCGAAGCCTTCACGAATAGGGACGTTGAAATAGTCGGAGTGCTTACTTCGACATTGGCTTTGCTAATAGAGCGAATCGACTATCAAAAAGAGCTTGCTCTCAAGACCGAAGAATTACTGGCCAAAACAACCGAATTGGAAATGGCCAAAAAGAAATTGCTTTCGGTCCAGCAGGTACAAAACACCAATGAATTGGTTGTGACATTAAATCAGAAAATCAATAACCCTCTGGCGATAATTGCCGGCAACGCCCAATTTCTCTTGATGACGATGAAAAATTCCAGCGGCTCCGTTTTAAAACGGCTAAAAGCGATCGATAAAGAAGCGGCTAATATCCTCACGATTACGGAGCAACTCCGCGATTTTCATGCGGGCCACCAAATAGGCAAAACCAATTTGGAGTATTCTGAAATCAAGAGACTCTAAATTATTTGACATGTAATTCATATGAGATTGGCAACCGAACAGATTCAAGTGCCGGATATTGACGGCAATTTAGCCTTATTTTTTAAGCTAAATGATCAATATAAAATACAGGGGCTTCACGGCCATGAAATCCGTTTCGCTGGCAAGATTGCCGATGGTGAAAATACCAATGTCCCCGATATCCTGCCGATGCATTCTCAGGATGTAATCGAAGCCCTGAAGCAGGCATTCGCGGGAAAATCATCAAAAGTACGGTATAGCCTCAAAGCGCAGAATGAAATATATCATTGCGAGCTCCATTGTTTTCCCGATTTCGGTACCGACAACAAAGTGATAAATTGCTTTCTTACCGATAGAACAATCGAAGAAAATAATTCAGCCGGCCTGCAGAGGAAAATATATGAACTCGATATGATTAATCAGGCCGTGCGGGCGTTTGCCGAGACAAGGAATCTTTCCGATATCTTGCGAATAATCCTGCTTGGAGTAACTGCCGGTTCGGGGCTTGGCTTCAATCGCGGATTCATACTTCTTTCAAATGAAAACGGATCCAATCTAAGGGGATGCCTGGCAACCGGTCCGTCAACTCCGGAAGAGGCTGGAATTATCTGGCAAAATCTTTCAAAAAATCCGCTGACGCTCGAAGAAGTGCTTCGTCTTGTACAAAGCCGGAGGCGACGATATCGAAGATATCCAGGTCAACAGGCTGGTAGCTTCGCTAAGGATTTCGCTTGAGGACGACGCGAATTTTATAGTCAACGCTGTCAAAGAGAAAAAATCAATTGTCGCGGGACCTGAAGTAATGCTCGGTGTTGCCAACGACGAAATACGAAAGAAATTCGGCGTGGAATATATGGCGGTCGTGCCGTTAATCTCGAGAGAGACTCTCCAGGGCGTGATTTTGGCTGATAATCTTATTACGAAAAAGCCTATAACCTCGAATGATATCAAAATATTGGAAATTTTCGCGAGGTATGCATCGGATGCCATCGAGAATTCGCGCCTTTACGGCAGACTCGAACAGCAGATTTCACGCCTAAAGGAAGCCAATGAAAAAATAATTCAATCAAGAGAGAATCTGATTAAAGCTGAAAAATTGTCGAGTGTTGCCAAAATGGCTCTTGATGTAGCCCATGAAATCAGAAATCCCCTGACCGTGATTGGCGGATTCGCGAACAATCATCTAAGGAAAATCGGGCCTGAAGATGCTTCCAGAAAAATCTGCGAAATTATCTCCAAGCAAGCCACCAGAATCGAAAATGCGCTCGATCGATTTTCCAGCGTTGTCCAACTCAGCGAAAAGAAGGAGGGACGATTCAACCTGGCTAATCTGCTTAAAGAAATAATCGCAATGGTCTCACCCGGAGAAAATCAGGAAATTCCGAAGCTTATTATAAATTCCGACGCTGAGCCGATCGATATTTTTATCGACCAGGGATTATTCAATCAGGCGTTGATGGTAATCCTAAGAAACGCCGCCGAAATCGCCGGGGGTATCGGCAAAATCAGGATTCGCCTTGAAAGAGCCGAGAAATCAGGGCTGATATTTATCGAAAGCGCTGATTATCATACAAAATTTGCCGAAGAGTTCTATAGGGTTGTTCGAATTGGCAGGGGAGAGATGAAATATCAGGAGATGGCCGTATCTCTGGAGATTCTCCAGTATTACGGCGGCGGGATTGGGATGCTTTCCAATGATCAAGAGCGAGCCCGCGTCTATGTCGATATACCGCTTTATAAGGAGGTAAAATGAAAAGTATTCTCATTGTCGATGACGAAGAAGATATTCGTTCTCTGTATGAAAACGAATTGTGCGGTGAAGGCTATACCACTATTTCGGCCTGTTCCGGCGAGGAAGCACTGCAGGTAATTGATAAGACGCCTAATGTTGATCTTGTGATTCTCGATATTAAAATGGCACAGCTCGATGGACTTCAAGTGCTCGAGCAATTGCGCTGTAAATCGGCCAATATCCCGATAATATTGAATTCAGCCTATTCCACTTACAAAAATAACTTCAGCTCATGGCTGGCCGATGCCTATTTAGTAAAATCATCAGATCTCTCTGAGCTCAAAAACAAGGTAAAGGAGCTTTTGTCATTTTGAAGATCGGCGAAGAAAAAGAAAGCAACGCATTACTCAAGCGAATCGAAAGCGTATCGAGCGAGATACAGCTTCTGGCATTGAATATCGCTGTCGCCGCCGCAAAGTTGGCGCATGAACGTGAACTGGGATTCGAAGTTAATCAAAAATTATCTCAATTGGTCAATCAGGCGACTCATGCGGTCAGGCAGTTGAATCAGGTGCTTAAGGCTGCCAAGACTGATATTAAAGTCGATGAAGAGGCCGATGGTGCCAACTCGATTATGCTGGAAGATTCCCTGATGGAAAATATTGAAAACGCCATGAATATGATAATCGAAGACTCGGAAAGAATCACAAAACTGCTATCAGAAATAAAAAAGAAGTAAGAATTATGAATAAGATTACAATTTTGGTCGTCGAGGATGAAAAGGATGTCAGGAATATCCTGACCGAAATTGTTTCTATGCTCGGATATAATTATGATATGGCTTCCGATGGAATCGAGGCCTGGTACAAGATCCAGAATAGCGGCTATGATCTTATTATTACGGATTTCGGCTTACCTCATATGGACGGGCTCGAGCTTGTAGGCAAAGTACGAAATTCCGGTATTAAAACACCGGTGATTTTGATGGCAGGCATCGATATGAAATGCAAAAAGAAGGACCTGGGCCGGTTTGCCGATTGCGTATATATCGAAAAGCCGTTTACGATTGATGATATTAAGTCAATTATCAATAAATTCATAAATAGTGATTGCAACACAAACAAAAACCCGAGGTCTGATTGCCACAAATAAATATGCCATCGGAATGGAAGACCCAAATTAATTGCCTGCGCTCGGGACTGTAAAAAAGAGGCAAATAACATGAAAGAGTACGTGAAAATTTTAGTCGTAGATGACGAAGCGATAATGAGGAATTTGCTCCTCAAAATTCTTGAAAAAGAAGGATACCCGGTAACGGTCGTATCATCCGCGCAGGAAGCTCTTGATATTCTCTCTAAGGAGAAATTTGAGCTGTTGCTTTCAGATATAAGGATGCCGGGAATGGATGGATTCGAGTTATTGAAAAGATCCAAGAGCCAATGGCCAGACATGGCTGTCATAATGATGACCGCATATGGCGATGCCTATACAGTCAAGGAAGCCCTGATCAATGGCGCCGATGAATATGTCAGCAAGCCATTCAAAAATCACGAAATCTCTTTGATAATTGAACGAGCCTACTGGCGTCTTCAATCCTCAAGGACATCACCGGAGAGTCAAAAAAAAGAACCTGTTTGATTGACTAGTCAAGCAATCATTTCATTGATGGCCAGAATAATCGCCGATTGTTCTGGCCATTTTATTTCTATTCATGATTACTTTTCGAAAATACTACCGCACGCAAATAAGAAAAATATTCTTTCATTGAAGAAATAATTTCCGCATTGCTATTCCAAACCGAAAAGAAGAAATTCCCCGGGGCTTCACGAGCAGCTTTAATAGTGTGTCGCAACGTGTTGATAGATAGGGCGATATCGGACAGGCGGGTTCGGTCGTAAAATAAAAATTCCGACATTGCTCAGGCAAAACTATCGAGGCACGGGAATTGCTCTATCCCAGTTAAGCTATAGTCATTTGGAGGAGGACAGCCAATGATAAAAGGAATCTACAACTCGGCCTCGGGAATGTTACCGAGGATATTAAAACAAGAAATCTACGCCAATAATATGGCCAATGTTAATACGCCCGGTTTTAAGAAAGACGATGTTTTCCTAAAGACCTTGAGTGATGCGCAAAAGGGCGATATCATCACAGATTTTCCGTGGGAGACTCCGATGGCTGATGAAGTCTATATCGACTACCAGCAGGGGAGCCTCGAAAAAACCGATGGTGAAAATGACCTCGCAATCGAGGGCAATGGCTTTTTCGCGGTTGAAACTCAAAAGGGAACAAGATACACTCGCGGCGGAGAATTCTCGATATCATCGCAAGGTGTCTTAATCGATGGTCAGGGGAATCCGGTTTTGTCAGATTCCGGCCCGGTATTTATTCTGGGTGAGAGAATGGATGTCGGCCAGGACGGGACAATCTCAGTCGATGGTTCGGTTATAGGGAAGATCAAAGTTGTCGATTTCGACAAGCCATATAAACTCAAGAAAACGGACAATGGCTATTTTATACCTTCCGATCCTACGGCGGCAGAGAAGCCATCGCAAGACGCGCAGGTAAGGCAGGGGTATCTGGAAAAATCGAATATAAATATAGTCGAAGTCATGGTTGATATGCTTGCCTCATTCAGATCGTATGAGGCCAGTCAAAAAGCGATTCAAACACAAGACGAGACATTGGATAAAGCCGTTAACGATTTAGGTAGAATATAGTCAGGGGGATTTAAATGATTAAAGCGATGCGAACAGCGGCCTCGGGAATGGTCGCGCAGCAAATGAATGTCGATACTATCGCGAACAACCTCGCGAATGTTAATACTACCGGATATAAGAAGAACAAAGTCGAATTTCAGGATGTCTTATATACGCAGCTTCGCGCGCCGGGAGCAGCTTCGGCGGCAGGGTCTCAAACACCCTTGGGCCTTGAAGTCGGTTACGGTACAAGGCCAGTCGCGACCCAAAGATTTTTTACCGAGGGCAATTTACAGCAGACCGGCAACCCGCTCGATGTAGCAATCGAAGGGAACGGTTTTTTCCAGGTGTTGCTTCCGAATGGCACCCTGGCATACACCCGCGATGGTTCATTCAAGATGTCTGCCGATGGTCAGGTCGTGACATCGGATGGATTTTTCCTTCAGCCGTCAGTCACAATTCCGCCGGATTCCGATGATATTTCAGTCAGCCCCGATGGTATGATAAGTGTCAGAGTCGCGGGCGACCCTACTCCTCAAGAGATAGGTCAAATAGAGATGGCCAAGTTTATAAATCCCACAGGCTTAGAAGCCATCGGACACAACCTCTTTATCGAAAGCCCGGCCTCGGGAAATGCCACACTCGGCACTCCGACCCAGAATGGTTTCGGAAGGGCGAATCAGGGCTATCTTGAAATGTCCAATGTCGAAATAGTCGAAGAAATGGTGAATATGATTATCGCTCAAAGAGCATACGAAATTAACTCCAAGGCAATCCAGACATCGGAAGAGATGACGCAAATTGCCAACAACTTGAAGAAGTAAAATGAGAATATTTTTGCTGCCTTTCATTATTATCGCGCTCAATAACGCTGATATTGAAAAGACAATACTATCTAATCTGAATCAGCGGTTTCCATTGACCAACGCTCAATACGTCTGCGATTTTTCGCGGCTAAACCTAACCAATATGCCGGTTTCCGATAGCGTGGCGATCGACGGTTATGGAAAAGATAAGCCTAAGGGGCTGGTCGTGATTCGGCTCTCATTCTTTAGAAATGGTGAAAGGGTTTTTAAAACTGCAGGTACTGTTAATGTCGGTATCTTAAAGAAAGTCATGTCAGCCGCGATGCCGATTAAAGGCGGAGAAAAATTAACAACCGATAAAATCATTTTCGAGACCAGGGATGTCTCTTCGTTGAATGACGCCTCCTTGGATTCCCTGCCACAGCTCGATGGCAAAATCGCCGCGAAATTTATTCAATCAGGCGCAACACTTACGGCATCGATGCTGGCCTCACCGCCACTGGTAAATCCCGGTGATCAGGTGGAGATTCAATTCAGTAATGGCGACATCACGCTCAGAACCCGCGGGATTGTTAAAGATAAGGGTTCATCGGGAAGCAGGGTTAGAGTAATGAATGTAGATACCAGAAAAGTAATCAGAGCAACTGTGATAGACAAAGGATTAGTAGCCATAAATAATAAGGAGGGGGAATGAAATTGAGAATTTTTCTTTCGATAATGGCATTCCTGCTGATTGTTCCCAAAGTAAATTCCGCGAATTTCGAGGAAGCAAAAAGCAAATCGCTATTTACGGATATCAAGGCTTGTAAAGTTGGCGACTTGGTAACCGTGCTGATAGTAGAAGATGCCCGCGCCAGTAATAAGGCTAAGGCGACCACCAAAAAAGACAACAAAATCGAAGCCACCGGCGGGCCCGGCGCGGGATTTCTTGATTTTATCCCAATGTGGGGAATCTCCGGCGAAAACAAAAATGAATACAATGGCGAAGGCGGTCTGGAAAAGGCTGGAAGTGTTCGCGCCAAGATGACTGTCAGTGTGATTGCTGTCAAAGATAATGGTGATCTCGCTATCGAAGGTAACCGCCTCATGAATATCAACTCCGACAAGGAGACGCTCTATCTATCAGGGGTTGTACGGCAAAAAGATATCTCAGCCGCAAATACGATATTCTCCTATCAAATCGGCGATGCTCAAGTGTCATTCAAAGGAAAAGGGCAGACCCATGACGGCGCTCGCCCGGGATTTTTCGCAAGAATTTTAAACTGGATATTCTAATTATGAGAAAATCAACGTTAATAGTTCTGCTAATCGCAATGTGTTCGATCTATCTGATGCCGACCGCAATTCCAAGCGATGTCCGTATCAAGGATATAGTCTCATTTCAGCTTGATAATGATATCCAGCTTATTGGATATGGCCTGATTGTCGGACTTGACGGCACCGGCGATTCCAAGAGCACAAGGTTTACTATTCAATCATTGACGAACATGATGCAACGGATGGGCATGACAGTTTCGCCGGACGAGGTGAAAGTCAAGAACGTGGCGGCCGTAATGATAACAGCCACGTTATCACCATACGCCAAAATCGGATCAAAAATAGATATCACGGTGTCATCGATGGGTGATGCTTCGTCGCTTCAAGGGGGAGTTCTGTTAGTTACACCGTTATCCGGTCTCGACGGTCAGGTTTACGCGACCGCGCAGGGACCGGTATCGATTGGCGGATTTAATGTACAATCAGGCGGGGGAGATAAGATTACGGAAAATTACGCGTTGGTAGGGCGAATCCCCAATGGCGCGATAATCGAAAAGCAAAAAGAGACAATAGCCAATATGGAATTCCTCAACGCCCGGCTTATCAACCCTGACTTTACTACCAGTCAACGTATCGCGGACAAAATCAATAAAACTGCCGGCGAGGGCGCTGCTCGCGCAATCGATGAAGCCAATGTTCAGATTAAATTGCCTGATAAATACAAGGTTTCCGGAGGAGTAGTTGATTTTATCTCCTCAATAGAAGCAATGGAAATTGTCCCGGATGCCGTCGCGAAGGTCGTAATCAACGAAAAGACCGGCACAATTGTCGCCGGAGAGAATGTGACATTATCAGCTGTCGCCTTAGCGCATGGCAATCTTAAGATAGAAATCAAAGCCACACCGCAGGTTTCTCAGCCTGAACCGTTCTCTCAAGGAAAAACAGTGCTGACCCGCGATTCCGAAATATCGGCGTTCGCAGAGCCAGCGCGCATAATAAGTATGAAGGAACGGACAAGTATCGGAGATCTGGCAACAGCGCTAAATGAAATCGGCGCGACACCAAGAGATATCATCGCGATCTTTCAAGCGTTAAAAGTCGCTGGAGCATTAAGAGCGGAACTGGTGATAATGTAATGAAAATCCAAACGAGCCATCTTACGATTCAAAGCAAGAAGACGCCGCCTAAGGCTGTGGCGCCAAAACCCGCAAGTCCGACTAATCCCGAGTTGATCAAACTCAAAAAGGCCTGCAAGAATTTCGAATCGATCTTCATTTCATATGTTCTGAAAAATATGAGGAAGGGCACCGAAGAGTCCGGCTTTTCGGCGATGGATTAGGCTCGAAGCTCTATACTGAAATGTTTGATGAGAAACTGGCCGACCAGATGGCGGAAACCGGCCAACTTAAAATAGGGGATATTCTTTATAAACAATATGAATCATTGATTACGGGCCAGAAAAATGCGCCGCAGAATAATGAACTTGACTGCAAGCCTGAAATTGGTGAATCATCGATACCTCTTTCGCGAAAGATTCACAATGAAAAATCGCCGATTCCTCTAAAAGTGAATCAGGAAAAAATCGCGAGTCCAGCTGTAGCGACTCCAATAGCACTTAAGGCCGATGTCCCCGTCTTCGCGAAAAAGGCGGAAGTTAAACCCGATAACACGAAAGTTGCGGCTATCAAGAGCGATATTTCTTCCAAGAAGAATGATGGTCACGAAGATAATAAAAAATCAAATGGTGTTCTTGCGGGATTTGAGAAAATTATTGAATCAGCCGCCAAAAAATTCGAATTAAGCCCGGAATTGATCAAGGCAGTTATTCATCATGAGTCAGGCGGCAACCCTCAAGCGGAATCCAGTCATGGCGCCAAGGGTCTGATGCAATTAATAGATTCGACATCGACCATGATGGGGGTTGTCGATCCCTTTAATCCTATCGAAAACATCATGGGCGGAGCAAAATATCTTGCGATGCTTATGAAAAAGTTCGGCGGCGATATGGAAAAAGCGCTGGCATCCTATAATGCCGGACCGGGCGCCGTAGAAAAATATGGTGGTATTCCACCTTACCCCGAGACGCAAAATTATGTCCAAAAGGTCCTGGGGACGTTTAAAAGTGCAACAAATGATAATAAAAAGTAATATTTAGCCGATAGAAGTAATGATGCAAAATGAACTAAATGAATTAATTAAGATTCTCAGCGCTGAACATAAGATATATCAGGATTATCTTCAGTGCCTGATCGAACAGCAGGAATTCCTTATCCAGAGCGACCTTAAGGGTATCAAGACCTCGATTGATAAAATTTCAGTTCTCGCGCAAAAAGCGATGAATATGGAGAATGGCCGCCGTACAGTTATTTCGAGGCTTTCAGCAAAATTGGGCATGAATCCGCACGACGTGACTGTCAGCAAAATTCTTCAGCAATTTGAGGGCCCTCGATTCGAGGAATTGGATAAACTCAAGGATAAGATTTTGGACACATATTCAAAGGTGATCAATCAGAAAACTCGCAATGAGCTTTTGATAGATCAATCGATGAATATAATCCAGCAAACAATGCAGATTATTAACGACGTGGAAAATCCCCAGCCGACTTATGATAATCCGGCAGCGTTCAGAAATGGGGCCAATAATATCAAGACAATTGTTTCAAGGACGGCTTAAATGTACGGTCCAAATGTAGGGCTTGAAATCGGCAGAAGGGCTCTCATGGCCCAGCAATTAGCGCTCAATCTTACCGGCCACAATATTGCCAATGTAAACACACCGGGCTTTTCAAGACAGCAGGCCGTAATGAGCAGCAATCTGCCGTTGGCCATGCCTTTTGGTGTGGTTGGCACCGGCGTGGATGTTACCGAGATCAGGCGGCTCAGGTCTGTTTTCCTCGATCAGCAATTCAGAAATGAATCTCAGAAACTCGGCCAATGGGATAAACTCGATGAAACCTGGAAACAGGTCGAAGCTGTCTATTCCGAGCCGGAGGATACTGGATTATCCGCGATGCTTGATCAATTCTGGAATTCCTGGCAGGCCCTTTCCAATAACCCTGAAAGCCAGGCCGCCAGAGTATCCGTGCGGGAGCAGGCATCATTATTGTCGAATTCATTTAAGCATTTGTCAGGACAGCTCAACGACCTTCGCAATTCGCTCGATAGCGACATTTCCAAGATGGTCGAGCAGATTAATAGTGTCGCGACTCAGATTGCCGATCTCAATCATTTGATTTCGGTTGCCGAGCTTTCCGGAGGAAAAGCAAATGATCTCAGAGATCAACGAGACTATTTGGTTGATACTTTGTCTCAATGGGTGAAGGCTGGAGTTGTTGAACAGCGCGATGGTTCTTACACAGTATTTATAGGATCGATGGCGCTTGTTGACGGTACTAACAGCTTAACTCTCGGTACTGAAGTCCAATCAAACGGAGCTACTACCACGCATAGAGTCTTTTTCGAGGGTACCGGTGTCGATATCAGTAATCCCGGAGGACAATTTCAGGGATTAATAGAATCGAGAGACACGGTATTGGTAAAAAGAATGAATGATCTCGATCAACTTGCCAGCGAACTGGCACGAAGCGTTAATGATGTCCATCGCACTGGTTTTGGCGCCGATGGCTCCACCAATATGAATTTCTTTAAGCCAGATATTACGGGGGCGGCGGATTTTGAAATCGATCCCCTTATAGAAGACAATGTCAATCTCATTGCGGCAAGCTCTAATGGTGAAATTGGTGATAATTCCAATGCCCTGAATATCGCAGCCCTTCGAAATGAATTGAAATTTCAAGGTGGAAGATCGACATTCAACGGGTTTTACGACGCCATGGTAGGCGAAATTGGTATAGGTTCATCGGAATCGAATAATATGAAAGCTAATCAACAGGCGATGGTTTCCCAAATTTCCAATTCCAGGCAATCGCTAAGCGGTGTCTCATTGGACGAGGAAATGGCCAATATGCTTCAGTATCAGCATTCCTATGAAGCGGCGGCCAGGGTAATCACCGCAATGGACAGCGCGCTTGATACTGTAATTAATGGTATGGGCCTTGTTGGCAGGTAAACGTAGTAAATCGAATTGAGATTGTAATGCTAATTTTGACGAGAAAGCCCGGAGAGACGATTGCGATCGGTGAAGATATAAAAATCACGGTCCTCGGCATTCAGGGCAAGCAGGTAAAAATCGGTATCGCAGCTCCTGAGAATGTCAGCGTGTTTCGCGAAGAGATATTCAAAAAGATTCACGATGAAAATGTCAAAGCCTCGCTTTCTCTCAAAGAAGACCTTCAGACGCTCGCCAAGATTATCAAGACCGGAAAAGGGAAAAAACGGTAAAATGCCTGCAATTAATGCCGAAAATATTAATGGCTATCAGATAAATAAAACCACAGCGATGGATTTTCCTCGTTATTGGCAGAATTTTACCGGAAAGACTAAATGGAATTATTCCAACTGTATAATGATATTTTGCAGCAATGTGGTACGCCCAACAAAAATTAAATGGCCGTCCGGCCCCAAGTTTATTGAGACAAGGAGTTAGGCT
This sequence comes from uncultured candidate division Zixibacteria bacterium, assembly GCA_963817915.1. Lineage (GTDB taxonomy): Bacteria > Zixibacteria > MSB-5A5 > UBA10806 > UBA10806 > CAWFQL01. The sequence goes on from CAWFQL010000011.1 coordinate 251,679, forward strand.
GTGAGAGTTACCAATGGCATGCTCCTGAATACTATTTTAAGGAATTTATCCTTATCGCAGGAGAGATTTTTAAATCTTCAAAGCATTAGTAGTTCAGGCAGGCGTATTAATCGGCCATCGGACGATCCTATTGGAATTACGAAGGATCTTGGATTCCGATCAACATTAACAGGGATCGGACAGTTCAGAAAAAATATCGATCAGTCCAAATCATGGCTGACATACGCCGACCAATCCTTGGGAAATATAAATGAATTAATAATTTCGGCCAAGGACCTCGCTGTCCAGATGGGCAATGATACTTATGATGAAAATGCGCGCAGAACATCGGCATCCCAGGCCAACCAGATATTCGAGCAGATTCTCGCCGCCGCGAATTCGACATTTGAGGGAAATTTCATTTTTTCAGGTACCAAGACCAATATCAAGCCATTCCTGGCCAATGCCGTCGGTATAGAATATCAGGGCGACTACTCAAAGATCTATTTGGAGACCGAGCCGTCATCATATCTTGATATCAATACTGTCGGCGCGAATTTCCTCACCAATCCTGTCAGAACTCTTGGCGACGGATCAGACCTGAATCCGGGCCTACAGCCGGATTTATGGCTCGATTACCTTCATCAGGGCGCCGGGGTTGATCTCGGAGCGGGCATTTTTAGAATCAGAACACTGAATGGTGAATATAATGTTGATGTATCCGCCGCAAGGAATGTCCAGGATGTACTTACGGCAATAAACGGCTTAGGAATTCCGAATCTGACAGCATCGATAAGTCCTGCCGGCAATAGCCTTATGATGAACGACACCACAGTTCACCATATGACTGCCACTACGCCATTAGGCATTTTGAATGGCGGTTTGGGAGTCGATCAGGCGCCCGGACTGATAAATTTCACGACCGGGGCAACTACAGTAAGTGTCGATATTTCCGCAGCCACCAATGTTGGTGATGTAATCACGGCAATTAACACTCAGCTCGCCGCGGGCGGTATCAATAATGTCACTGCTTCAATCGATATCGAAAAAAATGCGCTTGTCATCACCGATTCGAATGTAGCTCCGCTAAATATCACAATTTCGGAAGGCGCTCCATCCGGCCATACCGCTACTGATCTCGGCATTATCGGCGAAGTGGTCGGATCATTATCGGGGCAGGAGCTTAATCCCTACCATATTCAGGTGATCGAAGACGCTCCCGGGCAAAAAACCGCCGAATCCCTTGGACTTCTCGAAGCAACCAACTTCGAAGCGTTGGATGGGAAAGACCTCAATCCGGAATTGGCATACTTTACCAAATTATCGTCTCTGAATAGCAACGCGGGCTATCCGCTGGGAAAAATCAGGATAGTCAATGGACACGATTACCAGGATGTAGATCTTAGTCCTCTTTCTGCCGATCCCAATGCGACGATAATGGACCTTATTAAAATGATTAATTCGTCGGGCGTGGAAGTTGAGGCAAGGGTCAATAACCAGCATACCGGTATCCAGGTGTTCTCGAAAGTAGAGGGACGATCATTAATGATTACCGAGGCCGATACTGGGAGAACCGCCAAAGATTTGGGTATTTTCGGCTCTCCAGACTTACTGGGCAATTTAATGATCCTGCACAGCTCGCTCGAACGAAATAATACTGAAGAAATTAATCTTGCGATTGAAACATTCGATGGCGCCCAAAACAAGGTACTTATAGACCTGGCCGATGTTGGCGCCCGTGTTAATAGAGCCGATTCGGCTTCAAGTCGATTTTTATCGTTTGAATATCAGGTTACCAGTCAATTGTCTAACATAGAAGACGCCGATATGACCAAAGTAGTCACCGAGCTTGCGTCGGCCCAGGTAGTATATCAGGCGGCATTGGCCTCAGCGGCCCAGATGCTTCAACCGTCATTACTTCAATTTTTACAATAAGGGGGAAATGTGGTCTTAGAATCAACTCGATTTGGAACTATCACTTACAAAAAATCGGAAATTATCACAATGGTCAGGGGACTTTTGGGTTTCGATCAGTACAAGGAATTTATTGTGGTTTCAATTAACGGCCAGGAGCCATTCAAATGGCTGCAATCATTGGAAGAACCGAATCTTGCATTTCTCATGATCGATCCGATGTCATTTAATCCTGATTATATGGTAGAAGTAAATCCGCGCGATATAGAGATGCTCGGCGCCAAGAACCCGGAAGAAATAGCGATATTCGTGTTGGTCACTATTCCCAACGGCCAGCCTGATAAGATGTCCGCCAATCTCCAGGGCCCGATCATTATCAATAGCAAAAACATGAATGGCGCTCAATTAGTCTTGAGCGACAGCGGATACAATACGAGGCATTCAATATTCAAAAATATTGAAAAGACTTTGGAAGCAGTCACGGCCTGATTTTCCTGAGGCCAGATTTCGTTTAGCGCAGGGTCATATCGATCCTAATGCCGGCAAAATGATTATGCTCCGGCGACAAATGATAGAAAAAAGAATAGAATTTCACATCGTAAAGATTAATTCAAGTGAGGCCTGCTAATGCCGCAAATTTTAGATTCTAAGAGATCAGATACAGAGACGAGAAAAAGCCTTGCCCGCCTGCTGGAACTCGGTGAAGACGATAAAGCAGAAGTCCTTCTAAAAGAACTGCTGATTGATTCACCCGACGATGTCAGCCTTCTGAACGCAAGGGGTTCGATATTCGCCAAGAAGGGCGATCTTGATAATGCCGAGAACTTATTTCTGCAGGCAATAAAATTGGACGGAAGCCATGCGGATTGCCATTACAATCTCGGACTATTGCACAGCCGCCAGGGACGAATTCCAGAGGCGATAGATGATTTCTTGAAGGCTATCGAAATAAACCCCTACGATTGGGCCGCCCAGAATGACCTCGGCGTGATGTACCACAATCAGGGCAAAACACTATTGGCCAAGGGCCATTTCATTAAATCACTTGAGGCTAATCCGCTATTCAAATTTGCTTTAATAAATCTTTTCGAAATTTGCTGGGATTACGGTTCTTATTCCGAGGCGTTGTTCTGGATCGAAAAATATCTCCAGAATGTGCCAAAGGACGAAAAAGAAAATATCTCTATGAATACGTCGGAACAATCTAATGCTGTGAAGTCGGATAATAACCCAAAGGTTGAACCCGTCATTCACCACGATACTCAGACGAAGGGATCGCTCAAGATAAAAAGAAAATCAACATCGAAAGCCGATGAGATTTTCAATAAGCATGTCCCGGCAGAACTTCAAGAAAAAAAGACCGGAATGAATATCGCGGTGGTTGCCGATTTCAATATCGCCGGCCAGTTGTCTTTGCTTTTTAGAATGATCAATCGCTATACGGTTCATAAGGCGAGAATGGTCATTTTGCAGGGAGATTATCTTTCCTATGACAAAGATATAATTCTATCAGAAAACAAACCTGAATTGCTAAGTGAAGCATACGAAATAATCAAGAATGCCGATTTCTTTCATATTGGCAGATTCCCGGTGAATTTCGGCGATATTGATTGGAATAAAATACTCCGCCCCGATAATTCTATTTTACAGTATTACGGCTCCGAAATCAGGCAGAACGCCAGACAGATTTACGAATGGCATAAAAATAAGAAGATCGCCGGTATATCAGCCTGGGATTACACCATGCTTGAGAACGCGCCACTTTTCTACCATGTCAATATCATGTGCGATATGGCGAAAATCAGGCCATGCAAGCCGCCCAAGGATGTTGTCAGAATATGTCATCCGCCTACCAATCGGGCATTTAAGAAAACAGATTATTTCCTATCCGTAATGGAGAATCTCAAAAAGAAATATCCGGTCGAAGTTGAACTGATCGAAAAGAAATCCAATGACGAATGTCTGGAAATCAAGAGCCGATGCCATATCACATTCGATCAAATCTCGGTTGGGATATACGGACTTTCAGCGATCGAATCTATGGCAACCGGCCATGCAGTGCTTTGCGGTATGTCTAATTTCGCGTCAAGCTACCATCCGGATAATCCCATTGTTTACGTGGACGAGAAAAACTTAAGCAGTAAAATTGAATATCTTTTGAATAATAAAGAAAAGATCACATCGATCGGTAATGCCGGCAGAATATGGGCTCGTCAAAATCATGACCCGCATAAAATTATTCGCCAGTACCTCTGGATGTATGATTTGGTTAAGAATGGTCACAGGCTTGTTTCTGAGCCCGACGCCTATATTCTTAAATAGGAGGAATTTTGAGTATCATAGGTAAAAGGATTTTTATATCGGGTGGAGCCGGTTTTATCGGATCAGCCCTGACTTCCCGTCTCATAGACAAAAACGATGTCGTTATATACGATAATTTCCGAAGGAACAGCCTGAAGAACTGGCGATTGGAAAACCATCCCAATTTGAAAATTGTCGAAGGTGATATTCTCGATCTCGATAAGATTCGCCAGCATATTGCAGATTCCGACATTGTAGTTCATCTGGCCGCTATCGCGGGTATAGATACGGTAATCAAATCGCCTATTACTACCATGAAGGTAAATCTCATGGGGACATTCAATATGCTGGAAGCGGCGTCGGAATTGAAGAATGTCAAACGATTTATCGATTTCTCGACCTCCGAGGTTTTTGGTAGTTATGCTTTCCGATCTGAGGAAGGCGACTCCACATCGCTTGGCGCGGTCGGTAATGCCCGTTGGACATATGCCGTTTCAAAGCTGGCGGGCGAGCACATGAATTATAGCTATTTTTCCGAACGGGGATTGCCAACCGTGTCGGTAAGACCATTTAATATCTACGGTCCCGGGCAAGTCGGCGAAGGCGCGGTACATCATTTCGTAACCAGAGCGCTAAAGGGCGAAAATTTGGTTGTTAGAGGAAATGGCGATCAGATTCGTTCCTGGTGCTATATCGATGACATCATCGACGGCATATTATTAGCGATTGAAAATGATAAAGCTGTCGGCCAGAGTTTCAATATCGGTAACCCCCGCGGCACTGTCACTATATACGGTTTGGCCCTGGCGGTCATCCGAGTAACATATTCGCAATCAAAAATAATATTCGCGCCGAAGACTGAAGCCGATGTTGAATTGCGAATTCCCAATATTGATAAGGCTTGTTCAATATTAAACTTTCAACCTAAGGTCGATCTTGAAGACGGCCTTAAGAAAACCGCTGATTGGTATTATGACAAAATCAATTCAAATACCGCTCGTGAAGCCGCGCTTGTCGGCTGATGATATTAACGCCGCTGTAAATGTCCTAAAATCCGGCCAATTGATTTGCGGGCCGGTGGTCAAGGAATTCGAACAGCATCTGGCCGATTATTTAAATACTGCCGATGTGGTTTGCGTCTCATCGGGTACCGCTGCCCTGCATCTCGGTTTGATATCTCTTGGAATCGGCAAAGGCGATGAAGTTATAGTGCCTGCATTCAGCTACCCAGCGAGCGCGAATGCTGTCGAATTAACCGGCGCGCGGCCGATATTTATTGATTCCGAGCCCGGCGGATTTAATATCGATTATAAAAATATCGAAAATAAGATCACTACTCGAACTAAAGCCATAATGGTAGTTCACAATTTCGGCTGGCCTGTTGAAATCGACAAAATAAAAAGTATTGCTGCTAAATATCATCTTCCTGTTTTCGAGGATGCAGCCTGTGCTTTGGGCGCATCGGTTAATGATGTCCCATGCGGCAGGCTGGGGCAAATCGCCGCCTTCAGTTTTCATCCGCGCAAAATATTGACTACAGGTGAGGGCGGGGCTATTGCTACAAATGATTCGACAATCGCTGCTAAAATCAGGCAGCTTCGAAATCATGGCCAGATTTATGATCCCAAACCGATATTCGAACTGGCCGGATTTAATTACAGGCTGACCGAATTCCAGGCCGCTCTTGGCTTGAAGCAGCTTGAAAGACTTGAATCGACACTAAAGGAACGTCGCTCGGCAGCGGAATATTATACCAAAAATCTAAAACATATCGAGCATGTTCGAGTTCCAGTCATCTAAAGATGGCGTTAAGCCCAATTACCAGACCTATGTGGTTTATGTGAAAGATGGGAATAGAGATTCGTTGATAAATCACATGAAAGAAAAGGGTATCGAAGCAGGAATTGGAACTTACTCAATTCCCCATATAAATTTTTACACTAAAAAGTACGGTTTTAGCGAATTTGATTTTCATAATTCGCGTATCGCTTATGAGACTCTAATGAGCTTGCCGCTATTCGAGGGAATAACAACATCAGAGCAAGATCGAGTAATTGAGGCTATCGGTTCGTTCAAACTTAAAAAAGTAAATACAACTGACCATAGCGCAGTAAATATATCGTAATTATTATTTCGACTAAATCAGGGTAATTTGCATATGTCAGGATATTCATCTAAGCAAAAAGAACGACAAACACGGCGAACAATGCCAAAACTTGAGGACCAAACTCGATTTTTATCATTGGCTCAGATAAGTTTTCAGAAGGGCAAATACTCGCTGGTAATCGACTACTGCCGTCAAGTGGCTGATAATGCTCTAATTGCCAAATGGAATGATCTCGCGTTAGAGGCTTATTATCTCTGGTGTCTTTCGGATATCAAATTAAGGCGGTTCGATGATGCCCGCAAGATATGCTACGATGCCAGAAGCAAGCTCGGCAATAGTATCGAGATGGTCCATATCGAATTGATGATCGCTGTCGAAAGCAATGATTCCGATAAAATCCTTCGTTTCGCCCAGGGCTTTATGGAACTCTGGAATAATTTATCCAAAGACGATGCCCGTGACAAAACAAGAATGTATGATAAGGCCGCTGAAGTATTGCTGATCTGGGCTAGAGCCCTGGAAAAGCTGAATAATATTAATGAGGCTTGCAAGATTTATGAAAGATATTTAGCAATTTGCCCTAACGATGAAATCAAAAGACATATGACTGAATTAACCAATAAGAACACGAACAACTCCTAATAATCAGAGAAGAATATGGCCAAGAGAAAAACTAATAAGAAAAGCAAATCGGTGAATTTGAATATCGACGATATAAATCAATTGGCCAAGGGATTTTCGGCCTCGACCACAGCAATAAAGAGCGATAAATATTTTGTCAATATATTGAATAAGGCAAAATCCTCGGGCGATCTGGCGTTGATAGCGTCGACTTATTTTGACTGGGCGATGAATTATTCCAATCAAAATGACGGTCCCAATATGCTGGAAACAGTGGTCCAAGCGAGGAAGAGCCTGGGTGATTATCTGGATTCATATTTTATGGAGACTCTGGCCAATTATTTAATGAGAAACTATCGCGAAGGTATTAAACTCTGCCGATCAATATTTGGCCAAGCGAGGCGCGATCGACCCGGATCAAAAAAAATACCTGCGCCAGACATATGATTTTGTCGGCGATCTACTCTGGGTTGCGGCCGATTCGGCCAGAAATATCGGCGAATTCAATTTATCATTCGAATATCAGGGGAAATCCATCGAAATGGAACCCCATAATCATTACAGACGTTTTGTATACGCATCTAATCTCGGCAAGGACGGCAGAATCGATGACGCAATCGAAGTCCTCAACGACGGTCTGCGCAAATATCCTCATGAATTGGCGTTTGAAAATTGCAAAGCCCTGGTTTATGGCGATGCTGAAATATATGAAAAGGCGTTCGAAGTCCTGGACAATGTTTTGCGGATCAGGCCCAATGATGTCGATGCTATCATAAACTACGGAGTTATTTTCGAGAAAAAAGGGGAGTACGAAAGTTCGGAAGAATATTTCCAAAAAGCGCTCGCAATCGATCCGACCCATGAAGTCGCTATAGCAAATCTTAAGAACCTTCATGACAATATCGATTCCAAGCCTCAGAAGATATCTCTCTGCATGATTGTCAAAGACGAAGAGCACTTTCTTCCCGGATGCCTTAAATCTGTCCAGGGTCTAATAGACGAATTGATTGTTGTCGATACCGGTTCGACTGATAGAACCATGGAAATCGCCCGCGAATATGGAGCCAAAATCTATCAGCATCCATGGCAGAATGATTTTTCATTCCATCGCAATCAATCGATGTCGTACGCTACCGGCGATTGGATTTTGATCCTTGATGCCGATGAAGAACTCGATCCATCCGAACATGAGATGATCAGAAGTTCGATTAAGCGAAAAAACATATACGCTATTTCATTCGTGGTTTATAATAAAATACAGCATGGCAGAACCGGCTTTCTTAATTCCCATAGAATGTTCCGCAACGGCAGGGGTTATCATTATTCGGGTATTGTCCATAATCAATTAATCATGGACGATACCTATTTCTCCAGCCAGTTCAAGGTTTACCATCACGGATATGGATTATCCGATGAGCAGATGAACGCCAAGGGGAGAAGGACGGAAGCTCTCCTAAAGAAGCAATTGGAAGAAAATCCCGATAATGCTTTTGCTCATTTCAATCTGGCCCAAATCTATCGCGGTCTCGGCGATCCGGAATCGAGCCTTCGCCATTCTACGCGCGTAACGGAATTGTTAAGTCCGGAAAGCAAAGATCGCCTGCATGTTTATATTATGGCGTTGGATCAGATGGGTTGCGCTTATGTCGGTCTGAAACAAATCGACAAAGCTAAAGAGACCTTTTATAAAGCGTTGGAACTCAAGCCTGATTATCTCGATCCACTATTCAATTTGGGTTACGTTTACGCGCAAGGCGGTGAGTTCGATAAATCCGATGAAGTGTTCAATCGCTATTTAAATGTCCGGAAAAGCTTTTCGGCTCATCATGAATGGATGGGGCTGATTCTAAATAACCTCAACAGCCAATTCGCCGCTTATTATGGTCTTGGGCTTTCTCAAATGCACCGGAATAATATCGATAAAGCCATCGAGAATTTTAATACGGTCGTAGAGCTTGTCGGCGATTTCGAATTCACTCATCATCTTCTGGCAAGATGCTACCGCCAGAAAAAGGATCATACTAAAATCATAATCCACTGCGAAAAGGCGATAGAGCACGGACATGAAGACGCCGAAATTTATATCATTAAAGGTGAAGCATACCTTAATCTGGGTGAATCGACAAAGGCTACAGAATGTTTTGATAAGGCAAAAGAATTGGATACAAGTAATTTCGCGTCGCATCTCGGACTTGCTTCCGCGGCTTCTCTCGATGGAAAATACGACGAAGCGTTGAAGCTTGTCGATGATGCTTTGCGGGTCTCTCCAAATTCGCCTCAGGCGCTGGCCGCGAGAGGAGACTTGCTTTATCGTGAAGGCAATTTTGATAACGCTGCCGAAAGCTATAAGAATCAATCTCTGGCTTCTCCGCAGGACCCCGGATCGTGGAATAATCTTGGCAATTGTTTTATCAAACAAAACAATTTCGCGTCGGCGGAAGAATGCTATAGAATGACCCTCAAAATCGCCCCGAATTTTGGAATCGGCTACAGAAATCTCGCGGTCACTATGATCAAACGAAACAAGATCGACGAGGCAATTTCGTATTTCGAAAAATATCTTACATTCAATTCAGGCGATTTCGAAGCCCAGGTAACCCTGGCCGATCTTTTCTACAATCGCAAAGAATACTGGAAATCAATTCCATATTATGAGAATTTTATTAGAAGAAATCCAAGTCAAATCGATGCCCTGCTTAGACTTTCGGACTGTTATTTCAATCTGGGGAAGCTCGACGCGGCGGTAATGGGATATAATGCCGTCTTGAAAGTAAATTCGGAGAATCAGGTGGCTACGACAAGACTTGCGGATATTAATGGATATAAATCTCCGGTAACGTCTCGCTGATTTTTCCCGCTGTTACAAATTCATAAATATCACTAAAGTCCGACACTTTCGGTGTCGAAAATATAGCAGAGAATTTGAAATCCTTAGAGGATCATATTTTAGATAGAGGAGGTGAATCACACAACATCCCATCATTTTAGGTGGAATTAAACCATTACTGACAAGGAAAGGTCAGTAAAATTTCAAGGAGGAACTTCAATGGCATTACGTATCAACCACAACATTACAGCCTTGGATGCTTGGCGTAATTTGACAGTTACAACAGGCAAAATGGCCAGCTCAATGGAGAAATTGTCGTCCGGTTACAGAGTAAACAGAGCCGCCGACGACCCAGCCGGATTAGTTATATCCGAGCAATTCCGCGCGCAGATCGCCGGATTGAATCGCGCCGTCCAGAACTCTGAGGCGAGCATCAATATGATTCAGACCGCTGAAGGCGCACTGAATGAAATTAACAACCTTTTGGTCGGTATGAGAGAACTCGCTATTCACGCCGCTAACGAGGGTGTTAATGATGTCAACCAGTTGGCTGCTGACCAGGCTGAAATTACGAACGCAATAAGCACAATTGACAGAATCGCTGCCAATACTCAGTTTGGCACAAAGAAATTGCTCGATGGTTCTGCTGCCAACGCGGCCGCAATCACCACCAGCAATACTTCCAGACTGGCTACAACCGATTCTCAGTTGGTCGCTGGCGTTCACAGCGTATCATCCGTGCTTCTGACCGAATCGTCCTCGACGATCGATGTCACCAGCTTCGGGGTCAATTCACCAGCCGGTTCTTATAACTTGGCCGATGGCGTTCATAACGTCGACGTCGTCCAGGCTTCTTCCGGCGCGGTGAAGGTTGGAAATGCAATAAGCGCGCTCGATGCTTGGGGAAATGGCCTTTCAGTAACAGGTACAGCCGCATCTATCAGAGAAGCTTATGTCAGAGCAACATCCAACTTCACAACTTTGGCCGACAATAACCAGTATACCATTACATTCCAGCTCAACTATCAGGAAGCGGGATCAAGTGCAGTCGGAATGCAGACCTTGACCCTCAGGACCGCAGCGGTTGCCTCCGGTAACCTCGCGACTGAAATTGTCTCCAAGTTGAATAGCGCTATCAATGCCAACACTTACCTTGCTGGCAAATTGACAGCCACAGTCACCGCTGGCGCTCCAGACGCAATTAGAATTCGTTCGACCAGCACCGGCACCAGCTATTCATTAGCTACCGGCACAGTGACTTCCTCCAATGCTACCGTTCAGTCGGCATTGCAGGGCTTAGCCAATCTCGACGATCGCGGTCGTTCAAGCAACTTGCTGTCAATCACAGCTCAGTTTGCTTCCAGCTCGACCTTGATCGATGCTTTCACGAAGACTGCTACCTTCGCAATCGGAACCGGTACATTCTCAACATTGACGACATTAGTCGCGTCAATCAACTCCAAATTGGCTCAAGCTGCCAACTTTGGTACCTATAATGATACCGCGACCGGCCAGATGAATAAAGTCTATGCTACGATCGTCGCCGAAGGCGGTCTTAACAAGATCAAATTATTCACCATGGACGAAGGTTCGAAGTTCTCGTTGAAGCTCAACATGACCGGTACCGGCACTCCTACCGCTCTCTATCAGTCTCTTGGCCTTTCTGTCGATAATATCGCCAACAAGGGTCTTGACGCTATAGTGAGATTCGACGGTTACAACAATAACATCAGCGACGTTCGCTATTTCTACACCGCAGCCAGCTATACCAATAGCAGCCAGACAATCTACACATCGGCTGATACCGAATCTCGCGGTTCAGTCACGATGACTGTAGCTTCCGGCCAGACCAATGGCGGCATCAATATTGGCAAGATGTTGCTCTCAGTCAAAGCCAGAACCTACTCAGTCAGATTAGATGGTGGCGACGAGACAGTCGTGACAGCGGGCAAGGAAATGACCGTATTCAACTCTCAGCGCGACCAGAGCATCAAGGTCAAATACTCGCTGAAGTCTGATGGCGGTTCAGAGCAGCTGTATGTTACCGATCGTAGCCTCGTATTCCAAATCGGCGGTAATGTCGGCCAGACCGGCAAGATTGGTTTGCCGAATCTTTCTTCCAGCTATCTCGGTCAGAATGTGGAAAATAACACATTCAGCAGCCTTTCCGAAATCAATGTTACCTCGGCTTCCAGCGCTCAATTCGCTCAGAGCGTTATTGACCAGGCGATCAACGACGTTACCAACGTTCGTGGTAGATTGGGATCCTTCCAGAAGAACACTCTGGAATCGAACCTGACCAACCTCAGAATCGCCGCCCAGAACCTGACCTCAGCCGAATCTTCGATCCGCGACACCGATATGGCGAAAGAAATGTCCGAGTACGTCAGATACCAGATCTTAATGCAAGCTGGTACCTCGATGTTAGCTCAGGGCAACCAGATTCCTCAAACAGTACTTTCACTCTTCAGATAAATCTGGATCAATTTGGGGGGATGGCAAAACCATCCCCCTTTTTTATTTCTGACTGCAATTTTCATTCCTAAAAATTCATAAGATAAGCCCCAACAAGCTAATAAATCAGCGTCTTATTCCGATAATATCAATATGAAGGATCAGTCCGCTTGGACTCGCAGATTTATTTCCGTCAAAAACGGAAATCATATGTTAATTAGATCTTAGGGGGTTCCCAAATGGCAAGTGTGAGTTCTATAGACGGAATAGTCTCCGGAATGAATACTCAGGGCATCATTGATGCCATGATGAAGATGGAGCAAGGTCAGGTAGATCTCTATTCCGCAAGACAGGCAGAGTACACGCAAAAACTTACTTCGTGGCAATCAATTAATTCATATATGTTGGGTTTCAAGACGCAGCTGGATATTCTCGCGAAACCTTCTCTCTGGAATACCAAATCGGTGGTTTCATCGAATGAAGACGCGATCGTCGCGACATCTTCCGGAAGCTCAGCGAACGGTACTTATTTTCTTTCGGTAAATCAATTGGCGCGTAATCATCAGATTGCCAGCCAGGGATATTCTGAGAGCTCCGCCATAGTGGGAACCGGCTCCATTGAAATAAAGCTTGGAAGCGGAACTTCAAAAACTATTACACTCGACTCGGGGAACAACAGCCTCGAATCCTTAAAAGAAGCGATCAACAATGCTGACGCGGGCGTGACGGCCGCTATTATCAATGATGGATCAAAAAATAATTCTTATAGATTAATTTTGACAGCCAACGAAACTGGATCGGCGAATCAAATTTCGGTTATCTCCAGCTTGTCCGGAGGAACCGCGCCCGATTTTACTACAGCATCATTCGATACAGCCGAAAAATTGATCTGGGCATCAACCTCAACATCGAATCCCTTTCTCGGAAGCTCCGCTCATTATACCGGATCAACCAATAAGACATACACATTCACTGTCGGCGGTTCCGGCGCCCAAACAGTAGGAAGCGGCCCGATAACTTTAAACTGGACCGATGGCACGAATTCCGGGACAGTTGCTATCGATATGGCCGGATCGGATGCAGCATTGACTGGAGCAGGCTCGGATGGACTGACTATTAACCTGGGTTCAGGTGTTGTGAATGCCGGCGATTCGTTCCAGATTCAGGCGCTTGCTCCGACACTACAAGCGGGGCAGGACGCTATCATGCAATTGGGCAGCACTGATTCAGGCGGCTCTCCAATCCAGATAACATCCGGTACAAACAAGATCACAACTCTTATTGACGGTGTTTCACTTGATTTAAAGCAAGCGACAACGACCGCTGTAATGATAAAGGTCGATAATGATTATTCGTCAATTGCGAAATCGGCCGAAGAGCTGATAAGCAAGTATAATGCCTTCGCGGATTTTGTTGATCAGCAGATGGCGTATAATTCAGGCACTGGCAAAGCCGGAGTTTTATTAGGTGAATCTTCATTAATCAATCTGCTTTCAGATGTCAGAACTAGCATCACAAGCAGCATAGCGGGCCTCGCTGGACCATATACGAAGCTGTCTGATGTCGGGATAAAGTTCAATACCAAAGGCAGGCTGGAATTCAGCAGCGCGACATTTACAAGCAAGTTGGACGCATCGCCAGAGGATATCAGAAAACTATTTCTGGCCGCTGGGACATCATCGAATTCCTATATCAAATATATCTCGTCGGGCGCAAAGACTATCGCGCGATCAAGCGGTTATGATGTCGATATCACCAAGGCCCCTGAGCAGGGCGCATTCGCCGCGGGCTCAATACCCAATCCTGCCACAACACCGTTGGTAATAGATTCGACCAATAGCAACATGCAAATCAAAATCAATGGGTACTTGTCAAATACAATTTCATTGGAACAAAGGGCATATTCAACAGGCGCCGAACTGGCTGAGGAGATTGAAAATAAAATTAACGCCGACATATCGTTGGGCTCAAACGATGTAGTGGTCGAATGGGTCGATGAGGGCGCCAACGGCCACTTGAAAATCACATCAGCCTTATGGGGCGCCAATTCCAAAGTAGAGATTAGCGGCGAGCCACTAACCAGCGCTCACACCATATTGGGATTTACAAATGGCACATCGACTGTCGGTGTCGATGTCGAAGGTACGATAAATGGCGAACCTGCTACGGGAGTAGGACAAATACTCACGGGCAAAGACGGTAACGCTACGACCGATGGGATGAAACTCGAAATCGATTTGACCGCGGGCCAACTGGTTGATGGCGCCGAAGGCAGAGTCACTCTGACAAAGGGATTTGCGGCCTTGATTTCCGACAAAATGAGCCGTTATACAGATCCGTCCACCGGCATACTTAGCAGCAAGGCAGGGTCAATCCAAAAGCAGGTCGATAACCTTAAAGACACTATCACCAGAATGCAGACTCAATTGGAAAAGAAAAGGGAAAGCTTGTATCAGCAGTTTAGAAATATGGAAAATACGTTGGCAAAGCTTCAAAGCCAGCAGATGTATCTGAGCGCGGCTATTACCAGTCTGGGCGGCTCATCAAGCGCGTCATCCACTCCCAAGCCCAGCACATCATCGTAAAATAAAAGGAGAAGTCAATTTAATGAATCAAGAGATTAATGCTTACAGGGAATTGAATATCTCCGAAATGAATCAAAAGGAGCTTATTGTATTTCTTTATGATTCCGCGTTGGAATGTCTTGGCCGTTCCAAAGAAATGATCACGACAAACAAGATCGGACCATTGCACGAAGAGCTCAGTCGCGCGCGCAATATATTTGTTCATCTACTGGCTACACTGAATATGGAAGCCGGCGGCGAATTCGCTCAAAAGCTTTCGACATTGTACGCGTTCTTCATCGAAAAAATTACTATCGCCAACGCCACGAGGGAGACAAAGGAAATTGACGAGATAGTGCCGTTGATATCGGATATAAGAGAATCCTGGTCGCAAATTACCCTTGATGATTCTCAAATGCCTAAGCCCCCCATAAATACAACCCAAACTTTCCAAACCATATCCGTGGAGGTCTAGTGAGCGCTCGCAATAACAGACTCAAGGAATTGCTTGAAGCAAAATACAATCTCATGAAAATGATGCAGGATGTTATTTCTGAACAGGAGACCATGTTTAAGGAAAAGGATTGGGATCGGCTGAATACCAGGTGCACTGATGTTGAAAATATGATCTCTAAACTTAAAGATATCGATTTCGAGATTGCCCGTCTCGAAGATCAAATGGGCGAAACTAAAATTATCGATCTTGCCGGTGGAATGGAAGCCTACAGGGTCTTTTTTGATAATATATCTGAGCTGGCGCAAAAAAATAGATCTGCCATAATAAAATTGGCGAAGAATATGGAAAACGCGCGTAACGATGTAAAAAAGCAGCTGAATGAAATCGTGGCCAATTGTCAAATCGGCGGTTATCGGCCATATTCAGATGAGCAGCCATATTACATTGATAAACAGAGTTAAGATTATTAGACTTTTGACGAACATTGATTTAGAGGTAGTTTTATGAAGATTCACGGAATTAACCGATCGGTAACGCCGCCTGACGATCGGAGTGACAAAAGTAAACCGACAGCGGAAACACGAATAACAAATGGCGACAAGATAGAACTTTCCATGCAGCAAGATAAGTCCTCAAATTATCCAAATGACATCCCGGGTGAAAATTCAGGGCAAAGCGAAATGCAGAGAATCAATTGGGTTCGGGCGCGCGCGGCGAATGGATTCTACGATAAACAAGGACCTACAGACAAAACAGTAGACCTTCTCATAAAAAATCACAAACTTGCAGACCTGATGGATAGAAATCAGCTGAAAAAAAATAATGGCTCAGGAGGCGATCTTATTGCCGCTTCCGTAAAGAAATCGGATAAAATTGCCGAAATAAAACAAAGGATAGATGACGGATATTATGATGATCCTGTCCATCTGGCCGAGTTAGCGGAAATAATCATTAAGGAATTTAAAATCGAATGATGATAATATTATGCCCGTGATAGATGAACTAAAAGAAAAAAAGATGAAGATGATCGTGGGGAGAATCCAAAATCTTCCCACGCCTCCGATCGTATTCACCCAAATTACTAAAGTCATCAATGATCCCAATACTTCCGCGTACGATCTCGCGAAAATAATCGCCGAAGACCCGGCATTGACTGCAAAAATTCTCAAATTAACAAATTCGTCATTTTATGGAATTCCCAGATCCATTACCAATGTCAAACAAGCGATCGTGATACTTGGAATGGAAGCTGTGAAATCGCTGGTCATTTCCGCCTCGGTTTTCGAAATGTTTTCCGGCAAAAATAAAATCGATGGCGACTACTTGGCCGATTTCTGGAAGCATTCTCTGCAGACCGCTTTTACATCCAGGATTATAACCAGGCTTACCGAATTTCCTGCCTTTCTCGAAGCGGAAATGTCATTCTCGGCTGGCTTGCTGCATGATATTGGAAAGCTCGTTATTATGACCGATATGTCGAAGGAGCATGCCGAAGTGAAGGAGCATCTCAGTCGAGACACTAAGTTGGCGGAATTCGAGGCTGAAAATGCCGTTATGGAATTCTCCCATGCCGATATCGGAAGCTTTCTCGCCGCTAAATGGAATCTGCCGGAGCCGATCTGCAATGCGATTAGAAATCATCATAATTTTGAAGTGGTCAATGCTCAGCCTGAAGCCGGGCTTATACATCTGGCAAATCATATGGCGCATCGTGCCAACATGGAAGAAGAAGAGATACTGCCTAATATGTCTCCTCTGAATGAATTGGTATGGCAGACACTTGGCCTGGATTTGAGCCAGCGCAAAAAATTATTGTCACGGCTCGGAGAAGAATACGGCAAGGCGGAGACATTCCTGAAAATGGCCCAGGGATTAGACTAATTTTGATATATTCCCCACATTATTTAAACCTATTTTTTTCGCTTGCTAATGCCTCAAATTGCGGATATATTTGCGCAAGCTCCTTAAAAAGAGGAGCTTATGGTTGGAATTCGGCTCAGATCTGGGCCGGCGGATTATTATCGTATATTATAATAATGCCGTGATCATAAATGAGAAGGGTTGCATCCCAAATGTGTTCCGGGGGCGATTAGCTCAGTTGGTTAGAGTGCTTGCTTGACATGCAAGAGGTCACTGGTTCAATTCCAGTATCGCCCACCATTGTTGGGAAGGAGTCATTGATTAACTTAAAGGGTTTCTCATCGCTAATGACTACTCCTTCCGGGTAGTCGTTTTTTTATTTTATGGCAAAAGTAAAAATAAAATTTCCGGACAATTCCTTCAGGGAATTCGTCGCGCCGGTTACGCCGGCTCAAGTCGCGGCCTCGATCTCCAGAAGCCTGGAGAAGAAGGCGCTGGCGGCCATGGTCGATGATAAGACTGTCGATCTATCATTTCCGATTGAGCATGATTGCGCCCTAAAGATATCTCACATTCGATGATGACAAGGGGAAGGAAGTCTTTTGGCATTCATCGGCGCATATAATGGCGACCGCGATTATGGAGCTTTATCCCGAGACCAAATTGGCAATCGGTCCATGCCATTCCAAATGATTTTTCGGCAAGATTTTATTATGATATTGATCTGCCGGAGAAACTAACCGAAGCTCGAGCTTGGCAAAATTGAATCCAAGATGATGGAAATTGCCAATGGCAACCAGCCTTTCGTGAGAAAAGAATCAGACAGACAATCGGCCCTAAAGGATTTCCAGAAGATCGGAGATATCTACAAGGCCGAAATGGCATCCGAAATGACTGACGATAAGCTCAGTTTTTATACCAACGGCGATTTTACCGATATGTGCCGTGGCCCGCATCTGCCATCGACCGGTTTTGTTAAGGCGGTCAAATTGCTTACGGTTGCCGGAGCTTATTGGCGCGGCGATGAAAAGAATAAAATGCTTCAGCGCATATACGGTGTCACTTTCCCGGATAAGGCAATGCTCGACGAGCATATCGCGAAGATCGAAGAAGCCAAAAAACGCGATCATCGTTTCCTGGGACGCGATCTCGATCTTTTCTCGATGGTCGATGAAATCGGCGCCGGGTTGGTGCTCTGGCATCCCAGAGGCGCGTTTATTCGAAATAAAATTGAGGCATTTTGGAAAGAAGAGCATCTCAATAATGGTTATGAATTGGTTTATTCGCCTCATATAGCAAAATTCGATCTTTGGAAGACCTCGGGGCATGCCGGTTTCTATTCCGAAAATATGTATGCTACCATGCTCATCGATAATGTCGAATATGAGATCAAGCCGATGAATTGCCCGTTCCATATTCAAATTTATAAATCAAAGACTCGAAGCTATCGCGATCTGCCTATCCGCTGGGCAGAGCTCGGAACGGTTTATCGTTACGAACGTTCCGGTGTATTGCATGGCCTGATGAGAGTCCGAGGCTTTACTCAGGACGACGCTCACCTGTTTTGCCGTCCCGATCAGCTTGAAGAAGAGTTGATTCGTACTATTAATTTCAATCTCTTCTTTTTGAGGACTTTCGGTTTTGATAACTACGAAGTTTTCTTATCTACGCGGCCCGAAAAATATGTCGGCTCGCCTGAAGGATGGGAGCTGGCTACTGAATCATTAAAGCATGCGCTTGAAAAGGCACAGCTGAATTACAAAATCGACCCCGGTGAGGGAGTTTTCTACGGTCCTAAGATTGATATTAAAATCAAGGACAGCCTTGGCAGATTCTGGCAATGTACGACAATCCAGGTGGATTTCAACCTGCCTGAAAGATTCAATGTTGAATATATCGCGGAAGACGGTCAAAGGAAACGTCCGATCATGATTCATCGGGCTTTGCTCGGGTCGTTGGAAAGATTTTTCGGAATTATTATCGAACATTACGCCGGCAACTTCCCATTATGGCTTGCCCCTGAGCAAATCCGCATCCTTCCTGTCACCGATCAATGGAACGAATATGGCAGGGATATAGTTAAGCTATTCGCGGATGCGGGGCTCAAAGCTACAATTGACGAAACCAGCGAAAAGATCGGCAAGAAGATTCATCTGGCGGAAAGCCTGAAAACCCCTTATATGGCGGTTGTCGGGAAGAATGAGGCCGAAACATCCGAGATATCATTGCGCAAACACCGGGTAGGGGATTTGGGTAAATTTAAAATTGAAAAAGCTATTGAGATGCTATTAGATGAAAATAAAAAGAAAGCGCTCAAATAAAGTAAATTATAACGGGAGGATTAAGGATCGCTTACGAACCAGAAGTTAGAATCAATCGCCAAATAAGGGTGCCGGAAGTACGATTGATCGATGAAGACGGATCTCAGGTCGGGGTAGTTCCCACGGCTAAGGCGCTCGAGATTGCTATCAGTAAAAGCCTGGATTTGGTGGAAGTTGCCGCCAATGTCAAGCCGCCGGTTTGCCGAATCATGGATTACGGCAAATATCACTACGAACAATCAAAGAAAACCAAGGCGGCCAAAAAGAAGCAGCATACTATTCAGCTCAAAGAAATGAGATTCAGGCCGAAAACTGAAGAGCATGACTATCAATTCAAATTGCAGCACATCATCGCGTTTCTCGCTGAAGGCTTTAAAGTCAAGGCGACAGTGGTTTACAGAGGCCGAGAGTTGGTTCACAAGGAATTGGGCCAAAAGATTATGGATAGGCTTCTGATAGACCTGAAAGAGTTCGGTGAGCCCGAAGCCAACATGAAGCTTGAAGGGCGAAATCTCTCGGTGATGTTTTTAGCAAAGAAAAAATAGGTTTTAAGGCCTTAGCAAAATAGTTTAACTTATTCTTAATAGTTTTCTATTGCATACAGGCTTGCGATAGGCTATATTAGCGCTTTAAAGGAGAATGGATGCCTAAGCTAAAGACAAATCGTTCCGCAGCCAAAAGATTCAAAAAGACCGGAACAGGAAAAATAAAGAGAGGCAAAACGAGCAAGAGACACATCTTGACCAAGAAGACTACTGCTCGCAAACGGAAACTTCGTAAGGGAGCATTGGTTGATAAGGCTGATGCAAAGCGAATTAACCGGATGCTACCATATTAATCTCGGATTTAATGGAGTGTAATCATGCCAAGGGCAACTAATAACGTAGCGGCGCATCGAAGACATAAAAAAGTACTTGATGCCGCCAAAGGCAATTTCGGGGGTCGTCGCAAATTATACCGCACGGCCAAGGAAACGGTCCAGAAGGGCATGGTTTATGCCTATCGCGACCGCAGACTCAAGAAAAGAGATTTCAGAAGCTTGTGGATAGTTAGAATTAATGCTGCCACCAGACAGCATGGCCTTTCGTATTCTGTTTTCATGGATGGCTTGAAAAAGGCGGGCATTCTTTTGAATAGAAAAATGCTTGCTGATATCGCTGTCAACGATAGCGCCGCCTTTGCGGCTTTGGCCGAGCTGGCCAGGAGCGGGTGATTCTCGAATCTTGCTTTTGAGAACCCATAACTTTCCTGGCGGGCTTTTCGACCAAAAGCCCGTCTTGGCGTTATGACAGATATACTAAGCGATTTAGATAATATCCTTAAAGAGGCATTAACAGCATTAAATAATGTCTCCGATAAAAATTCCCTCGAATCATTAAAAAATCTATATTTGGGGCGTAATGGCAAATTGGCCGAGTTGTCTAAGCTACTGGGTAAGGTTGATAAACAATTCAGACCCGAAATCGGCGCCAAGCTCAACGATGCCAAGACAAAAATTACCGATATAATTACGCTCAAATCAGAATCATTTGCTGAAAGCTCCGATTCCGATCAGTTGTTCGACTATACTCTTCCAGGCTCACGCTCATTTGTGGGAAGACGACATCCGTTATTGCAGACAGTTGATCGAATAGTACAGATCTTCCGAGGCATGGGATTCGCGATCGCTACCGGCCCCGATATTGAAACAGATTTTTATAATTTTGATGCCCTCAATACTCCCGAAGATCATCCCGCCCGCGATCTTTCGGATACATTCTATATTGAAAAAGGGATATTGTTAAGGACTCATACATCTACTGTCCAGATCAGGACGATGCAATCGCAGAAGCCGCCGGTGAGAGTAATTTCGCCGGGGCGATGCTATCGTTCCGATGCGCTCGATGCCAGCCATTCGCCTGTATTTTTCCAATGCGAAGGACTGTATGTTGATAATCATGTCACTTTCGCCGACCTCAAGGGCACAATAACTGCATTTGCCCACGAGATGTTCGGCCCCGATATCAAGGTTCGTTTCAGACCCCATTTTTTTCCATTCACCGAACCGTCGGCCGAATACGATTTTTCGTGCATGATTTGCGGCGGCAAGGGCTGCCGTGTTTGCAAGCATAGCGGATGGGTCGAAATATCCGGCGCCGGCATGGTTGATCCCGAAGTATTCAAGGCTGTCGGATATGATCCTGAAAAATATTCAGGCTTCGCGTTCGGAATGGGAGTCGATCGAATTACCATGCTCAGATATAGAATCAATGATATTCGACTCCTCTATGATAATGATGTCAGATTTTTAAGGCAATTTTAGATGAAGATTTCTTATAATTTATTAAAGACCCTGATCGATTTCAATTGGACTACCGACGAGCTTGCCGAACGACTTACCATGTCCGGCAGTGAAGTCGAAGGAATCGAGCAAAAAGGCCGGGATATCAAAGGCGTAATCTTCGCCAAGGTCGTATCAGTTGAGAAAATAACCGGTTCGGACAAGCTGTCATTATGTAAAGTCTTTGACGGCACAACTAACCTTCAAGTGGTCTGTGGCGCACCAAATGTAGCATCTGGTATGATTGCTCTACTTGCCCCGGTGGGTTCGACTCTCCCAGGGATAGGAAAAATGGCAAAAGCAACTATTCATGGCCACAAATCCGACGGTATGTTGCTTTCCGAAAAGGAGTTGGGCTTCTCCGACTATGGCGATGGAATAGCTGAATTACCCGCATCAGTCAAGCCTGGGACGCCTTTGCAAGATATTGTCAATTATAATGATACTGTATATGAATTAGAAATTACACCCAATCGGCCCGATTGCCTTTCGCATATCGGAATTGCTCGGGAGATACAGGCGCTTGGCGGTGGGCGCATTAAAATGCCGGATTGTCGTCTGGCTGAGGCGAAAAGCGATGTTAGCCTGAGCCTGAAAATCGCCATAGACAGCCCACAGGATTGCCCGCGATATACGGGCAGAGTTGTCCGCAATATAAAAGTAAATGAATCGCCGTTATGGCTAAAGATAATGGTCTATTACCTCGGTATGAGGCCAATCAATAATGTTGTAGATATTAGTAACTTCGTGATGATGGAGCTCGGGCATCCGCTTCACGCCTTCGACTATGACTTGTTTAGTAAGCCAGAAGTTATTGTAAGAAAAGCGGTTGTCGGTGAAGAATTTATTACACTCGACAATGTCAAACGGAAACTCAATGCTAATCATCTGCTTATTACAGATGGTGCAGAAGGCGTGGCAATCGCAGGCATTATGGGTGGTCTGAAGTCCGAAGTCTCCGAGAAGACCGCTAATATTTTGCTGGAATCAGCTTATTTCAATCCAATTACGATTCGACGAGGTTCCAAAGCTCTAAGTTTGGCTACGGAATCATCCCGACGATTTGAGCGCGGCGCCGATCCTAACATGGCCCCTATCGCGAATGATCGTGCCTGCAAACTTATTCAGGATTTGGCGGGCGGCGAGATATTAAGGGGAATGGTTGACGCACATCCCAAGCCATTTGTCCCGGTCGAGATTACACTTAGGCCGACTCAGGTTGAACATCTGCTTGGTGCGCCAATAAATATTAAAGAAATTACCACTATATTGAATGGGCTTGATGTTAAGACCAGTGTCAATGGTAATATTAAGGCGATTCAGCCCAGTTTCCGTCCCGATCTTTTAAGAGAAGTTGATCTTATTGAAGAAATAGCCCGGGTGCGAGGTTTCGAAAGTATTCCGCCGGCATTTTGTCCTGGCGGGACATTAGGTACGGCCGAATCCAAATTCCATCGCATTAGAGAAAAGGTCAGGGCCTTCATGGTCGGATATGGAGCCAATGAGATATTCCCGATTACCCTCGTGGACAGCAAAATGGTGGCGAAATTCGACCTGCTTGAAAATTCGGTCAGGCTGATAAATCCTCTTTCCGAGGAAATGGCAGTTGCCCGTCCCAATCTTATTGTCTCGATGCTGCCTATTATTAAGCGCAATTTGAATTTTAAGGAAAAGAATCTATTTTTATTTGATATCGGTGATATTTTCCATCCGGTTGAAAAAGGGAAGCTGCCTGCTCAGCATGCCAGTATGGCAATTGGAATAACTGGAATTGAGCGACCTGATTTTTGGGGTGGGCAGGCGCGTAAACGAGATATTTACTCGCTCAAGGCTGTTTTAGAGGACTTAATTGACCATTTACAGGCCGGTCAAATTAATTTACAGCCAACCCCTTATTTTGCATTTGAAAAAGGGCAGTCTTTTAAAGTATATTGTAATGGTATTGAAATCGGATATCTCGGCAAGTTATCTGCCGATGGAAATTCGATAGCGGATATTAAGGAGGATGTATTCTTGGCGGAAGTGAATTTTGAGGATATTGTGAAGAATACTCCCGATTCAATTGTCGCGAAGGAACTTGCCAGATTCCCATCTGCGGATAGGGATATCGCTATCATAGTAGATGATAAAGTAAAAGCCGAGGATATTCGTCGTGACATAATAAAGACCGGCGGCGATATTGTCGAGACCGCGTGGATTTTCGATCTGTATCGTGGAAAGAATATACCGTCGGGAAAAAAGAGTCTAGCATTTGGAATTAAATATCGTCTGCCTGACCGCACATTGACTGATGATGAGGTGGATCAGGCGCATAAATCGATAATAAACGCTCTGGAAGCAAAATTCGGGGCACAACTTAGAAGCTGAGAGCAGACTATGAATATTGAAATGTTGAATGATTTGGAGGAAAAGATTGACCGCGCGGTGACAATTATCGCCGGTTTGAAAAATGATAAACAAAAGCTCGAAAGGGAGAACGAATCCTTGAGGCGTCAGGCCGAAGATTTTCGAAAAGAGTTTGAGGACTATAAATCATCCGAAAAACAAAAATTCGATAATCTATTGGCTACTCACCGTGAAATTGACGGTAAGGTCATCAAAGACCGACTGGAAAAATTGGTGGGTAAACTGGCGGCCCTCGAGGAAAGTTGGAATTAATTTATATATAGCGGACGCTGAAAATGGAGAAAATTCGAGTAGCAGTGACCATCTTCGGTAAGGAGTATAATATTACTTCCGAAGTTGGTCCAGAATATATAGTAAAGGCAGCAAGTTATCTCGATTCCAAGATGAAGGAGGTATCGGCCACATTCCCGAACCTCTCAGAAAATCGAGTAGCAGTGCTGGCAGCATTAAATATTACCGACGAACTTTTCCGAACCCGGGAGGAACAGAATACTTCTCCCGAGATGGAAAAGAAGATCGGCGATTTGGCTCGAAAGCTTTCCGAAATTCAGTAATTTATATATAAGCGTCCGCCCCAAATGGAGGAACAATGGGACAGCCGACGTTAATCATCCTGGTATCGGCAGGTGTGGCAGTATTAGCATTTGTGATCGGCTTGCTTATTTCCCGGAAATCGGGAGAAGGCAGGATTTCAAAAGCTGAAGCTCTCGCATCCAAAATAGTTGCCGAGGCCGAAAGATCCGCGGAAATCAAAAAGAAAGAAGCGGTTTTAGAGGCAAAGGACGAATGGTTCAAGACCAAACAGAGATTCGACAAAGAGACTCAGGCAAGAAAAGGCGAAATCGCCAAGCTCGAACAGGCCTTACAAGTCAAAGAGAGTAATCTCAACCGCAAAGTAGATATACTCAATAAAAAAGAAACCGAAATCGGTCAGCGTGATAAGGCCCTGACTGTCAAAGAAAAGGTGGCAGAAACCAAGGAGAAAGACCTTGAACGCCTGATTGCCGAGCAAAATACTCAACTCGAAAAAATGGCAGGCATGACCTCGGAAGAGGCCAAGAAGCTTCTGCTTTCCAATTTGGAGGCCGAGGCCAGAAGAGATGCCGCCTCGATGATAAAGGAAATTAAGGAAGAGGCCGAACGGAACGCCGACAAAGAGGCCAAAAATATTATCATACAAGCGATTCAACGTTGCGCCGCGGACTATGCCGCAGAATCGAGTGTATCAGTAGTCAATTTGCCATCGGATGAGATGAAAGGCCGCATTATCGGCCGTGAGGGCAGAAATATCCGCTGCTTTGAAACTGCGACCGGTATCGATGTCATTGTGGACGATACTCCCGAGGCGGTTATTCTTTCGGGCTATGATCCTGTCAGAAGAGAAGTCGCTCGCATGGCATTGGAGAAGCTTATCATAGATGGCCGAATTCATCCTTCGAGAATCGAAGAGGTAGTCGGTAAGGCCGAAAAGGAAATGGAAGTCATTATCAGAGAGACAGGCGAGCAGGCATGTTTCGACGTTGGAGTTCATGGTGTCCATCCGGAAATAGTGAAGCTGCTCGGTAAGCTGAATTTCAGGACGTCATATGGTCAGAATGTCCTTCAGCATTCCAAAGAAGTCTCGATTATCTGCGGAATTATGGCTGCTGAATTGAATCTCGATGGCACTTTAGCCAAACGATCCGGCCTACTGCATGATATCGGCAAGGCTATCGATCGTGAGACCGAAGGTACCCATACTCAAATCGGTTTTGAATTCGCTACCAAGTTTAATGAGAATAAGACAGTCCTTAACGCCATGGCCAGCCACCACGAAGATGTGGCAATGGAAACACCATACGCGGTATTGGTGCAAGCGGCCGATGCAATTTCAGGCGCGCGACCGGGTGCTAGACGTGAAACGTTAGAGGGCTATATCAAACGTCTAGAAAAATTGGAAGAGATGGCCGACGGTTTCAAAGGCGTAGCCAAGGCCTATGCTATTCAGGCGGGACGTGAAGTAAGAGTGATTGTTGAAGCCGATCAGATGGACGATGTGGCGACAAATAATCTTGCGGCAGAGATTGCCAGGAAGATCGAATCCGAAATGGAATATCCGGGGCAGATAAAAGTTACGGTGATAAGGGAAGTGAGAGCGGTGGATTATGCCAAGTAAGAGGGTACAGGAATTTTATAATTCCAATAGCTTCGCCATATTGGGGCTTTCGAGAAAGAAAGAATCTTTTTCATTCGCGGCTTACAAAGAGCTAGTGGGTCTGCAAAAGAAAATATACGCGATTAATCCTAATGGCGGTGAATTTCAGGGGCTTCATCTGTACAAATCATTGAATGAACTCCCCGAAAAACCCGAAGCTCTTATAGTCACGTCTAGCATCAAGAAAAATAATGCCCTATTGGACGAGATTAAAGCGTCAGGGATTAAGAAGATCTGGTTTCAGCAGGGAGTTTGCGATAAGGCAATTATCGATAATGCCAAGGGAAAAGGAATTGATCCGATTAATGGCTGTGTATTGATGCATCTGCCTAACGGTCATAAAATGCATGGCTTTCACCGATTCTTTAATGAGTTGTTTACCAAAGGTTATCAATGAAAATATTTTTCATTGGCGATATAATCGGGAAACCGGGGATTACATGCGTGGCGGGGTACCTCGCCGAATGCCGCCGGAAGAATATCAAGTACGATTTCGTAATCGCTAATGTTGAAAATGCCGCGACCGGATTCGGACTTACCAAGGATATTTCTAAAAAGCTAATCGAATCCGGAGTCGAATGCCAGACATCGGGTAACCATATCTGGGATCGAAAAGAGATATATCCCTATTTCGATGAGGAGCCGCGGCTGATCCGTCCAGCAAATTACCCGTCTGGTGCGCCAGGATTGGGATACAATATTTATACCGCATCCAATGGCGAAAAGGTCGCTGTGATCAATCTCCAGGGTCGAATATTCATGTATGATATCGATTGCCCGTTTAAGACGGCCGATAAAATCATCCTGGAAATTTCGAGAGAGACAAAAACTATCATTGTGGATTTTCACGCTGAAGCTACCTCGGAAAAGCAGGCCCTTGGTTGGTATCTCGATGGCAGAGTATCGGCGGTTCTCGGGACTCATACTCATGTCCAGACTGCGGATGAGAAGATATTGCCATCGGGAACGGCGTTTATCAGCGATGTCGGTATGACGGGGCCGTATGAATCGGTTATAGGTGTTCACGTAAGCGACGCTCTCTATAGAATAATACAGGGACTGCCAAATAGATTTACAACCGCCGAGAACGATATTCGTTTGGCGGCTGTAACGATTGATATCGATCCCGGAACCGGCAAGGCTAAATCGATCAATAGACATTTGATTAAATATATCGAAGATGATGATCCCGCTGAAAAGCAGAGGAGATTTTAATGGCCGCCGAGATAATCGATGGCAAAAAAATCGCCGAGGAAATAAAGGCTGAACTCAAAACCGAGATAGAATTTCTAAAATCAAAAGGCATCACTCCGGGACTGGCTGCGGTATTAGTAGGCGATGACCCGGCATCGGCGTTGTATGTAAAAATGAAATCCCAGACCTGTCAGAGTGTCGGGATTTTTTCAGAGATCATCAAGAAAGATAAATCAACAACAATCGATGAGTTAATAGATCTCATCAATGCCTTGAATGATCGCAAGGATATCGATGGTATTCTCGTTCAAGCGCCATTACCATCCCAAATCGATGAAAAAGTTAGTGACTTTCGCCATTGATCCCAATAAAGATGTCGATGGTTTTCATCCTCAAAATCAGGGCTTACTCCTGGCGGGTCGACCGTTATTCGAGCCCGCTACACCAATGGGAATAGTGGAATTACTGGTTCGTTCCGGCCACAGCCCATATAAAAAGAATGTCGTCATATTAGGCCGTGGTTTTCTGGTTGGCAAGCCATTGGCGGCTATGCTTTCGATGAAAACAGAAAAGACCAATGCCACGGTGACATTATGTCATACGGGAACAACTGATATCAAATCCTATACGCTAAGAGCTGACATTATTATTGCCGCGATGGGAAAAGCGCGGTTCTTGACTGCCGACATGGTCAAACCGGGAGCGGTTGTTATTGATGTTGGTACCAATCAGATCGATGATCCTACGCATCCCAAGGGCAAACGACTTGTTGGCGATGTCGATTTCGATGCGGTTAAAGAGGTTGCGGGGGCAATTACACCTGTACCGGGCGGTGTCGGGCCCATGACAATTGCGGCATTATTAAAAAACACTGTGAAGGCCTGCAAAATCCGAAAATTAAAATCGTAAATTTATGCCTGACAAAATTTATACAATTAGCCAGATAACCAAGGAAATCAAAGAGCTACTTGAGGGGGCTTTTGTCAAGGTTTGGATCGAAGGCGAGATTTCCAATTATCTGCATCATTCATCAGGCCATCGCTATTTCACTTTGAAGGATCAAGGTGCGCAGATCAAATGTGTCATGTGGAAATGGCTCGGGAGCCATCTATTTTTCGAGCCCCAGGACGGAATGAAGGTCAAAGCCTCCGGGCAGGTAACTGTTTATGAAAAATCCGGCCAATATCAATTCGTAGTGACATCGCTTCAACCCGCCGGTATTGGCGAATTGGAGTTGGCATTCCAGCAACTAAAGAAAAAGCTTGCCGAAGAAGGGTTGTTCAGCCCTGAACATAAGATCCCGATCCCGCAATTTCCGAATCGAATCGGCGTTGTAACATCACCGACAGGCGCGGCTATAAGAGATATATTGAATATCACCAGACGTCGCGCTCCCTGGGTAGAAATAATTATCTGGCCAGTGGCGGTGCAGGGAGAGGGAGCGTCGGCTCAGATTGCCCATGCCATAAATGGGTTCAATAGATATAAGAATGTCGATGTCCTCATAGTTGGGCGCGGCGGCGGATCGCTTGAGGATTTATGGGCATTCAATGAAGAGATAGTCGCCCGCGCGATTTATGAGTCCGAGTTGCCGGTGATATCGGCAGTGGGGCACGAAATAGATTTCTCGATAGCGGATTTCGTGGCGGATTTGCGCGCTCCGACACCATCGGCGGCGGCGGAGATTGCGGTTCCCGATACGGCGGCATTGCTTTCTCAAATTCGGGAATACAATGACGGCATGGTTGCGGCTATGGCGAGCATGATCAATCTGCAAAACGAAAGACTGCATAATATTGTCTCGCGATATGGCCTGAAACGTCCGCTCGAGATAATCACCGCCAGAGCCCAAAGGCGCGATGAATTAAGTCATCTTTTGAATATTCACATGGGCCATCGCATGGAACGTTTGAAAACCAGATCACAATCTATTTTCGAGAAGCTGGAGATTGTATCGCCGAAAGCTGTTATGGGACGGGGATATTCTTATTGCCGCGATGAAAAGGGAGCGGCGGTCAAAAGCTTCAGGCAGGTTGCGATTGACGATAAGGTAGAGGTTGTATTATATGATGGAGGCTTTCAATCGAGGGTGACCAAGATTGAGCCGGATATATTGAAAAGCAGGAAAGGTGGGTGAAACCATGATCAACCGTATCGAAGGCAAATTGTATTATTCGATCTCGGAAGTGGCCGATATGGCGGGAGTCGAGCCGTATGTGCTTCGGTTCTGGGAAAAGGAATTCCCTCACCTCAGACCCAAGAAAAACCGCGCCGGAAACCGTACCTATCAGCCGAAGGATATAGAGCGGATTATGAAAATCAAGAAACTGCTCTACGAGGAAGGGTATACTATCGATGGCGCCCGCAATTTCCTCAGACGCGACGGCGGACAGGTCGAAATCAACATGAAAGATGTTCAGACAAAACATCAACTTAGAGAAATCAGGCTGGAATTGGAGAAGATCCTCAGACTTTTCCCTTGATTTGACAGCATCTTTGATTATTTTGGAATTAATTCGGTCGGTTTTTGAAAATGGCCAAATTAGCCGACTGTAAAAGTAATTTTTTCTGTAAGGGCGGGTTTCAAACCCGCTCCTACGAAACCCTATGTCGGGTTCAACAACTATAGTAGAACCGGCATATTTAGGATCAAATCGGGGCGTAGCGCAGCCTGGTTAGCGCACTTGCTTGGGGTGCAAGTGGTCGGCCGTTCAAATCGGCTCGCCCCGACCATTAAATTGATAATTAAAGCGCAAACCTGATATAAGTCTCGTAGAGACATGCCATGCATGTCTCTACCGTAAATATCACGAAATTTCATTTCATCAACGCAAAAATGCGCCGATAAATTAGCTGTAGGCCTGGTCTTATTTGATGCGCGTTAGGGCTCGCCCTGACCGCAAACAAGGGCGGGATGCGGTCACGGCATGCCGTGACTCGCAGGAAAAATATATATTTGATAAACATAAATTCTAAATATTTCTCTGGAGGGACTAAATGGCTGTAATGATGGAAGTTTTGGAATGGGTTGACATGGCGGGTTCCGACATGATTCACCGTATACCGGAATCAGGTTCTCTCGATATCAAGGCCGGCGCGCAGTTGATTGTCAGGGATTCGCAGTCGGCAGTATTTTTCAAGTCCGGGAAGGGGTCATGATGTCCTTGGCCCGGGACGACATACATTGACATCATTGAATGTCCCGATCTTGACCCGAACGTTATCATTGCCTTGGGGTTTCAAATCACCTATCAGATGCGAAGTTTACTTCATCAATCATAAGGTATTCACCAATCTAAAATGGGGAACGCGCGATCCTGTAGCATTCCGCGATAAGGAATTGGGCCTTGTTCGTCTGCGCGGTTATGGTGTTTATACCTGCAGAATCGTTGAGCCGCTGCTTTTCATCAATAGCCTTGTGGGCCGCCAATCGGCCTATTCGACCGATGATATATCCAATTATCTGCGCGATGTAATCGTGGCGCGGGTCAATGATCTATTCGGCGAAAAGCTCGAAACAATTTTCGATCTGCCAAAGCAATATGACTCATTGGCGTTGGAAATTAAGAATAAAATTTCGAATGAATTTTCGAAGTACGGTCTCGAGCTTTTGGATTTCTATATCACCTCGATTACGCCGCCAGATGAAGTCCAGAAAATGATCGATGAAAAGTCATCGATGAAAGCTGTGGGCGATTTGGATAATTTTCTTAAATATTCGCTGGCCAAGGCGATGTCATCAGGCGGAAGTGCGGCGCAATCTGGCGCAGGCCTCGGAATGGGCGCGGGCATCGGCCTGATGGTACCGGCCATGCTAACCAACGCCTTTTCTCCGAATGATCTCGATCTCAAAAAAGAATCGTTGCCGACAATCACCTGCCCCAAATGCGGTATTGATACGCCGCAGAATTCTCGTTTCTGCTATAAATGCGGCAACCAGATGGTGGCGACCAATCGTTGCCCCGAATGCAGCGCGGATTTATCATCCGACGCCAAATTCTGCCATATTTGCGGCAAAAAGCTCGATGAAAAGGTAACTTGTGCCAAATGCGGGACTAAATTGCCGTCGGGGTCGAAATACTGCACAAATTGCGGGGAAAAGACAGAGTAAGTCAACTTAGGATGGCAAGTTATCAAACCAAGTTCAATTGCCCCGGATGCGGCTCAGCGACTCCAAACCGCTGAGGGCGCCATAAGCACGCGCTGTTCATTTTGCGGCCTAATCATGCGTCTGGGATCGCCTGGCCGAATCTTAAAGTATTATTACGATTGTAAGCTTGATGATTTCGGGGCAAAATTCGCTGTCGAGAAATATCTGAAATCAAACGGACTTTCGTTGATCATTCAGCGAAGTGGGCAGGCAATTGTATTATCTACCATTTTATAGATTCTGGGGAATGTCATACTCGCTCTTTACCAAATCCACAACGATTGAAATTGAATCCGAGACCGATCTGCCATTGCCGCCCAAACGAGAAATCGAGCAGAAATGCAGAGCCTTCGATCTGACTGTGCCTGCATTCGATGAAAAATCATTCGGGCTTGAAAGCCTCGGTGTCAGGCCCGAAGTGGTGCCGCTGATAGCATTTCAGAAGGGGAATATGCCACAAAATTCGAGACTGCTCGATATTACGATCAATCCCGAATCCGCCAAAAGAACATCGATGGGTTTTTTCTATTACAATCAGGGTAATACCGATGGCCGCGAGGAGCATGTGACATCGGAGATGATCGGCGAAGGATTGTCGGTAATTTACTATCCGGTCTGGGCATATTCTATAGCCAGAGATAGCATGGAAAGTACCCTTTTTATCGATGGACTGGCGAAACGGGTTATAAATGAGATTGCCGAAGCATTCGAAAATTCCCCCAAGGGCAAGGATGAAAGCACTGCGACCGAATTGAATCCGGTACAGCATAAATGCCCCAATTGCGGATTCGATTTGCCGATCTCGGATTCGTCGCTGTTTTATCATTGTAGTAATTGCGACCATTCATATTTAATAAAAGACGATGGCTATCAAAGCGCGGAAACATTATCATCAGTAAATGAGCAGGGAAGCAGTTATTATCCATTCTGGAGATTCCCATTTTCTACAGGGGCGAAAATCAAGACTGTGGCCGAGTTTTCCAAAATTTTGCCCGGCGAGATTCCGCTGATAGCGAAAAATAAGGCGCAAAATATATTCTATTTATATTCCCCTGCATTCAAAATCGCCGATCTCAGGTCGTTGACCGCGCGAGGAATCCGGCTTTGCAATATGCAGCCGATTTTAGAAATAGAAAAAGCGCCAGTAGTTCCGGCCGCCGAAATGGTTCTGCCAGAAAGCGAAGGCAAGGAATTGGTCAGATTTTACTGGAATTCCATGCGAATCAAATATAAATTCCTCGATAATGATATCTATAATTTCGATAAAAGCCTTGTCGGGGCCGGAGAGCTTATCTGGCTCACGATGGATTCCATAACCAGCAACGTGACCCCATTAAATAGAGCGCAAACCGGTTTACATGCCTGAACAAAAAATATTAGTAATCGATATAGGCACCAATTCAGTCCTGGCATTGCTGGCAGTCGTTAAGGACGGCAAGCTTGTAATAATCTCCGATCAAAAAAAGACGACAAAGCTCGGCGAGGGTCTAATGATGTCTGGTCTGCTTTCTTATGACGCCATGAACCGCACGACCGATGCTATTTCGAAATTTATTGCCGATTCGCCATGCAATGATATCATGCTGATAGGTACTGAGGCTCTAAGAATCGCCAAAAACTCTCCTGATTTTGCTCAAATGCTTTTTGAAAAGACCGGCCAAATGCTATCAATTATTTCCGGTGAAATTGAGGCTGAGCTGTCATATCTAGGTGCGACTTATGATTTTAATAAACTTACAGGATGATGTTTTACTAATCGATGTCGGCGGGGGATCGACAGAACTTGTCCGGGCTCTAAATGGTATTATAAAGATTACTAAAAGTATACCATTGGGAGCCCTAAAGCTCAAGGAATTGGCGAAAGAGGATTCTCTGGACGCCTATATCGCTATTGCCCAAAGAGCGTTCGCAAATAATTTGCAGAATTTAGAAATGGGAACTGAAACTTTGATCATATCGACCGGTGGCACAATTACATCGCTGGCCGCAATATTTCAAAATCAGATGGAGTATGATTCCCATGCAATACATGGAATAATATTGCAGTTAGCTCAGATAAGAAAGATTGCCGATTTATTCCAGTCAAATGATACCGAGAAAAAGCGAAAACTTATACCATTTGATCCAGATCGAGCCGATATAATTCTGCCCGGCGCGGGAATATACTTGACCCTGATGGGTATATTGAACAAGAAAGAGTTGGCGGTTTCGACTGGCGGCCTTAGATTCGGCGCGGCGCTTAATCCTGGGAAAATAACAGCTTGACATTGAATCTAATTATGGTAAATTTATCGCCAGCAGGAGGACGCCTATTCAATATTGCTAAAGTGTTGTGCGAAAAGAATAAAAAATCAAACTTAATAGGCGGCCTATGTATTTTCCCAAGACCATCCTGATAATATTTATAATTATATTGCCATTATTTATTTCCTGTGGAATCGGAAGCGATTCAAATCCGATTACGACTTCAATGGTGGATACGCCAGCGTTTGAAAATATTCCAATTTTATCCAACGTATTAACCCCGGATTCTATTAGTCGTGTTTCCCCGGAAACAACTTATATATTTGCGGATGCGCATAATACTCATGATTTTGGAAGAATCGATACAGTCTATTTTATTGTGACGAGACCGGACAGTACTTCTAATGGAATCGCTTTTCTGCTTCATGACGATGGTCTTCATGGCGATTCATTGATGGGGGATGGCAGATTTACATTGGGCATCCAATTGCAGAGTCCAACTCCACCTCCGCCCGGCCGTTACGAATTTACATTTACCGCTAAGAATTCATTGGGCTTCTACGCGGAGCCTGTAATGAAAGTTATAATCATATATTAAGGACGAATATGAGAAAAACCGTATTTTTAATTATTCTGCTTTTTCCCGCATTAGTCTTGGCGGAAAAAACAATTACACTTGATGGTGGAGTCTCCGGGCTGACATCGAATTCGCTTATCGATATCGCGCATGATTCTTCGTCGGTCTGGCTTGGCACCGGCGGCGGCGCATCGGTAACAACAGATAGTGGAGCTCACTGGACAACCTATAAAACTCCTACGCTGCCTCAGGATGAAGTCTCAGCCCTCGCCGTTAATAATCACGGTGTCTGGGTATCAAGCTCTCGTTCGGAGGTCAGAAACAGCGAATCAATTCCGATTGGTTCCGGAATATCATTGACAGTTGATGGCGGCCTGACATGGCAGACATTCTCCCCAAGGCAGGCTACCTGGTACGGTGAGCTGGCATATGATCTGGCGGCCTACGATACAATAGCATTTGCTTCATGCTTTTACGGCGGACTGATCAGAACCACTGATAAGGGTCAGACGTGGCAGAATCTTTTTCCGTCACAGCTCGATTCCATTAATTCCGATTCGGTAGATTATTATTTAAATAATTTCAACCGTTACTCGAATAGAATGTTTTCTGTACAGGTAGATACAATTGGATTTCCGGATACCTTTTCGGTTTGGGCAGGTTCCGCGGCAGGGATATATCAATTCTTTTTCGTAGACCATGACACATTACCGGGCCCTCGCCATTATCCGACTTATCCCGATTCGATCGCGCGTTATTTCCGCGAAGATACATTGGTAGTGGATAGTCTCAAGCTGCCGGGCAATTTTGTAGTCGCATTAGGTATTCAGAAATTTGGCTCGACCAAAACCATCTGGGCGGGCTGTCGTCCGGCGAATTCAGGATACATGCAGGTGGCATTCTCGCAGGATGGCGGTCATAATTGGCATACCGCGGATATCGGCGGACTCACGAGCAGTGTCGAGGCATGGGATTTCGCGTTTGCGTCCGATACGGTGTATGTCGCGACCAATAGCGGTCTTTTTAGATCATCAGGTGATTATTCCACCTGGGTGTTAATGTCCGGTTTCAGAGATCCGGCGCATCAAACATTCTATCAGGATAATGCCCCATTCTATTCAGTAGATATTGTTGACGGCACTTTATGGGCGGGCGGCACCGATGGCTTGATTAAATCCGAGGCTGGCGGAGGCTGGCAGGTATTCAGGTCGAGCCGCGATGCGGTCAATCATTACGCTTACCCGTCGCCATTCTCGCCGCACAATTCAACCAGAAGGGGCACCACGATTCACTTTATGCCGACTTCAACCACGACCGCCACTGTAAAGGTATTGGATCGGAATCTCGATCTCGTAAAGACCGTAGCATCGGATATACAGCGATTAGGCGGCGTAGAATCGGACGATATTGTCTGGGACGGCCGCAATGAAAAAGGAGATCTCGTGGCTAACGGCATTTATTACTATCGAATATTGCTTGGCACCGGCGAAGATCTCTGGGGAAAGATTGTGGTGATAAAATGAACAAAATAAAATATATAATAGCGATTATCGCCCTGATGTTCTCTATAAGCCATGCCGACGGCGATGGCGGCACCGCGGGTGCATTTTTGAATGGCGGAATTGGAGCCAGGCCGCTTGGAATGGGTCGGGCATTTACGGCGGTTGCCGAGGGACCTGAGGCCACCTATTACAATCCTGCCGGATTGGGGTTTCTGGTAAAGCCGACCTTAAGCATGACCTATCAGACTCTATCATTAGACCGGCATTATGGATTTGTGGCTGTCTCATTCCCGATAAAGAATGAAGCCGCGATGGGGCTAAGCTGGATTAACAGCGGCATATCAAATGTTACCGGCAGAGGCGAATCACAGCAATTGATTGGCGATATCAAAAACCATCAGAACGCTTTTGGAGTCTCATTTTCCAAGGCGATCAGGGAATACTTTTCATTTGGAGCCAGCCTTCATTATTTCCAGGAAAAATATGATATAATCGACGCGTTTACTATCGGTTTCGATGCCGGGATTCTCGTAAAACCGCACAAAATGCTGACAATTGGCGCGGTGGTCAAAAATGCGGGTTCGAATTATAAATGGGATAGCAGTAAGTACTGGAGTAATGGGACATCCTACGATGAAAAAATCCCTATCACCTTTAATATAGGCGCGGCGGGAAATCTATTATCAGAAACCTTGATTCCTGTTATTGAGCTTGAAAAAAACACCAAGCAGAGTGCACGTTTCAGAATGGGCGCGGAGTATTGGTTTGTAAAGAAGATTATTGTCAGGGTTGAAGACGAATATGAAGAAGGAAAATTCAACAATGTTGAACGGAACGTCAGATGGGCAGGATTGCGCGCGGGAGTCGACAGAGGCGAGCCTACCTTCGGAGCATCGTATATTCATCAAATCAATAATAATCTTTCATTGGCAATAGAATACGCTTACGTGCTCGGAAGGGAAGATACGCCGGGCGGACATCTTTTCACCTTAAATATCGGTTTTTAGATTTATGAAAAAATATGCCATTTTGATAATCCTGATTTTGATTTATGCAAGCCCGATTTGCTATTCGGCCGGAGGGCTTAGCTCATTCGAATTTATGCTGCTTGGGCCGGGTTCACGAGCGTCGGGCATGGGTGAGGCTTTTACCGCTCTCGGAGGGGACGCCGGCGCGCCATATTTCAATCCGGCATCCGGTTGCTTCATTGATAGAACCGAATTTCAATTGACGCATTTGATTTATCTTCAGGATTTTACGATGGATCAATTCTCGGTTGCCAGCAAATTGGGCGAATATCATTATGGCATAAATCTGCAATTAGGCAAAATCAGCGATTTCGCTCGAAGGTCAGATTATCCCAGCGCTGAACCGTTGGGATATTTCAGCGAGCATAATTTTGTCGCCTCTTTCCTGGCATCATATCCGGTTTCGCCGGAAATATTAATCGGGGGCGCGTTCAAATATGCCTACGAGAAGCTCGACCTGGAAAGCGCCGGCGCGATCGCGTTCGATTTAGGCTCGATTTACAAGCTTACTCCCGAAATCAATGTTGGCCTGTCGATTCGCAATTTGGGGACAAAGCCGAAATTCGCAAATATAGCTTATGACCTGCCGCGCGAATTGCGCGTTGGAGTATCTTATACCGTACTCAATAATTCGGCATTCAATGGTTCGTCGGTGGCGGCCGATGTTGTTTTTCCTAAATGGGGCAATGGAAAAACCAAATTGGATATCGGGGCGGAATATGATTACACAAATATGTTTTTTGCCCGCGCGGGGTATCAATTCGGTTACGATTCCAAAAGCTTTTCCATCGGCGGCGGGATAAATTACCAAAAATTCAGCTTTGATTACTCATTTGTGCCATTCTCGAATGAGCTATCAAATTCGCACAGGTTTTCACTTCGCGCCAAATTATAGATAATCCGGCGATAATCTTTTTATTCTAAAGCGACGCGAATCGCCTATTTTTCCGTTGACCATAGTATATCAAAACCTATAAATTCAGTCGGCTGAGTTGTTCTTTTTAACATGAAACAAGGAGAGGCTGATGGCGAAATACAAAATCGCCTGGATGCCAGGTGATGGTGTCGGGAAAGACGTATTGGATGCGGCTAAAATTGTATTAGATAAAATAAAATTGGATGCTGATTATATACCGGCTGAGATAGGTTGGGAAAGTTGGTGCAAGGAAGGAAATCCGCTCCCGGATAAAACTATTCAGATTTTAAAGAGCACGACCTGTGCACTTTTCGGAGCTATTACATCGAAACCGAAGGAGGAAGCCGAAGCGGAGCTCGTGCCCGAATTACAGGGCAAGGGTTTGGTTTACACATCGCCAATTGTTAAGTTGAGACAATTATTCAACCTCAGAACTAATCTTCGCCCCTGCAAGGCTTACTCCGGCAATCCACTGAATTTTAAAGACGATATCGATCTAACCGTTTTCAGGGAAAACACGGAAGATTTGTATGCCGGTGTGGAGTTCTTCCCCTTGCCCGATGAGGTCAGAGCCGCAATCAAAAAGCATAATTCCAAAATGAGTCGTTTCGATTGGTCGCCTGCGGATAAGATTGCTATTTCATGTCGTATTGTCACCGAGAAGGCATGTGAGAATATTGTCCACGATGCTTTTGAGTACGCCAAAAAATACGGCAAGAAATCCGTGACTGTTGTCGAAAAACCAAATGTCATCAGGGAGACATCGGGTCTAATGGTCCGCACTGCCCGCAAAGTCGCTAAGGATTATCCTGACATCCCAATGTGGGAGACCAACATCGATGCCATGTGCATGTGGCTACTTAAAAATCCCAATGATTACTCCGTGCTGGTTACAACTAATATGTTCGGCGATATAATTTCCGATCTGGCAGCTCAACTTGTTGGCGGTCTCGGTTTTGCCAGCAGTGGCAATATCGGCGACAATTATGCTGTCTTCGAACCGACCCATGGCTCGGCTCCGAAATATGCCGGCAAATACAAGGTCAATCCGATGGCGACTCTATTGACCGTAAAACTTATGCTCGATTGGCTTGGCGAATCCAGCTACGCGGAAAAACTCGAAAAGGCTATCGGGAACGTGATCAAGGAAGGCAAGGTTCGTACATATGATATGGGAGGGGAAGATTCAACACTCGATATGGCGAAGGCCGTAGCGTCCAAAATGTAGTCCGGCATTTAATTAGCGGAGTCATTTTGGTGTTCGCCAATTGAAGAGTTGAATACTTTATTTCTGTCTTTAGTTATTGGGGTTCGCGCGACTCAGAAAGCTATTCATAACATTATGGGAAATTCCTCTTGGACAAAATTAGAAGAATAATTTTGCCATTCAACAATGCTCTATACTGGGCATTATTGCTGATATGGGGTCTTCTTGGATTCGCGGTTGTAAGGCTAATCTTCCTGCTGAGGCACTGGCGGCTCGCCAGTCATGTGCCGTTTATCGACATATTTTATTCATTTATCTACGGCCTGAAGTTCGATTTATCGGTGCTTGCGTTTCTGATATTGCCCTTGATGATTATCAGCTACATTCCATTTTTAAAATTCGATAGATCGAGATTTAGCCGCAGAATTATTCAGATAATATTTTACACAGTGATGGCATTGCTGTTTTTCCTGGAGCT
This sequence comes from uncultured candidate division Zixibacteria bacterium, assembly GCA_963817915.1. GTDB lineage: Bacteria > Zixibacteria > MSB-5A5 > UBA10806 > UBA10806 > CAWFQL01. Next base: position 291,300 of record CAWFQL010000011.1, read on the forward strand.
GGTAGATATCGAATATTTTTCGGCGTTTGGCGATCATCTTGGTATTCTATCCTACACTTATCTCGACAATATGGATCTTGTCTTTTATACGGTAGCGGGAAGTTTCAATGTTATCCTTTATATTGTTTTATGGGCTATAGCGGCCGCCATTTTTATTTTTATCGCTACCAAATTCGATAAGGTATTTGATTCCTATCGTTCCAATCCTTTTTCTAAAATCTCCGGCCTTGTTGCAATGACTGCCATATTGGGAATTGGCGCCAGGGGCGGCATTTCACTTGCTCCGATCGATTGGGGATCGGCTTATTTTTCGAGATACAATTTTGCCAATGACCTTTCGCTTAACGGTGTGTTTACGTTGAGCCGCAGCCTATTTGAAAATTATAATAATCGTAATGCCAGCAATCTCAGCAAATACACATTCTTTCCCGATCAGGATGCCTTGAAATCAGTACAGGAATTAGTGGTAATGCCGTCAGATAGTTTATTGGAGCCGCACGAATCATTGAAGAGATTGAGCCGTTATGAGAACAGTGATACTACTAAATACAATGTCGTTTTCATCATCATGGAAAGCTGGTCTGCGAGGTTTGTAGGCGTTTTGGGCGGTAGTCCGGATGCCACTCCATTTTTCGATAGCCTGGCGGAGAAAAGCTACCTTTTCGATAATATGTTCGCCTCGGGCACGAGAACCAATCGAGGGCTTTTGGCGTCATTATGTTCATTCCCATCGTTGCCGGGGCGGGCAATCACGAAGCTCTATGGCTACCCACATCCATTCAGCTCGATTAGCAATATTCTGGATGGACGCGGATATGATTCCTATTTGGTTTACGGGGGAGATTTATCATTTGATAATATCGGCGGCTTTTTCAGAGCTGAAGGTTTCAAGAATCTAATAGGGTTGGATGAATTTCGGTCCGATCTCGTCCTGAATAAATGGGGCGTTCCCGATCACAATGTCTTCGAACGAGCAAATGAAGAATTCAAAAAATGCGGCGACAAACCATTTCTGGGAGTAGTCATAACTTCGAGCAATCATGAGCCGTTCAAGGTGCCCGATAAACGGTTTGAAATATATTCCGATAGCGTACCCAATCACGAGTATCTGAACACATTTTATTATTCGGATTGGGCATTGGGACATTTCTTCCATCTGGCCGAGAATGAAAGCTATTACAAAAATACTATTTTCGTTCTGGTGGGCGATCACAGCAAAATACTAAACGATCCGGATGACGTTATTTCAAATTTCCGTATAGCGTCACTGATATATTCTCCTCGTCAATCTAAAATCGCTCCCAGGAGAGTAACCACGATCTGCAGTCAAATCGATCTTGTGCCGACTGTGCTCGGCATGCTTGGAACTCCCGCCATCAATGAATGCTGGGGACGAAATATTCTCGCGTTGAAACCAAATTCAAGCGGATATGCGTTTGTATTCAAAGATGATGATTACGGCTGGATTCAGGATTCATTGGTATTACGAGAGAAAATAGGATCTAATTTGAGCCTTAATAAATTTCCTTATGGCAATGAACGAATCGATATCGCCGCGAAAAATCCTGATATCGTAAACAAAATGCGTCATAATGGCCGCGCGTTCCTGCAGCTCGAAATAGAGAAGATTCACAAAAAGAATCTGGATAAAAAATAAAGCAGTCTTTAAAATCTATATTGAAATATTCCATTGCGATTCAGGGCTTATCCGCCAAACGGACGGCGGGTACACCCTGATCGCTACGCAAAGCTTGATGCGGTCACGTCAAGACGTGACTCGCAGGAAAATGATATTAATCTTGTAGAGGCACGCTGTAGAGGCTTGCTATAGCAAGTCTCTACCAAAATATTATCATGGAGTTTGACATTAGCAATTCATGATGCTATTTTTCCTGCATGAAAGACAATTCAGAATATATCAAACGGGCTGCCGAGCTTCGAGAATTAATAGAATATCATAACCGTCGTTATTATCTGCTCGATTCGCCGGAGATATCTGATGCCCAATATGACGAGCTTTTTGACGAATTACTCAAACTCGAAAATGATCATCCAGAAATAAAAACACCAGATTCTCCCACTCAGCGAGTTGGCGCTCCGCCGCTAGATAAATTCCCTTCAAAAAAACACTCCCTGCCGATGTTATCATTGAATAAGGCAATGTCGCGCGATGAATTCATCGATTTCGAACGACGCGTAAGGGAGCTTATCGCGGGCGAAGGCGGAGAGATCATATATACTATCGAACCCAAATATGACGGTCTGGCAGTCGAGCTTATATATGAAAAAGGCACATTCGTATCGGGCTCTACTCGTGGCGATGGCATTACCGGCGAGGAAGTCACCGCCAATCTAAGGACAATCAAAACTATCCCATTGAAAATTAATGCCAAAAATACTCCGTCGCTCCTCGAGGTCAGGGGAGAAGTGATAATTTACAAGGATGATTTCGAGAAATTTAACAAGCTGAGATTGAGTTCCGGCGAGGAGCTTTTTGCCAATCCTCGTAATATGGCCGCCGGTTCATTAAGACAGCTTGATTCCAAAATCACCGCTACCCGTCCGCTGCGATTCATCGCCTACGGAATCGGCTTGATAAAAGGCGCTTCACTCAACGGCTATTTCGAAACAGTTCAGTTTTTGCGGTCGATCGGTTTTGTAACCAGCGAGCATATTTTGAAAAGTGGCGATATCGAAAAAATCGAACAATTCTATATCGATATTTTGGCTCAACGGGACTCGCTGCCGCATGATATCGATGGTGTGGTGATTAAAGTTGATTCATATCGCCAACAGCAAATCGCGGGCGAACTTTCTCGTTCGCCGCGCTGGGCGGTTGCCTGGAAATTCCCGCCGGTACAGAAGACAACAATTGTCGATGATATAATCGTCCAGGTCGGTCGCACCGGGACATTAACACCAGTAGCGGTATTAAAGCCGGTCCAAGTCGGAGGCGTGACAGTTTCGAGAGCGACATTGCACAATGAAGACGAAGTGAAGCGTAAGGATATCCGAATTGGTGATACTGTCGTTGTTCAACGTGCCGGCGATGTCATCCCCGAAATAGTGATGGTGATAAAAGAAAAACGTTCCGGCCACGAAAAAGAATTCAAGATGCCGGATAGATGCCCGGTATGCGGTTCGCATGTGGAGCGGGAAGGCGATGAGGTGGCGTTGAGATGCACCTCATTATATTGCCGGGCTCAGTTGGTAGAGAAAATATTCCATTTCGCATCGCGGGGCGGGATGGATATCGAAGGCCTCGGTTACAAGACGGTAGAGCTTTTTATCGAGAAGGGATTGATAAAAGATATTTCCGATTTATATAATCTGCCCAGCAAAAAAGCTGAGATAATTGAAATCGACCGTATGGGTGAAAAATCCTTCATTAACCTTGCTAATGCTATCGAGAATTCTAAGAAACGAGACTTGTCTCGAATTATCTTTGCGCTCGGCATATTCAATATTGGCGATAACACTGCTAGCCTCTTAGCCGCACATTTTGGCTCCATAGATAAATTGATGTCCGCTGACGAGGATGAGATGCAGCAGGTGGAAGGCATAGGGCCGATAGTTGCCCATTCAGTATTCTCATTTTTCAATGACAAAAATAATCGCGCGGTTATCGAGAAATTAAAAAAAGCTGGCGTAATATTCCCCGAGGTGAAACGGAGATCGAAGTCAGGGCCGCTTTTGGGAAAGATATTCGTATTGACTGGTACACTTGCCGATTATCCCAGAGCCGAGGCGGAACGACTTATTGTTGAGGCCGGGGGAAAAGTGACATCGTCGGTATCCAAGAAGACGGACTATGTCGTAGCGGGAGAAGACCCCGGAAGCAAGCTCGATAAGGCGCAAAAATTGGGCGTCAAAGTTATCGATGAAGCCGAATTCAAAAAGCTGCTCGGATTATGACGGATAACCGCATCCTATCGCTCGTTGACTTGAATGAAATCAAGGGCTGAATGAAACGATGATAAATTATATACATAAATATATACGGAGAATATTATGATAACATCGAGTGATTATAAGGTAGTCGCGGAGAAAATTCTTTTGCCGATTCTGGCATTTTCGGCGGGTACGGCATTCTTTTATTTTGCCGGTCCGATCCTGGTGCCGATAGTGGCGGCATTTGCGTTGTCGTATCTACTTTTGCCACTTGTAAATTCCCTTGAGAAAATCAAAATCCCGCATAGCATGTCGGTTATTATTGTCATGGCGATAGTCCTTGTTATATCGGCAATCATTATTTTCCTTTTCGTCAATGAAATCGCGGATTTCGCGATATCATTTCCAATGTATAAAGAAAAGGCGCTTGTCATAATTGAAAACTTGAAAAAGACGATTTCTGATTATTTAGGTATTGCGACAGTCAATTGGGATATCCCCAAGCAGATTCCGGTCAATTCAGATAATTTACAGTCAATCGGGAAATATTTCTTCAAAGGGTTAAGCTCTGTTACAAGCTTTTTGTTCGGCGCATTCTTGATGTACTTTCTGACATTATTCATGCTTCTCGATTCACGAATGTTTCAAAATAAACTGCGGCTGATATTTGGCACTGCTCACGCGGAGACAACCGAGAATATTTTCAATGAAATTAACCGTCAGCTCAAGGGATTCCTGCAGGTGAAATTCTCAATAGTAATCGCATTATCGATAATTATCACAATCGGCCTTTTGATCTTCGATGTAAAATACGCCTATATCTGGGGACCGTTGGCCGGCATAATGAACCTGATACCCTATGTCGGTTCGATAGTGAGCTCGATTCCGCCGATAATTGTCGCGGGTATCCAATTTAATTCAATCATGTCGATGGTCTACGTAGCGATATTCTTTGTTGTCGTGCAGTTTATCGAGGGCAATGTTATTACGCCGAAATTAACGTCCGGCATGGTCGATCTGAATACGCTGGCAGTGCTGATCGCTACCATGTATTGGGGATGGCTCTGGGGTGGCGTCGGGATTATCCTTGCTGTGCCGATTACAGCCGCCATGAAGGTGATCTGCGACCATGTAGAGCCACTAAAACCGATCGGTGTTATGCTGGGCTCGTCAAGGTCAGATTAGTTATATGAATATACTGCTGATTATATTTGCCATTTTGGTTGCATTAATCATGTATATTCTATTGATGCCACTATCGCTGAATTTGAAATTTAAATACGATAAAAAGACCGGGGCTGCAGTGCGCGTCGGGCTTTTTCCATTCAGATTTCAATTTAATATCGGGCAACCAACGAAACCAAAAACTGTAAAGGAAAAAGCTGCTAAGGTTAAAGCCGAAAAGGTCCGCGTTCCAAAAGACAAAATATCATTCGATGATATCAAATTGCTAATGCGAGTTATGATCCAATTTATTCAATTCTCATTAAAGCTTGTTAGATTGCCGAAGTATCATTGCAGGCTTAGCATTGCCGGTGGTATTGGCGCGCCGGATATAACAGGTGAACTCTACGGCTTAGTGCAATCGGTCAAGCCGATATTGCCGGACTCGATAACATTGAATTATGAGCCGGATTTCGTCATCGATGGTGTCACAGGTGATTTCGAATGCGGCTTAGTTGTCCGCCCGATTATGATAATAAATCAGTTTCTACGATTCATTGTTGAATTGCCATTTATAAAATTATATAAAATATACAAGAATCTTAATTAGGAGGATTCGATGTCAAATAAATTGAATGAATTGCTCGGCTCTATTATGGGCGAACTCAAACAGATATCCAACACTGAGACCATAATCGGCAAGCCGGTGAAATTCGGCGATAAGAGTGTCGTACCGGTTTCCAAGGTCAGTGTCGGGTTCGGTGTCGGCGGGGGAGAGGATGAGTCAAAAGGCGGCGCGAAATTCGGCGGCGGTGGCGGAGGCGGCGCTCGAGTTGAGCCAGTCGGGTTTATTATTATCGATGGCGACAGGGTATCATTCCTGCCGACCAGCCACGATAAGTATCAGGGCCTGATCGAGGCTATCCCAGATCTGGTCAACAAGCTCCGCGGCTTCAAAAAAGACAAATCCGATAAGGATGCAGATAACGAAAAAAGCGGCGAGAAGAAATAAATAACAGACCGTGTCCTCGGGTCTCCATACCCTTGATAAAACCGCGCTGTCATTGCTGTAGATGTCAAGTAATTCGGGGACAGTTTTGATTAATTTCCAGAGGTGTTTTTCCTCCCAGGGCTTGGTGTGGACGGTGTTCATTGTAATAGATGAGATATTGGAGAAGCTCTTCTTTAAGTTGTTCAGGCGAATCGAAGGTGGTTTCATAGAGAAGGTCTTCTTCAAGTGTGCGCCAGAAGCGCTCGGCCTTGCCGTTAGTTTGGGGCCGATAGGGACGGGTATAGCGATGGGTGATTCCCAACTCCATGAGCATCCGCTCAAAAGGATGTTCGGCCTTGCGGGAGGAGGCTTTGGTCCCCATTTCCGGGCCATTGTCCGTCAGTACTTCTCGGAAACGGATCTGATAACGGTCGGTAAGAATATTCAGACAACGCAGAACCGCAAACATGACCGTCAAAGACTTGATATCGTCGACCACCTCGGCCCATGCAATGCGAGTGCAGGAGTCGACAACGCAGACCAAATAGCGATGTCGAGACTCGCCCTCAATCAGGCATTTGGAAAGGGTATGGGCATCGACATGCCCCAATTCTCCGGCTTTCGTCTTGATAATTCTCCGTTTGTTAGCCTGCATCGGCGGCTGCAGGCGGTTGAGCCCCCGACGCCGGCAGATGTTGTAGACCCCCGAAGGCGAAGGCGTCGACCCTCCAAGCTTCGGTCTAAGAACATGCACGATCTCATAACGGTTGAGCCCCTGCTGCCGCAGAGCCGCCACCTGTTCCTCAATATAAGGCAAAGGCCTTCGGGTTTTCCAGCGCGGACCGCGCTTTTGAGGCAACAAATCCTCTGCTTGGCCACTTTGCTTAAAACGATGATAATACTTAAGAAAAGAACGCGGATCGGTGTCATGAAAGACATAGAACTCTTTGACAAACCGAAAGTTGGGATGCAGCTTTGCCTTAACCTGCTCATACTCACGAACCAAAAAACGGTACTTCTGAATGTAATTACGCTTAAGCGTCTCATCTTGAGTGTTAATTCGCATGGACAGAATCTTCCTTTCCAACCCGTAAAATACAAAAATTCTGTCCACGAAATACCTAACATCTACAATTGCGAGGAGACCGGCATTTGACGGTCGACGAAGCAATCTGCGGGATGCCGCCTTCAGATTGCTTCATCCGCCTACGGCGGATTCGCAATGACACAGCCTACGTCTGGATTCCGGCTCGGAGGCCGAAATGTCAACTTGGGGCGAGGCTACCTCGCGTCTACGTTCCATTATATATCAAAAAATATACGGCACCATCATCCTGGTGCGGGCCATGTATTCTGTATATTCGGGATATCGTTCTTTCAATAATCGCTCTTCGGCTGTCACGCGCGTCAATGTAAATGTCAGTACTATGACGCCGATCAATCCATTCACGATTGACCAATGGCCGAGGATGCTGGCCCAGATCAAAAGCATCACCGAGGCATACATCGGATGTCTAATGATACGATAAGGGCCCTTTTCAAGTAGCGGCCCGCTGCCTGGGTTCGCGGTGAATCCAAACTGCTGATTTCTAAATGTGTACCTTGCGTATAGAACCACTAAAACGGCGACTACCTGTAAGGCGATGACAATCGGCGATAAGCTAAAAAAATCCCCTTTGATAATCAGCACAATAACACCAAGCAGAACCACGCCGGACGTATATTTCACGATAAATTTATTCATAAAAATCCTCCTGGCAAAAATCATATCGCCCTCATCATCGATAGTCAAGGCAAAATAGCAAGATTCAGCCAGGTCGGAGTCCGTTCTGGCGGACGTGAACTGGCTGCTCTACGCTTCAAAGTTATTGCGAGGAGACCGGCTCCTGACTATCGACGAAGTAATCTGTGGGTCGCCTGATTCGCAACGACACTTGTCCCATTGCCGTGGGTTTTGCAAGCCTGGCATACTACTGAAGAATAATTTTGATTAAATGGACAAATATTGCTTGCAAACCAAATCCATTCCCAGCTATTAATACAGTAGAAAAGTACAAAAGCATGGAGGAGCCAAATGATGTTCAGAAATTCATATCGGGATTTATTTTCAATTTCAGCCGTGTTTATTTTGCTTATGATTGTATCTTGCTCTAAAGATAAATCATCTAATCCCGCCGCCCCGCGGACGCCGACTGTAACAACTGCCGGCGTCACTGATATCACCCAGTCTACGGCGACATGCGGGGGTACGGTTACATCCGATGGCGGGGCAGCTGTATTTTATAGGGGTGTATGCTGGAGAACTGACTCGTTGCCGACATACGCGGATACAAGAACATACGACAGCACCGGTATCGGGACATTCAGCAGCTTGATGACAGAATTAGTTCCTTCCACAAAGTACTATGTCAGGGCTTATGCTATGAACGACATTGGCCTTGGATACGGTGCGGCTGATTCGTTTGTAACGACCCAGGACACAATCAGTGGATCCGTGACAGATATCGATGGCAATATATATGCTACAATCAGAATCGGTACTCAATGGTGGATGGCCGAAAATCTGAGGGTGAACCATTATCGCAATGGCGATTTGATTCCCGCTATATCGGATAGTGTCGCGTGGGCGGCCGATACAACAGGAGCATCCTGCGAGTTTAATAACGATACCTCCATGGTTGCTGTTTACGGCAAGCTCTATAATTGGTACGCTATTAATAACAGCAGCAATATAGCTCCGGCAGGGTGGCACGTGCCAACTGATGCAGAGTGGCAGACATTAGTTACTTACCTTGGCGGTTATACTGTCGCAGGCGGAAAGATGAAGGAAGTTGGAACTGCGCATTGGAATTCTCCCAACACTGGCGCTACCAATGAAAGCGGCTTTACCGCGTTGCCAGCCGGCTTCCGCTATATCAATGGAGTTTTCTATCAAATGGGCGGTTACGCTTTCTTTTGGTCATCCACGGAGGCCAATAGCAGCGCCGCATGGGACCACTACGTGGTGAGCGCTGGCGCGGAAGCTTCCGGCAGCTTCGACCTTAAACGGCACGGCTTCTCGGTTCGTTGTATCAAGGATTAATCATCGGTGTCATCGGGTCTCCGTAGCAAACGAAATATCAGATCTTCCGTAGGGGCGTTCAATAGAACGCCCTATTACGTCATAGGGCGTTTTTTCAAACGCCCCTACAAGCCTGGATTCCGGCTCGGGGGCCGGAATGACAGGACTCTTGCTGGGCGGCAGTCATCCTTGACTGCCCCAAACGATGCAGATGCGAAGGGGCAGCTGTGGACAGCTGCCGCCCAAAAAATCACCATAATAATTAATAGCCGGGGCTTTCCAGCCCCGGAATATGCGGCCTTAGAAAAGGCCGCCTATTAATTCGTGTTTGATTCCGGCACGCGGGGCGGGCGCGGCCTGCGTGTCAAAGCTTGCTTTGACCGCAAACACGGGTATATGCGGTCACAGTAAACTGTGACACGCATTACAATGACAAGCCCTTTCCATGTCATTCCCGCGAAGGCGGGAATCTTGCGAGTCTTAGCAAGATAGATTCCGCAATAAATGCGGAATGACAGGTTTTTTTTTGTCATTCCCGCAAAGGCGGGAATCCCGACCCCGCCCCTCCGGCGCGCGGGCGGGCGCGGCCTGCGTGTCAAAGCTTGCCCGCCAGACAGATGGCGGATATACTTTGACCGCAATACTGGTATATGCGGTCACAATAAACTGTGACACGCAATACACCCCTCTAAGATATTTATTGACACCGCCAGCCATATTTGATACCATATTCACAGTCAGGGAAAAATCGAATAGAAGGGGGCAAAGAAAAATTAGTATGGAGTGGCTAACCTAATAACAAAGGATATAAAATGGAACCAAATAATTCATTATGGATTCCTCAATTATTTGAGACTATTCGAATAATATTCGTAGCAGCTATCCCTATGATTATACTTTATTTTAATTATAAGGCAAGAATAGTAGAGAAAAGAATCGAAATGAGATTCAAAGCGCGAGAGCATATGTATAAATCATATCAACATGAGATCGATTCATCAAAGAAGATTATTGATGATTTTAATGGTCTTATTGGAAGAATATTCGGAGAATGGATAGTGAACGACATCCCGAGAAGCAGAAAAAGGATTTAGATAATATATTATCAATATTAAGAATGGGGAAACCACTATTGAGAAGGGCATTGCAAGGAATTGAAAATGAATTAAGAATAAATAATCAACTTGATGAACGGACTCTATCGGAAATTCAATTTTGCAAAAATTCACTTAAGCAAGGATTTTGAAAAAATATCTGTCCAAGAAGTTGAATCTTTCCTTATTGAATACAATGAAACAGGAAATCTATTAATAAATCTTGTGTCAGAGATTTCAGAAAAGAAACGGGATGAGATATTTAGCGAATTTATTAAATAGAAAAATTGTACGCGTTTAATTAAATCCTTAATAACCTTATAGGAAAAGAAGGGATTTCTAAACCGGTTCTAGAAAGTGAGGCATCTATCAGTCGTTTTCTACTCATTGGCAACTAGTAAGCAAGGAGAATAAAATGGGATTTGGTAGTTTATATTCATAATTGCCCAAATGGAGAATTTCATTGCGGGTATTTCAAAGAGCAAAACTATAGATCCTATCGAACTATAGAATATGGGGCATCGGCACCCATTATTACCATGCTTGAGATACATTTGGATAACAATGATTCGTTGGAATGGAAAGAAATAGATAAGCTCATTAATGAAGCTTATTTGAAGATTCGAAAACTACCCAAAGACACTCAATATGGATTCAAAACTTCAACTGGATATTTCGGATCTATCTGACGGACGGTAGTTTCGCAATGGACGAACAAAGTGCAAAGAAAGAAATACATAACGCATTTGGTATTGCATTCACATTTGGAAGGAATATTACCAAACCCAAAGTCTGATTTTATCTTTTTCTCGGGCCGTCAGGAATCCATTCCTGGCGGTTCATATCTTGGCAGGTAAAAATTGGCTGTGTCGAACCGTCGCAGATTCAAGGTAAATGCCAAATTTATCAAAATAGCCACTGAATTTTCCTGGAAATGACATGCCCCCCATTTCTTCATGTTCCCACTCTAATGTTACCGATAACTCCATATCGCCTGAGAATTTGATTCTATCATCCCCCATAGCTTTAAAGGAGAGATTTTCGATGATCACTTCATCTACTACGGTATTACTTGATAATTCATTAAGGTTATTGTACAAATCTTGATAATTTGGTGTATTAATGCCTAATTCATTCTCTATGCAATCAATAATATCGGACCTAATAAGGATGTTGAGGTCAGAACTGTCTAAGTTATGATAAATTTTAATTTTATCAGACGACGCAACTTCGAAATTGTCGAATAATAATTGTGCTGCATTGAATTTAAAATCTGATTCCGCGTGTTCAGTTGCGATGATGAATAGATACTCTTTGGCTTTTTCAGAATAACTTGCCATTAATTTTTGTATCAATGCATTAAACGCTTCAGTCCCTATACCTTTTGTTGATTCGAGAGCCTTCTTATTGTCATTTTCAATAATAAGCCATTTAACTATTTCATTAATAATTACTGCAGATTCAGGGTCATAAGGCCAGATACGTTCCATTCAAACCAGATTCCGAATATGGTTTAATCATATTCATTATCTTAAGATAAATTTCCTCTGGCATTTGATCTTTTAATGCCTCTAACGTGCTATTGGCAGAAGTAAGACTTTTAACTCTCTTAAAGCTTGCAGGCAAAAACTGTTTAAGAATATCTTCGTTGGAAGGACTTAGCAGCATTGATTTCAACTCTGTAGAATCCCATACTAGAGTATGAATTCTTTCTCCACCCTTCATATCTAATTTATCCAAAGCTTCTTTTGCTGCTGAACTTATGGTGGTGGTAGTTGCTAAAAGAAACCCATTTGCGTTATGTTGTACTAATTTTTCAATTATTCCCCCTTTGGAAAATCCGCCTCCTGTACCGATTTTCCGCTGCCAGCGAAAATCCTTACATGATACCAGCCAAGTGATTTTTCCTTTCGATAACTGGCCCTCTATTATTTCAGTAAAAATAAGATCCCAACCTCCATCAGGGCCCCTGCCTGACCATGAAGGCCTTAAACCAAGTTTTTTGCCTAGTTGCCGAACGAGGCCTTCCAAATCCTCGCCAGGGACTGAAGATTTAATTCCT
>CAWFQL010000012.1:0-703876 GCA_963817915.1 uncultured candidate division Zixibacteria bacterium
CTGTACCGACAACGGCGCCATGGTGGCGGCCTGTGGGGATTTTCATCTTAACCGCGGCGAGAAATCGGATCTTAGCTTGAATGCAATTCCGTATCTGGAATTGTAATAAAGAGTTTTTCCCACCAAAATAATAACGGTCGGGCGAGGCCGCCCGACCGCAATAGTTATGTATGTCGCTCTTCTGATTAGACTATTAACAGGTCCATTTCTATCTAAAACTTGTACGCTTTCCAGAAAGTATCAAGCCAACGAACCGATTCTGATGTAAGTCTATGAGGATAAATAATCAGAAAAAGTACAAATAAGTGTGGGTGCTTTTTTAATAATGCAGGAATACCTTGGCCGGAAGATTCATTTGCTTCTTCCTTGAGTTGTTCCCAATTTTTTGTTCTTTGAGGCCACGCACTGATATTCTCGGCTCCATCGCTATTTCGCCAGAGATAGGTTCTCCAAGGATAATCGAGTTTTACAGAGCTATTCATTACCCTAGTATAATCCGCCCAAATCATTTTTGCATTTAGTTTCCAATTTCTTCGAACAAATAGATGCATTAAGGCTTCAGAAGCAAAAGATTGCCCGGCAAAATTATCATCTATCAGGCATTTAGGGTCGCCACTCATTGAAAGCAAGACCGATTCAGCATCATAATAAAAATTAGGTATTGCACTATTAGAATCAAAACGATTCAATTTGAGGAGATCCTCCAAGTTCTTGGCGAGCCAAAAATCCGGCTTTAATGTGCCATCTACTCTTCTTAGAAGCCAATATATGGTAATTAGTTGAGGAACGGCTCCTTCTCCTGAAAGCTGAATTCTTGTATAGTTTTCTTTAATATATTCTTTACAAAATGGGATTAAGTCATCTTGTCTTTTATCTTTATATAGACACCATAGGGCATATAGGCTACATATTGATTCTAAAAGTGTTACTTTAGTGCGATGAACATAAATTTCCGTTAAAGCTACTCCTTCGTAATTGTCCGGCTCTTGTCTTATTTCAACCACTAATTGTTGTAGAAGAAGAAAGATCCAATCTTCTATAAGTGTAACAAATTCCTCCCAATATTTCTCAGGGATATTATTCTTTTCTATCACGGCAAAAATTGACGACAAATATATTGTCCAAGCCGTGATTTCGGCAAAATAGTTGTTTTTTTTAGTAAAAGATGCCATGGATAGGGAATTGATTAGCGCTAGACTTGTAATTGTTCGCGAAAATTCTCTAATTTTAGGCTTTTTATTATTTGATATATACGGCAAGCAACTGATATTAAGTTTTGCGAAACGTTCCTTAGGCAAAAAGGCGCCGCCATCTTCGAGATAGAGTTCAAGTAATAGTCTGAATTCCTCGAGCTCTTGTGGAATCAAATTACCAACCATTTGATTAGAGATATCCAAAAGCTCCCCTCTTAAAATGAGTTCGATTCTTCTTTCCGGCAATCCCTGCTCTTCGAATCCCTCATTTGTTTTTGCTAGAAGCTCTGATGCTTCTTCTTCAATCTCGCCATTAAGAACCAAGTAGGATTTATGCCATTTTTTTGCTTTTATTGCAGGATGATTGATTTTGGCGGATACCAATTCTTGCAACTGTGGAAATATTTCTCGCAGCTTCTCCAAAGATAATTTTTTTCCATTAACCCCTTTAAGTTGATAAGCATGTACCTGTCCCAATTTATCAACTGCAATTATATCTTTGCCGAACTCAATTGGTGAATGTCGAGTGCTATGAATAATTCTTTTTCCCTGATGTACAAGCATTTGCGTAAAAGGTATTTGATATGACCTCTCACTTGCACTATCCAACCAATTTTCTAGAAGCCTCTCTATCACGCCATTCCTGCCTTTTTCTTTCAATTAATTCGTCATACCGTTTCTTGTATAACGGATCTTTCTCGATATCCGTTAGGACTGCTTTTGCCCTTTGTTCCATTTGCGGCGGGAAGACGAATTGGGGATGATCAAACCCTCCATCCTCATGAAAATCAAATTGAATCCCTTCAAGAGCCTTAAAAAATATTTCTGCGTCAAAAGGCCTTCCATCATTGTCCGTGACTTGGCCGGTCTGCGTCGTTATTTTAATAAATTCCTCAATAACGATTTTTGATTGTTGAAGGGCCTTATCTTTCGCCATTTGATCTACGTAATCTAGCGCTTTATTAAAGTTACCCGATTTTACATCTTCATTTAGTATCTTGACTTCTCCGGATATTTTTTTTATATCGGTCTTTATTATTGTTCCATCTTCCATCTTTGATACTATTTGTTTTCCTTCGAAAATCCTATACTTTTTAAAATTAAATGCACCTAAATATCGTCCTGATACGTTTTCGAATCTTTTAAGTAATATTTCCATTATTACATTGCGGCATTTCACATAATCTGGAAGCATTGATTAATCTCCTTTATAAGACCAATCGGATTTTGTTATTGTCCGGCCCGCATCTGGCAAAAAGGCCATAATCGGGTGAGGCCACCCGACCGCACCAGTTATTTACATTACCAATATTATTTCAACAGCACCATCTTGATATTACTGGTTTTGTCGGCGGCGATTAGCTTGGCGAAATAAATACCAGTTGTGGCGTCGATACCGGCTTCGTTTTTGCCATCCCAGACAATTTCATGATACCCGGCAGGTTTGTCCTGATCTATAAGCAGGCGCACTGAACGGCCAAGGATATCGTAAATACGAATACTCACATGCGACTGCGCCGGTAGACCGAATTTGATCGTTGTCGATGGATTGAAGGGATTGGGGTAATTCTGGAATAGCGAGTATTCTTGAGGTAATTGGATTTTGTTATCATCAACTCCAGTCATACCTAAGAAGCTGCGCAAGATAGTCTCGAAATTAGTGTGCATTGCGGCAAAATCCAGCCTGTAGGGGCGACAGCCGAGATACATCAAATTGCCCGAATTAGCAGGATGTGCCCAGAAGCCGGCAACCCATTCAGGATAGCTGTCCGCTCGGTAAAGAACGGAGACAGCTGAAGTATCTACCTGCACCAGATCCGTAAATGATTGCGAGGAGGTTCTATTTATATTCGTCAGCAATGCATTCTGTGAAACTAAGGTTGTGAAATTGACCCCGGTATTAAATGATGTCACATGACCATACTCCATAAGGCCAGGGGATAAAAATGATTGGCCCATTCGACAAACAAGTACAAGATTTCCACCGCTATTGAGATAATTCAGGAGTTCGTCTTGCACGAGCTGATATTTTTCAAGATCGCCTCCATAGGCATTTCCAACCCATATAATTGTCGCAAAGGGATTGAAATCGGTTGGGCTTATTGCGCCATCGCCGATGACCGTCTCCGGATAAGGCCGCGATTCAGGCGAAACCTCGAAAAGATCCCAAAGGCTGTAGCCAAGAGTACCCGTGAAAGCCCGGGCGTTATACATGTCATATACTTGTGGGTTGTATGTAGTCCAATCAACTCCGTTAACAATCAATATTCCTGAACGCTGTTCGGGCGAAACAGGAAATGCGTATAATGTATCAGTCGAGTAGCTTTCAGGGCCATAGATACTTAGTGCGGTCATGGAATAGTAATAGCCATGCCCATTTTCTACGCTATTATCGGAAAAAGTAGTCAAGTTTGCAGGAATTGTATCAATGACTATAAAGCTGTCGGAATCTAATTTTCGATATATTTTTAGACCGGCGAGATCGGTTGTTCCCGTGGAATCCCAGGAAAGTCTGACAAATCCATCGCCTGCCTCAACCTGGAAACCTGTGAGTGCCGGAGGTCTGCCACCCAGCTCGCTAACCTCACACGAAAATCTCCCCTCTTGTCCGGCAAAATCGACGCAAGTGAGTTTATAACGATAGGTTGAACCGGGGGAAATATCTGTATCGTTAAATTGGGTTGCGTCACCACTTAATATGAAAAGCAAATTATAGGATCCATCATCCCTTAACCTGTAGATTTTGATTGTATTAACATCGTTTTCATCGATTCGATCCCAGGTCAATTGAAGATTAGCCGAACCTAATGATCTGACCGCCAAATGCCAGGGCGGCAATGGCGCTGGGTTTTCGTAAAATGTACATCCGAATTCATCCCTCAGGACATTGGTAATTGTAGTTTGAACATCATTGTGAGGCATAAAATGCAGATCGAAATTGAAAAGAGATGTTTTAGAAACGCCTCCCGGACGATAAATTATTCCAATCGGTTTTCTGTAACCAGGCGGTTCCATTCCATCAACATTTAGCCCCATGAGAAAAAGTGAATCTGCTCCCGGTCTTAAAGTATTTATGAATGAAGCGCATCCGCGTTGATTAGGGTTTAAGGCTACGTCGATTTTCATTGAATCGGGATAACCTGAATGAGTCCCGATCGCCCAAGTAAAATCGTTAGACGAATCCCAGGATGTGGTAGTATCCGGACCGGTATTAATACCTAGCCATTCATAATCGAAGTCACCCGGCATTGGCGGATTGGTATTAAAGACGTATGATAGAATTTGAGATCCTACTGCAAGCAGGTGGCCATTTGCTTGAAGATATGTTCGCAATGATCCGCCGCCTATCGCCCCGACATCAAACCACCAATGATAGTTAGGGTCCGCTTGACAATTGGCATCAGCATCGGAGGCAAACAAAACCGCCTGATAATTAGATAATACTTCCGCGCTCGGCATACCCTGGAAATCAAGTTTCCAAATATCGTAATCGAAATTATAGACCCCCCAGCGCTGGTAGAATCTGGTAACATCTCTATTTTCTTTGGCAGTGCCATTCGGATTCATTTCATATCCGTCATCAATTAATAACACGCGGCCATTTCCACTGCCATTGGGGATTGCCTGTACTTCGCCAGTATAGGGCGATTCAACTCCCCATTTCACGGTAGTCGCTACATAAAAGTACGGTTGAGCCGGATTGAGTCCGTAATCCGTAAATGAGCTATCAGGATGTGCCCTTTCCGCAATTTGCGCATATGGGCCGCCGGAAACATTACTTCTATAGATTCTGTACGCTGTGGCATTTTCAACTGTTGACCAGCTAAGCGCGATAGATTGATTTCCCGGAATTGCTCGAAAATCCGATGGCGGCGGCGGTAAAGTCGATACCATTACGATATCCGATGGAATACTTTCAACGCCTTCCGAATCAACAGAAGTCACATAGATATAATAAAGATCGCGAACGGCAGGAGTATAAAGATAATAGTTAGTATCAATTGGAACTTGGTTTAGCCATTGGAATGGACCTCCTGGCTCTGTAGCAGAGTAAATAAAATATCCGGATACATCGTCATCGCCGGTATTCGCGTCCCAATTCAATTCAATATTTTGATCGAGCACGTTTGCGCGCAGATTCTGGGGTGGCTCAGGCGCCAGATTATGATAGACAAAATCATTTAGAAAAAGCATGTGGGCATTATCAAGGTTAGACCTTAATCCGGTCAGTCCATTGCCAATCCCCAGCGCGAAAACTACTCGAATCGAATCATTAGCACCAATTGCGAAAGGTCCAGTCTTCTGCAGAAAACGGAAATCATGCGGAGATGGCGGATCAGGTAGCCATTGTCCATCGCTGATTCTTTGAAAATACTCTGAATCGGAGGCAGGGTCGGAATTCCAATCCCACCAGCCGTGGCCCGACTGAATCGAATGGTCAGATTCTCCAACTCTTGGAGGGCAATAAAGCAACCTGCTGCCGATATATCCGCGAGACTCTTTCGGGATTTTATTTCCACCCTCGTCATCACCGGGCACAGTCGGGTTGTCGCCGTCGTACATATAGGAAATGTATTCCCTGTTAATATCATCTTTTAAATATCCAACCAAATCGTCTCTGGAGTAACTTTGATAGCCGGAACCGCCCTCGGCTGCCGAGACATCACAATCGGCATGCAATGCCACATAAACCGAATCGAGCGGAGTCGAATTGAGATTGACTATCCAATATTGGTAAATAATAAAATCATTGGCATCATGTTCAGACCAGGCATAGGTATTTTGATGAACTGCAACATTAATGCGATATTCTGGCGGCACCAGTTCGGATTGATCCGATATATAGAAATGTGTATCGTAATCTGATAATGATTGTGGTGGTAGAGTTTCGTCAACTCCCGGGGAGGTATCGGTAGAAAGATGAACTATTCGACCATGATATCCGATCCGCAATGAGCCAAGATACAGGTAATCATTGATGGCCGCATAATCCTGGGGTGTATTCCAGCGCATCGACCCATGTTCAAGAATATCATCACCAAGCATTATCGTCCAATTATTCGTGCCAGTTGCCCGCTCGACAGTTGAATTGGATATATATTGGGTTAAAGCTCCTACATTACAGACTTTCCAATCGAATACGGCCGGGAGAACATTATCGCCGTTGTCGGGCACTGACAGCAGCGCCGGGTTCTTAGCGCCATAACTAATATTGGCCGCCAAAATACAGACAACCGATATGAGCCATATTTTTCTGGTTATCGCCATCTATTCCTCCCTTGCTTTAATTATCTTATCATTACTATTAAATTGCGTATTAATGATACAAACCATGATATCAAAATTGAGGTATTTGTTTTTGAAATCAAAAGTCGGCGTTTTGGGCACCTTTCTTTTATTCGATTTTGTATGTCTTCATTTAATAATAGATAAAATCGTCCTAAAAAGCAAGAAAAATTTACCAATGAATTTCTGTTTACTATTGGGATCAGTGGAGAAAATGAGTGGTCATGGCTTCGGGGATTAGTTC
The DNA here is from genome assembly GCA_963817915.1 of uncultured candidate division Zixibacteria bacterium. Taxonomy (GTDB): domain Bacteria; phylum Zixibacteria; class MSB-5A5; order UBA10806; family UBA10806; genus CAWFQL01. The sequence goes on from CAWFQL010000012.1 coordinate 6,724, forward strand.
ACTCGACCACACTAATATTTTTACTTCAGCAGCACCATCTTGATATTGCTGGTCTTGTCGGCGGCGGTCAGCTTGGCGAAGTAGACACCGGATGGCATATTGTCTGGCATTCCAGACTATATTATATTCGCCAGCGTTCTGATTGCCCTCGAATAAAGTGGCCACTTTCTGGCCCAGTAAATTGAATATCGATATACTCACATCCGACGATTGCGAGAGCGAGTATTTGATAGTTGTAGTTGGATTGAAGGGGTTGGGATAGTTTGACAATATCTGGGTAGATATGCGGAAGAATGAGGATTATCATCAATATTTGTTTGATTTCTATCGACCGACCAGACCGAATGCTCAGATGTTGCCAGATAGACTCTGTTGGTATCTGTTGGCGCAAATGCGATATCGGCCCAGGCATAATGAGTACTCAAGCCTTCATTATAATCTTCCCAGTTATCGCCGCCGTCATATGATACAAAAACACCATTATTGGACGAATTAATAAATAGATTTCTATTATTATAGGGATTGATAGCCAGGCCTGATAAATAGGGAAATTGCGGATTTAAAGGAATATTATTTGTTATTTCTATCCATGAATCACCCATATTGTCGGATTTGAAAACCCCCTCGTTTGCGATAACCGCGTAGACCACATTGGAATCTTCCGGGTCGCTGAGTATTTCTGATACTCTATTATTATTCGAAGGATTGGTGATAATATGCCAGCTCTGGCCGCCATCGCTTGTGCGATATAGCAAATGGAACCATTCGCTGACATAGATAATATTCGGTGAAACCTGGCTCACTTCCAAGTCTAAATAATATAGCGATGATGGCAATCCGTTAAGGCATAAATTCCAGCTTTCTCCAAGATTATCCGAATAATATGCGCCCCTCGAAGTCAGATATAGGCGGGTTTGATTTGCGTCCAGATACGCGATATCCATGTCGGATATAAACGGCAATTCAGATAACCCTTCGCCAAAGTACTGCCAGCTAATTCCGCAATCAGTAGAGCGATAAACATAAGGCTGAAAACTTTCCCAATAGGAATTACAAATGAAGAAAACCAAATTGGGTTCCCTCATGGAAAAGGCCAGGTCGTCAAAAGCCATATCGTCATATGGTTTGGGGTAAATCAGCCTCTGCCATGTCGCGGCTCCGTCATCAGAACGATAAACGCCGCTCATGGTCGTTACAATTACATTGTTCTTGTCTTGGGGATTTATTGCGATTTCGCGGCAGTTAGCATCTTTGATATTATTACTTATTTTCTGCCAATGCTCTCCGCGGTCCAGTGAACGATATATGCCGTCATAATATGTTCCGATATAAAATATATCTTCAATCGGATCGATAACGAGGCAGTTGATCTTATGCCCTCCTAAGCCCTCATTCATTTCTCTCCAATTCAAGCCGCCATCAACGCTTTTAAGCACTCCGTTGGTTTCGGTTGCAGCATAGATAGTATTGTGATCATATGGTGAAATGGTCAGGCTATGTACCATGCCATATTCGAGATTTGGAGGCGAAATATCAAACCAATGCGCGCCGCCATCGGTGGTTTTTTCGACACATAAACTATCCCGATGAGGATAAACAAAACCGCAGACATATATTATATTATTATCGACCGAATCGACTTCCAAATCGTAAAGCATCAGGCTTGAATCGAGATCATTCTGAATGCTGTACCAATTTTCGCCCAAATCATCGCTTTTTATTACCGATAATCCGTGTGCCCCTGAGTGCGAGAGCGGCGTAGACGATATCGGGCTGGCTTCTATCGACTTTTATTGAATGTAGGGCCAGCATCGGCGTATTTAATGGATTCCATGTCTGGCCGCCATCAGTGGATTTATAGCTGATTCCGGAAAGACCGCCATTAGCGGCAAATATAATGCAATGATTGATTGGATGAATCTCCAAATCCCAATATTCTGAATACGGATCCTCAGGGGGGCTTATTAATCGCCAGTTAGTACCTTGAGTATTACTTCTATAAATCCCTTTTAGAGAAGCCGCATAGACAGTATCTGGAGCATCGGGATGATAAACAATGTCGCGCAGGCAGGTATTCAATGTATTATCGACAATATTGTTCCATAATTCGCCGCCATTTGAAGTCTCATAAATACCATTCTCAATTGTTCCAATAAGAATATTTCTTGAGTCAAATGGATTAATCGCGATAGTAAATACTCTTGCTTCGAATGGCCCATTGGAGACCCAGCTGGGGTTGTCTGCATAGGCGAGGCATTAAGTATTGCATAGTAAAAATAATCCTAGCCCAAAAGCGTAAACTATGCATTTAGCTCCATCATAGGAATTTCTACTTCAGCAGCACCATCTTGATATTGCTGGTCTTATCGGCGGCGATTAGCTTGGCGAAATAGACGCCGGAAGGCATGTCGTCTGGCATTCCAAACGACATTATATTCGCCGGCGTTCTGATTGCCTTCGAATAAAGTGGCCACCTTCTGTCCCAGTAAATTGAATACCGATAAACTCACATCCGACGATCGCGAGAGCGAGTATTTGATAGTTGTAGTTGGATTGAAGGGGTTGGGGTAATTTGACAATATTTGGGTAGATATGGGAAGAATAGCATTATCATCAATATTTGTCTGATTTCTATCGACCGACCAGACCGAATGCTCAGATGTAGCCAGATAGACTCTGTTGGTATCTGTCGGCGCAAAAGCGATATCAGCCCAGCCATAATGAGTATTTAAGCCTTCGTTATAATCTTCCCAGTTGTCGCCGCCGTCGTATGATACAAAAACACCATAAAGATATGAATTGATAAACAGATTGTTATTATTTTGAGGATTAATCGCCAACCCGGATGTGCTATTATAATTGGCATAAAACGGTAGATTATTTGTGATATTTTGCCAAGAGTTACCCATATCTGTAGACTTGAAAATGCCTTCCGCATCGCAACTGACATAGACGACATCGGAATCGATCGGATCGGCCATAATTTCGTACACTCTATTCGTCGTCGATGGCCCATCGAGATACTGCCATGTCTGACCGGCATCTGTCGAACGATGCATCGAGGTATACCATTCACCTACATAAACGATATTTGAAGATACCTCGCTTACTTCGATGGCGGAATAATACAAGCTTGGCGGGAGGTCATTCCAGAAATAATTCCAATTTTCTCCCAAATCGTCCGAGTAATAGACTCCTCTTGATGTCAAGTATAAACGATACGAGCCATCCGGATTATAGGCTATATCGAAATTAGCTATAAACGGCAAATCGGATAATCCCTGCCCGAAATACTGCCAATTCGCGCCATTGTCGGTTGAACGATACATATACGGCTGATGAACTTGCCAGTATGAGTCATAGGAAAAAAATATCAGGTTTGGGTCTCTCCTGGAGAAAGCCATATCAAATGTATGCGCGTCTTCATATGGAGTATCAAATTCCAATTTTTGCCAATTAGCGGCGCCATCGCGTGACCTATAGATGCCATTCATAGTAGTTACAAAAAGATCATTCTTATCCTGGGGATTGATTGCTATTGAAATACAATTCGATTCCTTGATGTTCTGGCTTATCTTCTCCCAGTTCTCGCCTCCGTCAAGCGAGCGATATATGCCATCGTAGAATGTGCCGAGATACATTATGTTATTTTGTGTATCGAAAATTACCGATTCTACCTTGCGGCCACCAAAACCATGATTGATTTCACGCCAACTCAAGCCGCCATCTGTGCTTTTGAGAAGACCGTTTGAATCCGTTGCGGCCAATATTGTTTGATGGTCATTAGGAGAAATAGTTATGCTATATACCTGGCTATATTGCAGGTTTGGCGGTGAGATGTCGAACCAATGATTGCCGCCGTCGGTTGTTTTTTCGATACACAGGGTATCGCGACGATAATATACGAATCCGCAGACATATAAGATATTATTATCTACTGAATCCACGGCCATATCGAGTAGTACCAGACTTGAATCCAAATCATTATGTATGTAATGCCAATTCTCTCCTAAATCCTCACTTTTCAAAACCGAAAGCCCATGCGATCCGGATTGAGAGGCGGCATAAACAATATTGGGCTGGCGCTTGTCGATCTTAATTGCGACCAATGCTATGTATTCCATATCTAAAGTAGACCAAGTCGCACCGCCATCAGCTGATTTGTAGCCTCGCCCATCAAGGCCATGATTAGCAGCAAATATAATGCTGTGGTTTACCGGATGAATTTCCAAATCATTGATTTCCGAATATGGATTTCCCGGAGGGATCATTAAATGCCAGGTCGTTCCGCCGTCATTGCTCCTATACATTCCCCGATTCGTTGAAGCATAGACAGTATCGGGCGCGTCGGGGTGATAGATTATATCGCGAAGACTAGTATTTAAGGTATCATCGATTATTCTATTCCAGTCATCGCCGCCGTTTGTAGTTTTATAGATTCCATTTTCAATCGTGCCTATCAATATCTGCTGGGAATTTGATGGATTGATTGCCATTGCGACCACCCTTGCCCCATATGGCCCATTGGAGACCCAACTCGGGTTGTCAGCATAGAGCAATATTGGAGAACATATAATTGCTATTATTGCGAAAATTACAAATTTCATTTTGCTCCTGTATCGCATCATTATTTTTTTAGTCCTGTTATCCGTATCGTTCATACAGATTGCGTTGTCTCCGGTTCAAATGAGACGATTACACAAGGATGCGTTACAAGCGCTGTCTTAATATTTTCTTAGTCAAAGACAATTTAATATCAATAAAATCAATGTCAATAAAAAAATGATGTAAATTGAAAATATTTTATATCACAAATTTTAATATTGGATTCGAAAATTTCATCCCCGGACGATAGCCGATAATGTAGCGCAAGACTCTAAGTGCAATTTGAGCGGGATGGCCCGGCCTGCAAGAATTAATTTTTCTAATTTACTTTGAGGAACATCATTAATTAACTTAGGGTTTGCGATGGTGGAAGTGAATACTTGAAGACGCTATGATGAAGACGATTAAAAACTACATTCTGCTGACCAAGCCCGCGATAATGCTTTTAGTGCTTGTCACGGGAGCCGCGTCGCTATTTGTCGAACGATCTTTGCTCGCATTGCCGGGATATTTTATCCTGGTAATGCTTGGCCTTTTGCTTACCGGAGGCTCGGCGAATGCGTTCAACATGTATTTCGAACGGGATATCGATGCTCTCATGGAACGGACCCGAGTTAAGCGACCGTTACCGGCCGGTAATATCAAGCCGATTAGAGCATTGATTTTTGCCGTTATCCTCGGTGTAGCCGCAATAGCATTATTTGCTCTTTTCTTCAATAGCCTAAGCGCGTTGATGTCATTGGGGACTATTGTCTATTATTCATTTTTCTATACGTTATATCTGAAACCGCGAACTCCCTACAATGTCGTTATCGGCAGCGCGGCCGGATCGATGGCTCCTTTAATCGCCTGGGCAGCCGCTCGCGGCGAGATCGGGCTTGCCCCTGTTATTCTATCGGCGATAATATTTTTTTGGTCTCCGGCGCATTTTTGGTCGCTGGCATTATTTTTGAAAAAAGACTACGAGCTCACCGGCCAGCCTATGATGCCATTGGTCAAAGGGGAAAGCGTGACTCGTCTGCAGATATTGCTCTATTCGTTCTGGACCGTCGCGGTAAGTATTGCATTTTTATTTGCCGGAGGCAGGCTTTTCTATCTGATAGTCTCGATATCTCTGGGCATCTATTTTATTATACGATCAGTACTGCTTGTCAATAATAGCTCCGAATTCGGCGCGAGAAATTTCTTTCGATTTTCTATAATATATCTCTTCTCGCTTTATTCAAGCGTTATCGTCGATAGCCTCATTTAGTTGAATCAAAGTCCAAAATTGTCAAAATCCCATAAGTCCAGATGGCTCAAGAATATTGCATGGTAATAATCCATATTATGCACGATTTTTCATATCTTGAAAAAACCAGATTTAGCTTGCTTTGCTCCGAGAAAAGTTTATCTTTAAGTCGTTGAATATATGGGTGTTAAAAATATCAAATCAGTCGGGAAGTTGGAGTTCTATTTTAATCAGGCAGGCATAGAATTTGCCCTGTTTAGTACCGAGGTGGTTTTATGTTAAGAAAAAGATTAGCGTCTTCAGTGTTATTTTCAGCATTAATGTTTCTATTCGTGTTCAATTCCGCATCCGCTCGGTGGAGATTGATAGAAATCGGTTCTACTACGACTCCGGGCAATCCGCATGATGTAGCGGTTTATGGCAATTACGCGTTTGTCGGAGATTGGGATTATGGAATGTCAGTAATCAATATTACTGATGCTATCAATCCTCAAAGAATATCATTCTATAATACGCTGGGGCTCGCCAATTCCATTTTTATTAGCAATAACATTGCCTATGTCGCCGATTGGACTCGTGGAATCACGCTATTAAATATATATATCCCGGCGTCACCAACCTTTGTTTCGGGCTGGGATTCTCCCGGTACCGCATATAATGTTTTCGTATTAAACAATTATGCGTATATCGCAGATTTTAATCGCGGCATGGGCGTTGTCAATGTTACCGATACGCATATTCCGCGTTTTGTACGGTCATACAATATGAGCGGTTTCGCGACCGGAGTCTGGGGCGATGGCAATTATATATATATCGCCGGATCGACCCAGGGTTTGGTAACATTTGATGTGACTCGCCCTGATTCCGCAGTAATGGTCGATGTTTACAATTCAGATGGAGACGCGTTCAATGTCACCGGCGGAAATGGTTATCTCTATTTGTCCGACGGGCTCAGGGGATTGAAAATATTCAGTCTCTCTAATCCGGCTCATCCGGCGTATGTATCTACAATACCGGCACCCGGCTATGTAAACGACGCGGCTGTTTCCGATACATTCGTATTTATCGCTGACGATTCGGCGGGCGTAATCGCGGCTTCGATTGCTAATCCGGCGTCTCCTCATATAATCGATACTTATCATAGCACGGGGATCGCGAAAGGTATTTGCGCCTCATATCCATTCATATATTTAGGCGACAATACATCATTTAAGATATTGCAATTGGAAGATGTAACCGGAATTGATGACAATATAATCACTCCATCTGCATTTGAATTGAAGGGAGTTTATCCTAACCCATTCAATCCGCAAACCAAAATCGAATTTTCTCTGGCCCGGGCTGGGAATATTAGAATAGACATATATGATATCGCCGGGAGATTAGTATCTCATCTCGCGGATCGCCAGTTTGAAGCGGGCCATAATTCAATCAATTGGGACGGCTCCAGCCTGCCATCGGGAATATATTTTGTCCGCCTGACAAATGGAATCGAATCAAGATCGATAAAAGCGACTCTCCTGAAATAAGAATCTCACAAAAAGCAATATATACCAATTCGACTATATAAGTGATTGTCGTTCATGTGGATTGTCGGGTTTTCCGTTTTGATTGCTGGTTTCCCCCCCTTCAACTATTTCCACCAAATAAGCCGACTGTATTCATCAGGCAATTTTTTCCAAATTTAGCGATAATTTTTCCTCAAAGCGGATAGGCCGCCGTCTTTTTCGATTTCGCGAAATACCGTAAGACTATAGATAATAAGATGTTGTGGCTATTTTGATGCACGACAAATCTCTGGCATACGCTTTGATTTATATGAACGCGGAATATGAAAAGGAGTGAGCTAAAAATGCAGGTAATCAAAACCATAAAATATTCATTACTGATCACTATAATTATTTCAGGAGTCTGTCTGGCTCAGATAACCGACGATCAAAAGAAGATTATCGATGAATTGATGCAGAAAAAAGGTGAAAAATCGGCTGTTGCCCGTAAGGATGCATCAATCAAATATACCAGCCCTTCGATTTATTCGCTTCAGGATTCCGGTTTTTATAAAACTACAGAAGGCAGTGTCCCGCCAAAAAGCCTGTTAAATTCAGCGCAAACCGTTGATTCGACAAATCTTATAATGCCCATTGAGACCGATAGCCTGAAAAAATACGGTTATGACATGTTCAATGGTTCCCCCGAAAGCTATTCGCCGAATTTGGAGGCTACTCCGCCCGCCGATTATCGACTCGGCCCAGGCGATAATATTCTGGTCAATATATGGGGTCGAGTAGATATGGAACTCGATCTCACGGTCGATCGCGATGGAAAAGTATTTATTCCCAAGGCCGGCGATATAGTGGCCAGCGGCCTTAGTATGGATCAATTTCAAAATCGTCTTAAGGGCGCCCTATCAGCTGTTTATTCGGATTATTCATTATCTGTTACACTTGGTAAAATTCGCCAGATAAGGATATTCGTCTATGGCGAGGTTAATCGTCCCGGCGGATATACGTTATCATCCTTATCCACTCTATTTAACGCGCTTTATCTCGCGGGCGGGCCGTCCGCGCGAGGCAGCATGAGGACGATAAAACATATCAGAAATAATAATATTTTGGCAAGCGTGGACTTATATCAATTCCTGATGAAGGGTGATAATAAGCAGGATATCAGGCTCGAATCCGGAGATGTGGTTTTCGTGCCGATAGTCGGGCCGCTAGTGAAAATCGCCGGTCAGGTCAATCGTCCCGCGATATACGAAATCATGGGCGGAGAGACTGTCGATGATCTTATCGCGCTCGGAGGCGGCTCAACCGCGGACGCGTTGCTGAAAAAAATAAGCATTGAAAGAATCGGGAAAGATGATAACAGACTGATTCAAAATATCGACCTTACAATTTCACAACCCAGGTCTGATTCCCTGACAATTCTTCACGACGGCGATTATGTAACAGTGCCGTCGATCTGCGACTTGAAAAAGAATACAGTATCAATTACCGGCAATGTAAAGCATCCCGGAATATATGGTCTTCGTGATTCCATGCGCGTCATGGACATAATAGACGAGGGGAAACAGATCAAGAACGATTCATATCTCAAAAGAGCGAATCTATTTCGGACAATGGATGATCGCAGCCGACGTCTATTGCCGATAAATCTCGAGGAAGTCTTTAATGGAGTAGATTCGACCAATTATTATTTGATGGATAACGACAGCCTGGTGATTTATTCGCAGAATGAAATCAGGCGAAAATCGATCGTTTCGATTTCCGGGGCAGTAAAGAATCCGGGAAAGTATGAGTATTTTGAAAACATGAAACTGTCCGACCTTATATTCCTATCAGGCAATCCTCTCAGACAAAGTTATTTGCTACAGGCGGAAATAGCCCGAATAAATCCCGGCAAACCCGCACATATATTATATGCCAATCTCGAAGCTGTATTAAATGAAAGCGACACCACTTCTGATATTTCGCTGAATGAAGATGATAATGTTTATATAAGGACAATCCCTGGCTGGAAACTTGAAGAAAAAGTGACGGTTGACGGGGAAGTGATGTTTCCCGGTCAATATACTATTTCCAAAGAAGATGAAAAACTTACGGATATCCTGGCACGGTGCGGCGGATTTACTGCGAACGCGTTTCCGCAGGGGCTGGTTTTTGTTCGCGGATCCATTCAATCCGATCTCGATAAACGCCGGGTTCGTTCGCTTCTCGCCTCGACCGAGCCGATTGTTCTCGATAGCCTCGATCAACCAATACCTCAATCGAAAGTCGAAATCGATCTGACACGGGTTAATAGAATTGTCGTGGATATAAACGAGATTACAAAAAACCCGGATTCTCCGGAGAATATCAAAATTCAGAGCGGAGATTATATATATATTCCCGGCGCGCCCTCCGGAATACATGTCATCGGAGCGGTCGCCTCTAATGGCACCATAGCCTATAGAAACGGCAAAAAGGCCGATTATTTTGTTAAATCCGCCGGCGGTTTTTCTATAAATGCTGACAAGGGGCAGACGAGGCTGATCAAGGCCAATGGTATAGTATTTTCCGGCAACAAGGCATTGCAGAGCAAGGTGGAGTCCGGCGATATGATAGTTGTACCTGAAAAGATTACTCGTGAAAAACAGTGGCTTAAATCCACTACAGCATTAGTTACGATAATAAGCTCTATCGTAACAACCGCGCTGATAGTCGATAGATTAAAATGAGCTTACTTAAAAATGGAAAAAAGAAATATCAATAAAATGAGGTTGTTATGAACAAGAAAAACGTCAGAGTAGCCAATTCAATTTTGGATATCAGTCCAAAGATAAAACCATCGCGCGATTATCGCTCATTTGGGGATATCGGGAATAATCTTCGTCTCGACGCCAATGAATGTACACAATTGCCATCGCCAAAGGCCATCAAGGCAATTTTCTCGCTTCTTCAGAAGGGAGAGCTGAACCAATATCCTGAAGATGACGCCGAAGGGATGAGACACAAACTTGCCGCCTACACATCACTGCCAGCCGAATACATCGATTGCTTTGCGGGATCGGATGTGGCATTTGATTTTATTGCCAGAACGTACTTGGAACCTGGAACCGAAGCTTTAATAAATTCACCCGCAGATAATAATGTTGTAATTTCGGCTGAATCGACCGGCGCGGAGACGATAATCGCCACTCATAATGACCCCTTTGACCATAATATTGAGAATTTGATAAATCTCATCGGGCCAAGGACAAGGATACTTCATATAGGCAACCCCAATAACTTTACCGGGACAATGTTTTCCGAGGCCGAAATAGTATTCCTGCTGGCATACGCGGAGAATACGATGATAGTAGTAGATGAAGGATATTGTGAATTCAACGGCCGCACAGTCGCCGATTTGGTAAAAAGATTCTCAAATCTAATTGTAATTCGCTCGCTGTCAAAGGCGTTTGGGCTGGCATCATTAAGGTCGAGCTATATTTTGAGCGACCCCGACAATATCGAATTCATAAACCGGATTAAGATAGGTCGTTCGCTAAGCTCAATCGCGCGGGCGGCGACGATTCATGCTCTTGATGATATCGACCATATGACGAAGTATGTCTCTGAAATCAATGAATCGAAACGATTACTGTCCCAGAATCTGCCGGAATTAGGTTATGATTTTCGAATGACACATGGAAATTTCTTTCTTTTGAAAGTAGCCGATCCGCCGAAAATGGTAAAACTTTTGGCCGAGGATGGCATTTTTGTCAAAGATTGTTCCGAAATAACTCAACTCGAAAATTATGTCCGAATCACCATAGGAATTAAGGAGCAGACTGATAGACTGCTAATCTCCTTGGGTAGAATTTCGGACAAGATGGCGACCGGGATGAACAGGATGCGTATGACCGATGTTGTCAACCGAGTGGCGCTTGGTATTAGAAAAAGTGTTACGGTAGAACAAAATTTATAGCGAATGGATTCGAAAATGAATTTGAAGACATACCTTAAAGATATCAAGACACGGTCGTGGAATGTTACCCGCAAAGCCAATAAGCCGATAACCATAAAGCAATTGGATGAATTTTATCGCGAAAATTGGCGGGGTCCGACTCCGACCGCGAAATATCTTTGCTTAAATAGCAGACCGAAATTCTTTTTCAGGCCCAATGACAGAGCCGAATATGCCGCAATTATTGACGAGCGATTTCCGGACTCGAAGCAGCCTATTGTCCAGAGGGCTAATGCTGTTTTGCAAAATAAATTCGAAATCTTGAATTGCGAATATAAATTCGAGAATGGCCATATCGAATGGTGCCAGGATTTAAGATCGGGAATCAAATGGCCCAATTTACCGTCGTCGACAATCAACATACATGACCAGGACGGATTGTCTGATATTTTAATTCCCTGGCATCTTTCCCGGCTCCAATTCCTCGCCGACCTTGGACGAGCCTATTGGCTGACATCAGATATCAAATATGTCCAGAATTTCAAAGCCCTGATTTCAAATTGGGATTCCGCCAACCCTTATGGAACCGGCATTAATTGGATTAGCGGCAAGGAAATCGCTATCAGGACAATCAATCTGATTTGGGGATTGTATTTAATCCTCGGGTCCGGAGAAATCGACAATGCTTTCATAAACAAGACAATCAGGCTTCTATATTATCACGGATTACATATACAGAACCAGCTCGACTCTACGGCCAGTGAAAACGATTTTAATACCCGTAATGCATGTTATCTGGCATTATTATATTTAGGAATCCTCTTGCCGGAATATGACCGTTCCGAAACCTGGCGAAATCTGGCATTCAATGGCCTCGAAAGCGAAATAAATTCGTCAATCAGCCCTGAAGGGATGATCAGAGAATCATCGACCTCCAATCATCGTTTCGCTCTGGAAATCTATCTTTCAGGTTATCAGCTTGCATCGCGCAATAATATCAAATTTTCCGAATCATTCAAGAATCGGCTTTTTAAGGCAGCGCAATTTTCCGAGGCGGTTACTCCATCCTCTGGAAACGCCCCGTTGATCGGCGATAACAGCAACGATTTCATATTAAAATTATCAAATCACAATCCGGCAGACCATCGACCTTTAGTTGACATTGCATATTTTATATTCAAGCACGATAAACCGAAAAATATTCCTATAACCGAGGACCGTTTGTGGTATCTGGGGCCGGAAAATCTAACCGAGAATTTCACGCAGGAGCCCCCTAAATCAATTTTGTATGCCGAAAGCGGGCTGGCAATTATCAGAGACAGCAAGTTTCATCTGGCATTCAAGGCGGGGGAGACGACCCAGCCGCGCAATCTGGAGTCGGGACATAACGATATATTATCGCTAACCCTCGAAATCGATGGTACTCCGCTTATTATTGACGCCGGCACCCATTGCTATTCCTCAGATCCCAAAATAACCAATCGAATTCGCTCCGCCACTTATCATAATACGGCAACTATCGATGACAATGAAATAGACCTGATGGGCAGGAATGTAGTATCCAATTTCAACGATAAAGCCTTGCCGCATATTGATCTCTGGGCGAACCTTAAAAATCAGGCGGTCGTTTCGGCCTCATTTAGCGGATACGGAAGATATGATAACAAGATAAGGCACAAAAGGACACTGTTGGCGTCGATTGAGGATAACTCCGTTCTCATTTTAGATGAATTTACCGGGAACGATTCATCGAATCATAATTATAAATTAAGATTTCTTATGCCATTTGAGAGTGCGTTCAAGCAGAATGATACCACAGTCCGAATCAATAGAAATAATGCCCAGTACTTTGTTTTGAAATCATTAAACGTTAGCCCCGGCGCCATTTCTATTAAGCCTTTGGACTATTTTCCATCATATGGCCTAAAAAAGGCAGCCTCGATGATCGAATTTTCATACAGCGGAAAATTACCGGCGAAAATTACTACATTAATTTCCATGGAGCAAATCAGCGAGCCAAAGGTTGAGACGAAATCTGTATTCGTTAATCGAATCGAGAGGCCATTGAAGAATAATGTCTTTGAATATACGGAATTATCCGGAGGGCTTTTCAAGAAAGTGTAAAGTCGGAGACCAAGCGGATTATGAAACAGAATAAATATCGAATAAGAATAACAATAATATTTTGAGTCAGGAGAAAATATGAAACAGGTACTGCAATATCCTAAACAACAAACTCCCCGGTTAGAGGAAGTACCGTCGCCTCAACTTAAAGGGCCGGGTTTGTTGGTTTCGAATCGATGTTCTTTGGTGGTTAATGGTTTGGAGAGTCAGCAGGCCGAGAATTTGGACGCATCCGCCGCGGAAAAGGCCGAGGATAGAACAGATATCGTCAGGCAATTTATCGAAAAGATTAAATCGGAATCGCCTGCCATTACCAACAATAAAACGACCAATAGAATTAAGACTCCGCTGTCATTAGGAATCAGCTCGGCCGGTGTTGTCAAGCAAGTCCACGCGTCATTGAGTAAATGGACTCCGGGAGAAAGAGTGGCTTGCGCCGGATATGGTTATGCCAGTCACGCCGAAAAGATATTTGTCCCGACCAATCTCGCCGCGAAAATCCCCGATAATGTTTCATTTGAGGAGGCCAGCTTCGTTACATTCGGCGCGATTGCCATGCAGGGTGTGAGAATTGCGGATACCAGGCTGGGCGAAACTGTCGCCGTGATGGGGCTTGGACTATTGGGCCAGATTACTTGCATGCTCCTGGCCGCATCCGGCTGCCGGGTTCTGGGATTGGATACCGACAATTCGAAATTCAATCTTGCGACTAAATCAGGCGCCGAGGCGACATTCACTCTTGACGGATCTGAGGTTTCACGATTTATGGATTACACAGCCGCAAAAGGTGTTGATGCCGTAATAATAACTTCGCCGTCCGATTCTTCGAATTACGTTGAAATTGCCGGCCAGATCTGTCGGGAAAAAGGCAGAGTCGTTGTTGTCGGAACGGGCAAAATGGAAATATCGCCTAAGGCGTTCTATGAAAAAGAACTTGAACTGAGAATCTCGAGATCGTACGGGCCCGGAAGATTTGATTATAATTACGAAGAGGCGGGCAGAGACTATCCCTATGGATATGTTAGATTTACGGAAAATCGCAATATGGAATCATTCCTCAGGCTGATTTCATTGGGCAGAATCAATATTAAAGAATTGATAACCCATCGATTCGATATTTCCGACGCGGATAAGGCTTACGAACTCGTATCTGAACCTACATCGGATAATTTCCTGGGCGTGATATTAAATTATCCCGAAAAAGATGATCGCCCGATCGAGTATCCCGCCACGCCTAATATCCAGCCAACAAGACTTAAGCAGTCATCGAAACTCGGTGTAGGTTTGATCGGCGCGGGCGAATTCGCGACCACCATTTTATTGCCGCACCTGGCTCAGATTAAAAATTTTGAGCCGGTATCTATTTTATCCGGGAGCGGAATCTCGGCGGCGGCCGCGGCAGAAAAGTATAATTTCAGAAAAACAGCATCGGCATTAAATGAGATAATGGAAGATCCTGAAATTGGATCTGTCTTCATCGCCAATCGCCATGACCAGCACGCTGAATTAGTGATGGAATCGATTCTCAATGGCAAGCCGACATTCGTGGAAAAACCACTTTGCGTAAATAGGGATCAATTGGAGCAAATCAAGCAGGTTTATCGATCGTCATGGATTCCGTTGATGGTTGGTTACAATCGCCGTTTCGCGCCATTTATCGGAAAAATAAAAGAGCATTTCAAGGCCGGCCAGTATCCGCTTTCGATGCATTACAGGGTCAACGCTGGATTTGTGCCATCCGGCAATTGGAGACAGGATCAGGAATCCGGAGGCGGACGAGTCATTGGAGAAATCTGCCAATTCGTGGATGTGCTCTCGTATATTGCCGGCGCCAGGCCATCGAAAATATACGCCGAAGCCATGTCAATGCCCGATGAAGGATACCGTCCGGATGACAATTTGCAGATTATGATGCGATTTGCCAACGGTTCAGTAGGCACGATTAATTATGTCGCATCCGGAAGCAAGTATGCCTCCAAAGAATATCTGGAAGTCATGGGCAACGGCACAGTTATAAGGATGGATGATTTTAAGACAATGACCATTTGCGATGATAAGGGAATGCGATCCGAAAAAAGCAATGTCGAGGACAAGGGTCATCGACGAATGCTGGAACTTTGGTGCTATTATCTCGCGACAGGGCTTGGATCACCGATACCATTTGATCAGATAGTAGATACCACCCAGGCAACATTCGAAATTCTTGATTCAATGGCAATTGGGGAACCCAAGTGGATTAATCTATAGACAACTTACCGCCTTTTATCAAACTGGCCGTCAGAATATTCATCTGACGGCCATTTTTTTGCGCGCGCGGATCATTTCAATTTGCAACACTCGACGTTTCGTAACTAAACACTTCAAGTTTTCAGCCGAATTTCATAACAGTGTCCATGGAAGGATAAAAGATCAATAGTCCGCCGTTAATTTAACATCGAAACGAAGGAAATAGCGTTGCTAAAGGAAAATCTTCGTTTGCTGAAACGCCTGCTTTTTGTAGCGGATTTAAGCCTGATAGCATTCGGATTTCAGCTATCGGTAATTTTAAATGATATTCGATTTGAAATAAGACCGGATATTTTCCGCGCCGACCATCTTATAATTCCAACCTTGATTATTTGGGGTCTGGTATTCTGGTATAAACCAAATTGTTATTATTTCAGACTTAGAAAAACGGCTGAAATCATCGCCTCGGTATTGAAGGCGTCACTGATCTCGTCCGGAATCTATTTATCCTTTTTATTTGTCCTCGGATATTGGGATGAAAGTCGTCTGCAGGTGATTTTCTTCTTAAGCTTCGGAACATCATTCGCGATTTTGATTCGATTGGCCATAATTTTATTGCTCAAGCATTATCGGAGCCGCGGATTTAATTACAGGACAATTCTTATCATAGGCACTGGCAAAGTGGCGAAAGATTTCGTTGATAAGATTTTCAATAACATGGAGCATGGGCTAAAAATAATCGGCTTTCTTGATTGGGAAAAACGAGCCGACCTCTGGAGCTATAATGATATTCCATGCCTTGGCCATCTGGATAAATTGTCTGAAATATTGAAGTCTCAGCAGGTCGATATAGTGACATTCGCGGTAAATAAGAGATATCTCGGGACAATAGAAAAAAGCATGCGAATATGTGAGGAAATGGGAATTCAGGTCGCCGTGCTGGCTGATTTTTTCCCAATGCGGCTGGCGAAAAAGAGAATAGATACGTTTTTCGGCTCCCCCGTGGTTTATTACAACACAGTTCCGGATTACAATTTTACAATGGTGATTAAGCAAATTGTTGACAGGGGATTGGCATTTCTCGGACTTATCTTTGCCTCACCTATATTGTTCATTGTTGGTCTCATGGTAAAATTGTCATCGAAAGGGCCAATAATATTCAAACAACAAAGATGTGGCCTCAATGGAAAAAAGTTCATGCTTTATAAATTCCGGTCAATGGTTTGTGATGCTGAAGCGAAAAAGAAAGAGCTGATGAAATTTAACGAAGTTAATGGCGCCGCCTTCAAGATGAAAGATGATCCGAGAATTACACAGCTTGGTAAATTCATGAGGAAGACGTCAATAGATGAACTGCCGCAGCTCTTTAATGTTCTGAAAGGCGATATGTCTCTGGTGGGGCCAAGGCCGCCTCTTGCCGATGAAGTGGCAAACTACGATTTGTGGCAGCGGCGTAAACTTTCCATGAAACCGGGACTTACCTGTCTCTGGCAGGTAAGCGGCCGATCGGATATATCATTTGAACAATGGATGAAGCTCGATTTGAAATATATCGATAATTGGTCATTATGGCAGGATGCTAAAATCATGGCACGAACCATCCCCGCCTTAATCAAGGGCACGGGCGCTCGTTAAATAAAGGAATCAAGATGGCTAAGATTTTATTGGTTGATGACGATCCACAGATTCGCAGTCTCATGAAAAAAACGCTCGAGAATATCGGGCATAAAATAACAACAGCATCCGATGGCCTTGAAGCGCTCGGACTGATATATGCGAGTAAATATGATCTTGTTTTAATGGATATAGTTTTGCCGAGAATCGATGGGCTGGGGCTTTTGGATGTAATCAAAAAGCGAGAGCCCAGTACAATGGTCGTAATGATTTCCGGCCAGGCCAATGTCGAATCCGCGACTAAGGCTCTCAAATTGGGCGCGTATGATTTTCTTATGAAACCATTTGAATTGAAGGATCTGAAGAATATCGTCGCTGGCGCGCTTAATGAAGCCAATTCAATGAAAAAAGCAGGATATATCTACAAAAACAAATCGGAGAAAAACAGTTCTGCTTTGAAGACTGGAATTTTATCCGGGATATTGGATTCTATCTTATTATCGCTGACTTATCTGGTTTTAATGATGCTATTTCATCCGACTGCGTCATCATCTACGGTTGCTAATCCAGTTGATACCTTTCAGATGCCCCGTCTGAGCGCGGGTATAGGGTTTTGCTATTTATTGACATATGTTTTTAGAAGACGCTACAACATTTCCGGGTTAGTGTCATTTAAGGAAATATCCGAATTTATATTTAAAAACATTTCCTATACATTCCTGACTTTTATGGCGTTGATGTTTTTGGTTAGAGAGCCCCTGATGCCATTTAGCAAAATGCTCGTAATACTTAGCTATTTTTCGGGTTTAATAATTCTTGTCGCCGAAAGATCGGTTTTAATCCCTCTAATTTTCGGCAAATTTGGTAGGGAAGGGACAAAGAATCTAAGGATTATTTCTTCGAGCATGCCTCCCAAAACTGCCAATATGACCATCAACCGTGTGAAGAGCCCGATCAATCTGCCTGTCAAGGTGAACTCATCGAATGCTGGTACGGATGATATCGACATCAATGCAAGCTCGGCTGAAATTATCCTCGATGGCCGATCGATTTCTCCAAATGAAATACTGCAACTTGCCGATAATTTTAAAGGAAAGAAGCTTGACGTCGTAATTGTTGGCGAGCCGGATAAGGCTTTCGGCAGATAGGAATCATAAACGATTCCCGAGTAATTTGGATGTGTCGATTATTTCATATTTTTTTTGTGCTTATTTTTGTCCCGTCTATAATGGCATCCGAAATTCCATTGGGCAGCCCGAATGGTGATCTAATATACCCTATAGCCAGGGAATTATATGGCAGGAAGCTAATAGACAATATCGAATATTCCCTTCCGGGTGACAGCATTAGAACATACGGTTCTCCATTCTGGGGAAATGTTTATCAACAATATAAGCATTTATATTCCGCGTACATACAATCCGGCAAAATTCCTGAATTCAAGGGAAACCTCGCGTGTAGTAAATACAAATTATCAGAAAATAAAAAACAGTAACTACTTGAAGGTATTTCCCGGACTGCGGCTGGATTTCTCATCGCGTTTTTCGTCTACAGTCGTCTATAGAATTGATCGAGAATTGGCGACAAATCCGAGATATGACGGTGAAAAATGGTCGGGTTTTGCCGGTTTCGCGGAAAATTCTACTATCGAATATAAGACTCATGATTTTGGAATAAGTGCCGGAATCGAACGTCTATCCTGGGGTTTCGGCCGCACCGGCAATCTAATGTTCAGCCGCGAGGCGATGCCGTTTACCGCGATAACATTGTATTATCGCCGAAAGCTTTTCGAATTCCGCTCGATATCTGGATTTTTGAATCCGATCAAAGAGGAATTAGATCGTACAGGGCATGATTCGTCTTATTTTACAGGGCAGCAGCGATATATTTCAGCCCATTCCCTGACTATTTACCCACTTAATGGCCTCTCGATTTCCTTGAGAGAGGGGGTAATCTATGGCGGCCCCGGGCGGCGATTTGAGCTTGCATATAGCATTCCGATTCTTTGGTATCATGGCCAGCAGCTTAATTCGAGAATGGATGATAATACCTTTATGAGCCTTGGTGCCGATTATAGATTCAGGGGGAGATACTGGGTTTATGGCGAATTATTTATCGATGATTATCAAATCGAGAAAAAAAGCAGAAGTGATAATGAGCCTAATGAAATCGCATTTATTATTGGCAACGAAATATACGATCCGATAATTCAAAATACGTCCATATCATTGGAGTATGCCAGGGTAAACAATTGGACCTACAATCAGGCTCATCCGCATAATCGTTATATAAACTACAATTTCCCAATAGGTTATCCTACCGGGCCTGATGCCGACTGGCTTGACTATCGGGCCACATGGTGGGTTTCACCCAAAATACAGATTTCGTATGTGGGAAATCTCAAAAGACAAGGTGAAGGCCGGATTGATACGCCATGGACCTGGCCCTGGATGAATGTTGACAATTATTCGGAGAAATTTCCGTCAGGTGTAGTCGAGAAAACTATGCGAAATGGCATAGAGGTTTTGGCCCTTAATAAAAATGGCTTTTGGGGTAAATTTGGATGTGTTTTCACCGATATTGATAATGTCGGGAATTCTCCCGGAAGGAATCATAGTAACTGGGAGCTAACCCTAAACATAGGATATAATTCACCACCTTTTAGCTGGGGGTTTTAAAATGAAGAGGACTTTTATCATTGCGATGCTATTGTTGTCGCTCAGTTCCGGCATACTTGCCGCTGAATTTGGCGCGGGAGCCAAGGGAAATGGAATGGGATTTTCATATTTTATTTTGGCGGATGACGCCACGGGCGCTCTGTACAACCCATCATCAATAGGTTATATCAAGGGTTGGCAGACTCAGCTGGTTTATGATAAGCAGGACAATTACGCTTATAAACCCGCCAACGAAAATCCCTATTTAGGTCTATTGGGTGCGGTCTATAATAGGCCGAATCTCGGCACATTTGCGTTTAATGGAATTCAGAGCGGGTCGCTGACTTCCAATACAGGTATTTCGACCGTCAATCGCGGCGTGCTTTCATTTGGCCGCGAATTGAGCAACGGAATATCAGTTGGAATATCCGCCAAATATTATATGGAAACCATGTTCGCCGAGCGGAAGGCATTCGATGGCGATCTTGGTGTATCATGGCGTTCTCCGTTGGGCTTTGCTGCTTCGGCGACGGCGGAGAATTTATTGCATGCCAAGCTAACTCCGGCCTATCTGGGTATCGAAGAAAAGCTTCCTCGCCGTGAAAGAATCGGCGCAGCTTACATGCTTGCGAAGCCGACATGGCAGGGTGCGTTAGCAGTCGCAACTCAATTGGAACAATCCGGAATCGCTCAGGAGCAAACCACAACGCTCATGAATATTGGCACCGAATGGTGGTTCCTTACACAAAATTCATTCTCGATAGGCGCCCGCGGCGGCTATACGGTCGGGAAAGCATTACTAAATGATGCCAAAGAGGATTATACGGGGATCAATCTCGGTATATCATTCAACTTCCGAGTTGGAATAAAAGATCTTAGAGTTGATTACGCCTATCACGCGTATCCATTCAATACATCCGATGGCTCTACTCCGATGAATCATACGATCGGAATGTCATTCGGATGGGGCGGTGTGCCGGAATATCCGCACAAGGATACCGACGAGCAGTTTGCGGAACCGCGTAAAGTAGAAGTTCAATTGAAACAGCCCGGACAGCCTGAAATCTACACACCGCCGCCCGGCTCAGATATCAGACCTCCCGAGATAAAGAAGAATGCTGAGCCCAGCGGCCCGGCATTCAGGAAATTCGATGTCATGTTGGATGTTTCCGATTTATCAGGGATCGATTTGAGAAGAATCGTATTTTATATTCGTCCTCAGCAGATCATTAAAACCAATAGCTGGAAACTTTATATCTTTAAAGAAAAGATAAAACAGTGGAGCGAAACCGAAGCCAATACCTGGGCATTGAAGGTAATTGAAGGAAAAGGTGTTCCGCCAATTAATGTTATTTGGGATGGGAAATTGCAGGATGACAGACTTCTGCCAAAAGGCAAATACTATTATATTCTGACAGCAGTCGATGAAAAGGGTATAAATTACGCCACCGAATGGCAGAAATTCAGCTTAGAATAGATATTTGCGGAGGGGTAGCGCCGGCCAGTTAATGGCCGGCGTTTTTTTTTGCAAAAAAAGGGCGCCGGATGGACGCCCTTAAATATTTCATTTCAGCTTCTAACCTATTTTAGCAATACCATTTTGCGGCTGCTTTGATAATCATCGGCCTTAATTTTATAAAAGTATATGCCCGATGAAACCGAATTGCCCATATTGTCTTTACCATCCCAGATTACCGAATGATATCCCGCTTCCATTCTATCGGATGCCAGCTTCTTAATCTGACGGCCGAGAACATCATATACGTCGATATCGACAACACTGCCTCGCGGCAACGCGAATTTAATCTCTGTCGCGGGATTGAATGGATTGGGGTAATTTTGCATAAGGGCATAATTAGTTGGCAGAGAGCCAAGATTGTCGTTTATGCTAGTGACACCAACGATAAGTGAGCAGGGAACCGCGATCACAGGCGAATCGGGATCGTTACTTTCGATTCTCAATAATCCCGAATAAATTCCATCCTGTAGCATCGACGCATCGAAAGCGACGGTAACATTTGCCGACTCAGACGCGGGGATTTCGCCTGTAGTTGGATTCGCGCTCAGCCATTGCGAAGGCGCGCCAAATTTTACCGCTAAATCGTTGTTAAGATAGGCAGCGTTGTAGACGACTTGAAGTCCAATGGTGCCATCGCCATTTTCAATTCCGACAGTGCTCGATGTGACATCGCCGTCCATGTTGTAATATTGAAATAGGATCTTACCGTCTACAGTCAGTATAACTTCGAATGTGAATGAACCGGTGTTATAGTATTTTGGAACTCCTACATACGATACTACGGCGGTATCGGTGTTGTTGGTATAGAAATAGATGTTGCCGGCCGCCGAAGGATTTAAATCATCCCAGAACGGCGCAAGCAGATTATTGGGTTCAGCGACCGCGGGAATTGCGACATTATTATAGGGATAAGGCGCCGTGCTGGTGAATGATAACCAGCCGTTGGAGCAGATTCGAATGGAATTGAAAGTATTACCATAGAATGAAAAATTAAATCCGAGATCAAACGGTCCTTGATTTTGATCGTCTGAGAATGATAGTTCCTGTCCAATACCAGCCAAATCAATCCAATTGAATTCCGGTCCCTCCGGTTCATTCGTATCAATCCATCTATATCCAAAGGCATCGGGGCCGCCAAAATCAAGCGTCATGGGCGGATTAAAGCTATCGGATGGCTGGGGGGGCTTGGGCCCATTGTAAGTAAGATTAAATTTGCCTGCGGTTCGGTTATTGGAAATATATTTTTCCCAATTCGGCACGACGTCCGAGGTTGAATTTTGGATAGTTGATATCCTGCCAGTGCCAAGCGGGCCATCCATGACCGTGGAAATTGAATAATTCAATGTCCCATTTCCGGCGTTATGTAATACCAAATTGCGAGTCGTACTTGAACCGGAATTTAATCTTACATTGAATGACTGGGGATCGATATTTATTTGGGGAGTACCGACATCATATGTATGCCCCCCCTGGAGCAGCACGGCATCGAGATACCATCCCGCCCGCACAACCGATACGTCCGAGCCAAATCTAAACATGAATTTTACTGACATTCCGATATAATCGGTCAAACTGAATTGCGCCATTGTCCATCCCGCCGATGTCGATGAATATCCGGGCTGGTTATCAAGACCTGCGATACGATTATCCGGATACCCGCCTTCGGGTGTAATCAAATTCCAAGTCCTGCCGCTATCGATTGATATGGATACGTTGCCGCCATCGAATATCGGCTCGAAGTCATACCAGTGATAGAAAGTGAAAATCGCAGGGAGAGAATCAACCTCATAAAATCCAGTAATCAAAGAATCATCGGCGCTGCTTGGATAGTTCCCTCTTAACGATGTTGCCCATACATTGATTCCATCGAAAGCGGAATTAGGTCCCGATGTCGGCTGGCCCCATTGCCAGCAGCCGTCGCCGACCCAGCCACCATTGTTTCGTTCAAATGATTCATAACGAACGAGGGTAAAATTCAGTTCAACCTGGCCGCCGACCGGTATGAATATGTTTCCCAAGCCTCTTCCGAATCCTGCCGCCAATACTTCGACTTCGTAGCTGGCATTGCCCGGCAACATTGAAAATTCATAGTAGCCCGCGCTATCGGTCAATACTGAATCAACTGGCGTATTTAATAGCTTCACCGATGCGCCCGCAATCGGTGTGGAGTCTGTTGCCATGACTGTCCCGCGCAAGACTCCGGAAGGGGTGGCTTGAAGCGTGATATCGACATGCGTAGTTTCGTTGGCAACAATCGCGACTACCGTATCTACAGGGAAATATCCGAAGGAAGATATATTCAGCCTATAAGTCGTGTCCGCTGGAAGTCCGATTAGGTAATATCCATATTGATCGGAATTATCATGCGCGGAGTATCCGGTGACATTAACGAGAGCATTCATGATGGGAATACGATTGGAATCCGTTATATAGCCGTCAACGAGTCCGAAGTCGTTTTGAGCCATCACGCACGCGGCATAAAGATCGATTATTCCCCATCCGTAAATATTATCCTCGCCATTGGGATTATTCAACGGCAGGTCACGAGCTGTTCTCAGGAGGATTTCTTTGATAGCATCAACAGTTAGATTGGGATTTACTTGTCTGATTACCGCTATGGAGCCGGTAACATGAGGTGATGCCATCGACGTGCCATCCATATTGTAATATCCGCCCCCGATATAACTTGAACGGATATTAACTCCGGGCGCGACAACTTCAGGCTTTATGACTGTTTCCCCGTTGGGGCCGCAGTTGCTCGGGCCTCTGGATGACCAGGGAGCGATGGTTAGATAGTTGCTGTTTCCATCAATACCGCCGACCGAAAAACAGTTATATGGCGTTGTTCCTCTGTCAGCTGGGCGTCGAAGCGATGAAGGCTCCGGGCCTTCGTTACCTGCTGAGAAAACAACTGCCGAACCTGCGGCCTCGCAGTTATCTATCACCTGCCAAAATGTTTGATCGCAGGGAGGATAACCACCTATATTAAGGCTAACTCCCCATGAATTGCCAATGGCATCGGGATTATCCTGTGTATTGGGATCGCCGTCCGGGTCGATCGCCCATTGAAATGACAATATGGCATCAGCTACTGTTCGAGATATCGGGCCCCCTCTATCAATCGCACCAGCGGCAATCCATTTGGCATCGATAGCTACTCCAATTGTATCGCCGGCTTCGCTTCGTCCGCACATCGTGCCCATCGTATGGGTTCCATGGCCCGCAAGGTCTCTTGGTGTTCGATAATTAGAATATGGGTCAAACCAGCTTTCGGAAACATTGCCGTCTCCATTGACATCGCCTCTGAATCTGGCAGCAAACGCCGGATGAGTTCCCTCCACTCCGGTATCAATATTCATAACTACCCTGCCAAGCCCGGTCCAGCCATGAGCCCAGGCTAGAGGAGCATTTATTCTATCCAGGCCACTTTCGTGGCTGAGAATCAAATTTTCTGCAGGGGATGATTTGACGGGAGCAATTGTCTCGATCTGATAATCAAGATTTAGATTTTCGATTGTCTGGTCGGTGGCAAGGGTTTCGATTCCGGCTCTATTTGTTTCCACCCAAAACATATTGGAGATCCAAAACATGCGATAATCTTTTACTGTCCCTGATTGCTTTAGATATTCCAGCTTCGCGGCCATCTCAGGTTGAGTCTGGGAGGCGGCCTCCTGCAGGGCCAGGATTACGCGGCGATTTCTTTCGGCCAATGTAGCGTGCTCGGCCTTCAACTGAAGATCCAGAGCTTTGATATCGGCCTGTGTTTTCATTGTTACCAATGCCTGCACGGTTTCGCCGGTGGTGAGTTTATTTATTGATGCCGTTAACGCATCGTCGAGATTAGCCGCCTGCAACCCTGAGAACGCAAGCAGCAGCATTCCAGCAATTCCAAACAGAATCCATCTTTTCATATTATTTCTCCCGTGAATATTATTTGCTCCAAACATTAATGATTTCAAAAATCCTTTATTCTCCAGATGTCAAACTACTCTATCAAGGGCAAATATAATGCCGATTTGGCTTATGGCAAAGCCTGATTTTCATTGCCCAAAATTCATACAAAAGCCAAAGTCTTTTCTGCCGCGCTATGTGCGCGACCATTATGGCATGTCGTATCCCGGTGTCAATCAATGATTTAGAAAAGCCCCAACTGCCCCATCTTATCAATTAAACAGGCGGTTATCTCTATGAGTTCCATTATCTTCGCCTTTGCGGACGTGGCTTGAAATCCGCTAAATGAATTGGCTTGCATAGCTTATTTATTGACTTATTTGCCCCCAATCAGATATTCTTACACCGAAAGGAGATATTTATGAATGACAAAAGTTTACCTGATAAGAAAGCATTGGCGGCTGCCATAGAGATGGAAGAAAAAGGACATAAATTTTATATGGAGACCGCGGCCAAAGCCGACAACAAATTGGCCAAAGAGGTTTTCGAGTATCTGGCCAAAGAAGAACTGAATCATATCAACGCCATCAAGAAATTCAACTCCGAATTTCTCAAGGGCGGCGCGACCAAGATCGATGCCATCATAGATGATATCAAAAAGGGGAAAGGCACGACCGCATTCGACCAGCTATTCAAGAGCCTTTCCAAGAACGTGCCGACTGGCGGAAGCGATATCGACGCTTACAAATTCGCCAGCGATTTCGAACGAAAAGGGGAAGCGTTCTATAAAAAGGCCGAGGCCGAGGCTGTCGACAAGAATGCCAAAAAGCTGTATGGATTTTTGGTCGGCGAGGAAAAGAAGCATTTCAAGATAGTCGATTCCTGCCTGCTCTATTTCGATAACTCCGAGGAGTTTTTCCATCAACGGGAGAAATGGCACGTAGAGGGGTAGAAGTATAATTCAAATGATTTTATTATGAGCGGGGCTGTCCCGCTCTTTTTTATTTATGGCAGAACCTGAACGCTTTTTACATCGTTTATTAAATGGCGAATATAACAATAGTTTCGGAAGTTCATTGAAAGGTAGTGAATATGGCAAGAATAGAAGGCATCGAACCGAAACAGACATCGTTCCTGATGCGTCAGGTATTCAAGAAGGTCCGAAAAGTGCTGGGCCGCGATCTTACGCCGCAAAAGATCGTGGCAAGGGTGCCGAGGGTATTCTGGGTATCGGCGCTGACCGAATGGTTATTGGGGCAAAAGGCACAAGGTTCCGCAACGGTTGAGATCGATGATTATGCTGCGGACTGCGGTTCGGATCGGGTGTCCGTTTTGAATAGATTCCAATTCTGCGGGCTGCAGAATATATGGGATGAGCGATGACGATGTTACGGCGATTATCGGCGGTGATTTCAACCATTTTGCTCCGCAGGAGGCCGCGCTGATGCGAATGGCGGACGCTATGACCGATACGCCATCGAATGTCAGCGATGAGCTTTTCGCGGAATTGCGCAAGTATTTTTCAGAGGAACAATTGATCGAGCTTGCCGCCGATGTCGCGCAGGAGAATTTTCGCGCGCGCTGGAATCGTGTCTTCGATGTCGGCAGCGATGGAATATATCGGAAAGGCCTTCGATATAAGCAGAGATAGGCCAGCGAAAGTGCGGACGCGAGACCAGGCACATAGAAAGGCAGTCATAATAGAATGGCGGGACAGATTGCCCCGCCATTTAGATATTAGAATCCTATTACTTCAGCAGTAAGAGCTTTTTGATCGAAGTCTTATCGCTACTCGTTAGTCGGTAGAAGTAGATTCCGCTTGAAATCGAGTTTCCAGCCTTGTTTTTTCCATCCCAAATAAATCGATGTGTTCCCGGCTGCATTTGTTGATCGATCAACGTATTAATTTTCTGTCCCAGGATATTGTATATGACCAGTTCGACGTTGCCGGGTTCGGCGATATCGAACATGATAGTCGTATGGGAATTGAATGGATTAGGATAATTTTGGTATAGGTTGAATTTCTGCGGGAGCATCGCCGGTTCTAATTTGCCTGTGCCGAAGATAATTCTAAATGACTGTATTCCGGATGAATCGGCCCATAGCTCGCATATATTCATTTCATCGCTGTCGATATAGATATCCGACGGATAATCGAATTGACCCGGCCCGTATCCCTGTTCCCCATAGATCGATATTATTCTATCGAGGTTCGGGGCGATAACTGTAATGTGGTGATTGAATTCGTCGAGAATGTAGATATTATCATAGCTATCAGCGTCGATGGCGGCGATGTATGGATATGGAGTCATAGGAAATGTATATTGTCTTTCGGCATAGATAGGTCCTGATGATTCCGAATAGTATCTGACGACTCTGTGGTTTTTCGAATCTGTGACATAAAATCTATTAGGCCAATTCAGCGTAGATGCGGCAGTAATTCCTGTGGGGTAACCGAGAGCCCCCATACTCTCGCCTCTTCCCGCAAATTGAGCCTTAATTACGCCGGCAGAAGAAAATTTGATTATTGCCGGGATGAAACCATCGGTGACAAGAATGTCAAAACCTGGATAACCGATGTCGCCGTAGTTTGTCACTTCTATCGCCGTCGGAAAACGCAAAATATTCTGCCCGAAAGAATTCAGCCAAATCAAAGAATCAAGAGTAATATCGTATTTCAATTTTACAATTCTCTGGTTCTGCCGGTCCAAAACATAAATGAAATCCAATTCCGAGTTGTAAAACCTCCCAGCCGAGGTTACCGCGATGTCGACAGGATGATTGAAACATTCAACCGAGTCGCGATAGTTGGGAAAAAACTGAAGCGTATCCTCGGAACCGAAAGAGATTGTGGGGGGAATTAGGTTTTTGCCATAGGTATTAATGTCAGTTGGCCAGGAGACACCTGCTGAATCCTTTAGAGTAAATATAATGATCCTGTGAAGCGGGGCATCGCAAAAGAGATATTTCCTCTCTTCGTAGTTTCCTTTATTCAGTCTTAAGAGCGCACCGCCCGACGGCTGGCTGAATAAAATCAGCGAATCGCCTATCTTTTCGGTGACATAATCCCACGTCAACCTTGGCGGACCGACGGTATTCAGAAAATCGGTAGTTTCAATTATCGGATCCGCCGATGCCATACCTGCTACCAAGAATAATATTATAATTAGATATCTTTTCATTTCTACCTCCATCCTACTCTTAGCCAGGTAGCTTCGTTGTTGCGAGTGTCGAAGATAAGCAACATGGCAGGAGAAAAATATTCAGTATTTTCTTCCTGAAAAAAATAGTAAACAATGAAATCACCGACAACGTCTGCCAATCCGTCGTCATAACCGGGATAATTTCCTTCTGGATAATCGCTTATGGGATGTTGCTCCAGTATTGCGAGAGTTTCGGGATCGATGACAATCACTTTAGGTTCAATGTGAAATTCCTCCCGTCTTTTGTAAACAGAATCTATACTTGCTCCATGTAATTCGTAGTTGACTTGCAAGCAGTAGAACTTGTTTCGCGCTGGGTGATAAGCGAAAACTGTATTTGCTCCTCTCTGAGGCCTAAGTTGTATGGAATCAATAATAGACGAGAGACCGCTATTTAACTTAACAAGCCACCATTGAGAATCATTAAAAATAGTGTAATATAGGCGATTAATAGAATCATTTGGAACCCTAATGAGGAATTCATGAGAATCTATATAACGTATGAGTCCTGGCTCGTCAAATGAGTCGAGTCGGTTGCGAAGCCTAAAATTAAGGCCATCATCAATGTTGTATAGACCGAAAGGCAAAAGAGCAGTTGAATCGCGATCGCTTCTTAATCCGAATCTGAAACCTTGCTCTCCCTGATATTGCCTAAAAATATTAATAATGGCACCTGAAACACTATCACTTCGCAATAAAGATAAATGGCCAGCATCTGCACGCAAAACCGAATAAAAAGCTTTATATCGGTTTCCAGACATCGTATTTCTTCCGACTGCACCATATTCGCTCATCGTGATTAAAAAATCCCGATTACGCAGGGATATTATCGCAGGCTTTTTAAACCAAATGTTACCTCTATTAGCCAATCTTACCGATTCATGAATCGAATGAGTATTCAAATCCACCGATTTGATATAGATATCTGCAAGATTATCTTCTGTAGGATTATCATATACATTGACATAATAGTATTGGGCTGCCAATCCAATCGGAAAAGCAATTAATATGACGACAGCTAGCGCCAGAATTCTACTTCTTTGTAAATTGCTATCGCCAAGGTTTACGGTACGTGTATTTTCTGATATCTTGAACATATTCCGCCTCTTTAGTTGGTGGTGGGGTTGTCCCGATTTTAGTCTTCCAGTCTGCATCACTTAAAATTTGTGCCATCATTGTTTCATTTGTATAATACCCATAAGCCTTTAAATCTTCCTTATTCTTTTTGCTTGGGAAAGTATCGCAGTCAGCGAAAGGGCATGAATCTGGAAATAATTTTTGCGTTGACATGAATCTATTTGGCAAATATACATCATGGATGAATTTGCCATTCCTAATGAGAGCTTGCCAATTCCAGGCTAAACTGTCCCAAGTTGCCCGAACATAGCCAGTATCAGCGGGTATGCGTGGTATAGCGGCAAAGTATGCATGCCACCATTTTCTCATAATCTGCATTATTCCGGTTGCCGTGCTCACTCCATTCTCACAAGGCGTCTTGGTATCAGGCCAATAATGATTCCATTGATAATAACCATGTTGGTGCGGGGGATAGGGAATGAATCCTGCCGCCTCCTTCCATGCTAATGCTCTAATTCTATCTCTTTTTAGAGAGTCAGCGAATAAGCTATTAGATGGATCTTGGTCAATCAAAATTCTCTTCGTTTGGATTGTATCGCCATTTGTCCCCAAAGTATCTGTAGTGACGTCGAAACTTCCATCCAACCCCCAAAATGTCGTGAACCTTCCTTTGGCTTCTATAGTAAGCAACCCTCCGACGACTGCTAATGAATCCCTTCTGAAAGTAACGGAATAATTTTGGTCATTGCCATCCCCGATCATTCGTCCTTACTCCAGCCTACGCGGAGCCAGGTGGCCTCGTTTGTGCGGGTGTCAAAGATGAAAAGCATGGCGGGGTATAACTGACTTATATCGTTTGAATCACCAAAAAAATAAACAATAAATGGTCCCATGACATCGGCGACTCCTGTCTTACCATTTATGAAATCGCCTCTTGGATAATCTGGGACGGACAACGAATCTCTTAGTGTGAAATCCGTTATATTGTAGATATTAACGTGATTGTCTATCCATTCATCCCCATAGCCTTTGTTGAATGGCCAGTCCAAATGAGTTTCATAATTAAGCGCAAATACATAAAGCAGACTATCCTTAACTGCGAAAACTTGGTTTGCACTGTCATAGTTATGGAATATAAGGCTATCGACATACATATCTCGAAATCCGTCTAATTTGACAATAATGAAATCATTATCTACTATGTCATAATATAGTTCATTTCCAATTAATATAGAAAAGCTGTTTGGCGTTAATCCCTTATAGGATCCCGGAAAA
The DNA here is from genome assembly GCA_963817915.1 of uncultured candidate division Zixibacteria bacterium. Taxonomy (GTDB): domain Bacteria; phylum Zixibacteria; class MSB-5A5; order UBA10806; family UBA10806; genus CAWFQL01. The sequence continues at coordinate 37,570 of CAWFQL010000012.1, forward strand.
TAACCGGGAACCACTTGACGTATTTTATTCAAATTGAAATCAGAATTGAGATTGTATATTCCGTCTAAGGATGAGCTGCTGTCTCCAATTTGATATATTCTCTCGACGAATAATTCGGTTTTGGCATTTTTCCTGAAATCTATTATTAACTGTCCGGGCAAGTCGTATTGATGCGATAATTGTCTGGTTCGCAGATTTATTATCGATAAATTGGTATTGTAATCACCAGCCGACGTGTTTTTGCAGATACATTTACTGACAATGGCTGTTATTAATACTGTATCGCCATAAATCGCAAAATCAATGGGTATGGTGTTAATAATCTCACCCTCATCGACTAAAATAAATTCATCTGTAATAGCTTTCGTTTCTAAATTGACGAATTTAGTTTTTATTTCATAGAACCCGGATGATCCCCTCGTGGTGTCATATACATTGACGTAATATTCTTGTGCCCATGAATCGCCCGCAAGTAACATTAATATAAATAGTACCCCAAATCTAATCCTTTTCATATTAGTCCCTTTTTCCCAATCGATCCTGGCCGAAACGATCTAAACAATTAAACTAATGTCATATTATACTCCCGAATATCATTTGTTTCAATTAATAAATAAAATAAAAAAAGGGCGAGTAGCCTCGCCCCTGCGATAACAATTTAGAAGTCGATTAGATAAACAGCGGCGCTAAGACCAATGTTATAGTCGATAGCAGTTTTATCAAGACATGTAATGACGGCCCCGCCGTATCCTTGAAGGGATCGCCGACCGTATCGCCGACCACCGCCGCGCTGTGAGTCGGATTCTTGATCTTTTTACCGTCCGGGCCTGTTATATACTTGCCGCCATAGGCGCCGGATTCGATATACTTTTTGGCATTGTCCCAGGCTCCGCCGCCATTATTTAGCATGAGCGCCAGAAGAATTCCGGCAATCGTACCGACCATCAATAACGCCGCCACCGATTGAGCGGCAATCAGCGGGTCTTCCGGTGTGATGAAGATTTTGAAGACTGTGCCGACTATAATCGGAGTCAGAACTACCAGCAAGCCCGGCAATATCATCTGCCTTAACGCCGCCTTTGTAACAATATCAACACAGGTGCCGTAATCCGGTTCGAAATTCTTGGGGAACTGAATCATATCATTCTCGCGCGGCAATGACGCGTACTGTCTGCGAACTTCGGCGATAATCGCCTGAGCCGCCTTGCCGACCGCGCGTATCGCCATCGATGTGAACAAGAACACCAGCATCGCGCCTAATAACGCGCCGACAAACACGACCGGTTTCGACAGATCGACATTGAAGATAAATCCGCTGTCCAGTCCGGCGTACTGCTTGACCTCATCCATGTAAGCCTGGAATAACAAAAATGCCGCCAACGCCGCCGAGCCGATGGCATAGCCTTTTGTCAACGCCTTGGTAGTGTTACCAACAGAATCCAGTCTGTCGGTTTTCTTGCGAATCTCTTCCGGCTGTTGTGACATCTCCACGATGCCGCCGGCGTTATCTGTTATAGGCCCGAATGTATCCATTGCCAATATATAGGCCGCGGTCGCGAGCATTCCCATGGTGGCTACCGCTGTGCCGAAAAGTCCCGGCGTTGGGAAGGCCGCTCGATTGTCCGAGAAAATATGATGCCAGAAGCGCCGCGCCCATGACCAATGTCGGATAGGCGGTGCATTCGAAACCGACCGCTATGCCTGATATAATATTGGTCGCCGGGCCAGTCTGCGAAGCCTCCGCAATCGATTTGACTGGACGGTATTTATATTCGGTGTAGTATTGTGTTATATAAACAAATGCCACCGATGTCAGCACTCCCATGATGCCGCATAAGAAGAAATGCCACCATGCCTGCGGAGCTTGCGGGCTATTCAAAAGCCAATAGGTCGCGCCGCCGAAGGCTATCATCGCCAGGATAACCGCTACATAATAGCCGCGGTTCAAGGCTGTCATCGGATCCATTTTCTCCTGCTTGTCCAATTTAACAAACATGATACCAACGATCGAGGCTATGATTCCAAATGCGCGCGCTACCAATGGGAACATGATCACCCCGATTATGCCCCACGAGAATTCCATGCTCGCCTTCTGGGCTGTTGCCGCAAGCGACGCGCCCAATATCATTGCGCCGATATTTTCGGCAGCGGTCGACTCAAATAGATCGGCTCCACGACCGGCGCAATCGCCGACATTATCACCGACTAAATCTGCAATTACAGCAGGGTTGCGAGGATCGTCTTCAGGGATACCAGCTTCGACTTTACCCACGAGATCGGCTCCAACATCAGCGGCCTTGGTATAAATACCGCCGCCAAGCTGGGCAAATAGCGCTACAAATGACGCGCCGAATCCATAGCCGACAATCAAAAGCGGTATTTTGGTTGGCTCGATTGCGCTTATCCAATGAACAAGAGCATATAAGCCCGATACTCCCAGCAAGCTCATCGAAACAACCAATAACCCCGATACCGCGCCGCCGCGAAGGGCGATACGCAAGGCGTCATTCAGGCTCGATAAGGCCGCATGGGCGGTTCTGATATTGCTTCGTATCGAAATCCACATTCCGACATAGCCCGCGAAGACCGAGCATAACGCCCCGAATACAAATGATATCGTAATCCATGTTGCCAGTTCCAGCGAGCTGCCGACAGGATCGAAGTCCCGGTGGCTTCGAATAAAACCGTAGCCGATAAACAGCAACGCCGCCAAGACCAACGCCAGCAACAAAATAGTGCGGTTTTGTCTTCTCAGGAACGCCTCGGCACCGGCTTTGATAGCATTCGAGATTTTTTGCATCGCCTCGCTACCGGTACTGTGCTTGAGTACCCATCGACTGAGATAATAGGCGAACGCAAGCCCGGCTATACTGATTGCAATGACCAATAAAATCAATTCCTGCATAATTTTAAACTCCTGTCCTTTTTGTCAAAAGACGATTGATATTATATTTATTTTCCCTATTTTCATTAAATTAAGTTGGCGTGGATGATAATTTCCCTTTGCTCCCCAAATACCTTTGAACCCCCTGCCATTTGGATAAACATGACTCGACATCATATTTATATTGGCTATGGTTGTCAATAAAAATATCCACCATTGCGAAGCCAAAATATGTCTCTAAAATAGCCATTTTTTTATTCTTGAACCAGGCTTATCAGTTGCAATAGTTAAATTCAACTTCATCGTGTTTCAAAAGTAAGCATTTTGGACGCCAAAAAGCTCGTTGGCTGCTTGAGTATTCAATTTTACCGATACTATGGTAAAAGATTGAATTTATGCGACGGGGATAATATGGACCTAAAATGGAATGACGATTTGCTGACTGGAAATGCGGTAATAGATACTCAACATAAAGAGCTTTTTAATAGAATTGCGCTTTTTCATGAAGCCTGCAAAAAGGGGCAGGGAAGAGCTGAGCTTTTTAAAGCATATATGTTTTTGGGCAACTATGTGTTGGAGCATTTCGCCGATGAAGAAGCATTTCAGAGACAATATTCCTATCCCGAATATGAAATCCATAAGGCACATCACGAGCAATTTCTGAAAACTTTTATCGAACATAAGAAAAAACTTGAGGAAAATGGCGCGACTATCAGTGCTGTCAACGACACTATCATTTTAATGGGCAAATGGATTGACGATCATATTAATAATATGGATAAGAGATTGGCGAATTTCCTCAAAGAGAAGAAAAAAGAGAATTACCAGAATGTATAAAGGCTGAATTCAGCAAAGATTAAAAATCGACAACTGTGTTTGATTCATCAGCCTGGTTTTTTCCTCTTTATTCCAAACCAATAAGGCCAGATTTTTCGGTTCAATCTTATTCAAATCCAAGTCACCCAGGTGTCGCCATTCTCTTTCGTAGCTCCAATCTACATTTTTTTCGCCCTTATTCTGGAAGAACGGTTTTTCAGATTCGGGAAGATCATTGTAATCGTCGGATGTCCCGTAGATTACCGGCTTGATTCCAAGTTGGGTGGCTGCGGTTTTTCGAATCGCAACTCCATAAGGCTCGAAATTGTAATTGACTCTATTATGCCGCCATCTAATCTGCCTTGTCATCTCATCGGGTTTGACTTCACTGAATCCTACCACAGATATGCCATCGCGGATTTTTTCCGATGAGCCATAAATCATCTTATTCTTGATTATATTTAGAAGTGTTTCTAACCCATTCCCCGGATATTGCATTCCAGATTCCAAAAGCCTTTTATAGAAGGCAGATGATTTTTCATTCGGCCACGGGCCATGACAGGTTTTGGTCCAATGAACTAGGTAATCCCACGATCCAAAGGCGTCAGGGTTATTGTTAAATTTATATTTCGGAGGCTGATAAATAGATCTCGAATATTCGATTTTCCATTTAGACTCGATTTTCGTGGATATGCCGCAATCATTCAGGAGGCCTTCTAATCTGCCTCTGGGCCTTATAGATATCGGCGTAATTAAATTTGCCAATTCGAATGCCGCTTTGTCTCTCTTGGCCCAATTGGATTTCGGCGATCTGGAATGTTCGTCCGGCTTTATAAAAACCATGGCGGTTTTGGCAGGATCGAGATTGAATTCGAGAATTGCTTGATTATATACATCCAGCCCATTTTTGTCATCGAAGATCGGGCTTATGATAATCTGTTTGCCCTTGTTGGTCGCGGTTAGATAGACAGCCAATTCCCAGGTTATCATATCAAGGCTTGTGATAATAGTATGACCTTCATTGACCAATTCCGAAATGGCATGCGACGTCGCCTTAATCCAGGTATCATCGCCGCAGGGAGTCTTTGATTGGCTGCTATTGAGCACGACAGCCAAATTGCCGTCCAAGAGGCTCTTGTTGCCTTGAATTATCATCGATGAATCAAATATAGTAATTTAGGGTGGAGGAAGCAATTAGCTTCTACCGAAACCGATATATCGGAAGCCCGCCTTGCGAGCCTGTTCAGGCAAATAGATATTGCGCGTATCCAGTAACGCGTCGCCCTTCATCGCCTTTTTCAGCCGGACTAAATCTAATTCGCGGAATTCATTCCATTCGGTCATTAAAATCGCGATATCGGCATCATTGCATGCGGAATAAGGATTATCCGCGTATGCTATTTGAGGAAAGATTTTTTTGAAATTATCCGAGGCCAACGGGTCATATGCTGTAATATTAGCCTTTTGGGCGAGAAGCATCTTGGCAATATATTGTGACGGTGAATTACGAATATCATCTGTATTGCTTTTGAAGGCCAGCCCCAGCAGGCCGATCTTTTTTCCGTTAAGGGTTCCAAGCAATTTGCGGGCCTTTTCGACCACCAATTCGCGTTGACGGATATTGATCTTTTTTATTGCTTTGGGAATCTGCATATCCACGCCAGCCTTTTCGCCGATTGAATTCAAGGCCGCGATATCCTTGGGCAGACACGACCCACCGAATCCGGGCGACGGGTGCAGGAATTTCGGGCCGATTCTGCCATCCATACCGACAGCCTTGGCGACGGTGACAACATCGGCGCCGAAATAATCGCAAAGCTGTGCCATCTCGTTGATGAATGATATTTTGGCGGCCAGAAAACAATTGGCAGCGTATTTGATTATTTCGGCCGTATTATTATCCGTAATTATCATCGGGGTTTCGATTAAATATAAGCCTCGATAAACTTCCTTCATAATCTCTTTTGCTTTGTCTGATGAAATCCCGATTACGATTCTATTGGGCAATAGAAAATCATTGACTGCCGAACCCTCTCGCAGGAATTCAGGATTCGATACTATATCGAAATCTGCATTAGTAACCGACCTGATTTTCTCGCTTATCAGCTTATGAGTCCCCACGGGCACTGTCGATTTTATCGCAATGACTTTATAATCATTGATATATCGTCCAATCTCGGAGGCGACATCAAGCATATCCGAAAGATCAGGATCGCCGTTATTCCCCTCTGGAGTGCCAACTGTCAAAAATACTACGAGGCTATTTTCGACAGCCTGCCCCAAATCGCTCGAAAATTTTAGTCTTCCCTTTTCGATATTTCGTTTCATCAGGTCGGAGAGGCCGATCTCATATATTGGATTGCCGCCGCCATTTAAAAGATTGATCCGATCCTGATCCTTATCGATACAGACCACGTCATTGCCGAAATCAGCAAGGCCGGCGCCCGCGACCAGTCCGACATACCCGGTCCCTATGACACAGATTTTCACGCTTTGATCTCCTCGATTTCGGGCTCATTTGGGGCTTTCTTCAAGCCTAATGATTTTATTCCCATAAGCGCCAATATAATCGCTCCGGCGGATATGGGAAGATAAAAGGTGAAGAAACGCCAGATTCCTGTGAGGAGCGGTATTATCGAGAATGGCAATATGCTGTTATATACTATTCCAAATGCCGCCTCGGCGCCGCCGATTGCTCCCGGTGTCGGTATCAGAGTCATTGCCGTGAATACCACCCATTGCATCAGGAAGAATAGAATCGGGTCTACTGGATAACCAAGGCCGAGCACGAGGGCGCTTATTGCCCCGTAACGGCAACACCAGCCAATGCCCGCCACTACTATGCAGAGAAAAAATGTTCCTTTGCCGTTGTAAGAGGCAAATTTAATCGCGGTTTTAAAATCGTCCTTATAACGGCTAATATAGCTCTTGAATCTGGACATAAGTGAAATCGATACAGTTTGCCGATCGATTCCATCGGTTTGCCGCTTCCAGCTTTTTAGTCTGCCTATCAATATAGTCGCTAAGGATAAAATCAGAATAATAGCCACCACCAATGGCCAATGAGAAATAAGACTTTTTATGGCAGTTGCGACATATGGGTTATTCCATGCGCCGCTAAATATTATCGCGACGGGAATCGCAATTGCGAAAAAGATACCGTCCTCAATGGTTCCGATTATTGTGACCAAAGTAGCTTCGCCCGGCGAAAATCCGTATTTGATTAACATGGCCAATTTGATATAGCTCCCGCCAATCGCGGTCGGGGTCAATGCGGCGCCTAAATCCGAACCGATCGCCGTTGATAGCGCCTGATTGGGTCTCAATTCTCTTTTGAAAATCCTATTCCATAGGAGCATTCGTCCCGAATGAGCGAACCAGGGTACGAATACCATTATAGCCGCCAACAACAGGTATCCGATATTAAATCCGCCCAAATCTTTGAAAAGCCCGGGTTTGCTCGCTACCAGGATATAGATAATATTTCCAGCGATCGCCAATGGGACAATTATAACCAATGGCTTGATGAATCGTTGGACTAAATCACCGTTGGAGATATTGTTTTTCTGATTATGATTTTCATCCATGGCTTGGTATCTAATTTATCTCAATTATATTTTCAAAAGCTCCAAGAAGACTTTTTCATATTGGCTGGAGATTTTTTCGATTGCAAATTGCCTTTGAGTAAACTCCCTGGCATTTTTCCCCAGAGTCGCCAATGATTCGGGATTATCCAGAAGCGATCTTATTTGATTAGCCATTCCGGAATAGTCTCCTTCCGGAACACAATAGCCATTCTTGGCCATCGATGACCGCGTCAGTTATGCCCTCGATTCCAGTGGCGATAACCGGGATACCTCGTATGGCCGCCTCCAACGCCACTATGCCGAACCCCTCCATATCGCCTTCAATAGTTCTATTGGGCATTATAAAAAGATCGCTGACGGCGAATAGATCATTGCGCAACTCTTCTGAAACTCCGTTGAGATAAAATACTCTCGGATGCTGGCTCAGCCTCACCAGATCATCATGCGCTGTGTAGCCGCCCGATGCCATCATCAGTAGGTGCGTATTCTTTTTACCCATAATTGGCCGTAACGGGTTTATCCACGATGGCGGTTTGGGTTTTGGTCCCGCTACGATATAGACATAATCATCGGGCAGATTAATGAAAACATTGGAGATAAATTGGTCGAATCCTTTCCGCTTCAATGGTCTTCCGAGGCTGAGAAGTACTTTTTTGCCGCGGAGATTTAATCCAATGATCTTTTCAATTCTAATGTAGAGGTCATCATTTCTAATTGTGGTCGCCGAAATATTTTCAGCCGCATTCGGGATTAACTTCAATTTTGTCTGAGTTGATTTCAAGTTTTTGGACTTCTCGCGCGGTAGCCATGGCTTACGCAGACTATCTTATCAATAGCATCTAATGATTTCTTGAGTTGTTTTCTATACCATTGAATCGGCAGAATGACATCGAGGCCATGAACTGTCGCGACAACTTTCTTTCCAGTTTTAGTCTTTATTCTTGAACCGATCAGCGATGTCACGGCATCATCGCAATGAATTAATCTGGCGCTGTTAGGTATAGATTTTCTATAAAATTTAGAAAAATAAAGCGGCGCCGCCCATTCCGGTCCGCGCCAGGTCACCTTCTCTATATCAAATTTGCCTGCTAATCCTTCGCATAATCTAGCGCTGTGCCGCTGTACTCCGCCAACGCTATCGGGATTTTTTCGTATTAGAAAAAGCAATTTTTCATTTTGCCAGCTATTTTCAATCGAAGTAATGCTTTGGATAGTTCCGGCCGACCGCCATTCGCCGTTGACTCGATCTGTATTTAGAATCATATAAGGCAAAATTATCCTTCGAACCTCGCAGGCCAGCTCAATCTATATTGAATGTCATCTTAAGAATTCGAATACAAAATATCAACGGAATAAATCAGTTGGATTTTTCTACATTGGATACGACTCTAACTGAAGATATGCCTTCCAGGCGGCTATTCACGATTTTAGCGTCTTGCTTCTGGCGGATTATCGATTCGTAATTTTTCAATAGTCCCTTATTGATATTCTCCCAACTCTTGGATAGGGCGAATTTCAGCGCATTGATCGCAAATTGCTCTCTGAGATTACTATATTTCAGAAGGAATTCCATTTTCATAGCGAAATCGACCGGATCATGTGGACGGGCCAGATAACCTGTTTCACCATTGACGATCAGATTTTTCACGCCGCCTTCAGATGCTCCTACAGACGGTATTCCCGATGCTCCGGCTTCGATAATTACGTTGCCGAATGTTTCCGTTGTTGACGGGAATACAAACATATCCGCCGATGCGTAAGCACAAGATAAATCAGTGCCGCTAAGAAATCCAGCGAGAACGCAGTCGGGCAATGCCTTTGCGATCTCATCGCGCATCGGGCCATCGCCCACGAACACTAATTTAAAAGGTATATTTCTCTCTTTGAGAATCCAATAAGCCCGTATCAAAATATCGATATCTTTTTCGCGCACCAACCGTCCCACAAAAAGCGCGATAGGTCTGCCGTCCGGCGACCAATATTTTCTCAGAGAATAATCTTTAAATCGAGGCGAGAAACGGCTGACATCAATGCCCCGTTCCCAGAGCGCCAAATTTTTGAAACCCCTGCCGTCTAATTCGGCGATAGTGGCATTGGATGGCACCAGGCTCATCGCGCCACGGTTGTAGAACCACTTCATATATTGCCAGCCGCGATTTTCCATCCATCCAAATCCATAATATTTCAAATATGAGACATAGCTGGTATGATATGAATTAACAACTGGAACGCCGCATTCCGCAGCAAGCTTATAAGCGCTCATGCCGAGCAAGAACGGGCTGACTATATGAATAAGGTCTGGATGAAATTTCTCGACGAATGTTCTTAAATCATGGAACGCCGGCAGGCTAAGCCTGTAATAACGATATAATGGGAACGGGATAGACGTAATTTTGACTACATTGCCAGCCCATTTTTGCGGATCTGGCGCGAATGGTGAGAAAAAGATATGGTCAATGTTTTCGGATAATAATGACCGATGAAGATAGGACATCGTTCCGCTGACACCATCCATAACTGGAGGCAAGGATTCTGTAAAATAGGCTATTCTCATAGATATTATTTGCGCTTCTTCATTTTCTCGATTCTCTGCAAGACGCCTTTAATTAGAAACGGCAACACAACCGTAGCGTCGTCCTTGATTTCCGCGTAAGCTCCGCCCTCGGATTCGGGGACAAATTTCGCCCAGGACACACCTTCCTTATACGAACATCCTGACAATCCACCCCAATGATCAGGTTCCGGGCAGATTCTGACACCACGAGAATATTTCTTGGGTACTACGGGTAGCTCTTCGAGATACATGATATCGAAGAATGGCGTGATCTGCTGTGCCCAGTTGCGCGGAACGCCTCCACCTACTGTAAATATGCTCAATGTGCCATCGTGATTATGCACGCGTTTGGCAAAATCGAAGACGTCGACAAAGGGATTGAATGGCGGCACGAAGACTTCATCGAATGGCTTCTTCATGAAGCCTTCACTTGTCCTTAATTTTCGCAACAAGAGATCGAGGCTCATTTCGCAATCGGTAAATGCCGGCATATATACCGGGATCCCTGCCTTATATGCGGATGCCAGGATGCTTCTTTGGTCGGGATGAATCTCCAATAAAATCTGCCCGAGGCGATTTAGATAATCGGCCGAGCCCGCCGGCGGAGTTTTGCCATCGAGAGCTGGGAATAAGCGATCGAAATATTTCGCCATGGTTCTTTGCAGATGTTCAAACGACGTTTCGAGTTCGATCGTGTCATAAACCCGGCACATGCCTTCATTGTATAAATCGGCATCATCCTTTACAGGCGCTTTGAAATGGCTTCTTTTCAAGCCTTCGGTCAGGCCATGCGTAATCAATGCCCCGGTGCTGACTACGGCATCGACTAATTTTTTATCAATCAGATCGCAGATAATCAAGCCCTGCTTGGCGACAGTCATGGCGCCACTCAGTGTAAGTACGGTCAGGTCCTTCGGGTCGGTGAACATTCCGGTCAGTATCTTAGCGGCTTCGCCCATTTGACGGCCATTGAACGATGTCTTTTCCATGGCGGTTAAGGCATCATCAAAATCATCTATTTTGGAAATGTCTATCGGCTCTAACGGTTCCAGCCCCTCGCCATCGGTGAATTTTCTCTTTTGCCTTTTCATTTCCATAATTTCATCCAGATTTTTATCGTTAATTATTATTCAGAGGTCATCATAATAATAGAAACCCTGAATACATGATTCTAACCATCGGCATATTAAATAAAAATGCATTTTTGAATCAAGCTAAATAATCAATTTCTTTTGCGAGAGATTCAAATAGATGAAAGATAAAATATAATTGACTAAAACGATTGACGATTGGCTGCTTCTATTTTACTTTCACTGAATGAAGAAATTTATGTTAAAATCAATTATCCTTGCAATTCTATTGGCTTATCCCGCTCAGAGCGGCTGATAATTATTCTTGGCCGTTGAAAATCACGCCTGAATTAACCTCGAAATTCTGCGATTTCCGCAATGGTCATTTCCATGCGGGGCTCGATATCAGAACTCAGGGGAAGACCGGCCTTAGTATTTACGCAATCGATGATGGTTTTATCTATCGTGCCGGAGTCTCATTCAGGGGTTACGGGAAGGCTCTTTATCTGCAAACAAATGACGGCCGAATTGCGGTCTACGCCCATCTTTCAGGGTTCGGTGAAAAGCTTGAAGACAGAATCCGTTCAACCCAGATGGAAAAACAAAAATACCGACAGGATCTATTTTTTAAATCGAATGAATTCCCCGTAAAAAAGGGCCAAATGATCGGCTACACCGGCGATTCAGGCGGAAGCACACCTCATCTGCATTTTGAAATTCGGTCAGCCAATAACCGTCCCTTGAATCCGCTCGAATTCGGATTTACGTTACCGGACCGAACGCCTGCGTTTTTCGAGAAGCTGGCGATTCGTTCGTATGATAGTAATTTTAATCCGGGCGACCCCTGCCATATTGAGTTTATTCCCGTTGATCGAGGTTTCTCGAAAGGGGAATATGCTATCAGGGATACCATAATCAGTGATGAAATAATGGCACTGGCAATCTCTGGCGGCGACAGGATTAACGGTTCAGGATTTATATATAGCTTTTTTAAACTTGAACTTTCTATAGATGACAGCCTGATATTTGTAATGGATTCCGATAGCATTTCCTATGAAACCACTAACCAGATCAGATATATTCGCGATCAAGAATTGGGCTTGATGATAAGTGGTACCGAAAAGTCAGATGTCGATAAGGATATATTTTATCGTCTCTATGTTCCGCCCGGCAATGATCAATTTTTCTGGAATGGATTGCCATCAGATGCCGGAGTTATCGCACCGGCATTTATCGGGGGAACGACCAGGACAGTCACGATAACCGCATATGATGAAATTGGGAATAAATCAAAACTGAGCTTCTATGTCAAAACCCCCGAATTGGCCAAAATCAGGCGTCAGGATGTTTCGTATCTCCGCAGGGGAGATATAATCGATATCAATTTCGCGACCGATGCGTCGATGGCTAATGTCGGAATAGAATATAGGGATTCAATTGCCAAGAAGTATATTCCTATTTCAAATAAATCGATTTCCACTATGACCAAAAATGACGTTACTCGATATTATAGTGTCAGCATGAATTCCAAAAGTCGCTATCGCGATTATCGCTTGCGATATTTCAATATCGCCGGTAAATCATCGCCATGGATTTATTTTTCTGAAAATCCCAACTCGAGCAAATTATGCCTGACCGGATCGCCGGATAAACTTAGAATTGAATATAGCGACAGCCATTCCGAGATTATACCAACCATATCCTATTTGTATAATGGTCAACAGCAATCGTCAGAAATGTATTCGATTGGACCGAACAAGTATGCGATGGAATTGCTGAATTTAAAACTAAGCGGTCCAATAAATTTTACTATTAGAGATAAAGATAAAGCGTTAATCGATACTCAGGTAAATCTTCTGCCGATCTATCGGGGCGAAAAAACTTTCGGATATTCGCCGGATTCGACATTGAAGATAATATCAAACAGTTCCTCCGCATTTTACCCTGATTATATTTATCCTACAAATGGACAAACGGAAAAAATCTATGGCGTCAATTCCGTGGTTTACGATATCGAACCCTACCTGCTTGCCGTAAAGTCGCAATTAGCAATGGTATTCGATATCGACAAATTACGGCTTAGCGGCAGAAAAATCTCCGCCTATGGCCAATCTATAGGAACCGATAGCTGGGGATTTATCGGCAGACTGGATAATGGCAACCCGCAGATCGGCGCAATTGGCTTAGGAAGGATTGCATTGCTTGAGGACAATGATGCTCCATCGATTTCTGATATTCGTCCCAATGGTTTTATTAAGTCAGGTAAGCCGATTCTTTCGTGTAAAATATCGGATAATCTTTCCGGCCTGGCGCTCGATGATGGGATCGAGATGACAATCGATAATATCTGGGTCCCGGCCGATTATGATCTCAATACGAAAATATTCAGATACCAGGTTCGAAGTCCGTTAGGTCCCGGTAAGCACAAGCTTGTCATCAATGCGATCGATAATCAGGGGAATTCGGTCACGAAAAGCGCCATCTTTACCATTATGGGAAAATACTAATTGATACCCTTAAAAGATGATAATCCCACCCAGCGGATTCCATTTATAACTATCGCGATAATTGCTCTAAATATTCTTGTCTTCTTCTATACAGATATTTTGGGCTTTGGAGATGATCGGTTTATACTGCATTTCGCTGCCATTCCCATAAATATCATCTCAATGGGAGATTTCACAGGCGTAAGCTCATTGACAGCATTTTCGACCATAATCACCTCGCAATTTTTGCATGGCGGGTTTCTGCATCTGGCAGGCAACATGCTTTTTCTCTGGATTTTCGGCAATAATATCGAAGACAAGCTTGGACCGATAGTATTCTTGTTCTTTTATTTGATCTGCGGTGTGTTTGCATTTCTGGCGCAGATGGTTGGCGATATGTATTCGCAGATCCCAATGATCGGAGCGTCGGGGGCGATAGCCGGTGTCATGGGAGCGTACCTGATAGCGTTTCCGAAAGCGCGCGTTTTGACATTGATCTGGATCGTATTTTATATACGATTGATATGGCTACCGGCGTTTGTCATAATAGTTTATTGGGTATTCCTGCAGATTATCTATCAGATTGGAAGCGGCGGAGAGGGAGGCGGGGTCGCGTATCTGGCTCATATTGGCGGATTTATTTCAGGACTTTTTATTTTCCTTGTCTTCAAGGGCTTTTCTCAATCGAGACCAAAACAGAATTCATAAAATCCAAAATAGATATAAATCAACATTTTCATTGACAATTGCTCTGTATATGACAATTATATATGCATGAATATTAGTTTTGGATTCATAATATATGTGCATCGCTTGGATAATAAATTCCCTAAGTCTGGCGTTTGAATAATCCGTTAATGATTGGAGAAATGATGCATAATATTGAAATTAAATTGCGCGATTTATTTTTATTTGGCGCTATGCTATTGGTTTTGTCATTCAACGTTGCCAGCGCCCAGATACATGATGAATGGACGTCAATATTTGACTCAACAATCATTGGGACTTCGGGCGTCGGAAACGATGTCGTGGTGGATGAGTCAGGTAATATATACGCGACCGGTTCCGCGGTATTAGATGCGGGCCGCGGCATTGATTGCGTAACATTGAAATATGGTCCCGATGGTCAGTTAAGCTGGTATCGATATTATGACAGTCCTGTGCACCAATCCGAAGAAGGCAATTATATAAAGCTCGATAGGGATCTGAATATTGTGGTCGGCGGTATCAGCAGAAATGGCAATGATATTAGTGGATTTATATTGGCAAAATACAGTTCCGACGGTGAACAACAGTGGGTGTCTGCTTATCCGCTCCCGGCCAGCTCCGAAATAGAATTTTCCGGAATTGGTGTGGACTACAATAATAATATTTATTTGACCGGAGCAGTACCGGGGTCAACGGGGCTAGGCGATTTCGATTATATCACCATTAAGTATAATTCCAACGGTGAATTGCAGTGGGATGTTCGCTACCTCGGCGATACCGATGCCAGTACTAGGGCTATGGCAATAGCTGTCGACGCGGATGGCAATTCCTATGTTACCGGATTTACTCATGGCACCGATGGCCGTCCAAAAATCGCGACAATCAAATACAATACCAGCGGTCAGCAGCAATGGCTGGCCATGTTCCAAAATCCGGATACTTACAGCAGTATGGGCCATTGCATAACTCTAGACTCTCAAGGCAATGTTTATATTGCCGGAGGGCTTGGTCTCTATGAAGAGATTTGTAATTATCAAACTCTAAAATACAACATTGACGGTGAATTGCAATGGTCAGATGTATATAATCCCAATTTCAGGCTTGATGGTGAATTGATCAGTTCGCCAGTAGCAATAGCTATCGATGCTGCAGGCAACACATTGATCACGGGATCGGGATGGATGGGAATAAGGGAAGTTTACAATACAATTAAATATAATACCGGAGGGGAATTGCAATGGTTTTCCCTATATGACGGCCTTCCTTCGGGTTTCAGTATTGCTTCTGATATTGCGGTTGATTCCCAGGGCAATTCTTATATTACCGGCGGGAGCGACAATTCAAACCTATACAATTATGATATTGCCACTCTCAGGTACGATAACTCAGGCCGTCAGGAATGGGTGCAACGTTTCAACGGCCCCACTAACGGCGACGACAACGGGGAAGCCATCGCAATCGATAATCAGAATAATATTATCGTCACCGGGTCTTGCGGAGATAGAATAAATCACGGAAGCAAAATAGTCGTAGTTAAATATTCGCAATCCCAGACAAGTATTGTAGATGATGCTCACGACGTCCCATCCTTAATGCAGCTAAATCCGGCATATCCCAATCCATTCAATTCCTCTACTATGCTATCTTTCTTCAATCCCGGCGGCAATGAAATGCTAATAGAAATATTCAATATTACTGGACAAAGAATAAGAACTTTCGAAACAACCAATTCCATATCAGGTAGCGTTTATTGGAATGCCCAAGATGACTATGGTTCCAATATCGCTTCGGGTGTTTATTATGCCAGAGCCAAAAGCGGCGATAAATCCTCGACTGTAAAGCTTGTCTATTTAAAGTAGCCTGAGCAGTTTTTATTTGGGATTATCTTTCTATTTTTTGATTCGTATCGTTTTCCCTTGATTGAAGCATTCAAATTGCTATTATAATCAAGTGAACGAAATTTCAAAAAAACGGTGCGCCCGCTGCGGCAAGAGGATCAAAAAAGGGGGAGCCTGCTATCGTTTTTCCGCCGAAATAATGGCGGATTTCGATGGGTACATTAATATTACTCCAAATAAGGAAATGCGGGATTCGTTAAGGGAAATCGAAATGCGAATGAAAGAATTATCGGAAAAGGAACTGCTTGATCAGGTACATAAGGAATTCGAATATCTGGTCTGTCTTTCCTGCCGCGATGATATAGATAATTTTCTTCAACCCGGGGATAGTCGATGAGCCTGGCCCAATTTGTCCATCTGCATAACCACACGCAATACTCATTGCTCGATGGCGCCTGCCGTATAGATGATATCCTCGATGCCGCCGAGAAAATGAAGATGCCGGCTCTGGCAATTACCGACCACGGCAATATGTTCGGAGTAATCGAATTTTATATCAAAGCCAGAAAACATAGAATTAAGCCAATAATTGGCATCGAGGCGTATGTCGCGCCCGAAAGCCGCCATACCAAATCGGGTATGAAGGGCTTTACGGAATCCGGATTTCATCTTGTAATACTCGCAAAGAACGAAACCGGCTATAAGAACTTGATCAAACTAGCCTCAATCGGATACACCGAAGGTTTCTATCATAAGCCGAGAATCGACAAGGAAGCGTTGAAACAGCATGGCGAAGGACTGATGGTCCTTTCCGCTTGCCTGCAGGGAGAGGCCGCGCGATATATTCATAATAATCGTTTCGATGACGCCGAAAAATCAGTCAGAAGCTATCTCGATATTTTCGGCAAGGATAATTTCTACCTCGAATTGCAGAATCACGGTCTCCCGGAAGAAGCGAAGGTTTCGGCGGCAATCAAGGATATTGCGGCGAGAATGGAAGTCAATCTCGTAGCCACCAATGATTGCCATTACATGAAGAAAGAACATGCCGCCGCGCATGACGCCCTGCTATGTATCCAGACCGGCAAATTCCTTGTCGATACCGACCGAATGAAATACGCGACCGATCAAATATATTTCAAGACGCCCGAGGAGATGATCGATCTTTTCCAAAACACACCCGAAGCGATCGAAAACACTCTTCGAATAGCCGAAGCCTGCAGTCTTGATATTGATCTATATAAGAATAGGGTGCCGAAATTCCCGATACCGGATGGATTTTCAACTCTTGAGGATTATCTTCGTCATCTTTGCGAGATCGGACTCAAAAATAGATATCCTGAAGTGACATCGTTATTGCAGGAACGGTTAAATTACGAACTTAGTGTAATTAATCGCATGGGATATCCCGGATATTTTCTAATTGTCCAGGATTTTATAAATTTCGCTCGAAGCAATGGCGTGAGAGTCGGCCCGGGAAGAGGATCAGCCGCTGGTTCTATTGTCAGTTATTGTCTGGGAATCACCAATCTCGACCCGATTGCCTACGGCCTGCTCTTCGAACGATTTCTCAATCCCGAACGAATCAGCATGCCTGACATTGATATTGATTTCGCCGATCGCGGCCGCGATAAGGTGATTGAATATGTAACCGCTAAATATGGCAGGGAGAATGTCGCCCAAATTATCACATTCGGAAGCATGGCGGCACGGGCGGTTGTCAGAGATGTCGGGCGGGTGATGTCGTTGCCATATAGCGATGTTGACGCTATCGCGAAATTGATTCCAATGGAAATTGAGATGACGCTCGAAAAGGCGCTTGAAAAGGAGCCGGAGCTCAAAAAGAAGTACGACGAAGAAGAGCGAATAAAAACACTTATCGATTATTCCCAGGTGCTTGAAGGGCTATCCCGTCACGCCTCTACTCACGCCGCGGGGGTTGTGATAGCGCCGAGCGCCATCACGGATTACGCGCCGTTATACAAATCGAATAAAGATGAAATCACGACTCAATATGATATGCGCTGGATTGAGGCTATCGGCCTGCTCAAGATGGATTTTCTTGGCCTGAGAACTCTTACAGTCATAGATGATTGTCTGGATTTGATGAAGAAGAGGGGAATCGAATTAGATATCGACAAGATTCCATTGGATGATCCAAAGATATATAAGCTTTTTACTCGCGGTGATACGGTTGGTGTTTTCCAGTTTGAATCATCCGGCATGAGAGAATATCTAAAAAAGCTCAAACCAAATGTCCTGGAAGACCTGACTGTCATGAACGCTCTATATCGCCCGGGTCCGTTGGACGCCAAAATGATCGATACTTATATCGAATGCAAAAAGGGCAAGAAGCAGATTAAATTCGATAGCCCCATGCTCGAGCCTATACTCAGGGAAACATACGGCGTTATCGTATTTCAGGAACAAGTGCTCAGGATCGCCCGCGAATTGGGCGGATACACTATGGGCGAAGCAGATATTCTCCGCAAGGCTATGGGGAAAAAACAAGCCGAGGTCATGGCTGAGCAAAAAGGCAAGTTCATCGAAGGAGCCAAAGAACGAAAGATCAGCTCTCAAACAGCGGAAAAGATTTTCGAGCAAATTGAGACTTTCGGCCGCTACGGATTTGTAAAAGCCCACTCCGCATGCTACGCGTTTGTAGCATATCAAACCGCCTATCTTAAAGTTCATTACCCTGTCGAATATATGGCAGCGTTGATGACCTCCGAAATGTCCGATACCAATCGAATTATGGAACTCAAAAACGAGTGCAAGCGAATGAATATCGAAATCAAGCCGCCCGATATCAATCGCAGCTATGGGAGTTTCTCCGTCGATTCGGGGGCGATTTTATTTGGACTCACGGCGGTAAAGAATGTCGGACAGAGCGCGGTCGATTCGATAATTGAATCAAGAAACGCGGATGGCCCGTTTAGCGACCTTTTTGAATTTTGCGGACGTGTCGATCTCCGATCGGTCAATCGCCGAACGATTGAGGGCATGATAATGTCTGGCGCGATGGATATGCTCGGGTCCCATCGCGCATCCCTGCTGGCGGGAATCGAAAATGCGATTAACTGCGGTTCTAATATACAGAAAGATAAGGAAAGCGGCCAATCGACATTATTTGGCGGCTCCGAACAAACTTCAATTGCCAAGCCTAAATTACCGGACGTGGCTCCCTGGTCCAAAATGGAAATACTTGCGAAAGAAAAAGAGTCGTTGGGCTACTGGATTTCTGGCCATCCTCTGGATCAGGATAGAGATATTTTTGATTGCTTTATCGACCTGAAATTAGGCGAGCTCGAAAAAACTCCCGATGGCCGAAAAGTAACTGTCGGCGGAGTGCTCACGAAAGTCAAGATTCAGACCAGCCGCCAAGGCAAACCATTCGCCCTTCTCACGCTTGAAGATGATACCGGAGCAGGTGAAGTACTTATCTTTTCCGATGCCATCGAAAAAAGGAGACTGCTTCTAAAGGAAGGCAATACGATTATAGTATTCGGCCAATCATCGGTGCGCGAGGGGGAAAAGCCCAAAATCAAAGGCGACGATTTTACTCTATTGTCTTCAGCCACGCGCGAATTCCCGGTTACGCTGAAGTTGGCTCTTGAAAACGATTTCGATAACGATCTGCCCGAAAAGATATTCGGCGAGCTTTCAAGTAATTCCGGCCAGAGCGAAGTAAAAATATATTATCGTCAAAACGGTAGACAAGTAATCTTCCGGGCCACCAAAGTCAAAATAGATCCAAACCAGAAGCTATTGAACAATTTGAAAAATATAATCGGCCCTGAAAATGTAAAATTAGTCAGGGCGATTGTCCGTAATTAGTGGAAAGCATGCTCCCCTAATACAGGAACATGATGGATTTATCAAACGTTAAATAAATAAGTGGTTGAAAAGCCTGATCTAAATAGTGGACAGAACGTAGTAGTAATGCTTCTTTTGGGCAGTCTTGGATCAAAAACAACTTGATAATTTCAGCCAAATCCCGATATTTAGGATGGGATTATTGGTTTTAACACGACAATAATTGTCTTCAGAACTGGAGAAAAAATGAAATCAGACAGATTTAAATGGTTTGGAATGATATCAGCTCTTTTTATCATTTTAGCGTCATGCGCCGTGGCCGACGAGACACCCAAATCCGATGGTATTAAGTGGTATAAATATGACGAAGGTTTGAAATTGGCCGCAGCGGCCAAGAAAACGGTAATTGTTGATTTTTATACCAATTGGTGCGGCTGGTGCAAGAAAATGGATAAAGAGACATTTACTGACAAAAGAGTTATAGATTATATGAACAAAACTTATATTGCGGTGAAAGTTAATGCCGAATCTAAAGAAACTATCAGCCTGCCGAATGGCCCTACAGATGGTATTAAATTGGCCAAATCCTTCGGAGTTAGTGGGTATCCGAATTATACATTTTTAGATTCTGAAGGTAAAAAGATTAATGCTTTGCCAGGCTATAAAAAGGCCGACGAATTTATTATAATCCTTAAATATATCGGGGACGGCGCCTACAAAACTCAAAATTATAAGGATTATTATAGCAAGAATCAGCCTTCCCAATAATGCCTGGACTATCGAATATATTGACAAATTAGTCTAATTCAAATTATCAAGTACGAAATGAATGGAACCCTCTGAAAGCAGTAAACTGTTGACTCTTTGGAGTAGTGAATTATATTTAAGTCAATGAAAAAAATCATTTTAGTAGTTATTCTTATAGTTATTGCGTCTACAATTCCGTCATACTCTGCCAAGTATGCCGGTGAATTTCTGTATCTTGGAGTAGGCGGAAGACCCCTGGCGCTTGGCGGGGCTTATGTAGCCGAATCAGGCGATGTGCTTTCAGGATATTACAATCCCGCAGGTCTTTCAGCTATAGGGAGTCAGCAGGCCATATTTATGCATTCGGAGACATTCGGCGGGCTTCTAAGTCATGATTTTGTAGCGTATGCCCGGCCAATCGGCAAAATGGAAGATAGTACCGCTATCGGGGTATCGCTTTACCGGCTTGGTGGTGGAGGGATTATTGTCACAGGCGTCGACCAAACTGGGCGTTTTTATAAAGTCAAGGAAGCCAGCCATGCCGATTATGCCGGTTATTTATCATATAGCAAAATATTCAAAAATTACGTTAGAATTGGCGCATCGGCAAAATTGATTTATCGAAAGATTATCGATGATTCCGCGTATGGAATCGGGCTCGATTTAGGTGCCTTGTATTCGATCACCGACTGGGCAGATATCGGTCTGAATCTTCAGGATATTACGACAACATTGCTATCTTATTCGACGGGAAATAAGGAATCGGTAAATCCCACGGCTAAGATCGGAACCAAATTTCATCGGCAGTTAGGACGATTCGCTGGCGCTCTTTTTTCCGATTTTGACTTCCGATTTGAAGGCAGACAGTACGCCTCGCAGGCTCATTTCGGCAGAATTTCCATCGATACCCATTTTGGGTTGGAATTGTCATATCTCGACAAAATCGCGGCCAGAATCGGCTCCGATGTGGGAAATTTGACCCTTGGCGCCGGACTGCGATTCAATAGATTCACGATAGATATGGCACTGAGACAGCATTCCGATCTCGATAATACATTTTTGGGATCCTTAGCCATTAAATTTTAAATCATAGCGTCAAATTTTAATTATTTTTTTATTTTTACAACGGTTATCGTTCTTAGAGGAACAAGATTGCCGATAATGAGTAAAATAATATTGTTTCGTGATATGCTTATGATTCGAAATACACCAAAAAGTTCAAATCACATAAATTCATTGACGTCACATTCATTTGATATTGACATATTCATGCTCAGGCAATAAGTTATGCTTCTTGGATAATGGAGAGACATGGAGAGGTTAAAATGAAAAAATTTTTCTTATCAGTTTTGCCGTTGGTTACAGTAGCCTGCCTATTTGGAAGTTCAAAGCTTATTAGGCCAGATGCCCAGATTGCCACAGTGGATGGCAGAATAATTTCTTACGCCGCTTACGATTCCGCTTATAAATCTCTTGAAGATAAAGTGGAGCCCGAAGTCACTCAGGATAGCCTTAAATCGCAGACGCTTGATAGTTTGATCATTGCTAAGCTTATTGATATACGTATGGATAGCATCAAGGCCGCTCTCGATAATGATTGGGATTTTTCGCATAAACGCATTGACGATAATACGCAGACAATTTTTAAGGTATTATTCGATAAACAGGTGACAGCCAAGGCGTTTTTAGCGGTGGCGGATACAGCAAGAGTAGTTAAATATTACGAAGACCATAAAAGCAATTATGTCGAACCCGAGCAGGTCAAGGCGCTTCAAATACTAATAGCCCGGCCCAAACCCGATACGATCGGTGTCAAATCTGAAAAGAAAAGAAATAAGGCAATAAAAGAGGCCGACTCATTCGCCAAGAAGAGAGCCGATGCTGTCATGAAATTGGCGGTGGCCGGTGATAATTGGGACTCCCTCGTAACCGCTTATTCAGAAGATAAGAAGACGACCGGCAAAGGCGGCGACATGGGATCATTCGGGCGCGGCAGATTTACACCCCAATTCGACACATTGGTTTTCGGCGCTCAGCCAGGGACTATTGTCGGCCCCATAGATTCAAAGCTTGGGTATCAAATAATCAAGGTTGTTGAGCATACACCCGAGATTCAAAAGCCGCTTAACGCCGAGGTTACCAACACCATTCATGGTGATATAATCCGAGAGGAAGAAAATAATATATCCAAGGCTTATCTGGATTCATTGAAAAAAGAAGCTGAATATGTCTATAACGATTCGCTAATCGCCTTGAATGACAGCCTGGTCAATCCTCGGGCGTGGATTTTAATAATTAATAAGACCGATACCGTTTATCAAAAGGTAGTTAGCGAAAATCTTCCACGGTTTATACGTTGGAAAAGAAAACCGGCTGATTCCCTCACTGTCGATGATAAAAAAGAGATGCTCTATATGCTGAGCACAACATATATCTTGCGCAATTCCGCGCGGAAATTAGGATATCTCGATAATACTGAAGTCAAGAATGCTTTAAACGAATATACAACTACCGAGGCGAAATTGCGTCTTGCAGGCATCCTTAATGATCAGGAATATCAGCCGTCGGATTCGGAAGAAGTGGCGTATTTTAATTCGCATCAGGATAAATATACGGTTGATAGAAAATTGACTGTATATCATATAATTTTCTCAGATTCGATTCTTGCCGAAGCGGTTCGAGATTCTCTGGTAAAGGGCGCTGATTTTAAGGAAATGGCCAAACGATATTATCCCGGAGATCCTGAGATTCGCGAAGTAGCTTATAATTTAGGGCAGATTGGCCCCAAAGACATGGGCGATGAATTTTATAGCGTTGCCGATACGATGAAGGTCGGGTCAATTTCCCATGCCGTAAAAACCGCATGGGGATATCATCTGATCAAGCTTGTTGAAAGAAAACAGGATAAGACGCTTGATCAGGTGCGTCCCGGAATCAGGCAGGTTTTAAAAGATCAGCGGGATGCCGCAAAGAAAAATATGATTGTTGCTGAATGGCGCAAGGAAGCTTTAATAAAGGTGAATAGCAATCTCGTCGCTAAGTATAAACCGATCGAGAAAAAGGTGATTGAAATTGAGCCAACCGCTTCCAAACAAAGTGGCGGCAAATAGAGTCATTTTACCTCTGGATGGCCGGGCGGACGGGACCCCGGCTGAATCCGTATTCAGTGACCATCGTCCCGAAAATATCTCCATGGTGGGTGAGGCGTTCCGCAAGCTCACCCACATGGGAGCCCTGGTTATACCGATAGGTTATTATTTTCTTGGATCCGGTATAGTTCAGATTTGTTTGATCTTCGCCTTGCTCTGTGCGCTGGCCGTCGAATATATCCGCCTATTCGGTCAGGAAAAAGCCAAAATTTTTGTATATCGTTTCATGGGAATCATGACCCGTCCCCATGAAAAAAAGAAACTTACCGGAGCTACGTATATCTTGTTAGGATCGATTATAACAATAGCCTTATTCGACAAACCTGTCGCGCTGGCGGCGATATCGTTCATAATAGTAGGCGATACTGCCGGGGCTTTAATTGGCAGAATCTGGGGCAAGGTACGTTATCGAAATAAATCGCTTGAAGGTTCGATCAGTTTTTTTCTGGCTTGTAGTGTGGTAGCGGCGTTAGTGCCCGGTATTTCATTTTGGGTGAAGATTATTGGCGCAATAGCGGCGACGATTGTTGAGGCAATTACGTTACATATCGACGATAATTTAATTGTCCCGATCACGTCAGCGGCTTTAATGCAAGTTATTATCAGTCAACTTGTTGTGTTGGAACATTTCGCTTGACAATGATAGATGACAGGTTTATTCTTAAATGAACTTAAATCCTTTTTGGGAGGGCCAAATGCCAAAAGGCAAGGTTAAATGGTTCAATGACTTAAAAGGGTATGGATTTATCACTTCAGAAGCAGACTTTTCCGAAATCTACGTGCATCACTCCGAAATCAAACTCAACGGCTATAAGACCCTTAAGGCGGGGGAAGAAGTAGAATTCGAGATGGCTGATGGACCTGAAGGTCTCAAGGCCAAAAACGTTGTAGTGTTGAATTAATCTAACGCCCCTGCCTAATAGGGGTCATATATATGAAAATTATCGATCTAAGATCCGATACGGTTACAAGACCATCCGCAGAAATGCGAAAAGCCATGGCCGACGCCATTGTGGGCGATGATGTTTTCGAAGATGATCCTACTGTAAAGAAGCTTGAGGAAAAAGTCGCCTCGACTTTAGGGCATGAGGCCGCTTTGTATGTGCCATCGGGTACTATGTCCAATCAGATTTCGCTGCGATTGCTTACTCATCCCACCGATGAAATTCTGTGCGAGTCGGGTGCTCATATTTTCAATTTCGAAGTGGGGGCGGCAGCGGCCCTATCCGGCATCCAGTTGAGACCTATCGACGCGCCCAATGGAATTCTCACGCCCGAATTATTCGAGCCATTGATCCGCGGAGAAAATATCCACAATCCCAATACAACAGTCCTGGCTCTTGAAAATACCCATAATCGTGCCGGAGGGACTGTCTATCCCATGGAGACAATTAAGGCCAATCGCAAATTGGCTGATAAACATGGGTTGAAATTATATCTCGATGGCGCCAGAATCTGGCACGCGGCTATTTATCATAAAATTCCACCGTCGGAAATCGCAAAGAATTTTGATTGCTTATCTGTATGTTTTTCAAAGGGGCTGGGGGCGCCTGTTGGCTCGGCGGTGGTTTCTACCAAAGAAAATATCAAAAAGGCGCGCCGAATTCGCAAAATGTATGGCGGGGGAATGCGGCAGGTTGGGATCATAGCCGCCGGGGCGCTTTACGCGCTCGAACATAATTACGATCGATTGATTGATGACCATCGCCGCGCGGCTAAATTAGTGGATAATCTTTTAGCATGTAAATTGTTCGAATTTAAAAAAGAGAATATTCAAACGAATATCGTGGTGTTTTCATTAAAACAGCCGCTAAAGGCCGATATTTTGTGTCATAAGCTGGCCGAGAAAAATGTTCTAGCGATTCAGTTCGGTGCCGGTCGCATCAGGATGGTGCCGCATCTCGATATCAATGATGAAGATATCGAGCGGGCCTCTCAAATAATTTTGGATACAGTAAAATCATTATCATAAATGCATTTCTCAATCGCCTCTTTCTTTCGCCGATATTAGTATTGGGGAAAGTATAATGGCGAAATTCTTTAAGATACGATTCAGATCGGGGCTGACTATTGCCCTATTTATTGTATGGTCAATTTCCATGTTTCTTGTCTATGATAAAAATTATGCCACGAGCAAAGTTGCCGATTTAACCGATATTCCGCTCGATCAAAGCCTTACGGGCGGTTATCAAAATTGGATGAATATATACATGGGCAAGGACAAAATCGGCTATTCCATGCAATCATTGAATACTTCTCCGCTCGGATATATTATGAAAGAATATTCTCTTATTCAGCTTCCATTAGGGGGCACGATCAAGGAAGTCCATCTTGATTCATATTCTGTCCTGAATCTTGATTACTCCCTGAAAAGCTTCACATTCGGACTGATTTCGGGGGATTATACAACTGACGTGTTCGGTGAAATTAAGAATAACGAGCTACTGATCAAGATGAAATCTCAGGAAAGCGAAAACAAAGCCGTATTCGACGCTCCCAACGGAATTTATCTTCCTGGGGCTATTCCGTTGCTTGCCCGCGCGAAAAAATTTCCGCAGGGCAGTTTTATGCTGCCGACATTCGATCCGCTATCGAGTCGCGATTAATGACCTGAGTGTGGCATTGGGGCCGAAGGAATCCATTAAAACCGGCGATACCGAATCAAAGGGATATCGATTGTCGCTAACATTCGCCGGAGTCGCCACTACGATGTGGATCGATGATACGGGACGGGTGCTTTTGGAAGAAGAGACGGGCGGCATGAGAATGGTCAAAACAGGCAGGGATGATGCTCTTGATATGCCGGTGGTTAATATTGATCAAAAGGATCTCCTGAATGCCCTGGCAGTCCCTTGCAAAGGTGAAATAAAAGACCCGAGGAATATCACTTATATGAAAGTCATGCTTGAGGGTATCGAGCCGGGGATTTTCGATCTTAACGATGATTTCCAAAAAATAGTATCGACCAATCCATTGGAACTGGAAATTCATCCCGGAGCCATAGATTCATCGAAACTTGAAAATTATGACAAGTTTCTAAAAGCTGAATCATTTATACAGGTCGATGATCCGAGAATAATCGAAGCTTCCAATAGCATTGTCGGGCAGACAAAGAATCCATTGAACAGGGCAGAGAAAATCGGCGATTGGGTTTTTGCAAATCTCAAAAAGGATTACGCGATATCATTGCCGTCAGCCGTGGATGTCCTCAAAGTTCGCAAGGGGGATTGTAATGAGCATACTACGCTTTACGCCGCCCTGGCACGTGCCGCAGGGCTGCCGACGAAAATCTGTATCGGGATTGTCTACAAGGACGGGTATTTCTACTATCACGCATGGCCAGCCGTTTACGTGGGAGGCTGGAGGCCCCTGGATCCCACATTTGGGCAAAAGACTACCGATGCCACCCACATTAAGCTGCTCGAAGGGGGTCTCGAACGGCAAGCCGACCTGATGAGGATTGTCGGGAAACTATCTGTGACGATATTGAAATATTCCAACGGGGAAAAATTATAAGTATATGATTGAAATAAAAAATATTACTAAGAGCTTCGATAAGAAATTAGCTGTCGATGATGTTTCTATTCAGGTCGGAAAAGGCGAATTTTTCGCATTTTTGGGGCCTAACGGCGCCGGTAAGACGACTACAATCAAAATGATGACGGGACTGCTGAGGCCCGATTCTGGAAATGTGAAAATTTGCGGAATCGATGTTATCAAAGACCCGGCCGCGGCCAAAATGAAAATTGGATTCGTGCCCGATACACCTTATCTATATGAACGGCTGAGCGCGCGCGAGTTTCTTAAATTCACCGGCGGCCTTTTTGGAATGACACCTGAGAAAATTAAATCGCAAATCGAATGGCTATTCGAACTTTTCGGGATGGAAAGCTGGGCCGATAATCGCTGTGAGGAATATTCCCATGGAATGCGTCAAAAGTTGGTTTTCTGTTCCGCGTTTCTGCACGACCCGGAAGTATTGATAGTCGATGAGCCGATGGTCGGTCTCGATCCGCAATCGGCACGTCTGGTTAAAGATATGCTCAAGCTATACTCAAAGCGCGGTACCACGGTATTTATTTCAACTCATACATTGAGCGTGGCAGAGGAAATTTGCGACAAGATCGGAATTGTCAATAAAGGCAAATTAGTGGCCTGCGGAAACCTTGGGGAATTGAGAAAGATGGCTGAATCCGAGGGTCAGAATTTGGAGCATCTTTTTCTAAAAATCACCGGCGGATTAAGAACTGCCAATATCCCCTCAGGAGAATAAGGTGAGCAGCTTATCCCACATCCTCCAGTATAAATCTATCGCGGCCGGTTCATATCTGAAAAAGACCGATAGCGAACAGCTCCTGAAAATCATTGTCGGGGTATTAGTTGTTCTCTGCTTTTTTTCCGGCGGCCTGATCTTTTTTTACAAGATATTTTCCTATCTCGCCGGCTTAAAGGATATCGGAAATCTCCTGATGAATAAAATCATGTCTCTGGGCTTCCTCGCGATTTTCATTATGCTTATAATCTCCAACCTGGTCACATCCATATCGACTATTTACAATTCGAGGGAGACAATTTTTCTGCTCTCGACACCGGCGGCCTATATAAGCGTCTTCATCGCGAAATTCATCGATAATATGGTTTATTCGACCTGGGCCGTACTGCTTTTAGGGCTGCCGCTGATTATCGCCTACGGACTCGTGCATGATTTTGGAATCTGGAAATATGTTTTCGAATTGTTTTGCGTGGTAATTCCATTTGTAATTATACCGGGCTGCATAGGAGTCGGCCTTTCGATGATGATGTTTCTAATGTCCAAGTATGTTCGGCCAAGGACATTGATATTGTTTTCGGCGGCCATGATTGTTTCGGCGATAATATTGTATTTTAAATTCGGGCAACCTTCGTCTATGGCCTTGAATGTAATCTCGGACTGGCGCGTGCTAAACCGTTTTCTCGGCTCAATGGGCGCCACGTCATTTCCATTTTTGCCGAGTTATTGGATATCGGAAACACTGAGGATACTCGCGTCGGGCGGCGGGAGGACATTATTTATCTACATGCTGGCGCTGGTTTCGACAACGCTTCTCGCGGTAAACATACTATTTGATCTGGCTGAAAAATATTATTACAAAAGCTGGCTGGCGTCGTTCGAATATCATTCCAGCCGTTCAAAAAAGCTGGTGCGTCCGCAAAAAGCATCGCCATTCTTTCGTCTACCACATTGGCTGCCCTCGGATTTTAGCGCAGTGCTCGCAAAAGATCTTAAGCTCTTTATCCGGGAGCCTGCACAGTGGGCTCAATTCTCGATCCTGCTTGTCCTGCTTTTCATCTACCTTATCAATTTGAGATTTTTCCCTACTGATATAAAAGATATTTTTTGGAAGACTCTGATAGGCTTTGGCAATTTCGCGTTTTCGGGATTTATTCTGGCGACATTATCAGTCAGGTTCGTATTCCCGACAATCAGCCTTGAGGGGAAGTCATTCTGGACAATAGCATCCTCACCGATGCCGCTCAAACGATTATTCTGGGAGAAATTCTGGTCGGCGTTCCTGATATTTCTTTTTATCTCGGAAATCCTCGCGCTTGTTTCCAGTGTGATGCTGGGCTTACGCGGCATATTGATGGTTCTAACGTTTTTCTCGGTTTTGCTGATGTCGGCATCGCTAACCTGTCTTTCAGTCGGCATGGGAGCGATATTCCCTCGTTTCGAAGAGCGGAACCCCGGCAAGATCGCATCATCGGCGGGAGGCATGCTGACTACGGTCATAAGCCTTATTTATGTCGGCCTTATGGTCATAATTGCCGCGCTTCCGGCGCACCGTTATTCAATGTATAAATTTGATTCAACTCAGCCATTTCCCAAATTCGAAATTGGGATTTCTCTCGCATTTATGTTTATATTGAATTTGACAACGATAATTATGCCCCTTAAATTAGGGCTTTCATCGATGAAGAGACGAGATTTTTAATGAAAGTACGGGGAATTAAATGAAAATATTGGTGACAGGCGGCGCGGGATTTATCGGCTCGAATCTGGCGGACGCATTACTCGGTGACAATCATTCGGTTGCTATTATTGATAACCTCTCCACCGGAAAAATGGAAAATATACCGGCTAAAGCGGAATTTCATCAGATAGATATTGCCAGCCCGGTCGTGAATAAAATATTCGAGCGCGGAAAATTTGATGTGGTTTTTCATTTGGCGGCTCAAATGGATGTCAGAAAATCTGTCGAAAATCCGATAAACGACGCCGAGATCAATATACTTGGCGGAATCAATCTGCTGCAGGCATCCATAAAGCATAAGGTAAAAAAGATTGTTTTTTCATCGACTGGCGGCGCAATCTATGGCGAGCAGAATTATTTTCCCGCCGATGAAAAGCATGACGCCAATCCTGTCAGTCCCTATGGAATCTCCAAATTGGCGTTCGAAAAATATCTATATTTCTATAATATTCAGCATGGCCTGGGATATGTCGCGCTCCGTTATGCCAATGTCTATGGGCCAAGGCAAAATTCCGAAGGCGAAGCTGGAGTCGTGGCTATTTTCTGCAAGAGACTTCTCAATGGCGATAAAGCCGTAGTCTATGGCGACGGCCTCCAAACGCGCGATTTTGTGTTTGTCGAGGATGTCGTCCGGGCAAATATGTTGGCTATGAATCATAAAGATTCAGATTCGTTTAATGTCGGCACCGGCATCGAGACAGATATTAATACAATCTTTGATAAGATAAAAGATGCATCCGGCTCAACTCAGAAGAGAATAAATGCCGAAGGCAAGCCGGGCGAACAAAGACGCAGTTGTATCACTCACGATAAAATTAAGAAGATTCTCGGATGGTCGCCGCAAATCAGCCTTGATATGGGAATACCGAAAACTGTGGCGTTTTTTAAAGGCCAGTCAAAAAAATAGAAACCAAGACGGATAGATACTATATTTATAAGCATGTATTCCCGTGTGTGGGATTGCATGTTTATTTGTCTTAATCAGTTCGAATTTTAATATTATTGGAGGAAATATGAAAAAGGCCAGAGTAAAATGGGTGGAAAATCTGAAATTTATCGGAGACTCGCCATCGGGCCATAGTATCGCGATGGACGGTCCCAAAGAGCCGGGCGGAGATGATTCGGCAATTCATCCCGGTGAAATGACATTGGTGGCACTTGGCGGCTGCACCGGAATCGATGTCGTATCTATTCTAAAGAGAATGCGCGTGCCGTTCGATTCATTCGAGATAGCCATTGAAGCTGACGCCCGCGAAGAGCATCCCAAAACCTTCACGAAAATAAGGCTGAAATATATTTTGAAGGGTAAAAATATCGATGAATCCAAAGTCAAGCAGGCGATAGAATTGTCACAGGAAAAATATTGCTCGGTCTCCGCCATGATGAAAAAATCAGCCGAATTATCCTATGAATATGAGATTATCGAGGCCTAATCTGTTTTTCTAAGATATACAGTTCTGTGCGGGAATGGTATTTCGATGCCCTGCTTATCAAATTCATTTTTGACCCGTTTGCGAAACTCCCTGGCGACATCCCATTGCATTTGAGGTCTGGTCTTGAATATCATTCCAATATTTACAGCGGAATCATCGAGCGATTCGACTCCCAATATTGTTGGAGGTTCTAAGATAAATTTCTTATAGTCAGCATCTTCCGCCATCTTATCGCCCAGCGCTTTTAAGATATTGATTACGCGATCGACATCTTCTTTATAGGCGACTGAAAAATTCAATTTTGCCCGCGACCACCCGAATGTCATATTGCTGACAGTTTTGATTTCGCCATTGGGGACAGCATGCACTACACCTTCGATATCGCGTAATACGACTATTCGCAGCGTAATCTTCTCAACCAATCCGGTCACATCACCCAGCTTGACCACATCTCCAACCCGAATTTGATTTTCCATGATAAGAAAAAAGCCGCTCACAATATCTTTCACCAATGATTGCGAGCCGAAACCAATCGCTAGGCCGATAATTCCAGCGCCAGCCAGCACCGGTCCGATATCGAAACCCAATTCCTTTATGATACTAATTCCGCCAAAAGAAACAACGAGTACTCGGACGGCAAAATTAAAAATCTGCACTAATGTCTTGGTGCGCCGTTCACGTTCGTTTTCCGTGGTGGGATCGTTGTCTTCCGAAATATGAATAATCTTTCTGCCGATTACCTTGGCGATCATGATGAGGACCCACATCCCGACCAGAATCAGCAATATCTTTAGGCCGCGGGTAAACGCCCACTTGGAAAGGTATTCCAGCAGTTGGGGAATATTTTCGGGCAAATCTTTCATAATTTATTCCTCTAAAATCATCTCAAATATAATTTTGTTGTTCTCAGTCTCATACCCAAGGCTATTAGAATATAATTGAGGAATTTTCAAGGGATTTATCCTGCGAAAAATCCCCGGAAAATATCGAAAAATCGACAAGATCATTGATTTTTCGCTGGTTCGGCATTATACTTGTTATATGCTTGCCAGAATAACTTCGTCCGCAGTTTTTGGAATTGATTCCTATTTGGTTCAGGTAGAGGTCGATGTTTCATCGCAGCTACCGGCATTTGCCACAGTCGGTCTGCCTGAAGCCGCAGTCAAAGAGTCAAAAGAAAGGGTTACGGCGGCTATCAAAAATTCCGGATTCATGTTCCCCGGAAGGAAGGTCACTGTTAATCTTGCGCCCGCTGATGTCAAAAAAACCGGGACCGCATTCGACTTGCCGATGGCGATAGGAATTCTGGCAGCGACCGGCCAAATAGACCGCACTGATTTTGAAGATATAATCATCTTAGGCGAGCTTTCCCTTGACGGCACTATTCGCCCTGTTCCGGGGATACTCTCGATGGCAGTCGGAGCGATCAAAAAGAAAATCAAATCAATGCTGGTTCCGGTTGAAAGCGCCTCGGAAGCCGCTACTGCCGGGGGTGTCGATGTCTATCCAGTAAAGAATCTAATTGAAGCTATCGAATTTCTCGAAAAGGGAAATACAATAATTCCCCATAAAGTCGATGTGCGCAAATTTTTCGAGGAAAATAGAAGATCGGATATCGATTTCGCCGATGTCAAAGGCCAGGAGCATACCAAACGAGCTCTTGAGGTTGCCGCCGCCGGTGGCCATAACATCATCATGATCGGACCGCCGGGATCGGGCAAGACCATGCTCGCCAAACGAATTCCCACAATCCTGCCTGATCTGACATTGGGCGAGGCATTGGAAACAACCAAGATATATTCTGTAGGCGGCCATCTGCAGCCAAATCAGGCGTTAGTAGCAGTGAGGCCGTTCAGGTCGCCTCATCATACGATATCCGATGTTGGATTAACTGGTGGAACGGGTTTGCTTCTACCGGGCGAAGTGAGTCTTTCTCATAATGGCGTTTTGTTCTTGGATGAGCTCCCGGAATTTAATAAATCCGCTCTCGAATCACTTCGCCAGCCGCTTGAAAATGGCTGGGTTACAATTACGCGTGCCTCGGGTTCGGTTACCTATCCGGCCAATATGATGCTGGCTGCAGCGTTAAATCCCTGCCCTTGCGGCTATTTTGGCGACCCCAATCATACCTGCAATTGCACGCCGACCAATATCCAACGTTATATTTCGAAAATCTCGGGTCCGCTTCTTGATAGAATAGATATCCATATCGAAGTGCCGGCAGTCAAGTTCAAGGAGCTATCATCGGAATCAATGGGCGAGGGCTCGGAAGCGATCAGAAAAAGAGTCAACGCTGCCCGCAAAATACAGCTCGAAAGATTCCAGGAGCAGGAAGGTATTTATTGCAACGCCCAGATGGAGACTAATTTGATTCGTAAGATTTGCAAAGTCGACAACGATTCTCTATCGCTTCTCAAAACAGCTATTACCCGACTTGGATTGTCTGCCCGAGCTTATGACAGGATATTAAAAGTATCGCGAACTATCGCCGATCTCGAGGGTTCCGAAGGAATTACATCGGCGCATATCTCTGAAGCAATCGGTTATCGCAATCTCGACCGAAATTATTGGCAATAAATCGAACACTCCGAAATCACCTTGACATTTATTGAGTTTTAATCGTTTTTTATCTATTATGAATGCCGGAAAGCATATTTCGAGGCAGAGTCTTGCGGTTGGCATTTTAATGTTAATATTAATGACTAATTCTTGTAGCAAAAAGCCCACGGATCAATCCCGCCCCTTTGATGTCTTTGGCAGGATTGTTTTTCGGCCACTTTTGACTATAGATTCCGCGGCGGAATTTTATGTTTATTCTTACGGGCGCGCTGTTACCGATGCGGAAATTATTGTAAAGCAGGATACTATTCCTCTTTCCGATGCCGGGGCTGGATACTATACGAGGCCGATGCAACTCCAAATCGGCGATACCGTTAGCTATTCAATACGTTCGGAGAAGGGCTCGCTAAACGGCAGTGTTATTATTCCCGATACGGCATCCATTATATTTCCGCGATATTTCGATTCTTTGGCAATCGGTGTTGAATTTACAGCTATCTGGCATTTGACACCCAGGGCCGATGGATTTTTTGCCTATCTCGAAAATCAAAGAGGCTATGTCGGAGCGGTCACTGAAACATATTATGATACTACTGCCACGCTACCCGCCGAAAACTCTATTAATATAGGCCATGACCGTTTTTGGGTAGAGACCCTCAGTGGAGCTTTCTCCAGCGCCATAACTCCGGGAAATAAAATCATGCCTCGCGGCGTGGTCGGAGCCGCCGGAAATAGCCGCGATGTTTATTTGTATTTGTCGAATTAGATAAATATTTACACAATCTTAATGATACTAGATTTAAATCGGGTGAATTCATGACTGAACTTCAGAGGACAATTAAGAAACCGGCCAGCCTTTCAGGGGTTGGGTTGCACACAGGCGAAAAGGCGACAATAACATTCAGACCGGCGCCGATTAACCACGGGATAACCTTTATCAGAACCGATCTTGAAAATGCTCCGGAAATTCCTGCCGATGTCGAACATGTTGTAGATTTAAAACGAGGCACCAGTTTGGGAATCGACGGTGTTAAGGTTCACACAGTAGAACATGTCTTAGCTGCATTGGCCGGTTTGCAGGTCGACAACCTGAAAGTCGAACTTTCGAATTCCGAGCCGCCAATCGGCGATGGCTCCGCCTATCCCTATGTAGAAGTAATTCTCGAAGCGGGTATAGTCGAACAGGATGCGCCTAAACAGTATCTTCAAATTGAAACTCCAATAGCGTATTCAGAGAAAGACCGCGGGGTCGATTTGGTGGTAGTGCCATCGGAAAAGCTTAGAATTACATTTATGGTCGATTACAAGAATCCTGCCCTCGGAACTCAATATACAACTCTGTATGATCTCGATGACGAATTCGTCGAAGAGTACTCGAAAGCAAGAACGTTTTGTTTCCTGACCGAGGTCGAAGAGCTTTTCAATTCAGGCCTGATAAAAGGCGGGAGCATTGATAACGCGATCGTCATAATGGATCAGGAACTGACTCCCGAGATGATAACCAAGCTCAAGGGCCAATTCGATTTGACTCGTGAAGTATTCGCCGGGAAAACCGGTATCTTGAATGATATCCCTCTACGATATTATAATGAACCTGTTCGTCATAAGGCGCTCGACCTGCTTGGCGATTTATTTCTTATAGGGGTTCCTCTTAAAGCGCATATTCTGGCTGCTCGTTCGGGGCACGCGGCCAATGTCGGCCTTGCCCGTAAAATCCGTTCAATATATCAGAAACGGTTGATTGCCAATAAATACCAGAAGGGCAAGGCTCCCAGTGAATTTCTTCTCGATATAAATGCCATAGCTAAAATTTTGCCTCATCGCTATCCATTTTTGATGATCGATAGGGTGCTCGATATCGATGGAACTTCAAGAATCGTCGCGATCAAAAATGTGACGATCAATGAGCCGTTCTTTCAGGGCCATTTCCCCGGCAAGCCCGTAATGCCGGGCGTTATGATAATCGAGGCTATGGCGCAGGCAGGCGGTCTTTTGCTTTTGAATGCTCTCGAGAATCTCGAAACCAAGTTTGCATTTTTCATGTCAATCGACGGCGTCAAATTCCGCAAACCTGTTATCCCCGGCGATCAGCTCAGACTCGAAATCGAAATGCTCAACTTCAAACCGACATTGATAAAAATCTCGGGCAAGGCATATGTCGAAAGCAAATTGGTCGCGGAGGGTACATTTACCGCAGTGGTGGTTGATAGGGATATTTAGGAGGAGGGAATGGAACAGCATCCAACTGCAATAGTCTCGAAGAAGGCGCAAATCGGGACCGATGTCAAAATCGGGCCTTTTTCCATTGTTGAAGATGATGTTATTATTGGCGACGGTTGCTTTATCGATTCCCATGTTTCGATCAAGTCGGGAGTCACACTTGGGAAGAATATCAAGATCTTCCACGGGTCCGCTATAGGCGGCCCGCCGCAGGATTTGAAATACGCCGGCGAAAGAACCGAGCTGATAATTGGTGATAATACCGTTTTGCGCGAGTTCGTAGATTTGAATAGGGGAACTGTCGCTCACGGCAGGACTGAGATCGGAAAAGACTGCTTCTTTATGGCTTATTCCCATGCCGCCCATGATTGCGTTATTGGCAATAGTGTTATCATGGCGAATTCGGTCAATATGGGGGGACATGTTTCCATAGGAAATTACGCTATTATAGGTGGCTTAACCGCAATTCATCAATTCTGCAAAATCGGCGATTACTGCATGGTCGGCGCGGGTTTTAAAATATCACAGGATGTATTGCCTTACACCATGGTTGCCGGGTACCCGGTTAAATGTATGGGATTAAATCTTATCGGATTAAGGCGTCGCGGCTTCTCGCCTAAGACAATCGACATTTTGAAAAAAACCATGAGAATTCTGATGTCGTCGAAATTAAATACTACACAGGCTCTAAAACAGATCGATAACGAAATCGAAAAAATCCCAGAAGTTTTGAAATTGCTCAAATTTATAGAGAACAGCGATCGAGGAGTTTACAAATAATTGGATAAGGTGAGAATAGGACTTGTCGGCTGCGGGCACATGGGGAAATTCCATGCCGGTAAGCTCGCGGATTCCGACAATGCCACATATGCGGGCTGTTTCGATATCGATAGCGAAAAATCGGAAGAGATAGCCTCAAAATACAGGACGAAAAGCTTTGGCAATCTCGATGAAATGATAGGCGAGGTTGACGCTGTCAGTATCGCGGCCCCGACCAGTCTTCATTTCGAAATTGCATATAAATTTCTGCAGGCAGGGATCGCGGTGCTTCTTGAAAAACCGATCGCGCATGATCTCGAATCTGCCGAGAAATTGGTAGCGCTCTCCGAATCGAAAAATATAGTTTTGCAGATAGGCCATTCGGAACGATTCAACCCCGCGTTCCTGGCAATTGAAAAAGGAATTTCCAATCCGAAATTTATAGAGACTCACAGGCTGGCGCCATACAAGGGACGAGGCGACGATGTCGCGGTTATTCTCGATCTGATGATACACGACCTTGATTTGATTATGGCTCTTACTCATTCAACTCCTGAGAGTATTGAGGCCGCCGGAGTGTCTGTTATTACCGATACAATCGATATTGCTAATGCCCGTTTGAAATTCCCGGGCGGCTGTGTAGCCAATGTCACCGCCAGCCGAATTTCGATAAGGGAATTGAGAAAGTTGCGAGTGTTCCAGAAATCGGGATATACATCGATCGACATGGCTACTCGTGCCGCTGAGCAATACGCAGTAGCCTCACCGGGCGATTTGGAATACAAAGAAGCCCCATTGTTCGGGAAATTCCGTTTGCAGGATGGACGGGCGATTGTTAGAAAATCACCCAGGGTTCCGGGCGGCGACAGTCTGAAATTTGAGATCGAATCCTTTCTTGAAGCAGTAAAGGGCCAACATCCGGCGGTTGTCTCCGGGCGGGATGGCCTTAACGCTCTCAGGGTCGCCACTGAAATCGAAAGACTTTGCGGCGAATACATCAAAAAGATTTGAGCAGATCAATCCTTATAATAGCGGGCGAGCCATCGGGTGATACTGTTGGCGGGCTTCTCAGCGCAGAATTAAAACTGCTGAGACCCGATCTGGAATTGTTCGGGCTTGGCGGGGATCGTATGGATGTCTCAGGTGTCGATCTCCGTTATCATGCCAATCAATTATCGTTTCTTGGCTTTGTCGAAGTCTTAAAGCATTTGCCATTCATACGAGAAGTTGAAAATGATATTATCGAGCAAGTAAAGATTCGGAAGCCGTCGCTGGCGATTTTAATCGATTACCCCGGCTTTAACCTTCGGATCGCGTCGAAGCTAAAAAGTTTGGGCATACCCATAATGTATTATGTCAGCCCGCAGGTATGGGCTTGGGGTCGTGGCCGTATCGCCAAGATAAAAAGGCTTGTCGATAAAATGGTGGTCGTATTTGAATTTGAAAAGAAAATGTACGAAAAAGAAGGTATGCCTGCCGAATGGTATGGCCATCCGCTTCTGGATATTGTTCATCCCAAGTACGATAAGAGCGAGTTTTACAAAAAGCTGGATTTGAATCCAAACCAGAAATATATCGGCCTTTTCCCCGGCTCAAGGAAACAAGAAATTGAAAAGATACTACCGGTTATGAGAGACACCCTGGAGATTCTGAATAAACATCATTCCGAATATCTGGGAATTGTCGGATGCGCGCCGGGTGCCGATATTGAAAGCTATCGAAAGCTTGGCGGCAATCAATTGCGCTATGTCAGCGCGCTCACATATGATCTGATGACATATTCGGAAATGAATCTTGTCGCCTCCGGCACTGCCACCTTAGAATGTGCCATATTGGGCAGGCCATTATTTATACTTTATGAGACATCATTCATAACTTATATCGTCGCTCGAAGCCTAATCAAAATACCATATGTAGGCCTGGTAAA
This sequence comes from uncultured candidate division Zixibacteria bacterium, assembly GCA_963817915.1. Taxonomy (GTDB): domain Bacteria; phylum Zixibacteria; class MSB-5A5; order UBA10806; family UBA10806; genus CAWFQL01. Next base: position 76,134 of record CAWFQL010000012.1, read on the forward strand.
TGTTGTCGCGGGTGAGAAGATAATCCCGGAATTTATTCAGAACGATTGCCGTCCCGATAAAATAGCCGTAGAATTAAACGAATATCTATCAGATCGTAACGCTCAAGCACAAATAATCGGACGATTGTCCAAAATTCGATCTCATCTCGGTGAAATTGGATCCTCAAAAAGAGTGGCCGAATCAGTCCTAAAAATGATAGATATTCACGTCAATTGACATTCCCGGAAATCTAAGATACATTCTTGCTTGCCATGGACAATAATTACTCATTTGGTCAACGGGTTTTGCTCATGGTAGCGCAAATATTGGGACCGGCATTTCTCTGGCTGATCGGATTTACCTGGCGAGTGAAATATGAAGGGGTTGAAAATTACGAAAATGCCATCAAGCTTAAAAATAAAGTGCTGTTTTGTTTCTGGCATTCGAGGTTATTGGGATTGTGCTACACGCATCGTTACCAGGATATCGGGATCATGGTCTCCAAATCATTTGACGGTGAATGGATAACCAGAATCGTAACGCAAGTAGGCTATCGCACATTTCGTGGCTCATCCAGCCGCAACGGCGCGGTAGCGTTTATCGAGATGTTGAAAAATCAGGATAAGGGGGATCTGGCGCTGACTGTCGATGGTCCCCGCGGACCCGCGCAAAAAGCCAAGCCAGGAGCGATTCTTCTGGCAGCTAATTCAGGCCTGCCATTGGTGCCGATCTCATATATCGCCGATAAGGCGTGGCGCTTGAAATCCTGGGATAAGTTCATCGTGCCGAAACCGTTCTCAACGCTTACAGTGAGATATGGAAAACATATAGTAGTGCCGGAAAGTCCGTCCCAATCGGATATCGATGATTTTACATTGAAAATTGGAGAGGCTATTGATCAATTGGGATAAATTTGTATGATATTAATTTATAGAGTTTTATTTCTTATTGGACTTATAGTCTGCTCTCCCTATTTACTCGTAAAAGCAATTTGGGGCAGGCATGGTATTCTTGAACGGCTTGGATTTATTGGCCATTATAAGATCAATTCCCGTCTGTTCTGGTTTCATGCGGCATCGGTCGGCGAATTGAAAATCCTCGCAATGGTTATTCCTGAGATTAAGAAAAGGCTCCCGGATATCTCAATTGCGATTTCGACTACAACCGCCACCGGCAAGCGGAGGGCTAAAGAGATTTTCGATAAAGATACTATAATATTTCTTCAGCCGCTTGAAATCAAAACTGTCATCGGGAGAGTACTGAATACACTTAGGCCCGAAAAATTGATAGTAGTAGAAACAGAGCTCTGGCCGTTAATGCTCACGACCGCTCATGAAAATGGCACAAATATCTATCTTATCAATGCTCGCATGAGTCAGCGATCATTTAGGTTTTATAAAATACTCAAATCCTTAATTTCGCCTGTTCTGCGAAAATTCAATGAAATCCTAACTCAGACTGAATCAGATACAAAACGATATTCCATTCTTGGAGCCAAATCGGCTCACGCGATCGGAAATATCAAATATGATCAAGTCCTTGATCTTTCCAACAACGGCAAATCCAGCCTGAAAATAGATCATGGAAATGATCTCATCTTCGTGGCCGGTTCTATTCGTAGGGGAGAAGATGAAATTTTCGCCGACCTGATTCATAAAAGTATCAATGATAAGTTGCCAATGTTATTTATCCTTGTTCCCCGTCATATGAAGGATTTAGACAGACTCAAAAATCTTCTTGAGAGCAGAAGTATATTATTCGATCTCTGGTCTGTCCAAGATGGAAGCATCGATAGATCTCATAAGGTGCTTGTAGTCGATACGATGGGTGAGTTGCGAGAGTTCTATAGAATTGCCAATCTCGCATTTGTCGGAGGCTCCATGGTTTCGATAGGGGGCCACGACCCTGTAGAACCTGCCGCGTTTGGCAAACCGATATTATTTGGTCCGTATATGCAGAATGCCGCCGAGGCTGCAAGATTGCTGGTGCAATCAGGCGGCGCCACTATAGTCAAAGATATCAACGAACTTGAGAAGTCTGTTCGAAACGCCGTGCAAAATCGTGATGAGCTCGCGAAAAATGGCGAAAAATGCCGTCAGGTCATATTATCCATGACCGGAGTTTCGAAAAAGACCGCGGATATTTTATTAAGAGATTTAAAATGAGGGCGATCCTCTTATTCCCCTTTACACTCGTATATTATCTAATAAATCTTATCTGGAATTTCTATTGGAGCCGAAAGACTCCAATAAAAGTGAATTCGAAAGTTATCTCCATTGGCAATATTGCGGTTGGCGGAACCAGCAAGACTACCTTGACTATACATATCGCCCGCAGGCTGCAATCAACCGGCAGGAAAATCGCAGTCGTTGCGAGAGGATATAAAAGGAAATCATCGGCGGCCCAGATAATTTCATCCGATAGCGATATTTCCTGGGCAGAGTGCGGTGATGAGCCGATAGTTATCGCCAGATCGGTTCCGGGCATAAGTGTTTATATCGATTCAGATAAGACTTCCGCGGCTATTCGCGCGGCCGATGACGGTAACGATATTATTCTTATTGATGACGGCTTTCAGCATCGCAAGCTTCATCGCGATATCGATATTGTTTGTATTAATTCTCATAAACCGTTCGGCAACGGACTTCTGTTGCCATCAGGCATACTTCGCGAGCCGCCAGGATCGCTTGATAGAGCCGATATTATAGTTGTCAATAAAGACAATAACGATTCACGCTCAATGGATTTTAAATCCAATAAGGCGGTTTTTAAATCATCCAAGATTTGCTCAGGTGTAAAATCGATAAGAGGCGATTCGGTCAGAATTGATGAAAATCCGGTAGTCGCTTTTTGTGGTTTAGGCAATCCAGAATCATTTCGTTCGAGCCTGGAAAGTGAAAACATAAAAGTTGCCGATTTTATCCAATTTCGCGACCACCATATCTATTCGACAAGGGACATTGATAATATTATCGATATTATGAAGCGTTCCAATGCCGCCATCGCCGTAACAAGCCTTAAAGATATTGTCAAACTCGAAAAAATCTGGCCCGCGAATTATAATTTATGCTATCTGGATATTTCGATAATACTTGATAATGAATCCGAGTTTTATAAATTGCTCAGCATATGATTAGCGATTCTGACATCCTGGTTATCGGCTCAGGCATTGGCGGCTTGTACTTCGCGCTTAAGGCCGCTGAGTTCGGCAAAGTGGCCGTGATTACAAAAAAAGCCCGAATGGACGCCGCCACGAATCTAGCACAAGGCGGAATCGCTTCTGTAATGTCTAATATGGATTCGTATGATGCCCATATCAAAGACACTCTTGTCGCGGGCGCCGGTCTTTGTCACTCCGATATAGTCGAAAAAGTTGTCAAATCGGGCCCGGAATGTATCGATCAATTGGCTAAGATCGGTGTCGAATTCTCATCGAGCACTCAAAAAGGTATTCTCGATTTGGGACGTGAAGGCGGCCATTCCCAGAAACGAGTAGTTCACGCCGCCGATTTTACCGGCAGAGCCATAGAACAGGCGTTGATAAACAAGACTCGAAGCCATCCCAATATAGAAATTTACGAACATTTTTATGCCATTGATCTGGTAACCCAGCACCATCTCAAGGGCCGCGGCGCCAAGGTTGATGGTCCAGTATGCTATGGCGCGTACGCTCTCGACACTTCATCCAATAGAGTGCGCGCATTTCGTTCGAAGATAACCATGCTCGCCACCGGTGGCGGCGGACGGATATACTACCATACTACCAATCCGGATATTGCCACTGGAGATGGTGTCGCTATGGCATATCTGGCAGGCGCACGAATCGGCAATCTTGAATTTGTGCAATTTCACCCGACAACATTGTATCATCCCGAGGGCGATTCATTTTTGATTTCCGAGGCTGTCAGGGGAGAGGGCGGTAAACTTGTTCTGAAGAGTGGTGAACATTTCATGAAGAAATATCATCCTCTGGCCGAACTGGCTCCTCGCGATATAGTCGCTCGCGCCATCGATTCGGAACTAAAAAAGGCCGGTGAGCAATGTGTATATCTCGATGTTACTCACCTTGGCAGGGAATTTCTCGAAAAACGTTTTCCTACAATATTTAAACGATGCCTTGAATTGGGAATCAATATTGCCAATGAGCCGATACCGGTCGTGCCCGCGGCGCATTATTTCTGCGGCGGAGTTGTATCCGATGAATACGGAAGAACTGATATCCGCAATCTCTATGCTTGCGGCGAAGTTGCCATGACAGGTATGCATGGTGCAAATCGTCTGGCCTCCAATTCATTGCTCGAGGCGGTCGCGTTTTCCGAATTTGCCTATGAGAAAATACAAAACGAATTTCCGAAAATTGAAAAGCCGGCCGATATACCGCCCTGGGATGAATCAGGTGTGTTCGATTCCGAAGAATGGGTGATTGTTTCTCATGATCGCAATACGCTTACAAGGATGATGTGGGATTACGTGGGAATAGTCCGTTCAGATAATCGTCTTCAAAAAGCCCATGAACGTTGCCAGCTCATGACCCGCGATATTATGGAATTCTATAAGAAAAATCCGGTAAGATCCGATGTAATCGAATTGCGCAATATGGCTATCACCGCTGATCTGCTTATCAAATCGGCTATCATGCGCAAGGAATCGCGCGGCCTGCATTACAATATTGATTACCCTCTGAAAGATGACGTTAATTTTCTCCGGGATACGATCATAGGGGAGGGGCCTAAATGACACCATCCCAGAAAATTCTGATAATCGATTATGGCTCTCAATATACGCAGCTTATCGCGCGCCGAGTTCGAGAGCAGAATGTTTTTTCCGAGATAATCAGCTGCTATCGCAAAGTTGACGATTATGATTTTTCGAATGTTGTCGGAATAATTTTATCGGGCGGGCCATCGTCGGTATTTGATAAAGGTGCGCCAAAATTAGACAAGAATTTTATAAGGCTCAACATACCTGTTCTGGCTGTCTGTTATGGGCTTCAGCTTGCTGGCTCACAATCTTGGCGGCAAAGTAGCTCGTTCCCATAAACGAGAATACGGCCGGGCGGAAATGGCAATCAAGGGAGAATCGATACTTCTCGCTGGAATGCCATTGAAAAGCCAGGTCTGGATGAGTCATGGCGATCATGTGGATATCCTACCTCTGGGTTATAAGACTATCGGGTCTACAGAGACAATTCCACACGCGGCGGTCATGAACTCCGAATTAAATATTTACGGTGTGCAATTTCATCCCGAAGTCGCTCATACGGAATATGGCTCGATAATTCTTCGCAATTTCCTTTTTGATATCTGCAAATGCCGCGGAGACTGGTCGCCGCAATCGTTTATTGAAAACACTATCGATGAAATTCAACGGCAAACATCCGGCGGCAAGGTAATATGCGCCTTATCGGGCGGAGTCGATTCCGCGGTCGTTGCAATGCTTCTAAATAGGGCTATCGGTAAGAAAGCGATTTCGATATTTATCGATAATGGTCTTTTGCGTTTGAATGAAGCCAAAGAAGTATCTTCGGCTTTCAGGAAATTCGGGATAAATCTAAAGACTATCGATTCCTCGAAGCTTTTTCTCTCTCGTCTTAAGGGCATCACCGATCCTGAAAAAAAACGAGCCCGAATCGGAAGGGCATTTATCGAAGTTTTTACTAAAGAGGCGGCCAAAATTGGCAAGGTCGATTTTCTCGCGCAGGGGACATTATATCCGGACCTGATCGAATCGGTTTCATTCAGGGGGCCGTCACAGACAATCAAAACTCACCATAATGTCGGCGGTCTCCCCAAACGGATGCGGCTGAAATTGATCGAACCGTTAAAAGAGCTTTTCAAAGATGAGGTCCGCGCGGTTGGGCGACAGCTTGGGCTGCCGGATGAATTCATTAAACGGCATCCATTTCCGGGGCCTGGACTGGCGGTCAGAATCCTCGGTTCTATTACGCCTGAACGGTTATCGATTCTTCGTCAGGCCGATAATATCTTCATCTCGGAATTGCGCAATTGGGAATTATATGACGATGTCTGGCAGGCGTTGGCGGTACTGCTTCCTGTGCAATCGGTCGGTGTAATGGGCGATGAAAGAACTTACGAGAATGTGATCGCCTTACGCGCGGTTACTTCGCTCGATGCCATGACTGCCGATTGGGCCCGGCTGCCCGATGATTTCCTATCGTTTGTATCCAATCGGATAATCAATGAAGTCAAAGGCATTAATCGCGTAGTTTACGATATATCATCCAAACCACCAGCAACAATAGAGTGGGAATAAGAATTTAATCGAAAATTAGAATATAGTTTTTTAGAATATTATTTAGAATTTGGGGCGTATTGCGTAATACGCCCCTTAAATTTATCGGACGTTTTAGACGTCACTCTTGAACGGCCAGGCCGGCAGATTGCATCGACGAGGATGATCCGTGCGGAATCCAAGCGCGTAATCTGCCTGCATCAGCTTATGGATTTCGCGTGTGCCCTCATAGATCGATGCTCCCTTGCAATTTCGGTAGAACCGCTCGACAGGATATTCATCGGAGAAACCATATGCTCCGTGCACCTGAACCGCGTCGGAGGCAGCCTTTTCGGCTTCCTGACAGCATATCCATTTAGCCAGCGATGTTTCTCTGGTGGCCCGCTTTCCTTGATTGCGAAGCGATCCGGCCTTTAGCCAGAGCAATCGAGAATATTCATATCCGGCAATCATGCCAGATAACATTTCCTTTACCAGTTGATGCTCGGCTATCGGGACAGTAAAGGTGTGACGGGTATGGGCGTAGTTGAGCGAAGCGTCCAGACAGGCTTTCACTAATCCTGTCGATCCCGCCGCGACAGTATATCTACCTTGCTCCAGACAGAACATGGCGATTTTGAAACCTTCACCTTCATTGCCAAGCAGATTTTCCTGAGGCACTTCAACATCCTGCATGGCAATCGAGCCCGTATTTCCAGCGCGAACACCGAGCTTGCCGTGAATTGTAGCGGTTGTCACTCCCGCGAATGACCGTTCCACAATAAATGCCGAGATACCGCTATGGTCGCGCTTGTTTTTCTTGGCTATATCTGTCCAGGCGAAGATCAGGAAGTTGTCGGCGACATCTGCAAGACTGATCCACATCTTTTCGCCGTTGAGAATATACTTATTTCCCTTTTTGATCGCGGTGGTCTGAATACCTACAACATCCGAACCGGCATTGGGCTCGGTTAATCCAAAGGTCGCTATTTTTTCGCCTTTGGCCTGAGGAACGAGATATTTCTCCTTTTGGGCTGGATTGCCCCAGGATAGCATTGTCAGTGAATTAAGGCCGATATGGACAGATAAGATTACGCGCGCCGATGTGTCAACATATTCCAATTCTTCGCAGGCCAGGCCCAAAGAAATATAATCCATGCCTGCCCCGCCGTATTTTTCAGGCAGGCAGATTCCGAGAATATCGGCGTCCGCCATTTTGGTCAGGATCGAACGATCAAATTTTTGAGTGCGATCATTTTCCTGAATAGTCGGGACAATATTCTTAGCCGCGAAATCCTTGCATAATTTTTGTACTGATATGTGGTCGTCGTTAAGTTCGAAATTCATATTTTTCTCCTGTAATCAATTCTAAGCAAGATCGCCTTTTTGGCGTAAATAGATAAATGGGACTCTGCCCAAAATACTGCCGTTGACTATAATAAATTTGCCTCCGAATACCAAATAAAATTATCAGGAGCATTTGCTGATAATACCTGCGCAAAAAAAACCGCGAATTACATCATAATTCGCGGCTTCAATAATCCGATTAAACTAAGCGAAATTTCATGGTCCGGTTTTGGGCTTAGCCTTGGATGTGTCTATCGTCCCCATTGTACCCTTTTGGGGTATATTCTTCGCAGCTGAGGTATCTGCCGGAAATGCCTGAATCTTGAATGCGGAACTGGAGTCCGGTTTTGTCTGGAATCCTTTTTGTCCCGGAGTAGGAGGCGAGAATGTTTTCTGGGCTGGAGTCGTTGGCGCCGGTTTTGGCAGCTGTACCGGCGGCGGTTTTAGGCCCTTCATAACAACCGGAATCGTAAATTTTTGCTGGCCATTTCCGGTCAAAGCGAAGGTGAGTGCCTGTGTACTGTCCAGATCGAAAAACTCGCCTTTCCATTGAAACTCGATTGTACCCTTATCATGCGGTTTTATTTTCTCATCCTTGATTTTCATTTTCAGATCGCCCTCAGGGCCGAAAAGCGAGGCTAATTGCAAGGTTGAATCGCTTTTATTCTCTAAAACCAATTTGACCTTTTTATTGGCGTCTTTGGTAAAATTGACAATGCTCGGCGTATACTTGAATGGCAGCAATGAATCATTTTCCGCGAAAACCTTAGCTGAGAATCCGATTTTCACACTGAGGCTTGTGGAATCATTGCAAGATATCGTCGCGTTTTTAACGACTGCCGACTTGGTGTTTCTTGTATTGAAAATTAATTCCACGACCGTGGAATCACCCGGCGCCAATTTGTTTTTATGCAATGGCGCGCTTGTGCATCCTCACCCAGGCTTGACGCTGAGTATCCTCAACGTGTCATCGCCGATGTTTAAAATCCAATACGCGTGACGCGCAATCGAATTCTGAGGAATATTGCCGAAATCCCAATCCTTCTCGGGAACCGAAATCTTCGGGCCGGCGAATACAATCGATGACAGAATCAGTAAGAATATCAACGCCAAAATTGTCATTTTTTTCATCAAGAATCCTCCGAGTTGCTCAAATAGAACTCAATTACTCATTCGCCGTTAATATCGGCATTTTATTTTAGCAGTCAACCTAATTTTGATCTCTTTGCCAGGTATCCGAAAAGCGCCTTGTCAAATGGGACTGATGTATCCAGTAAGTGATAGTCAATCTGGGATTCCCGGCATGCCCTGGAAATTTTCTCGATATATATATCGAGTCGTTTGATGTATTCGCCGCGTATCTGCCAGGGGTCGGTCAGGAGCTCGGCGCCGGTCTCCATGTCCCTAAAACGGGCTTCTGTGCCGTAGTTAAAATTTCTTTCAAATGGGTCGAGCACCTGAAATACTATTACCTCATGCTGGCGATGACGGAAATGCTTAAGTCCCAAAATCATCTTGTCAGGATCATCAAGCAAATCTGAGATAACGATAATCAAGCCCCGCCTCTTAATGCGATCAGCCAATTCATGAAACGCGATCGAGGATTCTGTCCGGCTTGAAGGCAGAGTACTTCCGAGCTGCTGTAGAATTGGAGTTATATGAGATCGAGCCCCCTTGGGAGGGATATAATTGCGCACCTTTTCATCGTAAACGAGAAGCCCTGGCGCATCCTGTTGGCGGAGCATAAGATAGGACAATGCCGCCGCCAGATAAGATCCATATTCGAGCTTGGTGATTCCGTTGGATTTGTATCCCATCGAATTGGAAGCATCAAGCAGGATGTAGGCTTTTAAGTTGGTTTCTTCCTCGAACTGCTTGATATAAAAACGATCGGATTTTCCGTAGATTTTCCAATCGATATGCCTGAAATCATCACCCGGCATGTACTGCCGATGCTCCGCGAATTCGACCGAAAATCCATGATATGGGGATCGATGCAACCCGACTATAAAACCCTCGACCACAAGACGGGCTTTAAGTTCAATTGAAGCCAATTTGCTGACAGTCGCAGGGTCAAGGAATTTGCGATAATCGCTTTGTTTTACCCGTTCTTCAGACATTAAAACATTATACGCATTTATAAGTAATATTGGCAGATTTTTTTGTCATTTGGGGATTGATAGATATAATTTATGGAGTGTAAGCATCACTTTAGGCTTACTTGAGCAAAACCAGCCTTGTTATTTCTTTCTTTTCACCCGTGGCCAATAAGGCAAAATATACTCCAGATGAAAAATTGCCGGCATTCCAGATAACCTCATGCGATCCGGACGACATCTTCCTATCGAGAAGCGTTACCATTTTCCGTCCAAGAATATCGTATATATCGAGTTTTATATTTTCCTCACGGGCCAGGCTAAATTTAATGATTGTCTGAGAATTAAAAGGATTTGGATATGATTCTATCGAAGACAGAGTCCGAGGCAGTTTTATTTCGTCCGTCGAAGTTGCGGTTTTTTCGGATAAGAAAAGCTGCGAAAAATAATCTGTCCCGCCGAAAATATATTTATCGAAGAAAAGTAGATTGCCGCTCTCGGTTATAAATGAATTTTCATTGATGCAGGCTGACATTGTGTCGGGCCATTCGAACCTGTTGATATTGTTGGGGAGGGCTACGGCTCGCTGCCAGGCTCCATTTTCATAACGGGATTTCATCAAAAGATTGATTCTTCGGGAATATATATAATCTGTAAAATAGAGGCTCAATTCGCTCGGATCATAAAAAGCGCTGTAATCGTAGTGACCCTGTATATTGATAACATCAGGCATCCGCACCGCTGCTTGCCAGACGCCGTTAACAAATTCGCTTTTGTAAATAGCTCTATTATCGCCGGAGCCGACCCGATCGAAAAATAGACTGTTCGATCCGGCCGCCAGGCTGGGTTTGAATTCCTCGCTGGATGTGTTAATCGAATCACCCAAATTGGTCGGTGTTTGCCAGACGCCATTCGATTTGATTGACATCCAGATATCGGAATTTCCCCTGGTTCCGGGCCTGTCTGAACAAAACAGCAGCGTGTCGCCGCCGCCATTAATAAAGGGCATAGTGCTGCCATAACCTTCGATATTGATTGGCGCGGCCATAAGTGTGGGCGTAGTCCAATACCGCTGGCCGTTATTGCTGAAAGTCATGCGCGATGTATATATCCTGGCATCTCTGAAATGCCAGAAATAGACGTGGCGGCAATATGTATCGAAATATAATGTCGAATCTTGTTCGCAATATGACGGATTGAAATTTCCGGGATATATCGGTTGGCCTATTTCTATGGGTTGATAAGGTCCCCAATCCTGGGCGTACGATAAGGAGCATGCTCCGATGATTGTCAATGATACTACAAATTTAAGCATGGCAACTCCTTGGAAGACTAATTACTTATTTAAGCAGAGTAAGCTTGATACTTTCGAATTTATTCGTTGTCTGCAATCGAGCGAAATAAATCCCGGTGGCAACATTACCTGCATCCCAAGTTATACTATGATTACCTGCCGATAGGTTCCGGTCGACCAACGTCTCGACCTTCCGGCCCAACAAATCATAAATATCAATTTTCACTGCGTCACTGGCCGAGAGATTGAATTTAATCGTCGCCTGCGAATTGAAGGGATTAGGATACGATTCAATGGCCGAAAAGTTCTTGGGCTGATCCAAATCGCCTTCGATTCCAACTGCCCTTTCGGAAAAATACATAAACGAATAATGGTCCGGATATTCACACAGTATAAATTTATTGAAGAAAAATTTCGTTCTGTCATAGCTCATAAAAGCATTTTCATTGGTGCAGTACGATAGAGAATCGGGATCGATGCAGGAAAAACCGTTGATATTCTCATCGAGCGGCTCCGGTTCCTGCCACGAGCCGTTAACATTAGCTGATTTCATCATTAGTTGAATTCTTCCATATGGATCACTATCGGTATAATATAAGACATTTTCTAAGGGGTCGAAAAACGGCGCATATGTATAGTACCCGGGTGTATTAATAATATCGGGCAGACGCTGAGCCGATTGCCAGACACCATCGATAAGCTCGCTTTTATAAATACCTTCATAATTAGCTATGCCAAATCGCGAGAAATACAAAGCATTTGCCCCCGACACGAAACATGGTTTTAAATCAGATAAATATCTGGAATTAATGGAATCGCCGAGATTAGCGGGTTCGGTCCAATTTCCATCTATTTGTATGGTGAGCCAGATATCCGCAAAACCTTCTGTTCCCGGTCTTATGGCACTGAAAAAAAGTGAATCACCCCCGGCAGTGATAAATGGCATTGCGCTTCCATATTCGTCAATATTAATCGGCGCCGGCATCGCGACGGGATCTGACCAAAATACCTGACCATTTTGATCTCTTGATAAATGAGACGTATATATCTTGGCATCACTGTGAAAAATACCGGGAAAGGAATTAGTACTGAAATATAGAGTAGAATCACGATCACAGTATGATGGGCTAAAATTACCAAATGGGCTATCAGGCGCATTAATATTAATGGCCTGCGCCGGGCCCCAATCCTGCGCGTAGGAAATCGAAACAATTCCCAAAGTTGCGAAAATCAAAAACAATCTATTCATAATCCCCTCCGATTATTATCAAATTGTCTTAACACCTTAATCAAATGCCTTTTAAAAATAAAAATCACTATGATTCATGCCGCCTTTCGCGCGTCAATTTTCTATTAAATCCCTCTCGAACAAATATGTAACGACAATCCATCATTGTCAAGTGAAATCAACAATATGGATGGGGTTTGCTATATGAATTTGATTAATTAAAAAAATGGCTCAATTCGAATAGCGGCGCAGTTAATGCGTAATACTTTTTTATGCTTGATACGAATTTATCGACATCATCCAAAGTATGTGTAGCCATAGGGACAATTCGCAGGCAGCTTTTAGTCGCGCCGGCAATTTGAGAATGGACATCGATTGTCAAAAAGCCATCGTCGAAAAGCGACTGCTGAAGTTTTTCAATATTCTCCGCCGGCAGAAGCAATATCATGCTTTCGCTTACAACCAAGAGGGAGATTATGCTCTTTGCATTTAAGGATTATCTGCTTTTTTACTATTTCTAAGCGATTCCAAAATCGATCTGTCGTTTTGAATAAGCTCCAGCGCCTTCAATGCCGCCGCCGCCGATACCGTAGATAATGATGTCGAATAGTCGAATGTCCTGAAAATTGATTGCAGCGATTCGCGGGCCTTATCATCGAATGCCAGGAAGCCACCTTGCGAGCCCAGGGCCTTGGAGAATGTCCCCATGATGAAATCGGCCGTTCCCTTTAGATTGAAGTGCTCTTCCAGGCCGCGGCCGGTCGCTCCGACAACTCCGGTTGCATGGGCTTCATCGAGTATCAAAATGAAATGATATTTCCGTTTCAATTCCGCGAGTTTATCCAATGGCGCTATATCGCCATCAACAGTAAATACCGACGGCAGACTGACAATATTTATCATTCCCTTGTTAGCCTTAAGAGCGGTCTGCAAGGTATCGAGATTTGAATGTTCGAATTTGATTGTTTTCGATGCTCTGGCCAGCCGAGTACCGTCTATTGCCGACGGATGATGTCGTTTGTCTATGTAAAATACCGCCCTTTCGCTATCCAATGAATGATGAATAGCCTGGTTGGCCTGATACCCCGATGCAAATAGGACGCAATTTTGGCGCGATTTAAATTGCGCTATCGCGGAAGCCAGCTGGCGGTGAATGATAGTAGTCCCGGTCGTGCCCGGAGCCCCGCCTGTGCCGATACCGAATTGATGGGCTGCCTCAGCAGCTGCCTTCAGGACCTCTGGATGGGCAGACATACCCAGATAATCATTGGAGCTGAATATCGTGACCTCGCGACCATTAACTGTTGCCTTGCATCCCTGTCTTTTCTCAATCAGATATTCCATATATATTCAATTTCATTCAAAATTATCGGCAAATCCTCGATATTAATATGCCTCCAAATGCAATGCTAGACAACATAAAACTGTTGCGCATAGCGCGGCGAATTCATATTATTTCTGCCCTTTAGGCGACAGCAGTAATCTTTCAGGAGAAGCAACAATGGCAGTACATGACAACCCCGAAATCTGCACCAAATGCGACGCTAAATGCTGCAGATACTTTATGCTCGAAATAGATCGTCCCACGAACAAAACGGATAACGAGAATATACGCTGGTATCTTTCACATAAAGACACGACTATTTATGTCATTAGGAAAAAATGGTATTTGCATGTTGACAGCTCCTGCCGTTTCCTCGACGGTAAAGGGCGATGTACCAATTACGAAAATCGTCCCAAGATCTGCCGTGAGCACGACCCCGGCCAATGCGAATTTCATACTGATTTCGATTCCGATCTATCATTCACCGATTTAAAGCAATTCGATGATTATCTTAAGGCGAAACTGGCGCATAAAAAAGCAAGAAGGCCAAAATAATAATAAGAAAATCCCAATCGATGACGAATCCAAGAAACTGAATATTACGACCCAAATTTAAACGCGGCCCTAAACTAATAAGGCCGCGTTTTACCATAAAAGATTCCAGGAAGAGTTAAGAGCTATGATAATAATGATCCCATTCCCAGAAATTGCCATTTTTAACGAACTCGGCGTGGTAATGATCCGGGAAGAAGGTTATGGTCAGTGTCGCGTCAATATGGACTGGATGATTGGCACTCTCAACATCCAAAACCAATGAGGCGGTAAGAGTTCCGGCGAATGGATGCCGATCATCGTCACTGCCGAATCTTGAAGTATAAAATTTCAGATCAGTCAAAGTGCCGTTGACTAACCCGATTGAATAATCTGTGATCATTGTCTCCATACCAGCGGCGATAGAAATCGCCATTAAGAGTCGCAACCGTATCAACCAACCCGCTCCAACGAATATTACGATCGCGGACCTTGATCCAGTTTGTATCGGGGCCGCCGTGCCGTTCGAATGTATAGGTTTTCTTGAATCGTCGTTCGAATATGTTAGTGGTCGAATCTCTGAAGCGAGTATAATGATCATTTGAATCCGTGAAACGGAAACTATCGGCGACCGCGAATTGCAGCATCGCAGTCGTATCCGCTTTCAGGCGCAGGTGCCATCCGGTTAAGGTGTCATAGCTGACCGTATCCACCACTATTGCGCCATGCTGCCATTCACCGGATACAATCCAATCGGCATCCTCGACAGCATCGCTATTTAATTCCACTATTGTCGTATCCGCCTCGGGCTTTGCTACGACAAAGCTTTGATCCTGAGGATCACCGGGGGTTAAATTGCTGCTGGTGCTCTTGCTGCTCTTACTACATCCCGAAATGCCAACCAAAATTGCTACGATAATAAATCCGGCTAAATACAGGTGTTTCTTCATCACTGCCTCCTAACTTGCATAAAATACTCGCCATCTGCCTGTCTGGTTCCACGACAATGGGCGAATTTTTAATCATCGATATATTGTGTATCTATATTCAATAGACATCAAATTTATCCGTCGAAGCTTTCGTAGCAAACAATCTACGGAGTTCATAATAAAAATGGCCACGATCCGTTGATGGATTATGGCCAATTCTGAAATAGTTTTGCGATGTTTATGGCAGGTAATAATGATCCCATTCCCACCAATTATCTCCTCGCACCAGTCGCGCGTGATAGTGGTCAGAATAGAATGTTATTGTCAAGGTACCTTCCAGGTGTACCGTACGGTTCGGCGTCTGTACATCCATTACCATATTGGAAATCAATGTGCCCGAGAATGGATGAGGATAAACATGGTTGAATAAATCTGCCGAATGGAATTTCAGGCTATCCAATGTTCCCTGAACTGTTCTATCAAACAATCTCCGTTCGTTGTCGCCGGTCCAATGACGATAGAAATCGCCATTAAGCACAGTCACGGAATCGGCCAGACCTTCCCAGCGGACATTACGGCGACGTTCCTTCGTCCATGCTGTGTCTGCTCCGCTGTGACGTTCAAATGTGAATGTCTTCTTGAAATGACGCTGGAAAATATCAGTAAGAGAATCAGGGAGTCGAGTAAATTGATCATTGCTATCGCTGAAACGGAAACTATCGGTGAGCGCAAACTGGAACCAGGTCAGGGAATCGGTTCTAGTGCGAATATGCCATCCGGTCAAGGTGTCATAAACGACAGTATCGGCCAGGATTTTTCCATTTAATACGATTAACGGACTAATTGACGCGCCGTCTTCCACAATATCGGTATAAAGCTCGGCAGCCGTGGAGTCGGCATCGGGCTTCGCCAATATAAAGCCTTGATCATTGGGATCGCCTTCTGTCGAACCGGTTTTTGTGCTCTTGGAACAGCCTGCTGTCATAATCAGGATCGCCAGCCCCGCGAATGCGATTAGAAAAAAGAATTTCCTCATTTTTGCCTCCGTTTTCATATTGTTCTGCATTATTTGACACCGAATATAATCAGACGTTTAAAATTATTATCGGCACAATTTTTATGGTTTGTTAAAGTTAACCATATAGAAAGCAAAGGCTTAATCGTCTGCGCCGAAATAGGCGATATGGCTGCGATTTTATAAA
Source organism: uncultured candidate division Zixibacteria bacterium (assembly GCA_963817915.1). GTDB lineage: Bacteria > Zixibacteria > MSB-5A5 > UBA10806 > UBA10806 > CAWFQL01. The sequence goes on from CAWFQL010000012.1 coordinate 92,296, forward strand.
TGGTAACGATTGCCGGTGTCATATTCGGAATGTTGACATAATACTGTATTTTTGACTTGAAAGAGCTCGAAGTCTCATAATATTATACTATAACGTATAAGAAGGAGGGCTCTTGGATAGAATTGATTTTCCATTGACAGGTAACAGCCTCATAATGGCGATTGTCATTCTTATTCATGTATTTCTGGCGTTTATCGCAGTCGGTGGCTCTACAATGGCGGTCTATTCAGAGTGGCGGGGAAGAAGAAAAGAAGACGAGGATTTTGTGACTCTTGCTCGTCGTGTATCTAAATTTTTGTCGGATATGATGAAAATCAACGGCGTGTTAGGTGTCGCCATAGTTGTCCTATCAATCGGGTTATGGGGGACATTTTCCCGCCTGCTGTATTCTGCACTATTCTGGCCATTCGTAATCGAAGGCTTATTCTTTTTGATTCTAATGACTTTTTCGATTCTCTACAATAATTCCTGGGATAAGGCATCAAAGAATACTCATTTATTCTATGGAATCATGACAGCCCTGGCGGCGATTGTGTCGGCGTTTTTGATAAATTCAATATGGGCGTTCATGATGATTCCCGGTAATTGGATTGTGTCGCAAAATCGCTGGGACGCCTTTCTGAATCCGATCGTATTCGAATCATTCCTGCATATGCTGATCCCATGCCTGCTTAACGCTTCTTTGGCGATCTTTCTATGGACATATTGGAAATCCAGGAGCGGTTTGGATTTTGAATACTATCTTAAAATAAACAAGACGTTCGCCAAGATCGCCGGTGTGCTGATATTCCTACAGCCGTTGTCCGGGCTTGGTTTCCTGCTTAAAATAAAGTCGGCGACTCAAAATTTGACGGCGCCTAATCCCTGGGGGCAGATTGCCAATGGTTTATCGACGCCGTTTTTCCAGTCAATGATAGGGCTGGCATTACTGGCAGTGATTTGTGCCATTCTATTTTGGATTTTTGGATATCAGAAAGGGCGGAAATTTCTCATTGGAGTCGCGGTGTTCGTTTCCATCGCTTTTGTTTTTGGCGCTTTCACTCGAGAGCGAGCCCGCAAGCCTTATTTGGTTTGGGGTGCGATGTATATGAACCAGAAAATGATGAATGAACTGGTCGAGATTAATGCGGCGACCGACCCAACCCAGACGCTTGCTATTAATGGTGAGCGATTATTGAAAGACTGGGAATGTCGTTCATGCCACACGCTTCAAGGCACGGGAGGCAATACCGGTCCCGCGCTATTGGAATTGGACAGCAAATACAATGAGGAAAATCTAGCCCTATATCTCAAGAACCCACCCGCAGACATGCCGCCATTTACGGGAAGCGAAGCGGATCTGCAAACTCTTGTGAAATATCTGCTTCATTCTTCAGAACACAAGGTCGAATAGAAGTCAGCAAAAAGTATTAATTTTTGAAATCGAAATTTCGTCTTTTCCCGAACCATCGCGGTGTCGATCTTATGTAATTGACATAAGTTTCGCCGTGTTTCTTTATCAGGTGCGGCTCCTCGCCGAAGACAACCATGAGATGAAAATAAATCCACATTACTATTGCATAGATCAAAATCGCAGGATATCCAAAGAAGATTGACTCGCCAATTAGAACGGTGATAACGCCCAAATACATCGGGTTTCTCGAATATCGATATATTCCAGCATTAACCAGGAGGCCGGGCTCTTCGCCTAAGATTGCCTTAAATGGTTTTGAGAAGTATATGGCAGGGGTACCTTTGCCCTTGGAAACAAAAAGACCCGCGCATCCGATATAAAGCAGAGCCCCAGCCGGCATCAATATAAGCCCGATATATTTTAAAGGGCCGATATCAATTCTATATGCCCACTCCTTCGCAATCAGGTATGGGACAATTGTCGTACCTATACCGGGTATGGCCATTGTAAATATGATTGTGCGAATAATATTCATTTTCGAACTCGATCTTCCTTATCATCTCAAAGCAGTCTAAAACAAAGGGGTTCAAAATTTTGAACCCCTATGAAACAGCTTATTCGATTTCATTTCCCATGGCAGTGCTTATATTTTTTGCCGCTTCCGCAAGGGCAGGGGTCATTGCGGCCAGGAGTTTTTTCGACTCGAATGGGCTTAATTTTTTCTTCGCCTCGCTCGGCGGCCTCTTCCATAGGTGAGACCCGGCCTTCCGGCAATCCGGCTGAGATTCCCATTCCGACTGCTGATTGCTTGGCGGCGACCATTTGGCCGCGCGGCATCCTGGTCGGTTCGCTGGCGGGCTTCATCTTGTAAATCATCCCGACAACTTCTTCATCCATACGGGCCATCATGGTTTCGAATGCGGCGTAGGCTTCTTTTTTGTATTCAATAACAGGGTCGCGTTGGCCATAGGCTCTCAATCCGATACCGGTTTTGAGGTGATCCATCTCATAGAGATGCTCTTTCCAATTGTTGTCATAGACCGAGAGAAACGCAAATCGTTCCAATTGCCGCATGATCTCTTCGCTGAGAATCTGCTCTTTATCGTTGTAGATTTTGAGAGCGGCATTGGTAACATCTTCGATTACCTTATGCTGATTGAGATTTTCGATCTCATTTTCAGGGTAATGAATATCAAGCAGGAATATTTTTCGCAGCTCTTCACGAAGGCCGAGCAGATTCCAATTTTCAGGATATGATTTTTCAGGGCAATACTCCCATACCTTTTTCTCTACAATAACATGCACCATTTCCTGCGCGTCATTTTTCAGATTCTTGCCCTGCAAAAATTCATTGCGCCGTTCGTAAATAACCTCGCGCTGTGAATTCATGACATTATCGTATTCGACCAGGTTTTTCCTGATCGAGAAGTTATTGTACTCGACCTGTTTTCTGGCGCGTTCGATTGCTTTTGTAACCATGCTGTGATTGATTGCCTCGCCCTCTTTCCAGCCGAGAGTATCCATGACTTTTTCAATTCGTCCGCCGCCGAAAATACGCATCATGTCATCTTCGAGCGATAGATAGAATGTGGAAGACCCGGGATCACCCTGACGGCCCGCGCGGCCTCTAAGCTGACGATCTATACGGCGCGATTCATGCAGGTCGGTACCGATGATATGCAGCCCGCAGGGGACATCATCATCACATATCAATTCTTTATAGAATGGGCACTCATTATCGGGATTCATGCGCGCGATCAGCATGCAGGCATTTGATTTGACTACTTCTTTGGCTAATTTGATATCTGTTCCGCGGCCTGCCATATTGGTGGCAATAGTTACCGCCCCCTGATTGCCTGCCTTGGATACTATTTCCGCTTCCTGCTGATGGTATTTGGCATTTAGGACAGAATGTCCGATACCCTGACGTTTGAGCATCTTCGATAATGTCTCCGAGACCTCGACCGAAATCGTACCGACAAGAACCGGGATATTTCTACTATGCAGTCTGACAATCTCTTCAATGATAGCATTATATTTTTCTCTGCGTGTGCGGTAAATCGTATCATCGAAATCTAATCGTCGCACAGGCTGATTGGTTGGGATTACTATTACATCGAGTTTGTATATTTCAAAGAATTCAGCCGCCTCGGTCTCGGCAGTACCGGTCATACCGGCCAATTTGCTGTACATTCTGAAAAAGTTTTGCAGAGTGATAGTGGCCAGAGTCTGGGTTTCGCCCTCGATATTTACGCCTTCTTTGGCTTCGATTGCCTGATGGAGTCCGTCGGAGTAACGGCGCCCCGGCATCATTCTGCCGGTGAATTCATCGACAATCAAGACTTTGCCTTCCTGCACGACATACTCGACATCTTTTTCGAATAGCTGGTAGGCACGCAGAAGCTGATTGATGGCGTGATTTTTCTCCGACTTTTCACCATTGAGCGTATAGAGCTCTTCTTTTTTCTGATTTTTTTGAGCGTCAGTGAGTTCGGGATCGGAATCGATTTGCACTAATCCTTCGTTGATATCAGGGATTTCGAAAAGCTTCTGGTCGTCGGGGGCCATCATCTTCAATCCGATATCATTGAGATAGACCGTATGCTCTCGCTCATCGATTGTGAAATAGAGCTTTTCATCAATCGTATGGAGAATTTTGTCGCGGCGAAGGACAAGCTCTCTTTGCTCGACATACTGCCTAACGCCTTTTTCTTTATACAGTTTTATCAATCTCTTATTTCTCGGCGCGCCTCGATGGGCCAAGAGCAATTTTTCTGAGGCTTCCTCAACATTGCCTTCTTCGAGAAGCTTTTCGGCATCGCCGATTAATTGCGCGACCATCTGGTTCTGCTTCTTGACTACATTGGCGACCAACGGCCTCATCTCATCGAATCTGAAATTGAGCGTCGATTCCACCGGGCCCGATATGATAAGCGGGGTACGGGCTTCGTCTATAAGCACCGAATCGACTTCATCGACTATGGCATATGCGAAACCGCGCTGGACCTGATCGATCGATCGTACCGACATATTATCGCGCAAGTAATCAAATCCGAATTCGTTATTGGTCCCGTAGGTAATATCGCAGGCGTATTGCACCCGGCGTTCCTCGTTGTTCATCTCATTTTGGATACATCCGACTGTCAGGCCGAGGAATTCGTAGACTTTGCCCATCCACTGAGCGTCACGGCGGGCGAGGTAGTCGTTGACTGTAACAAGATGCGCGCCGCGGCCAACAAGCGCGTTTAGATATAATGGCATGGTCGCCACGAGGGTCTTGCCTTCGCCGGTCGCCATCTCAGCGATTTTGCCCTGATGAAGCACAATCCCGCCGATAAGCTGGACATCGTACGGCACCATCTCCCATCTATATTCGATTCCGCTGACATCCCAGGTTTTACCTACCAGGCGGCGGCAGGCCTCTTTGACCATCGCGAACGCTTCCGGCAGGACTTCGTTAATTTTGACATCTAATCTTTGCTGATGCTCTTTTCTATATATCGCGGACTCCATGGTTTCTTTGTCGAGCTCGGTGTCGAGCTGATCGAGGAGCGATTTGAATTCGGCCTTGAATTCTCCTGAACGCTGAGGAAACCACTCATCCGGCTTGTCATGGAGCGTTTCGAAGATTTCGTTGATCTCATCGACTATGGGCCGGAGCTTTTTGACGTCTCTATCTGATTTATTTCCGAATATTTTTTCTAATGCATTCCCAAACATGGTTAAGACTCCCTTGCTATGATCGAAGTATATGGAGATGTATATTCTGATTCAAGCGAAAAGTTGCAGGGCGGAAAACGGGGGATTACTCGCGCGGCCGATGGACTCACGCGGACGATGCTTTGCGTCGGGTAAGGCGACCCGACACCGTGAAAATATTATCCACTCCTTTTGTAATTAATTTAGTATTCGCACCAGCCCGGTTCCGGGGCTGGGCCTCGTCCTTTGTAATAGTTGACCATGAAAGTAACATCCAAGAGATTCACAAGACAATCACCATTGGCGTCCGCCCGCAGGCGAGGTTCAGGAATTGGATCGGGATGGTATTTTATGTAGTTTACCAAATAGATCATGTCCAATCCGTTGGTCACGCCGTCTGCGTTAACATCGCCCGGGTAATAGCTTGAAGCTACTCTTAAGACATCGGTCAACACTTGTGTAGAGGTTTTAGGGTTTAGTATAATATCACGGCTGCCGGGGGTTTTGAATTTTCTAATATATGAATAATTATTTGATGCCCTGAATCTTAATATTTCATCCCAGGTATTATTCGCCGATGATCTCAAAATTACTACGTCGGAACCGATACATAACGCTATTTCGGAATCGCTTTCCCCCGTAAAATTACCTACCACCATATCGTCATCGGAAAACCCAAAACCGCTAAATTCTTGCCTATAAACCAACTCAAATCGGTTATCTCCCGTAGCTTCAAATATTGAGAAAGCCTTGCCTTCCATACCACCTGACGCGACCATAAATTCATTAATGCCGTCATGATCAGTGTCGCCGATAAATTCGGTGGAATAGGCGCTTGGCCCCCCAGCATAATCCTGCCAGACGAAATCATATAAATCATTACCGATATTTTCGAATATGATAATTTCTCCATGAATTCCCCCGGCAAATATCTCAATTCTGCCGTCTCCATCGAGATCACCCCAGCTTGGCTCGCCTACATAGTCATTAACATAATCACCGAATCTAATCGCGGCCTTATATTCAAATTCATGTTGGTCATTAATGCCGTAAATTTGATATCCAACCCATGTTCGGCCATTAGGATAAAACATTATTTCGTCTAAACCATTATTGTCTATATCGCCTAATTTCTGGTTAATGATGCAATAGCAGTTCTGATTAATAAACCATATTAAGGAATCGGGATAACCGTAATAATTTGAGCTCTCAAAAAGAGATAATCCCGATTCACTATAAGTTAATAATTCCATAAAATTGTCACCATCAGTATCTCCAAATCCTCGGGGTACTACAGCGCCGATCGGGCCCAAATTGATAATTTCAAAATTCCAAGGCGACGTAAGAGTGTCCAAATATAAATTCCCCATGTACCATCCATAAATCTCTTCAGTACCGGAGTGATTCAAATCGCCAGTTTCTATATCCGCGTACCAGGGCAAGGTTGTTAATCTTTCAAAATAATACCAGGGTCTTATGGAATCTTCAGTGGCAATTTCTGGCGGAGCAGGTTGATCATTATCCCGGCCGGATGGCCCTATCCAATAAGGCCTAATATACCCTGTTCTTAGGTCTTTAATCTCTATTCTATTGTTGTCCTGGCTGACAATCTCAAATCCCGGGGGGAAATCAATCGCCATCGCCATGACAGGAATCAGCCATATTATCAGAGCTTTCAGAAAGCCTCCAGTTGTCCGGGAAGTGATTTTATCCATCTAAATCGTTTTGACACCAGCCTGGTTGCGGGAGCGGTCCAACGCCTTTTATGTAATTAACCAGAAAAGTGACATCTAAAAAATTAATTGTGCAATCGCCATTGGCATCCCCGCGCGCAAAAGGCCCAGGCAGACTCTGTATTCTTCCTTTCAAGTAATTGACCAGATAGACAACATCAAGACCGTTGACTTTGCCGTTGTCATTAACATCCCCAGGCAAAAATTCATCGGAAGTCTTTAAAATGCGGGTTTTCCAAGGAGGGCCTGAAACCGTATTTATTATAAAATCATTATAATTTTGATTAAACTTGCAGGGGAATAATTCTAGATATAAATCGATGTTTCTATAACGTGCGATCTCTCGCCAGTCATTATCTCCAAATGCCCTGATAATTGTAATATTCCATCCCGTGCAAAGAGCAATTTCCCTATAGCCATTGCCGGTAAAATCGCCAACTACAATATCGCCATCTGAAGCCCAATATCTATTTATCCCCTGCCGCCAGGCTAATTGAAATTGGTTATCCGCTGCCAGTCGCCTCATAGATGGAAAAAACAATTCCCCCATATCCCCATATATCATTTCCTGCGACCATGAACTCGTTTAATCCGTCTCCATCGGTATCGACAAGATATTCGGTGGAATAGGCATTGGGAGCCCCGGCGCTATCTTGCCAGACAAACTCAAAGGAATCATCTGCCACATTCTCATACATGATGATTTCGCCGTGAATTCCTCCCGCGAAGACCTCGTTTCTGCCGTCGCTATCTATATCCCCCCAACTCGGCTCACCGGTATAATCATAAACATGATCGAAAAACCTGATCGCCGTCTTCCATTCGTAACTGCTGTCGCCATCAAATTCATATATCTGGTAGCCATAAGCCCTCTGACCGAAGTAAAGAAGAATTTCTCCAAGACCATCAGTATCTAAATCGCCTAATTTTTCATTCCTAAGGCAATGACAATCTTCATTTATACAAAAAAGCCTTCTTGAAAGGGGATAATCGTAGTATGCATCGCTCTCATATAAAATTATAGATGTATCCTGAACCGCAAGTAACTCCATTAGCCCATTGTTATTAGTATCACCAAAATATTTTGGGCGGCCGATGTCTCCTAAATTACGCTCATTAAAAATCCATTCACCTGATAGAGTATCTAGGTATGTATTCATATCTGCCCACCCATAGATTTCCGCAATCCCCGAATGGTTTAGATCGCCGGCTACAGCATATCGATACCAGGGCAATTCCGCGACCTGGTTGAAGTAATACCATGGCCTGACAGTATCTTCGTCGTCCATCTGATCCAGCGTTATAGAATTTATATCGAAATTTGAGGGGCCGATCCAATATGGCTTAATATATCCAGTAAGCGTATCTCTCACCTCAATACGATTGCCATCCTGTTTTACAATCTCAAATCCCGGCGGGATATCAATCGCCATCGCCATGACAGGAATCAGCCATATTAACAGAGCTTTCAGAAAGCCTCCAGTTGTTTGTATAAATTTAATAATCGACTCCCAAATTGTCAATATAAATAAAAGGAGCCCGGCAACCATACGCTGCAAGGCTCCCACCTTTATCTTGAAAAAATAACTATATCAATTTTCGCAGGATTTCGGCGATATCCCTGGCCTTCTGGAAACGAAGCTCCGGGTCTTTCACGATTGCCTTAGTAACAATCTTATCGAAAATCCGCGGGATATCGAGATTTATCTCTGATGGCAACGGCGGATTGGTATGCAATATAGAATATATCAAGGCCGATATGGTTTCGCCCTTGAATGGTCTCTCCATCGTGAGCAATTCATAAAATACAACACCAAGCGAGAATATATCGGAACGTCTATCTACCGGCATTCCCTTAAGCTGTTCGGGGGAGATGTAGTTGGGAGTGCCTAATGTCGTACCGGTCTGAGTCATCGACGCTGATTTATCGACTCTGGCTATGCCGAAATCCATGACCTTGATCTTGTTGGCTTCGAGTACCATGATATTTGCGGGCTTGATGTCGCGATGGACAATGCCGTTCTCATGGGCGTAGTCGAGGCCGTCGCAGACCTGTATCATAATTTTCGATAATGTCCTGTAATCCCAGTCGGCTCTTCTCCTGATAATGCTTTCCAGAGTCTCGCCTTCCAGATACTCCATAGCGATATATTGGATAGGGCCTTCTTCGCCGGCATCGTAGATAGTAACGATATTGGGATGAGAAAGCTTTCCCGCAGCCTTGGCTTCGCGCGTCAACCGTTCTTTTAATTCACCAACATCGATTGAATCTGCTATCTGGTCAACACGAATAGTCTTCAATGCTACCAACCGATCGATTGCCGGATCAAGACCCTTATAGACCATGCCCATGGCGCCTTTGCCGATCGGGCCTATAACCTGATATCTTCCGAAATGATCCAATTCCTCCTCGGGCGCGACCGCTACGGATGAGCTCCGCTGAGATAATGGGCGAGTGGACTGGCCGCGATCTTGGCCTCTCTTTCCCGGCGTATTACCCGAATTACCTTTGAAATTTTTTGATTTTTGCCCTCGTGAATCTCCTTCGATCTCGAAAGCCGAATTATTCGATGACAACAAGGTTTCATAATCCACTTCCTCGTCATCTTCTTCATCCGCTTTTTTGTGGAATGATATCCTGCCGTCCATTCTAACAATAGGAGCGGCTATCATGAAGATCACGATTTCAATAACCGGATACAAAGTCTTGGTTACGATATTGAATGATGAAAACAGTACATAATTGAGATTCACTATAACGATCATGAAAATTACCAACGCGGCGACTCGTAATAATAATGATATCTTGGGCAATACAAATGCCCCGAAAAGACCTATGATAAGTATTATCGCCAGGTTGATATTGATATTTCCGCTGGCTCCCTTTAATAAATTGCCATGTATGATATTTTCGATAATATTCGCCGAGATTTCAGCGCCGTTTATTCTCTTCGACGATGGCGATGAAAAAAGATCCGGCGTGCCAAATGCGGTATAGCCAACGATGACAAGCCTGCCGCTCAACTCGTTGGGAGCGGTCCTTTTATTCATGATATCGGAAGCCGAATAATATTTGAATGTGTTCTCGGGCCCGTTGAAATTGATTCTGATTCGTCCCTTTGAATCTGTCGGGATTTCTCGTTGTCCCAATACCAACCCTTTGCCAACCTTAATTCTCAGTTCAGATTGCCTGAGATTATAGAAATGAGCGACAGCTTCTACTTGAGCCGATGGGAAAAATTCGCCTCTATAACCGATAATTAATGGTTGCCAGCGGATAATCTGGTCAGGGTCTGGATCGTGATTGTTAAAACCCAATCCGGCGGCAGAATCGACAATGCCTGCCTCGGGAATATTAATCATTGACGCCGCTTCGGGAGGGTATTTGGCAAATAATGAAGGGTCATCAATTGATGAGATAACATTCTCCGCGAAACCTGCCGGCAAAAATCGTCCGGCGCCCGGTGTCGCATTTTTCGAATAATCATATCCGAGAACAACATTCCCGGCGGCGGCCAGGGCGTGGGGAAGAGAATCAATTTCCGTAGAATCAGATTCGATTTTGCTTGATGGTAATGGTAAATCGAGAAGAATTGTTTTTGGATTCTGCGCCGCAATGGCATCGATCAGTCCCGCGATTTTATCATTTTTCCAGGGCCAGATACCGAATTTATTCAGGCTGGGGTCATCAACCGCGACTATAACTATATCCTGCGGAGTTGGGCCCTGCCCTCGCAAACGGAACATATAATCCTGAATCGCCAATTCGACTTTTTCAAAGTTGTTATGATGGTCGAGATATAGGCTTAAAACCAGAACTGTAATCAATATATATAGAATGAAGCCTGAATATTTTTTCAACATAAATCCAAAACATCCCCTCCCATCAAGGGCACGGAATAATTTTCGGTGTCTGCGCCTGTCAGCAACGTTCTTCCCCACTAATTAAATCGTCATAAATGCTCAAAGATTTAGCAATTAAGGCAACTATTTTGCCTTATTATTAAGGCGAGAGATGATTATAAAAAATAAGTGGTTGTATTAGATTAATATAAAGGAATATCAGGGATTATCTGCCTACCGCAAGCCTATCAATCAGGTATTCGGGCAGGCCGATTTTAGCCATGCTTTGCTGAGTGGATTTAATATCGTAAGCGACTCTCTTGAGCGTGACCGTATTTAGCTTATTGTCATAAATAAGATAACAGCTTCTGGGATCGCCATCGCGGGGCTGTCCCACTGACCCAATATTTATCAGATATCGACGTTCGGGCTTGATCGGTTCAACTGTCTCTTTTGAGAGATCGGCGGCCTGGTTTTCATCAACCGAGACTATATATGGCCTGTGTGTATGGCCTACTATACATATTTTTTGTTTGAAAAATTCGAAGTTTTCCTTGGCATCTTCCATATCGAGAATATAATGCCACCGCTCTGGTTCTTTCGGAGACGCGTGAACCAATAGCATATCGCCGAGTTCGTAAGAAATCTCGAAATTGGACATTACTTCAATGGTCTTTTTGGAAATTGAATTTTTGGTCCAGCCCATCGATTCGGCGGCGTATTGATTGAAGAAATCCGTATCCATAAGTCCAAGCGCCGCATAATCATGATTGCCCATCAATTTGATCTCGGCAATATCCTTGATCAGGCGAACACACTCGTCTGGATTGGGGCCATAACCGACAGCATCACCCAGAAAAAATAATTTATCAATTTTTTCGGAACGGAAATCTATGATGCAGGCCTTTAGGGCCTCCAAGTTGGCGTGAACATCAGAAAAAAAGCCGTATTTCATTATGCTCTATTTTCTATAAACCTGTAAAACGTCTTTCCTACCTGGATGATATCATCATTCCTAAGCATGCGGCGATCGATATCCTCGCCATTTACCTTGGTTTTGCCTTTCTTGCCCAAATTGACCACCCAAAAGCCATCGTCTTCCTGCATAATCTTAGTCTGAATGCCGGATATAAACATTCCCTTGGCCTTGATATTCGCCAATGATGATTTTCCGATAGTAACTACGTTTTTGTCGAGGACAAATTGCTCGACCTCTGAGCCTGCTTCGCCCAAAAGCAGCGAGGTCCCGACTTTGCCGGTAAGCTCTTTATTGCGCTGATCTTTTTCAATCAATTCTCGTTGCTTGCGAGTCTGAAGAACCATGGTACCATCCATCTCAAATGGCGCATTTTGTTTTTCAGGTATCGGGTGATACACTAGTGTGTATTTTCCGATATTAATTGAATCGTTTTCCTTAAGGATCTCTTCTGAAATACGGCGAGAATTTACGAATGTGCCATTTAGACTTTCGTTATCGATTATGACCGCCTGATTGTCATTAAATTCAATCTGGGCATGTCTCCGAGATACGCCGCGGTTATCAAGAGTGATGTCATTATCAGGAGTGCGCCCGATTGTCACCCTTTTCTTTTCAGTGATAAATTTCTCGATGATTTTGTCTTCATATTTGACTATTATTTCAGGCATAGACTCCTCCCCCAATAGGGCGCGATAGAAATTTGGGCAAACTAACCTTAATTGTCAATCAAATGTTTCTTGAAGCCAGAATCGTCTTGCTGGTCATCCGAGCTTCATGTATATTGTCGGAATGATGCAGCCAAACTTTAAGGATTCCCGGGCAATCATATATGCCCCAATGGCAGGCATAAGCGACTCACCGGCAAGAAGAATCGCTCGAAAATTTGGTGCTGATTTCACTTTTTCCGAACTTATTTCGGCAGAAGGTTTTATAAGGGGTGGGCGACAATCCATTAACCTCGCCAAATTTGATTATACTGAGAGACCAATCGGATTGCAGATTTTTGGTTCCAATCCGGAATCTATGTCTTTGGCAGCCAGAATCTTAGCTCAGCAGAACCCGACTTTTATCGATATAAACTTTGGCTGTCCGGCCCGCAAAGTGGTCGATAAAAATGGCGGCAGTTCAGTTTTGAAAAATCTAGAACTCCTGAAAGAGATAGTAGACAAGGTAATTTCGGCGGTCAAAATCCCCGTAACTGTTAAAATGCGTGCGGGTTGGGATGACGATTCGATCGTTCACCTAAAGGCTGGGGAGATAATTGAATCGTGTGGGGCATCGGCAATTGCTCTTCACCCAAGAACCAGGGCGCAGGGATTTTCAGGGAAAGCCGATTGGTCGTTGATTAGAGAATTGAAGAATGCGGTCAAAATCCCTGTAATCGGAAATGGCGATATTGCAGGCCCGGAAGATGCATTAAGGATGTTCAATGAGACCGGATGCGACGCCGTCATGATTGGACGGGCTTCTATTGGCAATCCATGGATCTTCAATCAGATAAAATTCTATCTAAAGAATGGTGAATTACTTCCTGCGCCCAGTCCCAGAGAGAGGATTGAAATGGCGTTCGAGCATCTCGAAATGCTGATAGATGAAATCGGTATCATGCCGGCTATTTATAAAATGAGAACTCATTTTTGCTGGTATATGAAGGGCTTGCCGCAGATTTCCTCGGTACGAGCCAAGCTGGTGCGTTTGAATGAAGCCAACGAGATCAGGAGTCTTTTATTGGAATATCTCGATAAGCTTGAAACCATAGCAAGCTCAGAAGATCAAGAACTTGTCGCCGGATAAATCATAGATACTGCCAGAGACCAACTATATAATGAATCAAAACAATGTGAAAAAAATTCTCGATAGTGTTGCCAATGGCAAATTGTCAGTGGAAAATGCTATCAAGAAATTATCGATAATATCATTTGATGATATAGGTTTTGCCAAGCTCGACCATCACAGGCTTATGAGAACAGGTATCCCGGAAGTCATTTTTGCCCCGGGGAAGACCGACGATCAGATCGTAAAAATCGTGGGGAAGATGATCGATGCCGGTTCTGATATTATTATTTCGAGGGCCGAAAAATCGATATTCATCAAACTTCGCACCAAATTCAAAGGATTATCGTATAACGAGACAGCAAAAATGATTCTGAGAATGCCGAAGAAAAAGAAGCAATTGGATAAGCATATTGTTGCTGTTATAACGGCAGGGACGTCTGATATAAGGGTGGCGGAAGAGGCCGCGGTGACATTGGACGCGTTCGGCGCGAGAGTGGAAAGGATTTTCGATGTTGGAGTCGCGGGTATTCATAGGCTTTTCGCGCAGAGCGATAAAATCCGCGAGGCCGATGTTATTATTGTTGTCGCTGGCATGGAGGGCGCGTTGGCTTCGGTTGTTGGCGGGCTGGTTACCGCACCTGTTATCGCGGTGCCGACATCGGTAGGCTACGGGGCATCTTTCGGGGGGCTGGCGGCGCTTTTGGCAATGCTGAATTCGTGCGCGCCTGGTGTAACAGTGGTCAATATCGATAATGGATTCGGGGCTGCCATGGCTGCATTGAAAATGGCTAAGATTAGATAATATGAAGATCGCGTATTTCGATTGTTTCTCAGGGATAGCGGGCGATATGATAATCGGCGCCTTGCTTGACTCCGGCCTGCCATTCGATGATTTCAAATTGCAAATCTCCAAATTAAATCTAAGCGGATATGAATTATCCAGCCAGAAAGTGACTCGCAATCATATTTCAGCGACCCAATTCAATGTGAAGGTCATAGAAAAACAGCCGCATCGCAGCCTTGCCGAAATCGAAGATATAATATCTAAATCCAAGTTGGAGGATGCCGTTAAAGCGGATTCAATCAAAATATTCCAACGTCTCGGCGAAGCGGAAGCAAAAGCGCACGGGGAGCCAATCGATAAAGTTCATTTCCATGAGGTTGGCGCTGTAGACGCCATAATCGATATTTGCGGGGCAGTTTTGGGTTTGCGAAAGCTCGGGATCGAAAAGATATATTCATCGCCATTATCATTGGGAAGCGGCATGATAAATACCGATCACGGCTTGATGCCTATCCCTGCGCCGGCGACTGCGGAATTAATAAAGGGCATACCCTCGAAGATAACCGATATAACAGGCGAATTAACCACGCCGACCGGTGCGGCGATTATAACGACATTAGCGAAATTCGAAGACCCCGGCGTTTTCAATATTCAAAGTACCGGATATGGAGCCGGAGGCAGGGAGCTGAAAGAAATTCCGAATCTCTTGAGAGTTAATATCGGCGAAAGTTTAGCCGATTTTGAATATGATTCCGTAACGATGATGGAGACAAATCTTGACCGGGTTACTGCCGAAAATCTTGGGGGATTGATAAGTGAGCTGATGCGCGCCGGGGCTCTCGATGTCTATATTACCCCTATAGTAATGAAAAAAAACCGGCCGGGTCATCTTCTTTCAGTCTTGTGCGAGAACGATAAAAAAGATAAATTGGCCAAAATGATTTTTCATTCGGGCAAGACACTCGGAATAAGGACAGATTCGACAAACAGGATAAAATTGGCACGGCAGGAAAGATCAGTCAATATTAATGGCGCTGAAATAAATATTAAAATTGCAAAATTAGATTCACAATCAATAATATTCGCGGAATATGACGATATGGTAAAGGCAATGGAAAAACTTAGTAAAAGTTATGATGAAATTTATTGTGAGATACTACGCTCCGTGGGAAAGGATTAAGGAATGGCTAACGGGATAAGGATTTTGACATTTGCGGAGATAAAGGATGGCAAATTAGCGCCGGTTTCCAGAGAGGCTGTTGGAATCGCGCGAAAGATGGCGGATGAAAAATCAGGAATGGTAATTTCGGTTTTAATTGGCGATCGTATAGCGTCCATGGCCGACAACTTGATAAGGCTCGGCGCTGATAAGGTAATAATTTGCGAATCACTGCAATTGGCGGATTTTGTAGATGAGTCTTACTGCAAGATAATGGAAGATGCCATAGCAACCGAAAATGCCACTGTAATTCTCGGCGGGGCGACATTCACCGGGAAATTCCTGTTTGGCCGTCTCGCCGCGAGACTATCATCTGGGCTGGCCGCCGATATTACGGCATTGGAGTGGGATAACAATAACATACTCGCGACCCGGCCCGCATATGGGGGCAAGGCGATCCTGAAAGTTTCGCCGGTTGGCCCCGGCCCGCAAATGGCAACCTTAAGACCCAAGGCATTCCCGGAGCCCGCATCGGAACCATCGAGGACAGGGGAGAAGGTCAATTTGGTATTCGACGAGACCAAGTTCGGAGCAAGAACCAAAATCCTTCAAAGCGTTTCCGAGCAGGGAAACGAAATCAGTTTGACCGATGCCGATATAATTGTATCCGGCGGACGGGGCCTGCGCGCGCCCGAAAATTTCAAATTGGTTCGTGATCTTGCAAACGCGCTTGGCGCCGCGGTAGGAGCATCGAGAGCCACGGTCGATGCCGGCTGGATTCCTTACGCGTACCAGGTAGGACAAACAGGTAAAACAGTTAACCCCAAGCTGTATGTCGCCTGCGGTATTTCCGGAGCGATTCAACATCTGGTGGGTATGCAATCATCCAAAACTATCGTGGCAATCAATCGTGATGAAGAAGCGCCGATTTTTAAAGTAGCGACTTACGGAATTGTCGGGGATATATTTGAAATCCTGCCGAAGCTGACTGAAAAAATCAGACAGAAATCGGCATAGATTTTCATCGCTCATATTAATAGGAGTTAAATATGCCCGAAGCGACATTAGCGATTCTCCTCTGGACAGCGGTATCGATAGGGTTTATTCACACTCTTATTGGCCCCGACCATTATTTGCCGTTTATAGTGATCGGCAAGGCGCGTAATTGGACCATAACCAAGACTTTGTTTATAACATTCTTATGTGGTATCGGTCATGTGCTATCATCGGTGCTGATTGGCGCGATCGGTATCGCCATTGGGAGCGCCATCGGCGATCTCCAATCTATAGAGAAAGTCCGCGGAGATATTGCCAGCTATTCGCTGATCGGTTTTGGAATTGCCTACGGAATTTGGGGATTGTGGAGAGCGCGAAAAAGCCACGGTCACAGCCATCTGCCCGGCGGTAAACATTTGAATCAGGAAAATGCGCGATCAGTCACTTTTTGGACATTGTTTATTGTTTTTGTTCTCGGACCATGCGAGCCATTGATACCGTTGCTGATGTTTCCGGCGGTCAAACATGACTGGCATGGTGTTGTCGTGGTTACGTTGGCGTTCGGCATAGTCACTATTGGCACAATGTGCGTAATTGTTTATTCGGCGGCCAGGGGACTCGCGACGTTAAAAACACAACTGATGGAAAAATATGTACATGCCATGGCAGGCGGTATAATCGCTCTTTCCGGGATGGCGATAAAAATATTTGGGATTTAGAAATTATTTCGAAATGAATAAATGAATAGACAATTATATCGAGGATTATGCATTATCAGAGTAAATGATAATGAAAGGGATTAGATGAAATCAAGAATATCGGTATTATGTGCCTCTCTTATTTTAGTAATATCATTGTCAATTTCGGCGGCCCCGAATATTGATTCTACGAGATTCGATCCGCTGATTAAGACACAATGGTACGGCATGTATATGCAAGGGGGTAAGGTTGGATATGTTCAGATAGGTCTTGATAAGATTAATTCTCCGATAAGCGGTTGGTGTTATAAAACCATTATGACGATTGAAACCAAAATGGGAGATACATCGGTCAAAATGGTCACCAACGACTCCAGGTTCTATCGATCGCCCGGCGGAGAACTCGACTCGTCCTACCTCATTATTTCCAGCCCCACTGGAGATAATAATGTTATTGGAAGGAGAGATGGCGAATCATTTAAAGTCGTTTCGAATATCGGGGGGCAGACAAAAGAAAAATCATTTAATTATCCGATGGATTTCCTCGATAGCACCACATTCCTGGAATTGAAAATCCTTAACGGCCAGATATCGGTCGGCGATAGTTTTAGTTTCTCGAACTTCGAGCCCACGCCGCCATTGACTGGAATTATTCATCAGAAAGCTAAGGTAAAATCCAGGGATGAATTTGTATTTAACGGCGTTCCGACGGAGGTTTTGACAATCTCCGGGTACATTCCTGAATTGGGAGTAACCGTCGAGACAAAAGTTGATCGAAACGGCAATCAGCTGGAAAATACTTTGGGCCAGGGAATCATGCTAAAACTTGAATCAGAGACGCAAGCAAAACAACTGGATAATACATTCGATTTGCTATCCAATAGTCTCGTTAAAGCGGATAAGAAAATTGATGATCCGAAGGCGCTTAAATCTATGAGAATAAAACTCAGCGGGATTTCGTCGAACGATATAATTCAAACGGACATGCAAAAGAAGAGAACTGATAAATCAGGCGGTCTGATATTGACAATTAAAGCTCGTCAACTGCCGCCCAGCGCTATCAAAATACCGATTAAATCAAAAGTGTTTTTGCCTGATTTAGCAGCGGATCCCCTGATTCAATCTGATGATCCCCAGATTATCGCTCTGGCCAAGCAAATTATCGGCGACGAAACGAATGCATGGCATGTCGCCCAAATGATAAACAAATGGGTTTTTGAAAATATCGACAAGCAGTTCACTCCGGATTTCTCCAACGCACTTCAGACATTGCATTCCAAACGAGGCGATTGCGGAGAGCATTCAGCATTAATGGTTGCTCTGTTGAGGGCAGTAGGCATTCCCTCCCATGTTGTTGCGGGGTTGATCTATTGGCCGCCAGGAAATGGTTTCGGATATCATGCCTGGGTCGAGGCTTATGTCGGTCACTGGAGGCAACTGGATCCAACATGGAATGAGGATTTTCCGAATCCCACTCATATCGCATTGGCCCGCGGCGATATCATAAATCAAGCTATGGTCATTGGAAAGGCCATGGGTAATTTGAAAATAGAAATTCTGGGAACGGAATAATACAGGTTTTAAATATTAAAAAGCAAAGGCGGCATTCATGAATGCCGCCTTTTTTTCATTTATCTTCTGAATTCTGTCTACTTATCGTCGACACTTTTTACAGTCACCGGCCCAATAGTTTTCAGCGCTTCTTGTATATCCGACGCCTTTGACACGATACAGAAATCCATGTTGTCGGGATCGATATATTTTTGAGCGGCCGCAAGAATATCTTTTTTAGTTACCTTCTTGATATTCGCGGTAAAATCCTGAATGTAGGAAACAGGCAAACCATAGAGCTTGATTTTCACTATTTCCGATGCCACCCTTGACGGAGTTTCTAGCGACATTGGATAATACCCCGACCAGAAATTGACAGCCTCATTGAATTCCTGATCCGTTACCTCTGCGGTTCGCATATTCTTGATGACCTCGATGGCCATTTTAATCGCCTTGAGAGTCGAATCGTTTTCTGTGAAGGTATTGCAGTAATAGGCCGCGGGTAATTTATTCCATTCATTTGTGGTACGGATATCGTAAGTCAGGCCGCCTTCAACACGCACTTTTTCCGTAAGGCGTGAGGTGAATGACGAACCCAGAATATAATTCATAAGGAGCAAGCTGTAATAATCAGGACTATTGCGAGTAATCCCGAAATGGCCAAAACGAATATTTGCCTGAGACGCGTCAGGTTTGTTTATCAATAGAATCTTGTACCCTTTAGGCGCTTCAGTGGAAGGGAAATTGACTGTAGGGATATCGCTTTTGGACCAGTTCTTGAAGGCAGAATTGGCTTTTTTAATGATATCATCCGGTTTCACGTCACCAGCGACAATAAACATGGCGTTATTGGGATGATAATAATCCTTATAGAATTTCACGATATCGTCGCGCGTGATTGAATTGACTGTCGCTTCGGTGCCTTCCTGCGGCAGACCGTAGGGATGAGCGCCAAAGAGCATCGAATTAAAACCATTCTCTACGAGGCTGTTAGCGTCATCCTTCGCCTGGACAATGCCGCTGAGGATTTGATTGCGCAATCTGGAAATTTCCGTCGTATCGAAAACAGGGTTTTGAACAATATCCGCAAGTAGACTAAGGCCAACATCAAAGTGCTTCAATAACACACTTGCGCTGGCGGCAGTGTAGTCGCGATTCGATGAAGCGTCGAGCGAGCCGCCGACAAAATCGATTGCCTCGGATATTTCCACGGCGTTTTTGGTTTTCGTACCTTTGCGCAGCATTCCGGCAGTGAAATCCGCCAATCCCGCCTTGCCTGCAGGATTGAATGACGAACCGGATTTTATTACTACCTGCATTGCCACGATCGGCAATTCATGATTTTCGATTATGATTACGTTAAGACCATTATCAAGAGTCTTTTCCGTAATCGGGGGGAGTTTGAGATCGCCAGCAAGAGCCAGAGAAAATCCGAAGGCGATCATTATCATGATAATAATATTCTTCTTCATATTGCCATTCTCCTTAATTCTGGCTGGTAGGCGGTTGCTGTTTGGGTTTCTCCGGAATCAAATTTATCACGGTGCGATTCCAGTCAGAAAGATACTTATTCGCCGCCTTCATTACATCCTGTGCGGTTACGGCCTGAATTTTATCGGGATAATTATAGATATTCATATAATCTTCGGTATCTATCTGGAACGATCCCACGGAGCTTGCGCGATCTTCATTGGACTGCAGACCCATAATGAATTCCGCTTCCATCTGGTTTTTCGCTTTTTGAAGTTCATTTTCGGAAATCGGCTCTGTCTTAAGCTTGTCTATCTCTTCGAACATTTCCTTTTTGATATCATCCATGCTTACGCCGGGATTGGCTTGAGACATCACATAAAACAACGCCGGGTCATGATGTTCAGCAGCTTCGCCTTCTACGAATAAGGCTTTTTGCTCTTGATATACAAGACGATGGTAGAGTCTCGATGATTCGCCGTTAAAAAGCACTCTGGCAGCAATCTTCAATGGCACGATATCCGGATCGGTAGCCGCTGGAATCTTATAACCGGCAATCACGGCAGGCAATTGAGCAGTTCTGTGAAAATCGATTCTCTTTTCGCCCTTTTGTTCTGGCTCGACTGTTTTCACGGTCGGCAGCGGAGTTGTAGTTTTGATTGAGGCATAGTATTTCTTAACAATATTCATTGTTTCTTTAGGATCGATATCGCCTGCGATCACGAGGAAGCTATTGTTGGGCGAGTATTGCGTATTGTAGTAATTTAAACAATCGGCCAACGAAAGATTTTTAATGTCGGACAAAAATCCGATTGGCAGCCATCTATATGGCTGTGCAACGAATGCATTATTGAAAAGCATCTCGTACATCGCGCCGAATGGCGAATTCTCGAAACGCCAGAGCCTTTCGTTGACAACAACATTTCGCTCGGAGGTTACATTCTCCTCATTGATCTTAAGGTTTCTGGAACGATCGGCCTCAAGTGATAGCGCGATTTCAAGTTTGTCACTCGGCATCACTTCGTAGAATGTCGTATTGTCGAATGAAGTCCAGGCGTTGTTAATTCCGCCATTGCCATTGACGAGACGATCGAAGACATCTTTAGGATATTTTTCTGTTCCCTTGAACATCATGTGCTCGAATAGATGAGAAATGCCGGTAATTCCCGGGCGTTCATTGCGGCTCCCGGTCTTATACCATACTTGCACAGTTACCGACGGGCAGGAATGGTCCGGAATCATAACGACCATCAGGCCGTTATCGAGCTGCTGTTTCTCTATCGGGAACGCCAGCTCGCCCGCGAATGCCGTCGCTGTAATCAAAAGCAATGCTAACATCACGGTACAATATTTCATTGTTCCTCCAAACAAAATCTAATGGTTTCATATTTCCGCTGCGATTTCATTCGTCTAATCCGATCATTTTTGCAGGTATTTCGCCAGGAATTTTTCCATGGCATCATAAAATTCAAATCTGTTTTCCTCGTTGTGAAATCCATGGCCTTCATCATTTTTGACAATATAAGTGACGTCGATACCCTTTTTCTTTAAGGCATCGACAATCTGGTTGGATTCATTGATATTTACTCGAGGGTCATTGGCTCCCTGCGCGACCAACATCGGTACTTTAATATTGTCCGCGTGAAAGACCGGCGATGTTTCGGCCAATTGAGTGCTGTCCTTTTGAGGATCGCCTACCATTTCATAAAACATATCGAGGTATGGCTTCCAGTATGGAGGTATCGATTTCATGAATGTAAACAAATTGGAAACTCCAACATAATCAACACCACAGACATATAGATCAGGCGTGAATGTCACACCTGCCAGTGTTGCATAGCCGCCATAGCTGCCGCCGTAAATTGCGATATGCTTGGGATCGGCAATTCCCTGATCGATAAGCCATTTAACTCCATCGCTGATATCATTCTGCATGGTTTTGCCCCATTGCTTGAATGACGCTTCCCAGAATTTCTTTCCATAACCGGTCGAACCCCTGAAATTCATCTGCAAAACCGCATATCCTCGATTAGCAAGGAATTGGATTTCAGGATTGAATGTCCAACTATCTCTATACCAGGGGCCGCCATGGGGATTTACAACTACGGGCAGATTTTTGGGGTCTTTGCCCTTAGGCAATGTCAGATAGCCATTGATGGTGAGGCCATCTCTTGATTTATAAGTAATTGGTTTCATCTCTGCCATGTCATCGGCATTTAGCCAGGGATTTCTGTCAGCCAATTTCGTCAACTTGCCGGTTTTAGTTTCATATAGATAGTAGGAGCCCATAGTCCGGTCATTGTAATTGCGGATAGTGAAGACATCTTCGCTTTTATTGTTTGAGGTAATAAGCACTATCATACCCGGAAGTTGTTTTTCGATTTTGGCGTAGATATCGCCGGTTTCTTTATCGAGAATTTTTCGTTGCGGTTTCCAGGTCGTATAGTCTATTTCTGTCAAAACCTTTCTTTTTTTCGAGTACGACATCGATTCTACATCGACATCGGGGTTTTCGTAAATGACTTCCAATTCTTTATTGCTGGCCAAATCATATTTTACAATTGCCACTTTGTCGCGTCCCAGATTTGATGCCGCGTAGATATTTTTATTGTCAAAAGTAAAGAACAACGGGGAGAATGATTCTTTAAAATTGGTGCTTAGGATAGTCCGGAATGAATCCTGTTCGGTCGCCCTATATAATATGCTGGTATTAACACCGTCGGTTGTTGTCGCAATTCTGATCTTGCCTTCATGATCGGTCCTCCAGCTTGTGATATTACCGGGATTCTCCGCGATCATCTTGAGCTCCCCCGTAACTACATTAAGCCGGTAGGCGTCAAAAACCTGAGGATTTCGTTTGTTCATTTCGATGATGATATCGGTATCGTTATCCTCCAGATCGTCTACAATAGTTACCCTTGCTGAATCGAAAGGAGTAAGATCGGATTCTTTGGTACCATCCGTATTTACCGCGAATACGTGGAAATTCTCGTTACCGCCGAAATCTTTTAAATAAAGAATAGTATTATTACCCTTCCAATAATATTCGGAGATGTCGCGATCGGTTATTGTGGTGACTCTTTTAGCCTCAGACGAGCCCATGGGCCGGACAAATATATTCATGCGATTTTCGAACGGCTGAATGAATGCCATAGACTTGCCGTCGGGCGAGATCTGAAAATAGGCGATTTCCGGATTTTTGAAAAAATCTCTCATAGGGATTAATTTCGCAGTCTGCGCGAATACTGCTGAGATAGAGAACAATAGCAAAAATGCCAGTCCAAAATTAAATGTCATCATTGAGTGCTTCATTTTTAACCTCCTGTCAAATTTTATGTCATTAGAAAACGCGTTGGTCATGATGATAGTTCCAAATTACTTGATATCCAGATCAAATGGCATTTTATAGGCAATTGATTCATTGTCCCGGCCTTCAATCAGTTCGGCCACTTGCCATCCGATACTTGGGAATTCGAAAAGCTGCCGTATGGAGAATGGATATTTGGGATAAGAATCAATAATGATATGATCTTCGGAATCAATTCCGGCTTTGGTTCGCGCCAGATTTATGGCGTCCCAAATTCCACCATAGGAATCGACCAATCCTTTTTGAAGTGCCTGGTGACCTGTCCATACTCTGCCCTGTCCGATGGCATCAACGGAATCATATGGAATTTTGCGCCATGTAGAGACTTTATCCACAAAGCTTTCGTAAAATTGATTTATCATTTTTTTTGCCTTCGAGATTTCTTCATCTGTCAAGCCGCGAGTAGATGATCTAATATCGGCATGGATGCCACGTTTGAGGGTTTGCTTGTTTATGCCGATTTTTTCATAAAAACCGGATAAATCCATTTTCCCTTCGATAACCCCAATCGATCCGGTTATGGTAGCGGGAGAAACCAGGATGTCATCGCCTATACATGAAATATAATATCCTCCCGACGCTGCCACTCCGCCCATCGAAATTATCAATGGCTTCTTGCCTTTTATTAATTCCAGTTCACGAAAAATTTCATCCGACGCGAATCCGTCGCCCCCGGGCGAATTAACTCTGAGCACGATGGCCATGATATTTTTGTCATTTCTGATCTTTTTCAGCGCGTCGGATACGGTAGTCGATCCCATCGTTTTGCCCATAAAAAGGTCTTGACCGCTCCGGCCCGTCTTTATGGCGCCATCGGCGTATACAATGGCGATATGCTGCGGCTCTTTCCAGCGAGTGTTGGAATAATCCTTTTTGTAAAATTCGCAAATATCAACCGGACCGGCCATATTTAGGTCTTTGGTCTTAATAATTTCGTCGTAATGTTTTAGCCCGTCAATAAGGCCGGAGTCGTAAGCGTCCTTTGGCGTATATGGTCCGGCATCAATAATTTTCTTAACGTCTTCTGATAATATTTTCCTGCTTGCGGAGATTCCCTCGACAAATTGCGCGTAGAGATCGTCAAGCAACCAATCCAATTGTTCTCTGGCTTCTTTGGACAATTCTGTTTGAGTAAATGCGTCTCCGAATGTTTTGTGGGGGCCGGTATGTATCATCTGGGCCTTAATTCCCAATTTGTCCATAGTGCCTTTGTAATATGTCGCGGTGGCCGAAAGCCCATCGAGCTCAAGCAGCCCGGTTGGATTCATATAAATCTTGTCAGCTACTGTTGCCAAATAATAATCAAGATTCCCGCCGTTATCGATATAGGCGATAATCGGTTTACCTGTTTTCCTAAAATCGATCAGCGAATTTTTCAATTCTTCGGCTGAGGCGAAACTTGTTTTTACGGCGTCAAATCGCAATATCAGGCTATTGATATTTTTATCGTTAGCGGCCTCATGAATAGCATCGATAATATCAAAAAATGAAGTTCCCCTTGAACCCAAAAAGCCTTGAGGGGGCTCTTCCTTGATCGGGCCGGTTAGATTTAATATACCGGTCTTTCCCTGGTCGGCCATCGATTCCTGATTCCGTTTCCCGGTAATTTCGACAAAATAGCTGCCGCCGCTATATTTATTCGAGCTATTTATATTTCCCTGAACGCCTGTGCGATATTGATCAAAGAGGAATGTCACTCCTACACGCCACTGTCCTTCGGTTCGGTATTCGGAATTAAACATAACGCCCTTGAATGGCCCGATCTTTAAGCCGAAATTCCCCTGGCTCCTGGATATTTCATCCCCCTCATTCCAGCGGCCGTCAGCCCATATCGTTAACTTTTCGCCGATTGGACGAAGGGCTATTCCCGGTCTATAAAGACGCCATTGCTTGCGCCCGCCGAATCTCGGCTCATTGAGCCTGTCGACAACCAAACCCAATGATGCAAATGGCTTGGGATGATACAGCATGCCTATTTTCCAATCTTTGCGATTTTTATAAAACGCGTTATCACCGTTAAACATGCTATAAGAAATGCCCAGGTAAAAATTGGGAAATATTCTATCGCTCAACGCGAACGTAAATTTTCTTCGGAATATATTGTCGTCACGTTTTAGCCATTCGATCGAGAAAAACCCGCCCTGAGAACTCGCCAAAAAGGCGTCGTCACCTTTATAGGTTGTCGAGTGGAAATTGTGAGTATAATGAATCCCGATATCGTCCCAGAACGCCAGCCCCGCGGGATTGATGAGGCCCGCTGTGATTTGATCCGCTGTGGCTACTGATTCGGATTGATAATCCACGCCGTCAACCGGATTTGAAAAGGCCGAGCCCAACGGAACTAAAATCATAATGAAAATCGCAATAGTTATAAATTTCATTTCCTCTCCTATAAAGATGAACTAAGCTGGGTACATTTAAATAATAATGTGGAAAATCCAGAAATCATTGGCCTCTCAAATCGATTACACCGATGCCGCTGATTTTTAATTCAATCCGTGAATCGCCGCCACCAATCGTTCCTTCCAGCCGAGTTAAATCCAATAATGTCGGCTTAATTGAAAGATTTTTGGTATGAATACGACCGCCTTCATCGACAGACGCGATGATAGATGCCGAAGTATTGGTCGGGATGGAAAGATTGATATTATTGTATGTATCCGAGATGAAAAGCTCACAATTTGAAATGGCATTCAGTGCGGCGTCGATGGATGAGTAACTTGTTTCAATCTTCGAATGTCCGTGTGTCAACCTGCTGTCGCTAACATGAATGGTATTGAATGATGTTTCGCAGACCAATTCGCCTGAAATATTATCCGCCCATATAGCGCCGTAGTTTGTTCTCAGAACCACGGATCCATCGGCGGTCCGAATATTTTTGGCGGTAATCTCCGAAAAATTAGTATACGCCTCGACCGCCCCGCGAATATCCTCTAAAAGTATGCTTCCGCCGCCGCCCCTGAAAATTGCGCTTCCATTGGGTATGTCTATATCACGGGCGCCAATAGCACCATGCTCATTCGACGCCTCGATTGATCCCCTGATTGATCTAAGGTTTATAGTTTCAAATGAGGTGGAAACATTCACGGGACCGGTTATATTTTCAACATTGATTGGAGAAAAGGCCGATTCTAATGACACCCCACTAAACGGCCCGATTACCGATAGCTTCATAAATTTCAGATTGCCTTCAATGGTCATATTTTCAGGCACTTCAATTGATATTTCTAATCTTACGCTGTAATTACTACCCTGCCAGGGCGCGTCGATCGGAGTCAAGATTTTCAATATAGCCCTGTCGTCGGTGGGCGTAAATAATCTGAGATCGATCAAATCGAGGAAACGACGCCCCTGGGATTCTTCCAGGGCCGACGCTGATTTCGAAAAAACCACTTTTATATTCTTTTCAGTACCTGAACTTATGGCAATAGAGCCGCTCAAATTATTGCTGCCCTGTATCTCGAAGACTGTCTGGTCTGTTAAAAGGATATTGAGATTGCCGGTTTCCTTAGCCGGCTCGCCCGCAAAAGAATACGCAAAATACCCAAAAATTGCGATGATTAAGGCATATTTCGAGAACCGCTTCATATCTTCACCATTCCACTTTAGTATACGATGACTTATAGGTACTGTTGCAACTAAAACTTTGTAATTCTTTTATCAAAAATTGCAGTAAGTATTACCCTGCCAACCTTTGCCAATGAAGATGGTGTGCATTTATCCGGCGTGTCGTCATGAGTGTGCCAGTATGGGTAATCAAAATCAATAATGTCAATGGCGCGCAGGCCGCGCGAAATCAAGGGCACATGATCATCGGAAATAGTGTATTTTACCGAATCGCTGAAATTGGTTACCCCTATTTCATTCGCGATATTCCAGATGTAGTCATTAATATCCTTGGAATATCTTTCCGAATATCCTTCACGATAAATTTGAAGGCTTGAATCTCCGACCATGTCCAATAATAACGCGAACCTTGGTCGATAAAGGCCGAGGTTTTCGCTAAAATATGTAGACCCCAAAAACCAACCTTCCTTTTCTTTACTCAGCCCATAATCCTCGCCATCGAAAAGCACGATATCTACTCCAATTGGAGGCTTGCGGATTTTCAGAAGGCGGCCGATTTCCAGTAAAATCGCCACACCCGACGCGCCATCATTGGCCCCCATTAAAGGCGTATGCCAATAGCTCGAATCGGGGTCCTGGTCGCAGCGAGGGCGACTATCCCAATGTGCGCATAACATGATTCGCCTGGTATCTTCAGGCCTGAAGGACGCGATTAAATTGAAGAGCTTCAATTCCTTCGACGCGGAAGAATCATAGTACGTGAATTTTTGTATTCGGCAATAATCAGTCGATAATTTAAGGCTATTATATAGAAATTCACCGGCTTTCGAATGCGCCTCGGATTCGGGAACCCTCGGTCCAAAATCGCACTGCTTTATAAGATCTTCATATGCCCGCTGAGAATTAAACTCGGGCGGCTTGCCGCAATTAGAAAAGAATGCAACGATAATTGATAATAAAATGAATTTATGACTGAATATTCTCAGAATCTAATCTCCGTCCAGATGCCCAGTCGTCTGATATGATGCTTGCGCTGCGTTATTTTATTGTTGGTATCAGTCCAGGCGCCATTTAGTCCCCCGGTAATTGCCCTTGAAAATTGATACGATAGTTTGGGTTCAATCGTTAAATCAACCGTCTTGGAAGTGGGAGTCCTGACTGACTCGACTAAATTCTCGGCAATCGTATTTCTGATAGTTATATCGAGAGCCATTGAAAGCTGACTGTCGAATTTGATCTTCTTCAAAAGCGGCAATTTTATTCCCTTGGGGGCGCTTAGGCTGTACGAAAAACTTATCTTGAGCGTGTTATCCGAATTTTCCGTATTCACCTTTGACTGCCCCTCTCCTCTAAGATTTTCGGTCTTGCCAGTTTTGCGATCATAGCGAATTGAGGCCGAAACATTATTTTTAAATATAAATTTGAGAGACATTAAAGGATAAAAATTCTTTACAGTTTCTCTATTACGAACTTCTTTGGTATCAGCTTGGCCTTTGGTTGTGACAATCTTTTGAAATGCTGTCTGTAAATTCACGCTGCTCGATAATTTTGTCAGGAACGACAGCTTTTCGAGGCCGTTCAAAGTAAAATTGAGGTCGGGGAACGTTGCCGATTTGTCGAATAGAGGTTCATTGGAAGATCGGGTCACGGTATATTTATATTGGTATCCGGTCGTGACGCTTAAACTGGTGAAGGGCTGGAGGCCCGAAGAAATTTCGATATTGTTGGAAGTTGTCGATTGATTGGGAAGCTGGAGATTGGGCGTATCCTTTACTAAAGCATGGGGATTTTGCGAAAACCCGAATATGTACGCCATCGATGGACGATTCACCAGGCCCCGAAGCGAAAGATCCTTATTCTTTTGATAATTAGCCTGTATCGGCTGGATCATGCTAAGGGCGCCAACCATTTTTTTGAGTATCCATTTGGGCGATCCTTTTGAGGGCTGGCCATTATTGTCGTCTTTAGGCTTGTCGTCAGATTGACCCGGTTCAGTGCCTTCGTCTGATTTATTATCATTGCCCTTATCCGGGGGAGGAGCCATCTGAGACTTGCCCCTGTCTTTGGGAATGAGCATCGGAACATTTAATCGAGTCTCGATCCTTATCCCGTTTTGGGCGCGAGTGCTTCTGGTGCCGTCGCTATTTTGGCGGATATCGGTATTTTCATCATAGCTTGAGTTGAATGTAAATTTGGTATCAAATAATTTAGATAATTTAGGTATGAAATTTGTATCAAATCTCTGGTTCAGGGTTTTTTCTTTCCCCAGTTTTATTTTCGAAGGATTTATGCTCATTTTGAATGAGGCAGGATCGCTGATATCTCTTGTCGAACCCATACTGTAATTGGTTCTTGTCGAGGAAAAAAGATTAAGCCCGGTCGAGGCGGTTAGTGTCAGGTCTTTGACCCTCGAGTATGTCTGAATGCTTGAGGGCAGCCTTTCTGTTTTATTCGAGCCATCAAGATTCGCGGTAAATTTAAATTGCGTGGGGAGGGGGAAGCAATCGGCCCCAGATATAACTTTCGGCATCAATAAATATTTCGTCCAGACCAAAGGTTTAAACGATGGCTTTGCTTTCGGAGTAAGATCATATGCTCCAGTCATCTTGTAACTCAGAAGCCTGCTCAACGGCAGGGCCGGGGAATTATTTTGCGAAATACTATAAAAATAGCTGGTGTTAATTCTGTTTAATGTCAAATTCCATAGCCAATTATTTGTATTTCGGTTAAATGCTTCCGAGAAACTGTAACTTGCTGATCTTGTTAAAGATTTTTCTATCTGCTGGGATTCTCGATTCAGAATAATATCTGATCCTGGTTTTAGTCGGGGTAATGATATTTGTGTCGAGTATGTAAAAGTAGCCGGCAGAGCTAAGCCTAAATCGGGGGAAAAGAATTTATCGAGTTTCGTTGATAATCTGATCGATTTGTTTGTCGTGGCCATCCCGCTTGGGATTTTTGAAGAAAGCATGACAAAATCCGAACCTGTTTTATTATATGCCAGCGTAAGGTCCAAAAAGTCCGCGAATTTGGCGTTGACTTGAAGCTTTCCCGCAAAATCTGTTTTCTTTCTGACATTTGAGACACGCATTTCATCGAGCCAGACTTCTCCAGTATAGGTCCCGGTTGCCGAAGTATCGATTTCTACGCCTGCCCAAAAACCGCTGATTTGTGATAGCGCGGGATTGCCGTGTACGCGATAATGACCGTCAGTGGTATCTGCGTATAGCAGTGATTCTGGCCGAACCCGCTTCATCATCTCGTATTTCAATGCTGTCATTTTATTGAAATCAATTTCCACCCAGTTATTTTCATTCCAGTCCGGCTGAAGGACGGTGCGGTATTCGTAATAGTTTTCGGTGTTCTTTGTGCCAAGCCTGAAGAAAAAGGTCACTTTGCCGGATGAAGAACTGGAATCGCCATGAACGTACATTTTGAGGGTTTGATAAAGCGTATAATTCTCTGATTGGTAAAGATCCCAGTACACCTGGCCTGCGTGTCCCGCCGTCATTTCCTGATAAGATAGCACCAGCGATTGCTCTTTTTCCCTAATTCCAGTGGCTCGATCAAGATTTCCGGCAATTCCGGGCGGCGGATAATAGCTTGAATTTTCCTGGGTATTCTTGACTGTAACCTCTAATTTCTCGTTTGGCCCCAATGGCGCGCCATATGTAGCTCGGACAGTATCTTCCTGCCATTTATTTCCCACCAATTCAAATGACGCCATCTTCATGAAATAAGGCTCGCTCGCTCCCGAAAACCACAAACGTGCGTAATTCAACTTGGTGAAATCCGCGGATGCTCGCGCTCCCATAACGTTATAAGCATTAGGGTCCTGCAACGGTATTCTCAACAATTTCCAGGTGCCGCTGGGAGCGACAGATTGATCGACAACAAACAGAGTATCTTTTAAATGAACCGTATATTCGAAATACCCATTTTGCATATTCAGCGAGCCACTATTATCAATATCCTCAGTATCGAATCTTCCCCTGCGATCAGGGTCATTGTTGTTGTTCTTTGTGCCGTTGATATGAGAATAATCTTCGCGTCTGTCGGCGCTATAACTCCATTCGTCATCTCGAAGTATGCCAAGCCCGGTGTCTTCGTTTAGAGTGAAAACATTATCATGGTTTGAATCTTCCGAATCCAATTCCGTGTTGTCATTGAGATCCTCGGAGATTTGACCGAAATCAATATGCAAAGTTGGATCGTCGGTTCTGCTTGCGCTATTCGGATCGGGGAGATACCATATTTCGATAAACTTGGTCAATGACTGGTCGGCCATCCCCGAATAAATTGATCTCATGATGCCGCCCCAGCGCAAATCCGGACTGGTAGAAGTCGATTCCGGAGTTGATGCCGACGAATCAGGATTGAAATTGAAATATAAAACGTCCTGGCGGTCGTCTTCAGAGCGGACTTGCCTATTGGGCCATATTGATTTAATCGAAACAACGTCATATGGATTGTACCACCAGAAGAAGCCCCTCCTGGTCAGATTGGCCTTCTGATTGGCAGAATCAACAGGCGGCGAACATATAGTCCATATAGAACGGCGCATGCCCAAATCGGTTGCTGTCTTGGTTCCTTCGAAATCATCAATGAAAGCTTCATTTTTCGTATTTGGATTTGGCAAGCTCTGCGCTATCTCGCCTGTTATTTCCAATGAAGATTGAGCGTCGGATTCCACAAGCGGCAAAGCATCAACCATCTTGGTCATCAGGTCCGGCTGGAATCTAAATGAGAAATTGCTATCCCATACAAATCCTTTGGTGGGCTCTCTGCCGACTCGAGGCCGGGGATCAGATGCCGCTTCCGAACGATACATGGCTGCAATTGAGATATTCGAATTTTCCAAAAGCTGATATTGACCCGCGATTCCGAATAACGTTTTCTTTTCCGGCATGAAGAATGGCGCGTAAGCAAAATCAACCGAGACATTAGCGGCAGGATTCATAGCTTCTTCGCTCAGGAATGTAATCTGCCCAATATCATAGACTATATTATAATCAACCCCGCGTCTTAATACCGTTCCATCTCCAAGCTTAACAACCTCACTGCCTTCGATAATATTCGCTCTTCCAAGAGGATAAGACGATGATCTTTGTGAAGTCTTAATCCTCAAATAATATTTGCTGAATTCCGAAAGACGGGAGCTGCCGGGTGTGTATTGATAAATCTCCGGTGTCCTGACAGTCAAGTTAGGACTATCAAATGGATGTCTTTCCGGGAAAATTAGATGCCCTTTGCTGGCATCTATGACCGTATTGTTAAAATCAAAAATACAATCCGGAGTACGTACCGACGGATTGTTGTTATTCAGAGAATCAAGCCCGAGTAAGGTAATAAAGCAGACGGAATTCTGATTGTCGACATCGTTGATTTGGCCGCCCTGTCCTCCCTGCCCCATATAAATCTTAAGATCAAATCCTTCGCTGGAAATATTCCTCGAACCGAGATCGTATACATTACGCCACATTAAATTCCAGGTCGCGTACGTTGGGTTTGAGTTGGTGAGCTTAAGCAATTTTAGAACCAACGTCGTATCGGGGCTGGTATTAGGTCTGTAGCTCAAACTTCCGACTGTCATTGTATCAATTATATTCCCTCTATAGCGAACATATTTTATATAAGCGCCCAAGGAAATATTTTCATCAAGTTGCTGATCCAATACCACAAAGCCTGATGCCTTATAAAGCTCATATT
The DNA here is from genome assembly GCA_963817915.1 of uncultured candidate division Zixibacteria bacterium. GTDB lineage: Bacteria > Zixibacteria > MSB-5A5 > UBA10806 > UBA10806 > CAWFQL01. Next base: position 125,020 of record CAWFQL010000012.1, read on the forward strand.
GCGTCTGATCGATTTGCTCGAAATATGTAGAAAGATATTCTCCTCCTCTTGCGGAATCTGCCGAGCTGACAAATGGCAAACTATCAAGCGGCGTAACACAGGCTAACCCGCGTGGATACGATTCACCCTGCTGGGGCTGGCCATGGCTCTTATATAATTCAACGGACCTTATGGAAATAGAATCTGACAACGCTCTTAAAGAGTCAATGCCTAACCAAAAGTAGGTGTTTGGCAAATATTGCCAATCCTTAAGTTCGTTCTCGGTTCCCCTTGCACCCGCATTAAATGTGGCTTTTTCGGACGATCCCTTTTCCTGGCTGGTGATCATTGTCAGGTCCAAATTCCCGACCCGACCGGTAGCCTTTATTCCGAAGAGCCCCTGAACATTCTGCGAGTACCCGATGAAAGTAGCGTTGGGCAGGGATAAATTAGTATTTCCGGCTTCGACCGATTGGACTATATCGTTTTCATCGCCTTTATATCGAAGTTTAATCGTGTTGGCCAGGTCGACATCTCGCTGGGAATCCTGATCAACTTCAACTGTAATCTTTGATCCGATGGTGCCGGTAACTTTGAATCGTGATTTTTGCTCCATCTGGAGCGATGGAAATTTCGATTGTTTGAATGTACCGGTATTTTCAAGGCCATCTTCCCATTCGCTCTTACCCGAAAAGCTGATTGAACGATATCCGCTTACTTGAATATTTGATTTGCCTTCGCCGATAATGCTGGAGATGACTTTAGGAGTTTCAATTGGAATTGTAAATTTTACTCCGCCCTGGTCTGTGCTTTTATCGATCTTCCCCAATGAAGTTTTTAGATCGTCCTGCCAGGTTTCATTGAATGTATATTGCCTGCGGTATCCGAGGAATTCTTTAAATGAATAAGTCTGAGATTCCGAAAGATCGTAATCGCCGGCCGAATCGGTTATATAGACGTAATCACGGTTTTTGGAGAATGATATATCGCGGCTATATCTTATTTTATTGAACTTAAATAGATAGCAGGCGGCGTAACGATTGAGGCCTGTCCTGTCTGAAGGCGGTCCAACCTCATTCCTGACAACAAAATCGCTCTTGATCTGAAGCGGAACCTTTATATCAGCAAAGTCACCACCGTAGGCGGCTGAATACAGGCCCAAAAACAAGAGCGCGAATTTTATTTTAGTCAAAAAAGACACTACCCACCATGTCCACAAAAAGCGGACCCTTAGTATCTCATATTTTAATCATTAGCAATATTCCCTAAAGCCTCCTTTTGTACGGGTTTCATTACGGCCCAATATACAAAATTTCCCTTTTCAAGTCCACACCAAATTTATCCAAAACAGCTTTATTCATATTGCCTATTAATGTCTTTACATCGCTTGAAGTTGCGTGGCCCATATTTACGACAATATTACAATGTTTGTCAAAGATAGCCGCGTCTCCAATTCTCATATCCTTTACTCCAGCTTCCTCAAGTAGTTTTCCCGCCGGTATAACATTCTTGGGGTCTTCCAGAGTTCTTAAATTTTTAAACACCGATCCGGCAGACCCTAATCCCACCGGATGCCTATCCTGTCGGAATTTCCTTCTCTCATTTACTATTTCGGCTAATTTATTCTGGTCTGCAGGATTAAGCCTAAGGTAGACCGAAAGCACTACATCGCCGCAATCCGATAAAAGCGACTTTCTATAAGCGAATTTAAAATAATTATTATCCACAATGACGATTTTGTCCTCGTGATTATAGATTACGCCCTTCTCCAGAATTTCATTGATTGCATGCCCGAATGCGCCGGCATTGCCATATACAGCGCCACCGATAGTACCGCGAATACCCGCCGCGTATTCAAGTCCGCCCAATGATCTTTCGACCGCGACATCGACCATGCTATCGACAAGCGCACCGGACTGGGCCGCGGCTCCCGTAGAATCGAATTGGAAATGCCTGCACTCATCTTTAATTATCATGCCGTCGAATCCCTGATCATCAATAAGGATATTCGATCCGCCGCCAAGAATAAAATATTTGATATCATTTTTGCGCGCGGCTCTTATTGCCCGGATAATTTCTGTTGGAGTTTGAGCCGTGATAAAATACCTGGCAGGGCCGCCGATCCCGAATGATGTATATGGCGCCAGGATTACATTTTCCTGCAGAGCAATGCCCAGTGTTTTAATTGGTGTATTATTATTCATAATGAGATTCTGATGTCCTATTGACCGGGGTTCCATTCCATATTTTTAATTTTCCACATTGAAATTGACAACGACATAATCATGAATATTCCGGCGATAACAAAAATTGGGAATATTGGAGAGATTCCGTTGGAAAATAGAATCTTTGGCATAAATGAGGCCAGATATAAGAGCGCCACCGTGAAAAATGTCAAGATAATATACAAAAAACCGCCAAAGCCTTTTAGTATTTTATTTGATTTTTCCCATTTGAAATCGCCGTAAAATATCCCCATTGGTAACCCGGCGGCAAATCCTGCCCAGGAAAAGCTTACCATAATAAATAGATACGATATTTCATTTGCTTTTCCAAAGATCAAATGAATAATGGAGATCATTGTTGCGCCGAGAGTAATAAATAATAACCCTAAGAGCGATTTGCTGATCAGAGTCTGTCTTTGTCCGTCGGGGATAGCGATATTCCACCAGAATGCTTTTCTCTCCATAAGGACGATACGACTTCCGACCTGTCCTCCAAATAATGCGGCAAACATGCCGCTGACGGGGGAAATAGTTCCTGAAAAGAAATTCGTAGAATCATTTCCTGTAAATGCGATAAATGGAAACAACAAGAGAAATATCATTATGACGACATTGGACATCATGATTTCGGTTTCTCTAAAAAATAAAATAAAATCTCGTTTAAAATGCGCCACAATAGGAGAAGTCCCGACATTAATATTCGCCGTTTTTTCTGAAGCCAATTCCGGTATCTCTTGAATAATTCCGCTGAGATAATGACGCGCGGTTATTTTATATGAAATATAGGCCATAACTAATGCGCATCCCACTAATGCGACAAATGGTAAGAGGAATAGCGACCATTGGCCCGAGGCGCTATCTGCTGAGGCCTTTGATGCCCATCCCGGAGGAAGCCAGCTGAAAATTGGAGAATTGACAAAGCTTTTGGATGTAGAACTCCAAAAAGCGCCGGTATTTTGATTGTCGAGCGTTCTTCGGTTGATAAGATTCATAGTTGCCCAAATTGCGACCCCCATGAGGCTTCCGACCACCGTCAGCAACACCTTGAGTCTGTTTTTCGATACTATCCGCGACAAAAATGCGGCAAGAATAATTCCAATTGATCCGGGAATCGACGCCATTAGAATTGTTATTATTACTGCCAAAATGTAGAACCACAACGAAGCATTATAGAATATTCCGAGTAAGATAAGAGTGGGTACCAAAAAAAATATCGATAACTGAGTATTCAATAATGTGGCCTCAATAATTTTATAAATGAATATGCTCGATGATTTAATTGGCAGTGTCAGCAACAGCTCAATCTCATTACCATAAAATATTGTTAACACTGCTTTAGATAGTCCGGTGTATAATAGGACAATAAAAACCGCGTAGAATGCTATTGATGTCAGATGCTCGATTATAATGCCGCCACTGGACGGCTGATGTCGGGCATATTGATATATGGAGAAGGAAATACTGAACATGATAACGGCGATAGCCAGAAATGCCAGTATCAACAAAATAAGTTTGCCCACCTTAGCGCCCTCTTTGAACATCGAAAGCGAATTTTTTAGCCTATATTTGAAAAGAGTTAATATCATTATTGATTTTTAAGGTATTTTACAACTTCGTCGTATTCCGATCCACCGGTTAGCTCTATAAAAAGCTCTTCCAAAGTCGACTTCTGATTTGCATTATCTCTTAGCTCATTGATTGATCCCTGCGCTGCAATTTTGCCTTTGTTGATTATATAAAGTCTGTCGCACATACTTTCGGCAATCTCGAGAATATGTGTAGAAAACAGGATGGCACAGCCGTTCCGGGCCAATTCGATCATCACATCTTTAATCTTGCGGGTCGCTCTGGGATCGAGGCCGCCGGTCGGCTCATCGAGAAGCAATACATCCGGTCGATGCAGGACTGCGGCTGCCAGTGAAACCTTTTGCTTGGTTCCATGCGATAATGAGGAAATCAGTTTTTTTTTGCTTTCTCCCAAGTCGAATAGATCAATCAAGTCAGTAATTCTTTTTTCACCGACCGCCTTTTCAAGCCTGAAAACCTCGGAGATGAAGTTGAAAAATTCAATCGGGGTGAGTTTTTCGTAGAGATTCGGGATATCAGGCACAAAACCGATTTTGGCCTTGGCGGCTACTGGATCTTTGGAAATATCAAATCCGCAAATGGAAATTTGACCCTTATCCGGTTTTAGAAGCCCGATAAGCATTTTCAAAGTTGTAGTTTTCCCGGCTCCATTTGGGCCAAGAAATCCGACTATCTGGCCTGCCTCAACTTTGATAGTAATATCATCGACAGCTATTTTTTTGTCATAGCTTTTGCTTAAGTTGTCCGCTGATAGCTTTATCATAAATTATAGACTATTCCGTTTGAATTAATCTTTTGGTTGGTTTGGTATATCAGAATCGGGCGGTTTTTCTCCAGATTCTTTAGGGCTGTCATCCGCCTTATCAGGTCCCTTTTTTATTTCATCCAGATAATTCATTCGAAGCTCGTAAATTGAATGTTGAAGATATTTCGCTTCGTTTTCTGAGAGATTCCCCTTGGTCTTTTCTTCCAGCATGGCCAGCATATCTATGGTATGGCGGGCCATCTCGATATCTCGTTCTATTTTTCCGGAAACAATACTCGGCACCTTACCCATCTGCTGCCATGCCGCCGCCTGAAATGACAGGATTAATTGCGTGAATAGAAATTCATTGTCGTATTGAATCGGATTAGGATCGTCAGGATTATTCATCTATCCTATCCTCCGGCGAAAGCTTGACCGCCATGGAAAGCTTATGCTGAAGATCCATAATGTCGGCTTCTATCTGTTTAAGCAATCTTTCAAGGTCGAAGTCTTTGGCATATGGAATCAAGCCGTGTATGATAGCGGCAACCTCGTCGGTCTTATCCAATGCTATTTTTGCGGATGCTTTCATATAATTTGCTCCCTTGTTTATGGCAAACCCGGCCAATAAATGTAATTATCCAATTTTCGCATATTTAATTTTCTTCCCCAATCTTCTTTTCAGGATCGTCTTTATCTGGCTGTTCTCAGACTTATTTAACGTAGGGTCGTCCTCAACCATATCGAATGCCAGCTGTCTTGCCAATGACACTAATCGAGTGTCGGTAATTCGGGCTACTTTTAAATCCGGAAGCCCATGTTGTCTGGTCCCAAGAACTTCACCCGGTCCCCTGATATCAAGGTCTGACTCGGCAATTTTAAATCCATCGTTGGTTGACGTCAAGACATCAATTCGTTTTTGAGCCTCCTCGCCAGGTTCTTTTCCCACGAGCAGGAAACAATATGATTTTATTCCGGCTCGGCCAACTCTCCCGCGCAACTGATGAAGCTGTGAAAGACCGAACCTTTCGGCATGTTCGATAATCATGATAGTCGCGGAGGGAATATCAAGGCCGACTTCGACTATGGTTGTGGCGATTAAAATATCGATTTCCCTATTCTTGAATGATAACATGACCGCATTTTTTTCGGCGCTTTTCATCTGGCCATGCAATAATCCTAGCCTGAAATCCGAAAATTCGCCGTTTTTCAATTTCTCAAATGATTGTGTCGCGGCTTTCAAATCCGATTTTTCGGTTTCTTCAACCAATGGAAACACTAAAAATGCCGAGTTGCCATCACGAATAGAGCTTTTGACAAAATCATACATATCTTGTCGCTTGTCTTCCGGAACGAATTTTGTTGAAACAGGGATTCTGCCCGGCGGCAATTCATCGATTATAGAAACATCGAGATCGCCGTAGATTGTCATTGCCAGCGAACGGGGGATTGGGGTGGCGGTCATTACAAGGATATCGGGACTAATTCCCTTGCTTTGCAGCGCGCCTCTCTGGGTTACGCCGAATCTGTGTTGTTCATCTATAACCGCGAAGCCGAGCTTCTTAAATACAATGCCTTCCTGAATTAAGGCATGTGTGCCGATTGTCAATTTCGCCTTCCCTGACGATATCGATTCCATGACCGCTTTCCGTTCTTTATTCTTAATCGAACTGGTCAGAGAGCACTGTTTCTATCCCAAGCGGCGCCAAAAGCTCATTAATTAAGTAATAATGTTGCTCGGCCAAAATTTCGGTCGGCGCCATCAATGCCGCTTGATATCCGGACTCAATAGCGCCTAAAATTGCCAGTACGGCAACAATAGTCTTTCCGCTGCCGACATCGCCCTGAACAAGTCGGCTCATCTGATATTTGGCTCCCATATCGGCATATATCTCATTGAGAACTTTTATCTGTGCCTTAGTCAATTTGAATCCCAGGTTATTTAGAAGCTTACGGCCATTTATTTTGGGCGGAAGCAGGACTATGCCGTTGGCCTTTTCGCGACGTTTCTTATGCCGTCCAGCCATGATGAGTTCGAGATAAAAAAGCTCCTCAAATGCTAATCTCTGTCGTCCGGAGTCGGCCGCTTCGTATGTCTCAGGGAAATGAACCTGGCTGATAGATCGGGTTAAATCGGGAAGACCATATTCGCGGCGCCATTTCTCAGGAATCGTCTCGCAAGGTGATTCAGCCAGTCGATCCAATGCTGGCTTGATTATTCGCCGAAGTCCTCTGGAGTGAAGCCCCATATTTTTCAATAATGAATTTTCGGGATAAATCGGTATGATTCGTCCCGAATGAATAGTCTCATCTTCGCTGGAACCGACTATTTCGAATTCGGGATGCGGCAAATACAAACGGCCGTATTCTCTGATTGTGCCTGATACGAACAAGATATCGCCGATCTCAAATGCTTGCTCTAAATACTTATATCCCGAAAACCATACCAATTCGAGGCTGCCGGTTCGATCTTCAAGCATCACGACAAAACGCAATTTTCGTCCACGAGTCATTCCAAATGCCGCAACTGTCCCAAGAATCGTCACGCTCATTCCTGGGGCAATATCATTAATGGTAGATATCAGCGTCCTATCCAAGTATTTGCGTGGAACATAGTAGAAAAGATCAAGAACCGTAAAAATGCCGCATTTATTGAGGACCTCGGCTTTTTTAGGGCCGACACCTTTGAGATATTTAACATCCGAAAAAAGATAATCAAGCCCGACCGGGGCTCGATTTGACGATTTTACGATATTTTTTTCAGGCACATTTAATCATAAAGTTGTAATCATTTAAAGTCAAGCCGGATAAACGATTTTCGGCTTTTTCAAATATTATCTGATGACCTGATTAAAATACTTGCCATATTTACCAAATTGACTATATTGGCGCAGATTTTGGAGGAGACTATGGCGCAAGTATGTGAAATATGCGGAAAAAAACCGGGCTACGGTTCAACTGTAAGCCATGCACACAATGTTTCCAAACGGCGATTCAATATTAATTTGAAATCCGTTAATGCTCGTGTGAATGGCAAACCGACAAAATTACGAGTTTGTACAGGCTGCCTGAAGGCCGGCAAGGTTATGAAATAACCTAATTCCGCATCGAATGAATCTGCCCCAATTGCTTGCTCGGTTGGGGTTTTTTTATTGTTTTTTTTGCCTATCAGCGGCGTGCGATTGCCGCGTCCGGCATCCGCCGGACCACAATAGCAGGCGAGATTTCGTAAAATCATCCTAAATATCTTCAAATTAATATTTCAATAATCAATTCTTCTTTTGAGCCAATAGTTCTCCCGGCGCTATTGTGCTCCCGACCCAGGGGGTCGGGAGGCGGCAATCGCTTGGTGACGTGTCAAATTTGCCACAGTTTAGAGCTTTCGACACATTTAGCGGCCTGTCCATACTATCTTAATCCATTGCCTTATAAGGGCTTGCGTGTGCGGCACGATAATTGATTTAATATCGGCCGTGAACAGGAATAGAAACCAAATTCAGGAGGAGAAAATGAAGAATTCAGGATCGATAGCGGCGATAATCGCGATAGTATCAATAATGTTTGCGGTAGTGATGGTTGGCGGTCTCAGGCATATCCCGGAGGCAATTGAAGGCCCGAATATAAATGCCAATCCTGCAAATGCTTCTTATGCGAAGGATTCAGCTCATGCCAATTGCCCGGAAATTTATACCATAATTTCCGATCAGGGCAGGTTAGTAATCGGCGCTGATGATGGCATTTACAAAATGGAATCGCTGAAAAAGGGCAATGTCCCAGAAAAATGCGAACCTGGAATTGAGCTCATGCAACTCAATATCATCATGGCAAAGGATGATGTTCGCTATGTCGGCGGCGAGGGGCTTTTTGAGCTTGATAAGGACTATTCGACAATGCTGGCACGATACAATTACGGCGAACAGGTCAATGCGCTTATCCCATACGGCAATGGTGTCATGGTTGGCACAGAGCAGGGGCTATGGTTTCATTGCGATGATCCATTGTCTGAAACCGGTTGCGCGGATACATTGCTGAAACCAGGCGTAATCGTCACTTCGCTGGCCAAAGATCGCGACGGTCTCTGGGTCGGGACTTATGGCGATGGGCTTTACTATTATGATGGCAATACATTTCACGAACGGACATTGAAACGCGACCCGATGGCATTAGCTACTGTCAATGCGCTCGAATATTCGTACCCGTTTCTATGGGTTGGAACTGACTACGCGTTGTTTCGTTACGATGGCGGCAAATGGAGCCAGATGTTTGTCGAGGATTCATCGGAGACATACAATGTAACATCAATAATGAGCACACCGGCCGCGACATATATCGGAACATCGGATTGCCTGATGAAATTCGCCGATGACAACTTGAAGATGATCGATGGTTTCGATGGCATGCTGATAGCGGGATTTTGCAAAAGCGAAAGGGGGGTATTGGTGGCCACAAGATATGATGGAATATTCACATTTAATGGAAAGGAGGAAGTCGTTTCGCCGGACCAGCTGAAGCTCCGTCAATTAACAGGCGATGAGGTAGATGAAAAGATCTTGGCCGAGATTGAATCAAAATTATTCGCCCAGGGAGCCAAATAAATTTAGAGTGTCTTAAACTAATGCTTATTGGTCACCAATAGCCGTCCGGTGCAAGCCGGGCGGCTTTTATTATCAGAAATAACTTGACTAAACTCTCTATTATTATTAATTATTACGTAAATAGACTTAGTTCTCAACCCATGACATGGGGGAGTAAAGATGAGAAAATCAATTATAGTCTTTTTTCTATTATCCGGGATTTACCCTTTATTGGCATTTGCTCAGGACCCGGGGATGCCGGATTCGGTCATTTTCGGCAATCTGGATGGTTCCCCGATCTATTCTGATAGAGTAGTCCATTTGCCCCTTTGGTTTAAAAATGATGAAGACCTAACGTTCATGACATTATCCGTTGGAATAGACAGGGCATTTGGACATTTCGGAGCACAAATACTATACAATTACCCATTAAATTCATGGGATGTCTGCTGGGACACACTTTATTCCTCGTCACCGTTTCCGGAATTTCCCGATTATTTATTTATGACATTGGTACTAATGAGTGACACCGGCGGGGAGCCAAATCCGCCATTAAATACCGATTCCAGTTGGCAACAAATATTGTCGATTAGGTTAATTCTAAATTCGGATTCGTCTCTGATTGGAGATACGACTTGTATCGCCGCTTTCTGGCCCGGAATATCCTCAGTCAGCGCTGGATGCATTATTATCGCCAGTCCCACTGAAGTTTCTGATAGGCTAATGATCCCGATCGCTCCGTCTCTTCTTCAAAACTACCCCAACCCCTTCAACGCCCAGACCACTATCAGCTATAGCTTGCCGACCGCCAGCGATGTCACTATCGATATCTTCGATATCCTTGGCCGAAAAATCACTTCGATGAATCAAGGCCGTTCAGTCCAGCGGGATCACATTCGGTAACATGGGATGCCAGCGATGCGGCTTCGGGAATCTATTTTTATCGGATCGATGCTAATGGATTTAACGAGACAAGGCAGATGGTGCTGCTGAAATAATACCTAGGGAGAGAAGTTGAAACCGTGAAATACTTTTCAGGATTTATTTTTATTTTAACCATATTGTTTTTTAGTAGAGCATCGGCCACGGATGTCTCCGGTGATGTCTGGGGCGAATGGAATTCCGAAAACAATCCCTATAATGTTGTCGGCGACCTGCATGTCCCGAGAGATTCGACACTAATAATCAATCCCGGTTGTGAGATCATCTTTCAGGGACGTTATTCCTTATTGGTGGATACCTCGGCTACTTTTCGGGCTATAGGCACAGCAACGGATTCTATTCTATTTACTGCCAGTGATATTGCGATAGGCTGGGGTGGTGCTATGTTCTTGGATTCCAGTTTACTATCAATGAAATATTGCATATCGGAGTATATGGTGAGCGCATGGCCTGGATGGCTTAATTCCTTTGATATTCAGTCTCTGACCGCAATAATTGATAGCTGTCTATTCCGCAATAATAATCATCGTTTCTCCCTTATTAGCGGTTTTAGATCTCAGCAATTATCCATCAGAAACAGTCGGTTTATAAATAATCGGTCTTCCAATGGACAGATAATAAGGTTAGGAGGAAGAGGCCCTTATTACATTGAAAACTGCGTGATCGAAAACAATGACATGATTTACATTTATTTTGTTTGGGGAGAAGGCGTAACGATAAGAAAAAATACAATTAGAAATAACAGCTGCATGATCTTGAGCGTCTATCTTACTCAAATGATGATATTTGACCAAAATCTTATAATTAATAATACTTGCAACGAAACTGACCGTTATGCCGGTTCAATTTTTTATGTTGAAGATGGCGGCATACGGGCCACCAGTAACACTATTGTAAACAATGTCTCCAGCCAGATTCCAATTGGAAGCCTGGGAAGTGAGCACGGACTTGGATCGGTGACTCTGAAAAATAATATTATCTGGGGCAACACGGTAACAGGCCCAAATTCATTCTATATTGTTCAAATTCCAACCACAATCGATTACAATGATATTCAGGGCTGGGTTAGCGGTAGTCATGGCATCGATAGTGACCCGATGTTCGTAGATAGCATCTCTGGCGATTATCATCTTTTGCCTGGCTCGCCTTGTATTGATACTGGTGATTCAACCTTACCAAACGACCCCGACGGCAGCAGATCGGATATGGGCGCTTTTCCCTACGACCACATGGTAGATATCCAGGATATGATATTCCAATTCCATTCAATTATGCCTTAAAACAAAACTACCCTAACCCCTTCAACGCCCAGACCACTATCAGCTATAGCCTGCCGACCGCAAGCGATGTGACAATCGATATCTTCGATATCCTCGGGCGAAAAATAACTTCATTCAATCAGGGCCGTCACCTGCTGGATCGCATTCTGTAATCTGGGATGCCAGCGATGCGGCGTCGGGAATCTATTTTTATCGAATTAATGCCAATGACCATGTCGCTGCAAGGCAGATGGTGCTGCTGAAATAATATTTTCTGGAAATTTTAATAATGATTCAGGCAGGGTCTATGCAAAAAAAAATAATTATTTTAACGGGAATACTGATTTTTGGGAGACTTCTTTTGCCTTCGCCTGCAATTTCGCAAAATGTGGAATTGGTCGGCAGTTTTGCAACGAATTTTTCTCATGGTGTTCAGGTCATTGCAAATTACGCCTATATAGCTGATTATGACTTAGGTCTGCGAGTTGTTAATGTTACAGATCCGTCCCACCCGACTCAGATCGGGTCGTTACGGCTTCCATTGCTTAGGACTCTCCATTATTCGAATGGCCTTATTGCAGGTTGCGCTGTCGATATCTATACGATAAATGCCGAAAACCCAACATACCCGTTTTTGCTTGGCAGCGCAATGGTCGACGGATGGGCGCAACAAGCTTATATTATGGGGGATTATATTTATATTGGGTCGGGCAGTCATGGTCTCACCGTAGCTAATATTACCGATCCAACGAATCCAGTCATCCTGGGGAATTACTTTACGCCAGGCGCGGGCGAAGAAGTTCAAATAATCGGCGATTATGCATATCTTGCGGATTATGACCGCGGTCTTCAAATTATCAATGTTACCGATCCTGCTAATCCTGAAACTGTCGGAAGCTTCGATACTCCCGGTTTGGCAATAGGAGTATTTGTTTCGGACCAATATGCTTATCTGGCGAATATGTCTGCCGGTCTTCAAATTATCGATATATTGGACCCCGCTCATCCATTCGTGGCCGGGCATTACGACACTCCCGATGAAGCTCAAGATGTGTTTGTTCAAGGGAATTACGTTTATATCGCTGATCGATATTCAGGTTTGCAAATTCTCAATGCCGTTGACCCGGCCCATCCGATTCTAATTGGAAGTTATGATACACCTGGTTTAGCTACGAGCGTTTGGGTCCAGGGTAAATATATATATTTGACCGATGGCGCTTCTATGATGATCTTCATCTTTGGCACTTCCGGGACAGATGATGAATTGGATTCGCCGACTCAATTTTCCCTCTCCCAAAACTACCCCAACCCCTTCAACGCTCAGACGACAATCAGCTATAGCATGCCAACCGCAAGCGATGTGACTATCGATATCTTCGATATCCTTGGGCGAAGAATAACTTCGATAAATCAAGGCCATAAGTCTACTGGATCGCATTCAGTTATTTGGGATGCCAGCGATGCGGCTTCGGGAATATATTTTTATCGGATCAATGCCAACGGATATAAAAAAACGAAGCAGATGGCGCTGATGAAATAAAGAGATCAACAATGGAGGAATAAATGTGGCAATTTGTTAGAATTATTCATTGCAAGTATATTATTACCTTGGCGTCAATCTTGATTGTTGCGATATCGGCCAATGCGCAAATAGAGCTTGTAAGCCGATTCGATCCAAGCGATGCGATAACTTCCATTTATGTGAAAGATAATTACGTTTATTTGTGTGTTTATAGACGGGCTCTTGAGATTGTCGATGTTACCGATCCCGCCAATCCTATTCAGGCTTCAAGAATTCCTTTGTATGGTCGGGCCGACGACATAGTGGTAGGCGGGTCTTTCGCTTATTTGGGATGCTACGGGGCGGGACTGCAAATCGTAGATATATCGGATCCATATAACCCGTCGCTTGTTGGACAGTACTATCATGAGGCGTATTGCCATGGGCTATCATTAAGCGGCGATTATATCTATGGGGCGTTTTGCAACTATTTTGATATTATAAATGTCTCTGATCCTCATAATCCCACGCTCGCGGACAGCCTTCATGTCCCGATGACTGAGTTTACTTCATCATTCCTCAACGGTCAATATGCCTATTTGCCGGATTTTATTTATCAACAATTATTCACTTTTAATATCGCTGATCCGGGTAATATTTCAATAACGGACACGTTATCAATGTCGGGTCGATATTTGGGCGATCTAATTATACAGGGAAATTATGCCTATGCCGCGGCCTTTGCTAATGGAATTTACATATTAGATATCTCAGACCCGGCTTCTCCCGAACTTATAAGAACTTATGGATATGGAAATATCTGGAATTTGACGTTTGAAGGAAACCTCCTTTTAGCAACGATCGAAAATTTTGGACTACGATTAATTAATATTGAAGATCCATCCCATCCAAGGATGGGGGCATTTTATCGATTTACTCCTATAAGTGGCGGCTTAATTGTTTCAGGGAATTATATTTTTGCAAGCGGAGTTTACCAAAATCATACACAGCTTTTTATTTTCAGCTATCAAACTACAGGAGTCAATGATGACAATGGCGATATTCCATCTGATTTTCAAATTTTCCAAAACTACCCCAACCCCTTCAATGCTCAGACTACTATCAGCTACAGCCTGCCGACCGCGAGTGATGTGACAATCGATATCTTCGATATCCTCGGGCGAAAAATCTCGATATTGGAGCAAGGCAATCAACAGGCGGGCGTACATTCAATGATCTGGGATGCCGGCGATGCGGCTTCAGGAATATATTTTTATCGAATAAACGCTAATGAATATAATGAAACAAGACAGATGATGTTGCTGAAATAAATGAATTCGAATCTTATCAATTTAAAGGGGTTTACTCATGAATAAATTGTTATTGATTTTGATCGTCGGCATAACCGCCTTAATGCCGGCCATTTCTTTCGGACAAGATATCGAGTACGTCGGTTCGGCATTAGGCTTTCATGTCGTTAGCGCCTGCGTAGACGGAAATACAGCTTATTGCGCCATTCAAGAGGGTTTATTAGTTTTGGATATTTCCAATTATGATAATCCCCCAATTGTTGGCAGGTATTTGATCGCAGGGAAGTGCAAAAGATATTGCTAAATCAGGGGATTATATTTATTTGGTTGATGATTCACCGCGGTTAAATGTAATAGATATTTCCGAACCATCTACTCCCGCCCTTGTAGGCGTGCTAAATACTGTCGGATTCCCCAACAGAATATGTATTTCCAACAATTATGCCTATGTTGCTGAAAATTCTGGACTGGAAATCATAGGAATTTCAAATCCATCGGCTCCAATATCGCTGAGTTATATAAATACGGTTGTCGGTAAAGCAGTTTGTTTGAGCGGTCATTTCGCCTATATGGCCTGCGGGACAGATGGTATGAAGATAATCAGTGTAGCCGACCCTTTGAACCCTCGAATTTTGTCGATGTATAGACTGAATTCAAATTTTGTTGATGTAAAGGTAGCCGGATTATATGCTTATTTGGTTGAACCGTCAGAGCTAAGCATCATGAATGTCTCTGATTCATTGTATCCTGATTATGTCGGACATTATCAGGATGCCGGCAATGGTTATAGCATATCAATTTCTGGCAGCAAAGCTTATCTAAGTTATCGAAGCAGTGAGTTGCAGATTTTGAATCTCAGAACCCCTACAAATATTGTATTGTTGGGGAATTATCCTCACGCCGGACTAATGACCGGCCAGATTCTGTCAAATCAATTTATTTTCCAGGCTGGCGGCCAGCATGGATTTGATATAGTGGACGTCCGTGATCCGTCAAATCCGATATTAGCAGGATATTTTGGAAATAACTATACCTCGAAAGCAATTACCGCCGTTGGCAATATTGCCTATCTGTATTCAAGTGACAGATTAGTCATAATGGATATTTCCAATCCAGCGATTCCAAATTTTGTGGCAGAGAGCGAGGTTATTCCAAATTCTTATGAGCCAAAAATTATTGTATCTGATTCAATTGCGTTTTTGCTGACTGGAAGGCAGTTTGTGTATTTATACAACATTTCCGATCCGAATCATCCTGCTCGCATTGGCATTTATCAGTCTCCAGATTATTCCTGCACAGATGTTTACGTTCAAGATAATTATGCTTATTTCACCAATAATGGTAACGGACTACAGATCGTGAATTTCAGCGATCCGGCAAATCCCGTAATAATTGACCATGACACTCCAATCGGAGACGCCAGCAGTATATTTGTATCAGGCGATTATGCTTATATCGGCGGTCATTTTGGCCTAAAATTAGTATATATTAGCGATCCGTCAAATCCAAACGTAGTATCGAGTCTATCTTTATCTAGTGATGTTGCTGATATAATCGTAAGAGATAATTATGCATATCTGGCAGGTGGATCCTCTGGCCTGAATGTAGTGGATGTATCAAACCCGTACGAACCCGATAGTTTCCCGCGCTTTCATACATTAGGGGCGGCGCAAAGATTATCCCTTTCGGGCAATTATATCTTTATAGCCGAGCATCTAACGGGTATTGAGGCAGTTGATGTTTCAGACCCGGCAGATTTAATATTAGCGGATTACTATGATACCCCCGGCAATTCCGTTGATATATCGAATATTGGCGAATATATTTATGTCGCTGATGGCTCATCAATGTTGGTCCTCCGATTCAATCCGCGGACTGGGCTGATGGACGATATTCAGGATTTACCCCGGAATTTCTCCCTCTCCCAAAACTACCCCAACCCCTTCAACGCCCAGACCACAATCAATTATAGCCTGCCGCAGGCAGGCGACGTGACAATCGATATCTTCGATATCCTCGGACGAAAGATAGCTTCGATAAATCAAGGACATCAGTCTACTGGATCGCATTTTATAACATGGGATGCCAGCGATGCGGCTTCGGGAATCTATTTTTATCGGATCAATGCTAATGGATTTAGCGAGACAAGGCAGATGGTGCTGCTAAAATAGAGTGATTTTAATAATATTAATTTAAAGGGGAATACTTATGAAAAGATCGCTATTAATTCTAATATTTGGCATCTTATTAACTTCAAATTCATACGCTATTGAGCCGCTTTTCGATACTCGAATTGATTATCCGGTGAATGATTCGGCCAATTTTGTCTATTGCGCGGAATTAAATGGCGATAATTCCATCGATATGGTCGTAGTACCATCGAATTCAGACAGCATCTTGATTTTCATAAATAGGGGCGATGGCACATTTTTTCCGCCAACTAAATTTCTGGTTGGACCTCGGATGAAGTCAGCTTATGCCTCTGATCTGGATAATGACGGAAGCAGTGATCTTGCGATAATCAACAATTCAACCGGAAGTCGATTGCATATTTTTTGGAATAATGGATTTGGTGAATTCGAGGCTGGCCCCACTTTTTCATTTGAAAGTACTTCATGGCTTTCGGCGGTACATTGCGCCGACCTCAATGGTGATAATCATAACGATATTCTTGCGACAGATTTTGTGTTAGGCCGCGTTTACGTCTTTTTATATGATGGCTATCGTCATTTCGCGCATTATGTGATTTATTACCCTGGTTCAGAACCCGCATCAGTGGTCGCGTTCGATTTGGATAATGATGGAGATAAGGATATCGCAACCGCCAATCAGGGAGCAGGCCAATATGGGATAAGCATTTTAAAAAATGATGGCAACGGCATTTTCGGTCCTGATACTTTATATCGTTACAATAACAGCACAAATTTTATTCGGGCCGCTGATTTTAACAATGATGGTTTTATGGATCTAACCTGTATTGCCGATACTGGCGTAGTCGTAATGCTCAATGATGGCAACGGTGTATTCGCTTCCAGGTCCATGATTGGAGGATCAATAGGGATGAGAGCCGTATATCCTTCTGATCTGAACGGTGATAACTTTATAGACCTTGCCGCAGTAAATTACAATCGGAGCACGATGACAACCTATTCGAACAATGGCGACGGGACATTTACTAATATTGCAATATATAGCGCTGGCGATCAGCCACGTTCAGTCTTCTGTGCTGATTTAGACGAAGATGGCGCCAATGATATCGCGGTATCTAATCAGGATGGGAAAAGCGTTTCAATTTATAAGAACAAAGGTGATGGAACATTCTTTAACCCGTCATTACTCGATATTGCATATCTTCCCGTCCAGATAATCTGTCCCGATATTGATGGAAATGGATTTAGCGATATCGTGGCATTAGGCCCCTTAGCTACAACCTCAATCTATTTAAGCAATGGTAGCGGATTTTCGGAGCCTATTAATTTAGATCGAGATTTTCCCGCTGATGGAATAAATTCGGCTGATTTCAATCGAGATGGTTTCACGGATCTAGCCATTTGGACTAATGAATTTAATCAATTTCTCGAAATTCGCATTTTGAACGGCAATGGCGATGGTTCATTTCAATCTCCGCATTTATTATATGTTGAGTCACCAATCCAATTTAATTCATTATCTTGTTTTGATTTAAATCGCGATTCATACGACGATCTTATTATCGGAGGGGATTATGATACGATTTGGGTCAAGTTTAACGACGGTACCGGCGATTTTGGGAATAGTATTCCAATTGCTTTGGATGAACAGGATACGCGCGCGTTAGCTATAGGCGATATCAACAATGATGGCATTAGCGATATTGTTACCGGTTATATTGGTAAATTCACAATTATAGAAAATAATGGCGATGGCACATTTGGCGATATCACATCATATACCGACACTACTAATTTTAACAGCATTTTGGTTATAGATTTCGATCAAGATGATACTCTTGACATTGTGCTGGCTGGCAATCATTACTTATCACTTTGGCATCAGGTGGGCGACGGGGGCTTTGAAAATTCCAGTGTAATTAGCATTTCTTCGACAATGTACGGAACCGGGTTTTGGAACGCAGATATAGATGGAGATGGGATTTCAGACATTCTTCATTTTTCAAATCCTGGAAATTTATTAAATATTTATGCCAAGCAGGGAGAATTGCAATTTCAGCCTACATTTGGATATGGCATTGGCGGCCGCGCAAATTCAGGCGCCAGCGGCGATTTTGACGGAAACGGTACTGCCGATGTCGCAGCATCGGTTGTTTTTCAATATAATCCCCAAATAGCAGTATTGTATAATCGCAGAATTCCAACAGGAATTAATGACGATGAATTCATTCCATTACCAGTCAAAAGTGTTCTTTCCCAAAACTTTCCCAATCCTTTCAATGCCCAGACGACAATTAAATACAGCCTGCCGATCGCTAGCCATGTTACTATTGATATCTTCGATATCCTTGGGCGGAAAATCTCAACTCTGGCGCAAGGCCGTCAACTCGCAGGATCACATGCGGTCATCTGGGACGCCAGCGGGACAGCGTCAGGAATATATTTTTACCGAATCGATGCCAATGGATATAAAGAAACAAGACAGATGGTATTGCTGAAATAACATGACAGATCATTTTTGCGCTACTCAAGTTGCCTGGAGGACTCAATGAAAAGTATTGCTACAGCGTTGCTCATATTGCTCTCGCTTTGGTGCTCGTCGGCTGTTTTAGCTCCAAGATTCATTATTTGCGCCGCCGATCAACTATCCCGCTGGAGCATGCCCTCTGGCTGTTGTTGCCTGTGATTTTAACGGCGACGGCATCGGCGACCTGGCCACTTTAGTTGGATGCGGATCAGGAGTATCTGTATTGATAAATAATGGCGATGGAACTTTTCGGCCGGCGGTTGGTTATGCTGCCGGTTCGTACTCTGTTTCGATATTTGCCTGCGATCTCAATGGGGACGGGGACAACGATATTGCTGTATCCAATTTATATTCCAATACTGTAACTATTTTAATAAACAATGGCAATGGAACTTTTCAGACGGCAGTAAGCTATCCTACCGGTACGGGCCCTACGACTGTTTTTGCGTGTGATCTTGACGGAGATGGAGATAATGACCTGGCTATATCGAATGCCGGCGCCAGCGACATATCCATATTAAGAAACAACGGCGATGGAACTTTTCAGGCGGCGTATTACATCCCTGTGTGGGAAAATCCCGAGTGGCTTTATGCCTGCGATATTGATGGCGATGGGGACAATGACTTGGTTGTACAACATTATTTAACCAGTTATATTTCTATATTAAAGAACAACGGCGATGCTACTTTTCAGCCGAGGGTTGACATAGACTTACCACTTTGCAACAGCAAAGATCTTATTGCAGGTGATTTTGACCTCGATGGAGATAATAGATCTTGCCGCATTATGTATTGACGATTGGGTTTATATATTAATTAACAATGGCGATGGGACTTTTCATGCAGGCGGCAATTGTGGAATGGATTATTGGGTAAATGATATTTTTGCGTCCGATCTTAATTGCGATGGGTTTAAAGATTTGGTAGTGACATATTGGGAATCAGGTTCCATCTCTATAGCGCTTAATAACGGTGATGGTACTTTTCAAGCGCATGACGACTATGTTGTAGGCGGGCGGCCTTTTGCCGCCGCCGCCGCGGATTTTGATGTTGATGGCGATAATGACCTGGCCCTTGCCAATATAAATATAGATAGCGTCTCAATACTACTTAATAGAACATTGACTTTGCCCGGTGAGATTGACGGAGCTGTGACCGAAATCGACGGCACGACACCGATTGATAATGTTATAGTGAAGGCCCTGCAAAGCTATTTGGAGGTCAAACGTGATACCACAGATACAAACGGCCAATATTCTCTGACTAATCTTTCGCCTGGGCTTTATGAAGTTCGCGCTTCGAAGGATGGATACGAAACCCAGACTCAACAAAATATCGAGGTGATCAGCGGGCAGGCATTGACTTTAAATATCCAATTGAGTCAATGGATGCCGCCATGCGCTTACGTTCCAGGTGATGTCAATGGCAGTAATACCTTTAATGGACTAGATGTGACCTACGGGGTTAATTACTTCAATGGGGGAGCAATACCACCATATTTTTGCGAATGTGCGCCAGACAATACCTGGTTTGTTTCCGGAGATGTCAATGGCAGCTGCAGCTTTAATGGTCTCGATGTTACCTATATGGTCAATTATTTCAGAGGGGGAACGGCTCCAATACCTTGTGCTGATTGTCCGCCGCCAGGATTGTCGTCTCCTATGCCGAAAGCTGAGATGGATGATTGAAGTTGTGATACGAAGCAGAAAATCAATTTTAGGTTAGCGCAAATAACGGGAGGACTCGATGAGAAGTATTGTTGCCGCGTTGTTTATATTGATCTGGCTATTGCCAGCCTCGGCAGTCTTTGCTCAAGACTCGCTTTTTGCTCCTGTAGTCCAATACCCCGCAGGAATCCTTCCCGCGGCGATATTTGCAGGTGATCTTGATGGGGATGGGATTAATGATCTGGCGGTTGCAAACGTTGCTTCCAACGACATCTCAATTCTAAGAGGCAACGGCGACGGCACATTTCAAACCGCAATAAATTATTTTGCTGATTACCAGCCAAAGCTGATATCTGGTGATGACTTTGACGGGGACGGGGATATTGATCTGGCGGCCGCAAATGTTGATTCTAATCAGATCTCAATATTAAAGAATAATGGTGATGGCACATTTCAGGCCCCATCTAGCTATAGCCTGAGGGGAAATCCTATGTCAATGTTTGCCGCCGATTTTGACGGAGATGGGCATTGCGATCTGGTAACTGCAAACGCCTATACGGACAACCTTTCAATATTGATGAATAATGGCGATGGTACTTTTCAAGCCCCAGTCATATACACCACCGGGGACTATCCTTCAGCGATTACAGCTTGTGATTTCGACTTGGATGGGGATATTGATTTGGCTGTAGCCGAAGGCCCCGATACTATATCAATAATGATGAATGACGGCCATGGGGTATTTCAGCCTCCAGTCCAATACACTGCCGGTTTATACTCGAACTCAATTGTCGCCAGTGATCTTGATGGTGATGGAGACGCGGATCTGGCTATCGTGGCTACCGAACAAAATAGAGTATGTGTACTTTTGAATAATGGCGATGGCACATTTCAAAATGGCGGCGACTATCCTGCGGGGACCATTCCAATGGCTGTTACTTCCGCAGATTACGACAATGACGGAGACAATGATCTGGCTGTTTCTTATACTGGAGAAGGCACTGTCTTAATCTACCTGAACAATGGAAATGGTGTTTTTGGGGAGCCAAACAGTTTTTTTGTAGGAGGTTTTCCTCTTTCTATCATTTCTTCTGATCTTGACGCTGACGGTGATATTGACCTGGCCATGGCTAGTTTTTCCACAGTCTCCATATTGCTCAACCAACATGTTGGCGCCTTTGGCGAAGTTATTGGTACTGTGACTGAACTCGATCAAATGACTCCGATTGACAGTGTTCTGGTTAGAGCATTCCAAAACGATATTGAAATTGCCAGAGACATAGCCAATGCCCAGGGCTATTACAATCTTGAGGCCCTCACTCCCGGGATATATGATATCGCGGCTTCAAAAACCGGATATGAAAGTCAGATTCTGCAGGAAATCGAAATTGTTTCCGGGCGAACAATGAACATAGATTTTATACTGCTTACCGGGGATTCGCCCTGCTCTTATATCGCAGGCGATATTAATAACAGCGGTCAGTCAAACGGTCTTGATGTTGTTTACGGCGTGAACTACTTCAAGGGTGATACGCCGCCGCCATATTCTTGTGAATGCACAACAGGTGAAACCTGGTATGTCGCGGGCGATGTCAATGGCAGTTGCAATTTCAATGGCCTCGATATTTCATATTTCGTGAACTACCTTAAAGGCGGACCATCCATGATACCATGCCCATTATGTGCTCCGGCAACATTGTCTTCCCATGCCCTGGAGGATCTAGCACAATAGATAAAATGCTTAAATAAAAAATTGAGTTATTTAGTAATCATTCGCTGTCGGGTTTTCTCGCCCGACAGCGATATTTATTTGATGAATTAAGTGGCCCGAATTATAGGCCATCATTTATTTAAATATCTCTGCGAAAAATTGCTTCATGGCTTCCCATGAACGTTTGTCGGCTTTTTCATTATAAGCCGAGCCTGTGGATGGATCACTGCCTGCAGTTGGTATCGTAAAGCTATGCACGGCGCCGCTGTATAATACCAATTGCCAATCGACATTAGCCTTGTTCATCTCGTCCTCGAAACCGGCAATTTTCTCAGCATTAGAATAGGGGTCGTTCGCGCCGTGAAGGATCAGCACCTTGCATCTGATATTCTTGGCATCGGCCGGATTTGGCGTATCAAGCGTGCCATGAAAGCTGACCACTCCGGCGATATCGGCCCCGCTTCGAGCCAATTCCAAAACTGCCCCGCCGCCAAAGCAATACCCGATCGCTGCGATTTTTTCGGGATTAACAAATTTATTGCTTTTTAGCAAATCCAAGGCGGCGTTAATCCGTGCTCGCAGCAGTTGACGATCTTTATAGTATATTCCGGCCTGGGCCGATGCGTCTTGAGGGTTTTGTGGTCTGATTCCCTTGCCATAAATATCAGCCGCGAATGCGATATAACCGAGTCCCGCCAATTGTTCAGCTCGCATTTTCTCGTAAGACGTCAATCCCATCCATTGATGCGCGATCAAGATGCCGGGACGTTTACCGGTTAAAGAATCATCATACGCTAGATATCCTTCGAGAGTTGTCCCGCCCTGCATGTATTCCACGGTCTCGGTGCGAATGCGGGCGGATGAATTGCCGTAAACAACGGCTGTTATGATAATGACCATTGATAGAAATCCAATAAACCTCATTATGTCCTCCTTTAGACATTCCTACACCCGTTTGAAACGACATTAATGGTGCGTAAGTTTCTGCCACACAATAAAAAAAACAGCCTTTTCGAAACATTTATCCGTATATATTCATTGTATGGGTATGCTAATAAAATCGGGCAGTTCAAAACATAAGGAGACTGATATGGCCAGAAAACTCTTGTTGGCAGGCGTTTTACTTTCAATTGCAATTCTAATGCTATCAAATACTGTTTTTGCGCAGAGCGGCAAGTTGCCCGAAAGGTCACAAATAGCTGATAAATACAGATGGCATTTGCAGGATATTTATACTGATACAACAACGTGGAAAATCGATCTCGATAAATTTATCGCTCGGCTTCCCGAATTCGAAAAATATAAAGGCAAATTGGGAGGATCCGCTGATATACTCTATAGATGCCTTTCGTTGAAGGATAGCCTCGGGATCGTTTTTGGGAAGCTGTATGTCTATGCCGGCATGAAACTCGATGAAGATACCAGGGTATCGCAGCAGCAGGAAATGCAAAGAAAAATCGGCGGAGTAAGTTCGCAGTTCGACGAAGTAACTTCATTCATAAGCCCCGAAATATTATCAATTCCGAATGATAAGATCGAAGGATTTCTAATATCCGATTCAAGGCTGAAATTATATGCGTTTTATATCGAAAATTTGATTAGGACTAAAGCCCATATACTTTCACCCTCCGAAGAATCGATTCTGGCGCTCGCTGGAATTGCGACTCGAGGACCTGAGAATATTTTCAACATGATTGATAATGCCGATATCAAATATCCGACTGTCACCGATTCCAAAGGCGAAAAAATTCAGCTTTCCAAAGAACGATATTATGAAGTAATGGAATCCAGCGATCGCAAATTGCGCGCAGATGCCGCCAAGGCGTACAACGAAGCCTACACCGCTTATTTCAACGCATTAGGGGCGACTCTAACAAGTTCGGTTAATGACGATTGGTTTTACGCCCAGGCTCGCAAATATAAAACTTGCCTGGAGCACTCCCTTGATAATGATAATATCCCTGCATCCGTCTTCATGAATCTTATCTCTGCGGTCGATTCCAATCTCGCCCCGCTGCATAAATGGGTTTCAATCAGAAAACGCATGATGGGCATTAGCGATATGCATTCTTATGACCTATGGGTGCCGCTGGTTCCAGAAGCCAAAGAGAAAATTCCGTATGATCAGGCCGCTGAGACTATCCAGAAAGGTCTAAAGCCTCTCGGAAGCGATTATCTTAAAAATGTCAATACCGCGCTTGCATCCAATTGGATAGATGTCTACGAAACCGAAGGCAAGACAAGCGGCGGGTATTCATGGGGCTCCTATGCTACCCATCCCTATATATTGATGAATTATAACGACAATATGACCAGCCTGTTCACATTGGCGCATGAGATGGGACATACCATGCACGCCTTTTACTCGGATCGGACGCAGCCGTATATTTATTCTGACCCTTCGCTGTTCGTCGCTGAAGTGGCCTCGACCACTAATGAAGCTCTTCTTATTAAGTACCTTTTGGATAATACCAAAGATAAAAAGAAAAAAA
Organism: uncultured candidate division Zixibacteria bacterium; assembly: GCA_963817915.1. Taxonomy (GTDB): domain Bacteria; phylum Zixibacteria; class MSB-5A5; order UBA10806; family UBA10806; genus CAWFQL01. The sequence goes on from CAWFQL010000012.1 coordinate 149,689, forward strand.
TGTATCTCTTGACCTACTATATCGAACAGATAATCGGCTCGTTCTATACGCAAGTGATGTTTTCTGAATTCGAAAAAAAGATACATGAAGTGGTCGAACAGGGCGGGGCGTTATCATCGGAATCGATGAAAAATATGTATCGTGAAATCTATCAAAAATACTGGGGCCCGGAATTGGTATTGGATGATTGGTCAGGTATCGGCGGCATGACGATCCCGCATTTCTACAGAAGCTATTATGTCTATGTGTACGCTACCAGCTACGCCGCCGCTCAGACTGTTTCGCAAAAAATCCTCAACGGCGACAAAAATGAACTCAAAAATTACATGACATTTTTGTCATCCGGCGGCAACGATTACCCCGTAGAGGAGTTGAAAAAGGCGGGGGTCGATTTGACCACATCTCAGCCGGTCGATGCCACGATAAAGCTTTTTTCTGACCTCGTAAATCAGATGGACAAACTTTTGAGCGAAAAATAAAGTCGGTAGATTGCCGTACATCTTGCGGGGGCTTGATTTTCAAGTCCCCGTTTGTTTTTGTTAAATCATAAAATCCTGAACGGAACTTAATACGAATGATTTGATTTAATCATTTTAATAGAGTAATTTGGAAATTACTTTATGATAAGGAAGTATTTATGCCCGAAATAGATCCCGTATGCGGAATGGAAGTTGAACCGGAAACCGCCGAATTCAAAACCAAATACAAAGGCAAAGAGTATTATTTCTGTGCCAAGTCTTGTCTTGAAAATTTCACGGCGGAGCCCGAGCAATATCTTCATCCCAATGTCATAGTCGATGATGGATTGCATAGTTCGGCATCCAGCACTCACAAGGGCCATTTGGTTCAGTATGCTATTCCTATTTTCAAATTTAATCCCGATAACGTGCTTGCCCAGATGGTCGAATTTAATAATCGGATCGGCGATGGCATCGATATCTCCCTCAACGAACGCAAAACCGAAATTATTCTAAAATACGATTCGTCAAAAACTGATCCAGGAAAGCTTTTTGAGCATCTGGCCAAAATGGGAGTCGAAATCCCCATGCAAAAAACCGAACTGGATATTTCCGGCATGAGCTGCGCTTCATGCGTGCTTAAGATCGAAACCAGCCTTCGCGGCACCGATGGTGTCTTGTCGGCGGCTGTAAATTTCGGCATGGAAAAAGCCTTTGTTACTCACCTGCCCAAACTTGGATTTGATAATCTAAAGAAGGTGGTTGAGGACGCGGGATATAAAGTTATTGAGACCTCTCAAATTCCAGGTATTGATTCCGAAAGAGAAGCGCGCGAAAAGGATTATAAAAAGCTCAAATCCAAATTTATTTTATCAGCCATTGGCGCCGGTGTTGTGATGTTTCTGGCGATGACTATGATTTTGGAGCCAAATGTTAGTCATATAATTCAATTGTTTATGACCATTCCTGTTATTGTCTGGGGAGGTTCGCAGTTTTATCGTGGATTCTGGTCATCATTGAAACATAAATCGGCGGATATGAATACGCTCGTAGCTGTCGGAACTGGGGCGGCATTTATCTACAGCCTGGTAGCGACTATTTCGCCCGACCTGTTTGTTTCGACAGGTCATGAAGTAAATGTCTATTACGATACGGCGGCCGTTATTATAGCGTTGATATTGTTGGGAAAGGTGCTCGAAGCGAGGGCTAAAGGTAAGACATCGGAAGCTATTAAAAAATTAATAGGCTTACAGCCGAAAACCGCGAGAGTCATCAGGGATGATATCGAAAAAGATATCGAAATCGCGCAGGTAGTTATCGGCGATATTGTAATAGTTCGCCCCGGTGAAAAAATACCGGTCGATGGTAAAGTAATCGATGGCTATTCCAGTATCGATGAATCCATGCTTACAGGCGAAAGCCTTCCTGTGGAGAAAAAAGCTGGAGATAATATAATCGGTGCTACCATCAATAAAGTCGGCAGCCTTAGATTCAAAGCCACAAAAATCGGCAAAGATACTGTCCTGGCTCAGATTATAAAAATGGTACAAGAAGCGCAGGGCTCTAAAGCGCCAATTCAAAGATACGCCGATAAAATTGCGAGCATTTTTGTCCCGATTGTAATCGGTATCGCCGTATTGACATTCGCCATCTGGATAATGTTGGGCCCGCAACCTTCATTCATAATGGCGCTGATGAACTTTGTTGCTGTTTTGATAATCGCCTGCCCCTGCGCGCTCGGTCTCGCCACACCTACGGCAATTATGGTTGGCGCCGGCCTGGGCGCGGAGAATGGTATACTGATTAAAGGCGGGGAAAGCCTTGAGAAAATACATAGTATAGACACCGTCGTATTCGATAAAACAGGCACCCTGACGTTGGGCAAGCCGGAAGTCACGGATATTCTAGCATTTCCGCCATTCGATAAGGACCAGGTACTGCTATATGCCGTATCGCTTGAGAAACTTTCCGAGCACCCGCTTGCCGAAGCTGTCATTAATAAGGCTGCAGAAAAAAACATTGCTCCAATGTATGTCGATAAATTCGCCGCTCTTCCGGGGTTTGGCATAGAAGGATTCATTGGAAGCAGGAAGATACTTCTGGGCAATACACGGTTAATGAGCGAGGCCGGCATAAATTTGACTGAAAGTATCGGCGCGTTAGAGAAATTTTCCCTCGAAGGTAAAACTCCGGTAATTCTGGCGATTGACCGGGAGATTGCCGGAATAATCGCGGTATCGGATACAATAAAACCCGAGGCTATTTCGGTTGTGGAAAAACTCCACCAACGAAAAATCTCGGTTGCGATGATTACCGGTGACAACGAATTTTCCGCAAAGGCGATCGCGGATAAAATTCAAATTGACCATGTTTATGCTAATGTTCTTCCCGATCAGAAAGCCAGTCGAATCAATAAACTCCAGGAAACAGGATCGGTCGTAGCAATGGTTGGAGACGGTATCAATGACGCGGTCGCCCTGGTTCAGGCAGATGTCGGAATCGCAATCGGCTCAGGGACAGATATCGCTATGGAAGCATCCGATATCACTTTGATGAAAAATGATCTCAACGGAGTTATTAAATCGATTGAACTTTCAAAGAAAACATTAAGCACGATAAAATGGAATCTCTTCTGGGCCTTCATTTACAATATTATCGGAATCCCGATCGCCGCCGGAATCCTTTTTCCATTGATGGGCACTAAAGGCCTGCTAAATCCGATGATAGCCGCCGGAGCGATGGCGTTTTCATCGGTTTTTGTAGTCACCAATTCTCTACGGCTCAAAAAGGCAAAATTGAAAGTATAAATAATCGAAAGCTTTATAAGGAGGTTTTATGTCAATAGATCCAGTCTGCAAAATGAAGGTTGAAGAGAGCAAGGCCGCCGCCAAAAGCGACTACAAAGGCAAAACCTATTATTTCTGCGCCAAATCTTGTAAGGAAAAATTCGATAGGGAACCAGAAAAATATTTGGGCAAATAGGCGCTTCGATTTCCGCATAGACGATCAAATGTCAATTGTGGGCATCATTTGGATGCCCATTTTAATGATAATAGATTCACATTAACTCCCGTTATCCCCAAAATTATTGTTTCCATCTTAGACCGATTTTAGTATTATAGCCGCATGGTTTTGACTCGCTCGAGCCCGCTAACTAATTTTCCCAATTTTTCATTGATAGATACTATCCCCATTAGATTTAATTCAAGTTGTCCCCAAAATTACTCACCCATTTATTTAAAGGAAATATAATAAGAATCAAAATGAGATATTGATGTAAGCGCGAATAATTTACCGAGTAAGGAGGCCCGATGGCAAAAAAATTATTATTGATGCTATTGTTTCTAACATTCCTAACGGCGACATGCTTTGCCCTGGAGGTAATTCAGGACACTACCGCCGGACCTCCGGCTCCAGCGCCGCCGACCAATGTGCGGGTGGCTGATAAGCCAAACGACGCCGGACATGGCCTGATCGTAAAATGGGATTTGTCCATTGATGACTCCAATGGTCTTGGCAACGTAGTAGCATATGATATTCAACGATCAGCCAGCGCGGACGGCCCCTTTATATCAAGAGGAGTTGTGGCCAAAGGGATGAATTCCTATGCCGATGTCGATGAAACAGTGCCATCAGCGGATAACCCAAGCCTCAATTACATGGCCCCCAATAGCACATGGTACTATAAAGTCGTATCGATCTCGGACAAGAATGTCCGTTCGAATCCCAGCGAAGTTATTTCAGGCACGACAGTTGAAAATTGGATTCATACGGGTAAGATCCCTATTTTTGTAGCCGCCATACTTTTTACTGTATTCATTTTGATTTTCATTCAGGTTGCAAAGAAGGGCAAAAACCTTTACGTCAGGCCGATCGCCGGTATCAATGCTGTCGATGATGCCATCGGCAGAGCTACCGAGATGGGCAAGCCTATTCTTTTCATTCTTGGACTTGGTACAGCCGGTGATATCGCGACTATCGCAGGGTTTACGATTCTTTCGCGCGTAGCCAAACGAACCGCGGAATATCAAACGAAAGTAATTGTGCCTGTTCAAGACCCCGTCGTGCTTGCTGTCGCGCAAGAAACAGTTAGAACAGCTTATCTTGAGGTTGGCCGTCCCGATCAATACAATCCTGACAATATCTTTTTCCTTACATCGATGCAATTCCCGTATGTGGCGGCTGTCAATGGCATCATGCTTCGCGAACGGCCCGCGACAAATTTTTATATGGGCACATTCTATGCCGAATCGTTGATTCTCGCTGAAACCGGCAATATCGCGGGTTCTATTCAGATAGCGGGTACTGATCAAATCGCTCAGCTGCCGTTTTTTGTCGCGGCCACCGACTATACACTTATCGGCGAAGAGCTTTACGCGGCCTCGGCTTATCTTTCTCAAGAACCGGTCCAGCTCGGTACCCTTAAAGCTCAGGATTATACTAAAGCAGTTGTCATGGCTATAATAGTTTTGGGCGCAATCGCAATCACCCTCGGATGGACCTTCATTCGAGATATGGTAACTATAACCCTGTAACCTGGAGACACTATGAAAAGAGAAATTCCATTATTGATTGTCATGGTTACAGGAATACTGATGTTTTTTCAGTATTTTATACCAAGCAATCTTTCCGAGAGAACATTTACCTTTTTGAATGATTGGGTAATGGTAATCGGTATTCTTTCGTTGCCATTAGGAATCTGGAGTCTGGTTAAGGCCAATATTCAAAAATTATCTATTAAAGATGAATGGTTCTATTCGGCGGTCTTGCTCGCTGGCTTTTTTGTCATGGTCATAAGCGGCTTAAAGCCTAACTGGAGAACTGGTAGCGATATGCTGCATGTCACACTTTTCAATAATATCCTTATCCCCATCCAGTCTACTATTTTTTCGCTGCTGGCATTTTTTGTCGCCAGCGCGGCTTATAGAGCATTTCGAGCGCGCTCAGTGCTCGCGACTATTCTCTTGGTCACCGCTTTGATTATCATGTTCCGTTTAATCCCACTCGGTCCGATCTCGGACGTCAACAATTGGCTTGTCGAAAAAATATTAACTGTTCCCAATATGGCGGCTAAACGGGCCATCGCGATGGGTATCGCGCTCGGCGCGACCGCAACGGCCATCAAGATCATCATGGGAATCGAACGAACCTATATGGGTCGGGATTAGGAGGCGATGGTAATGGAATTCTTACACAGAATGATGCAAATCGACCGTCGCTGGATTTACCTGGCAATAGGTCTCGCAGTTATTATACCCGCGATGATACCATTTACGGTGCCGGTTTCTGTTTCCACTGAAGTAAAAAAGATTTACGACTTCGTGGAAAATCTTGGGCCGAATGATTACGTAATGGTTGCTCTAGATTATGATCCATCCTCAATGGCCGAGCTAAATCCCATGGCAGAGGCAGTGCTTAAACACGCGTTCTCGCTTAATAGAAAAGTCGTCATCGTAACCCTGGCGCAATTCGGTCCCGGGATGGTAGAAGAGATAGTTACCCGACTCGGCAATGAATACAAGAAGGTTCGCGGAGTGGATTACACATTCCTCGGCTATCGGCCTTATCCGGCCATCACAATCATGCTGATGGGCACCGATTTCCGCGTACCGTTCCCGCAAGATTATTATGGGACGCCGCTTGATTCACTTCCAATGATGCGCGGTATCAAGAATTTTTCGAATGTTAAAGGTGTTATTGATCTCACCGCCGGCAATACGGCCGATTTCTGGATCACCTACGGTAATGGTCGCTACGATGTGCCTCTTGCCATCGGGATTACAGGCGTTATGGCCGCCGACTATTATCAATACCTTCAGTCCAATCAGATATTTGGGATTATTCCTGGCGTTAAGGGAGCCGCGGAGTACGAACGGCTTATCGATAAGCCGGGTCAGGGAATGCAGCAGGCTTCATATCAGGTTGTCGCCCACTCAGTTATTATTCTATTCATCCTGCTCTCAAATATCGCATTCTTTGTCACCCGCAACCAGAAATCAAAGACGGGAGGTGTGAAATGACATCTCAATTATTATGGAACACTGTCGCCGCCTTCCTTACCCTTTGCATATTCAGTTTTCTATACAAGGATAACCCCTTCTATAAATTCGCGGAGCGGCTCGTGGCCGGTATCGCTACTGGCTATTGGACTATGCTTTTGTTTCACACCAACTTTGTGCCGATAGTCTGGAACCGTCTGGTTCATGAACACAATTATTGGTATATTATTCCCACATTTCTCGGGCTTTTGATGTGGACTCGTTTTTCAAAAAAATGGTCGTGGCTATCCCGTTATTCGATCGCCTTCTATATAGGTATCTCGTCCGGTATTTCAATTACCCTGGCGCTTTACGCGTCGCTTTTCAGACAGTTAGAGGCGACAGTCAAATATCCCCTAACAATGGATGCGGCGGGATTGTCTGCATTGCTGATCATCATCGGAGTAATATCCGCTCTCATATACTTCTTCTTCTCAGCCGCACATAAAGGCGCGATGGGATTTGGTTCGAAACTTGGAATTTATATCATTATGATCGGATTCGGTGCCGGTTTTGGCCTTACGGTAATGGGACGTATAGCCTTGCTGGTTCAAAGAGTTATCTTCCTGAAGGGGTATGTTCAATCCTTTTTTGGGATGTAGCTAAAGGACTATTAAATTGTCCGCATAGGGGCCGGCTATCCGGCCTCTTTGCTTTTCTATTCGCGAGCATCAGATTTTATTTGGAACCTATACGATAAAAACATATATATTACTTTAGTATGTCATCAAGTCGTGCCAGGGTTTATTTTGTAGTCTTAATAACGGTTTCATTCGGCCTGTCATGTGTCTATTTCAATACTATGTTCACGGCTGAAAAGAAATTTAAGCAGGCGGAAAAAAGCCAGTTCGCCGAAAAGATCCAAGACCAAAATATGAATGCTCCGCCGCAAAGTATCCCCAAGCCGAAGCAAGGCAATAAGCGATCCAGATTTGAGGAAGGCGTGACCGTAGCAGATCCTCAGGAAAAAGCGCTTTACGATGATGTTATTAAGAAAGCCGGAACAGTCCTGAAATATCATCCTAATTCAAAATGGATAGATGAAGCCCTCTGGCTCATAGGCAAATCATATTTTAATACCGGCGAATATACTCTGGCCGATAGAAAATTCAAGGAATTGGTAACCAATCATCCGGAATCAAAATACGCCGATGACTCCTACTACTATATGGGACTCTGCGAAATAATTCTGGGGCATAGCGATGCCGCCTTGACAGCATTCAGCGAAATCGAGCACTCCAAGAAAAAAAGCCCATACATGGATGATGTTTATTTCACGGGCGGAGTAATGGCCATGAACTCTGATAACTATTCGGAGGCCGTAGAGCTTTTCAAAAAATATCTTACTGAATTTTCCGGCGAGGATTCCTCCGCGCAAGCCTCGTTCATGATAGGTAAGAGCCAAGAAAAATTGGGCAATTACATGGACGCCTACCATGCCTACAAAAATGTCGAAAAATACAAACCATCAAAGCAGCTTTATTTCGATGCTACCATTGCGGCCGCCTCGGCAATCTTAAGAACCGATTCGATTGCGGTAGGAATGGCGGTCCTTCTGGATCTTGCCGATAATCAAAAATATTTCAGCAGATCCGGCGAAATTCGAATGAAGATAGCCGAAGGATATTACCTCGAAAAACAATTCGATAAGGCAATTGAAATTTATAAAGTCGTTACGGAAAAATATCCTCGAACCAATGATGCCGCTGAAGCTTATTATCGCCTGGGAATTATTTATCAAAATGATTTATTTGACATTAAATCCGCAAAGGAATCCTTCACGAAGGCGCAAGGCGAATATCCTCAATCGGAATACCGCAATTTGGCCGCAGCGAGACTTGCTCAGATAGCAAAACTCGAGACCTATCAGACGCAGATTCAACGAGCCGATTCACTTGAATTAGCTATCGCGAACGAAAAGAATACGCCGGTTTCGAATCGATTCGGCAAAATCTACAGGCGACTCGCTACATGTTGCGAGCCTCGATTCCTCAAAATCGATTTCGCCCGATACCGCTATCGCCTTACAGAGGGTTGATTCGACGCAATCGTCCGATACACCAAAAATGCTAGTCGATAGTACTGTTTCACCGAAGCAAGACAAAAAGCCTGATTCCTTGATGACGCTGGCCGACAGCTCTGTATCAACGAACCCAAACAAAATGCCTGATTCCCTAAAAACACCGGCCGATAGCTCTGTCTCACAAAAACAAAACAAAAAGCCTGATTCCCTGGCGATCAATTATCCAACGCTTGGGCCATATCTCCGGGACATGATCAAGAATATAAATTCATCCGCAATCGCCCCCGAGGACTCATCCCTTAAATCGAATACACAGGACAGCTCCAAAGCGACTGTTTACGGTCCGAATCCGGAAAAATCGGCAAAAGCGCCTGCACTTAGCCCGGTGGATTCTATCGGATTCGCCGAAATCAAGGCAAGACAGGATAGCATTCGATTGGATATTTCCACTGCCGGGATTGATGCGCGTTACCAGCTCGCGGAGCTTTACGCCTATGAATTGAATCGTCCGGATTCCGCCCTGAATGCGTATAAGAATTTGTTAGAAAAATTCCCCAATTCCCGCTATGCCGCCAAATCTCTTTTAGCCTCTGCTTATATCGAAATGAACCGCGGCGATTCGATCAGCGCCAATACTTATTTGAAGGATCTAGTAGACAAATATCCTCGTAGCGTCCAGGCCGCCGAGGCCGCGGATCTGCTGAATTTCAAGATCAATCTTTCAGACAACGCTGTCGGCCTTTATGCCGTCGCTGAAAGTCTGGTGTTCCAAGGTAATAATCCCGACTCTGCGATTGCATTATATAAATATATTGCCAGTGAATTTCCCGATCTTGCGCCTAATGCCTCATTTGCGGTCGCCTGGATATTAGACCAGGTTGAAGGAACGACTGACAGCTCGGCTTATTTCGCGTATTCTCTGGTAAATGAAAAATACCCGCAGACCGAGTTTGCCGAGGCGGCCAAAATCCGCATAGGTTTAATCAAAAAAGAAGAGACAAAACGAATTCCTAAACGGGAGCAGCCACAACAAACCGATGAAAACATTCCTGACACATCCAGTCAGATTTCTGGTAATATTCCGATGGCGCCCCCCATCAAAACCGCAGGCGATTTCGTATATCCTCAAGCGCTCTTTGGCCGTGACCTAAAAGGAAATGTGATCTTTAAAATTAAGATGGACATTAGCGGCAAGGTCCAGGATTATGAGATTATCGGACCGTCCGGTGAAACCGCAATTGATTCATCCGCCACCGCCGCCTTACTAAAAACGGTTTTCGATACATCCAAGCTCGATCTGGCACAACTTGACAATTATTTTCAGTATTCGATACATTTCAAACGACCACAAGTAGATATTTATAATAATCCTTATGATAGTCTTAATTGGAGGCGATAATAAAATATTCTAACTGCTACCCAATTATTAACAAAGAATATTTATCTTCCTCGGTTATAAAATTTAAAATTAAGGCAGATGAGATCGCGTCGATTTCCAGACCTGGCCAATTTGTCCAAATCCGTACCAGCGATGACTATTTTCCTCTGTGGCCGAGACCGTTCTCCATCCATGACGCCGATTCTCAAAAAGGCGTTATCGACATCATTTTTAGGATTTCGGGGCTTGGCACATCTAAGCTCGCCCAAATGAATATTGAACAAAAATTGCATGTTTTCGGGCCGTTGGGCAACGGATTTCCCAATCTCGATAAAAATTCCAATTCATTGCTTGTCGCCGGTGGGGTTGGTTTGCCCCCATTATATTTCCTTGCAAAAAGGGCAATAAGAAATGGTGTTTCCCCCGCCAGGATTTCCATGATTTCCGGGGCAAGAAATAATGCCGAATTATTTGCCCAGAATGAAATAACCGAACTTGGAATCGATTTACAAATCTGTACTGACGATGGAAGTAAAGGCACAAAAGGAACCGCAGTGGATCTATTAGGAAAAAAGCTATCCGAAATGAAGTATAATCATGTTTATTCCTGCGGGCCTTCCGCCATGCTGCAGAAAATAGATCAACTTCTGATAAATAAGAATCTTCAAGGCTTTTTCTCGCTTGAAGCATTGATGCCATGCGGTTATGGCATATGCAGCGGATGCGCGATAAAGACCATTCCATCACCGGATTGCGGCCCGACTGACGACAAGAGAGACTATCATCTAAAACGAGTCTGCTACGATGGTCCTGTTTTCAAATCAGGGGAGGTGATGTGGGAATGAACATCAATCTTGAGGTCGAGATTTCCGGACTAAAATTCAAAAATCCAATTCTGACTGCGTCCGGATGTTTTTCATACGGGGAAGAGGCAGCCGAATTATATGATCTATCTTTGCTCGGCGGAATCATCACCAAATCAATAACTCTTTTGCCCCGTGAGGGTCACCCGCCGCCTAAAGTATGTGAAACAGATGCAGGGATGCTTAACGCTATAGGATTATCTAATGTCGGCGTAGAAAAACTTATCTCAGATAAGCTGCCATTCTTAATGAAATTCGATACTGTCAGAATAGTCAGCATCGCTGGTTCCACAATAGATGAATATGCCAGGTTGGCTGAGATTCTCTCCGCGCAAAAAACGGTAGACGCGTTGGAGGTAAATATCTCATGTCCCAATGTAGATGAGGGCGGCCTGGAATTTGGGGCATTTAGCGGCCCCGCAGGCAAAGTCATTAATGAAGTAAAGAAACATTTCAAAAGACCTGTAATAGCCAAGCTCTCGCCTAATGTCACCAATATCGTCGAAATTGCCGAAAGCGTGGCTGATAATGGCGCTGATGCGGTGTCCTTGATAAATACGCTCGTCGGAGCTTCAATTGATATTAATAAAAGAAAATTCAAGCTCTCGAATACTTTCGGAGGCTTATCGGGTCCTGCCATCCGGCCGGTCGCGATTGCGATGGTATATAAAGTATCAAAAGCCGTAAAAATTCCGATAATCGGAATTGGAGGAGTAACGACTTCTTCTGATGCCATCGAATTTCTTTTGGCGGGCGCTAAGGCTGTTCAGGTCGGGACCGCTTGTTTTATCGAGCCCAATGCTCCGTTGAATATTATTGAGGGAATTACAAACTACCTTCAATCTCAGGGAGAAAACAACATCAATAATATTATTGGTACTGTTGGCAAATCATGAATTTTGTAGAAAAGCTGTTGAACGCCGCCAGAAGCAATAAAAGCTGGCTATGTATCGGACTCGACCCCGATATTTCCAAAATACCGCAAAAATTCGGCAATTCCATCGAATCAATCCTCAAATTCAATAAGGCAATAATCGAGGCTGCTTCGGACAAAGTTTGCGCCTTTAAACCTAACTCGGCATTCTATGAATCTCATGGTGCCGAGGGATGGAATATTCTTGCGGAAACCATAAAGGCGGTTCCTTCCCATATCCCTGTTATTCTCGATTTTAAAAGGGGCGATATCGGTAATACATCCAAAATGTATGCCATAGCTGCATTTGAGAAATTGGGCGCCGATGCGGTGACTGTCAGCCCATATCTCGGCGGTGATTCGATACAGCCATTTCTTGATTTTGCCGACAAAGGCGTTTTTGTCTTATGCTTGACATCGAATCCGTCTTCAGCAGACATTCAGAAGAAAGTGATTGATTCCAATTCTTCATCCCATTTGGCAATTTATGAATATATCGCCGAACTCTCTCTCCAATGGAATAAAAACAAAAATATCGGATTGGTTGTCGGCGCTTCATCGACCCAAGAGCTCAAAAATATTCGTGACAGAATCGGCCCGACTATTCCTATCTTGATTCCCGGCGTGGGAGCTCAGGGCGGTGACTTGGAAAAATCGATTATCGCTGGCTCCAATGAAAAAGGGGAGATGGCGATTATCAATGTCTCGCGGGCGATTATCTATCCCGGAACCGATGGCGATCCTGTCGAGAAAATAGAATCTCAGGCAGAATTTTATCGGAAGAAGATTCAAGAGGGAATCGAAAATAAGCTTCACAAATAATTCTAAACAACTTGCCATTCGCTAATTTCCATAATATAGTAATTTTATGAAGAAATACCTCATCCTCGCAATATTAGCCATCATGGCCTGCGGAGGCAAACCCGGCCCCAAAGAAGTTGTCTTTGATTTCATCGACGGCGTCTTGTTATCGGATTCGCTGAAAATAACTAACGATCTTGATGTTATCTCATTTACGAAATACCTGATGACTAAGATGACCCCTGAAGATTCTACCAAAGTATTGGCAGAAAAGCCGGTCGAAATCATCCAATCTCTTCTTGGCGATGGCGAAACCCGTGCAAGATGGAAAAGGCTCCAAATAATCGTCAATAAAGAGACAATTGAAAAGGATACCGCCCAGGTCGAAGTTTCATTTATCGATAAGACTATCGGTCATCAGCTTTACTCGAAAATGCTCCTGGCTAAACAGCTGGACGGAAGCTGGCGAATTTTCTATTTTGTCAGATAAATAATTGTTATTCAATTTCGATTCGCATACCCCCGGATATTTACAATCTTAAGTATTGCCCCTAAAAAGCTCTTGACAGCTCCCGCATTAAGCCTTACCATAGCAATGACTTCAACGGTCGGTTGGCCTTGTGAAAATTGGGCCTGCAATTATTAGTAAGGCAAATTTTATAATTCACAAGACGGCTGATAGAAATTGTCCAAAATAATCAAAATTGTCTTCGCTAAGTATCTTAGGACGGAAGAGAATCTTACAAATCGTAACGAACTGCATCACCGAATTAATGGGATTGAGCAAGTTAATCTGCAATAAAACAATATTAATATCAATTTGGAGGTGAAACATTCTGACAAAAGCATCGCACCGATTAAATGGTTTTTAGGATTAAGACTAAATACTACTCGGAGGATATGAACAATGAAAAAAATGCTGATGTTTGTCATTATTATATTGATGGTTGTCCCCTGCTTGTTAGAGGCAGACGAAATCAATGGGCAGAAATCAAATGAGGGAAATACCCCAGGTATTTTGTCCTCCAATGCCCCAAAAGATGCTCAAAATATTACGTTAGGCGGCGGCCCCGATGCTTTTGGATACATTTGGAAGGATTCGAACGACCCCGGCGGCCCCGTATTTAATTGGGTCGATATCACCACCGTCGGAACAGAAATCACCCCCTGGCCGAACGGCACAGTCGACGATGGCTATACAAATCCAATTCCCATGGGAATGACATTTAATTTCTATGGGATTGATTACACCGACATTACAGTCTCCACCAATGGGTGGGTATCATTTCTGGCTCAGACCAATTCCTATCTAACTAATGTTTCTATACCAGCCTCTGCAAATCCAAATGGCCTCCTGGCTGTTGAATGGGACGATTTGGACGGTGGAACGGTAGGCCATTGCTATTATTACTATGATTCGGCGCAGAACCAATTTATCGTTTCATGGGTAAATTGGCCGTATTACCCGGATCCTCTTAACCCCCATGATTTTCAGGTAATCTTAAATGGCGCTGACAATTCCGTCATTTATCAATATGGTACCGGGACGTTCCGCGCGTTTTCGACTGTAGGAATTGAAAATGAAACTGGTATTATTGGTCTGCAGGTTGCCTATAATCAGGCTTACCTTACAAATAATCTTGCGATCAAATTATTGGTCCCACCGGTATACGCCCATGATACCGCTCCCTTGCGCTTTACTGGATTACCTCAGGCAGGCTCAGTTGGTGTGCCGATCAACCCTGAAGCCTACTTCATTAATCTTGGCTCCAATGCTGAAAATAACGTCCCGGTTCGATTAGTAATTACTCCCGGAACATATAATTCCGTTCAGAATATCCCGACTTTGGCTTCCGGGGATTCCACTATCGTGACATTTTCCACTTTTACTCCGACAACCAGCGGAATTTATACGCTGACCGCAATTTCCGAATTGCCTGGAGATGCCGATAGGACCAACGATACCATACGCGCCTCTATCATCATTTACGATACGATAATGGATTTCGAATCCAATTCTGGCGGTTTTCCTGGTACCGGAGATTGGCAGTGGGGTACTCCCACATCGGGACCGAATGCCGCATTTTCCGGAGTCAATTGCTGGGGAACAAATTTATCCGGCAATTATTCTGCGGGAATAAGCACTTTGGAATTCAGTCTAGTCCTTGGTGCTTCAAGCCCGGCGATATCATTCGCTCAATGGTACGATACTGAAAATCTATTTGATGGCTGCAATTTCTCAATTTCGACCGATCTTGGCGGCACCTGGACAGTAGTATCGCCGATTGGTGGATATGTCGATACAAGTCGTACCGCAAATCCGCTATTCCCAGATTCGATTTTCACAGGACACGGCCATACTTCTTGGGAAATTAAGACATTCCCGCTTACAGCCTACGCCGGGCAGACCGTTATGGCTAAATTGGCCTTGGGGGCGGATCCTACAGTGTTCTATTCTGGCTGGTACGTTGATGATCTAGGATTAATTGATTGTCAATTTACCTTCCCCAATATTGCAGTTTCACCATCAAATTTGCAGGGAGCCGCGCTTCCCGGCAATTCAACAATTGTTCCTTTGACTATCTCGAATACTGGTCCTGGCCCGCTTCATTTTAATGCCAGAGCCGCGCAAGATATAATTCAACCGCTCTCACCAATCTTTGGATCTGATGGAAATCGCACTTTAGCCTCGCGTCAGGAACCGATAGGCTATCGAACCACAAGCGACAAAGAGGGTGCCAAGAATAACGCTGAACCATATTATCCTCCGGTGTTAACCGGCTTTGGCGGTCCGGATGCATTTGGATATTATTGGATTGATTCTGATGAACCTCAAGGGCCGGTATATGGCTGGGTCGATATTTCGACGAATGGTACTGTAATCAATCCCTGGCCGCATGGCACCACGGATGATGGCTATTCAGACCCGATTCCGATGGGTGGCACATTTAACTTCTATGGAATCGATTATACCGATATTGTAATTTCCACCAACGGCTGGATTTCATTCCTGCCACAGACTTCTGCTGGTTTTTCCAACGCCATGATCCCCAATTCCTCAAACCCCAATGCCATTATCGCGGTTGAATGGGACGATCTCTCTGGCAGAACCACGGGGAATTGCTATTACTACTTTGATGCGGGCACAAATGAATTCATCGTCTCATGGAATGATTGGGAATACTACGCTTCACCTTACGATCCCCGTAGTTTCCAGGTAATATTAGATATGTCCACCGGCAGTATACGCTGTCAGTATGGTCTCGCGTCCTACCATACCTCTTCAACAGTCGGAATTGAAAACGATTCAGGGACCGACGGCCTTCAGGTCGCCTATAATCAAGCTTATCTTCATGGCGAAATGGCGATTCTTTATACGGCCCCGGTTCAATGGCTTTCAATTGACCCGACATCGGGTTCAATCCCAAGCGGCGGAAGTCCGGTAACAATCAACGTTACCATGGATGCCTTGAATCTTGCTCAAGGCACTTATACCGGCCGGATAGTAATGGGTAGCAACGATCCGGACAGCGTAACATTTGATATCCCCGTGACATTTATTGTAGGAGAAGGTGGACCGCCGCCTGCTCCAGCATTATTGGCTCCCGCCAATGGTTCATCGGTCACCACGGCTACAGTCCAATTTGACTGGGCTGACGCTCCGACGGCCACAAGATATGTTGTCGAAGTGGCCACCGATGATCTTTTCAATGGCGTCGTCGCGCATGATTCTGCTTTGACCGCATCTAATTACCAATTTGATTTCCCGACCCTGGGAACATATTTCTGGAGAGTAACTGCGGCCAACGATCAGGGATTCTCGCCGCGAACTGCAGTCTGGTCGTTTATTAGAACAACAGGAGGAACGTGCCAGTATGTAGTCGGAGATGCCAACGGCAGCAACACCTTTAACGGCCTTGATGTCACCTATAGTGTGAATTACTTCAAGGGTGGAGCTCCCCCGCCGTATTCCTGCGAATGCACTCCCGGCAATACCTGGTTTGTCACAGGCGACGTTAACGGTTCGTGTTCATTCAATGGGCTGGATGTTACCTACATGGTCAACTACTTTAAGGGCGGTCCTGCTATTCAGCCTTGTCCCAATTGCCCGCCCGCGCGCGATATCGCTCCCAATCCCGGGGAAAATATTTCTTCTCACGGGGATGCAAAAATTGGGGGTTCGTCGGAATAGACGCTGTGTAGATAATTCAAGGGGAAATATGCTTTTCAAGATTCGGGCTCTTCTTAGGATGAAGGGCCCGATTCTTTTTGGCGGCCATATCCAATTGCTTGACATTAAATGCCAATATGATATATTTGTATATAGTAGAGCTTGTAGACGTTGCTGGCTCAATGTACTGTCAAACACTTCTTTTTTTGAATGACTTAACATGACTGGAACGATTTGCTCGAAAATCCCCTCCGCTCAAATCCAGTTGCTTCATTTAATCGAATGTTTAATAATTGGTAGAATTAGGATAAATCCACAATGGCGCGTCAGGAAGGTACAATTATGAGAAGATTTACAGCGTTGTTATTTTTTCTACTGTTTGGTCCAATTTTGATTGGGAATAGCCTGGCTACTCAGCGCATAGTTGTTGCCGAATTATTCACAAATACCGGGTGAAGCTATTGCCCAGATGCTGATCAGGAATTGGATCAGATAGCAAATGCCCGTCCGAATGATCTCGCCGTAATACGCTACCACGTCAACTGGCCAAGCCCTACAGACCCATACTATCAATTTAATATCAGCGAGAATATGGCTAGAAATAACTACTACTCGAACATTTACACTCCGTATATTTATTTCGATGGCAACATAGTGGGAGGATCTTATAGTAGCTGGGCCAGTCAAATAAATTCTGAAAGCCAGGTAGCCTCTCCTCTCGATATACAGTTATCGGGGAGCTTGAATTATAATACCAGGCTGGGGACTATCGATGTCATGATCATCGCCACTTCAGCTATTAGCTATACCAGCCTGAAGATGCGGCTCGCAATTACCGAATCCAATATTCGCTGGCAAGCCCCCAACGGAACATTAAATCATCATCAAACTTTCCGCGATATGGTGCCAAGCACTTCCGGCCAGGCTTTCACTATTGCTCAGGGTGACACCGCTATATTCCATGAACCGATTAATCTCAGATCGCCCATGGTACTTTCAAATTGCAGCATTGTAGTGTTCGTGCAATCGGATAACGGCAGCCGGAGAATCCTCCAGGGAGCCAAAATCGCGGTGCCGTCATTACAGCGCGTTTATGAGTTGTCGCCATTTTCTCTGGTTGCGCCGCGGAATGATTCAACGCTTTCCACTTGTTATCCTATCTGCACATGGCGGCGAAGCAGCGATCCTGATTCG
This sequence comes from uncultured candidate division Zixibacteria bacterium, assembly GCA_963817915.1. GTDB lineage: Bacteria > Zixibacteria > MSB-5A5 > UBA10806 > UBA10806 > CAWFQL01. Next base: position 167,528 of record CAWFQL010000012.1, read on the forward strand.
GGGTACGCGATCAACTACGAAGTCCAGATCAGCCTCGACCCTGAGTTCACTAATCCGATTGTTTCGGATCCGCCATTATCAGATTCGACATGGACTTGTCCATACTGCCTGATGAATGATACGCTCTTTTATTGGCGTGTACGAGCCTTCAACGGCCACGCGCCGGATAAATACAGCACTCAGACATATCAATTTCGAATCCATGAAGTCTCATGCCAGTATGTCGCGGGCGATGTCAATGGGAATGGCGTCGCTAATGGTCTCGATGTCACATACATGGTAAATTATTTGCGTGGGGGAGTAGCCCCACCAGATACATGCGAGTGCGGAACTAATCCAAATTTTTTGGTGTCATCGGATGCGAATGGCAGTTGTAGTGTGAATGGCCTCGATGTCACCTATATGGTAAATTTCTACAGGGGAGGCGGCGCACCGATATCATTCTGCACCGATTGCCCGTCCGGTGGCAGATCGTCCCTACTTTCAACTAAAAGAGAAATCTCTCACCAGCCAGTAAAGCCAAAGATAGAGTAGCGATTTCGAGACAATTCAAATAATTAGCCGGCGGAAATACATTCTGCCGGCTTTCTATTTGGGCCAATTATCGGACAAATATAAAATGCTTCTAAAATTATCTAATGCTCTGATTCTTCCGATTCATGCTTCTCATCCGGTAATGCCAGCGAATCTGATTTCAAAAGCGATTCCTGAACCGGTTTTACTCCCGCGCCATATGTATATACCATCTCTCCGCCAAGGTAGCCGCCAACACTCACTACGCCAGCCGCGACTACACTTATCCCAAATGCCAACCATCCAAAGCTGCTATAAATCTTCTTGCCAAAGCTCAAACGGAAAATTAGCGAGACAATGACAACACTTAAATAAATATACCCCATCGTCTCGTGAGTATCTAAAATTTCTCCTGCGGCTTTCGGCAGCTTTACGGCATCCTCAGTCAAAAGTCCGCTTATTACGGCCGCCGCGGCTCCAAGGACTGCAAATACCGTCAAAATGGTACCTGTCAAAATAAATGATTCCTTCTCTGGTAATTATCCCGATAAAATCGCAGGCAACGATTACGAATATCAATGCTATCGGGAAATGAATAATCATCGGATGAATATTAGGCATGATTATCTCCTATAATAATTTTTGGCTTGTTGAAATATTTGGTCTATCTGCAGTTTTGTCATTGCGGATAAAATATAGCACATGTTTAGGATTTTGTTCAACCGCTGATTATTACCAAATCTACGAATTCGGGGCGCAGCTTTATCGTTTGGCCAATGTGAGCTCTTTTTCTTGAATTGTGTCTCTATTCATGCTAATGAAATATCCAACCAATTTTATTTTAAAGGAGATTTGATGAAAAAGATTGTAAGCACCGAAAAAGCACCAAAAGCAATAGGACCTTACAGCCAGGCCGTGATTGAACCGAAAACCGGACTTATTTACACTGCGGGACAAATTGCATTGGATCCGACAACCGGTGAAATAGTTGGCAATGACATTCAGACTCAGGCAAAACAGGTATTCAATAATCTGCAAGCAGTACTAAAGGCTGCCGGGAGCGGATTTGATAATGTCCTTAAGACTACAGTTTTTCTAAAAGATATGAACGATTTCGCTAAGGTAAATGAGGTTTATTCCGAATACTTTAATAGGGATTTTCCCGCAAGGTCCGCAGTCGAAGTTTCCAGACTGCCCAAAAACGCGTTGATAGAAATAGAGTTGGTCGCACACATTTAGAGCAAAAACAAAGCAAACTGCCTTAATATTAGTTGACATGTCGGGTATCAAATTATAATTAGGGGTTCAAAGCCATGGACTTTATGGCTTTCAAGGAGGGGACAGCTTCGTCTCTGCAAGAGTGACTGAAAAAGGCATCATTGTTTTTACCAACAAGTTAATCGTAATAGTCGGCATTATTCTATTATGTCCGACTTTTAATTTATATGCGGCACCCGGTGAGACAGCGCTGGATTTTCTCAATATTCCTGTAGGAGCCCACACAGCCGCCTTGGGGCAGGCCAACTATGCGGGCATAATCGGGCCCGAAGCCATTTTCGCCAATCCATCGCTACTCGGCAGTAGAACCGGTGGATTCGCATCTCATCAAGAGCTTTTCATGGATACCCGTTCCGAGGCCGCATCGGTCGCCCTGAGAGTCTCGCCAAGATATTCATTAGGGTTTGGAATTAATATGTTTGAACCGGGGAATATCGTAGGATATTCTGCCAACGATATCAAAACCGGCAATATCGCCGCAGGCGATTACATGGGCAGATTGGCTTTTGTCATCAATGGCAAAATAACCTATGGCGCTTCAATATCATATTATCATCAGAAGCTTGCGGATATTAGCGGAAGCGGTTTAGGATTTGGATTCGGGGCCACCTACGAAAATAATACCGGTCGATTCGCCCTCTCTTTCGATAACTTCGGAGCCAATTTCGGAATCGGGAATTCCAAGGCTCCCTTGCCGAGCCGCCTGGCCCTATCAACCTGGATTCCTCTCTGGAAAAATAACGTCAATATTAATGCCGATTTAATTTATAATCGTGCTTTCGGGTGGAAAATCGCGGGTGGAGTGGAATACAGAATAGTCAATGGTTTCAGCCTCCGAGCAGGCAGCAACAATGCCGATCCATTGTCGCTGGGATTTAATCTGGGCATTCGGGAAATATCATTTGATTATTCATATATTCCGTTGGGGACATTCGGGGACCGGCATATTTTCAGCGTATCAATTTTTCGATAATTGTTGACACTAATGTCAAATTAATATAGTTAATATTGCTAATAAACGTAACTTTACGGGGAGGTTTCATGAAAAAAGCTCTACCTTTGATATTGGTTTTGGTCATTGCCAGTAGCGCGATGGCGATTACTGATCTGTCGCTTGGCGTCTACGGCGGCCTAAATAGCCCAATTGTTCAGCAAGATACAAAGTCCGGTACCGGCTTTGGTCTAAAGGGCACATTCGCCCCTACTCCGATGATTGCCGCGTCAGTATTTTTCGAATCACGCAAATACGGTAGCCCTGAAAAAACAATCAGAGGCATTACGATGAAAACTGATGGTGGCAAAGTATCGGTTTTCGGATTGGAAGCTCAAATCGGCAGTGTGGGTGGAGCTATGGGGCCGCACTTTTATTGGGCTGTCGGAGTCGGCAGCTACAAATGGAAACGAGACGGTTACAGCGACCTCTCCAAAGTGGCCTATCATTTGGGGCCCGGTCTGGAGATCAACCTGCCGATGCATATCGGAATTGAAGCTAAAGGAAAATTTGAAATAGTGCCTACCGGAGGTGGAGGTTCACGCAAGAATTTCCTCATCTTCGTTGGCGCAAATTATCACATCGGCTTGATGTAGGAGCGTTAATATGAAAAAAACACTAATCACCATAAGCGCCCTGATCATTCCCGTATTGATCGCGGGCTGTATTGCAACGGGAACCGTAGTTCTTGTGTACGATGTCGACTCCTTCGTATCGACCGATAACAGTGTCAACAAAGTTCATATAGACCTTAACTCGAATTCGGATTATACCAAGAACAAAGACAAGGTAAAATCGGTCGATGCTATTTCAGTCGTAGGTTGGCTGATTAATAATACCAGCACCGCAGATTCCGCTGAAATCTGGATGTCAGATGACAGCACTTACACAACTCCGGCTCAAGTCAGAGCCAATGCCATCCAGATATTTGCTTCACCAAGTGTCCCTGCCAACGATTCTCTGATGATCGATTGGGCCGAAGGCATGTCGCATATCAGGAATTTTGCGGCCATCGAATCAGAAGTTAATGGCGATGGAAATTTCTGGGTATATGGCATCGCTGCCCGTACACCATTCAATATGGGAGTGCGGGCCAGCCTTATAATTACGATTACTGCCGGATTGTAAAATCTAAGCGCTTTTTCAGAAACGATATCATATGCGGGAGTAGATCATTTCTACTCCCGCTTTTTGTATTAAAATAGCTTATTAAAAAACCTGGCCAAAATTAAAAAATATTCGCATCCCCTCTCCGCTGAATCCGGTATCCAAACGAACAAGAAAATTGGCTGTGCTATAGCGAAGACCGACTCCCCAATTGCTATGCCAATTCGAAAAATTGAAATGAGAGAGGTTAGGCCAGACCCGTCCGGCATCGACAAATAGCACGCCGCCGAGTCGTTTGTAGAGATGAGCCCGATATTCAATTGATGTTAATGCCATGGCTTTATCAAGGAACCTATCGGCTTTATATCCTCTTGCTGTCCAGCCATCACCGATTTTGCTTAGTTCCTGGTATGGCGTGTCGCCGTTAATATCCTGAATCCATAATCTTAATGCGACAACGTGATTTTTCGAAAAAATCCTATTATATGAATTTGCCTCGATCCTGATTTTTGAAAAATCATTATTGTCGGAAAATGCCTTAATCGCTTTTTCAAATCGAGATTCGATCTTCATCCCCGATGATGGATCAAGCCAATTATCGCGGTTATCATATTTGATCATTATCGACGCCGCGATAATATCGGTTTCGCCCGTGCCAGGGGTGTCATTCGAGATCGTATTCCAGGATTGATCATAACCATAAACGCTGTGATGAGAAAACCGCAGTCCGATTTCGCCTACGAGCTTTTCTGTGAATCCGCGACTCAGAGCAAATTGAATTCTCGTCAATTCGCGGGGAAACTGATTCTTGTTGTCTTTGGTGTTATTGCCAATGCCGAAATAATTGCTTTTTAGAAATTTATCAAATTCTATTTTAAAATCTAAAGCCCATTTAAATCGTTTTCGATGACGAAATTCGAAATCGGGAATAGAAAATGCCAGGGCATACCACTGCTCGCCCTTTGTGCTCCCGAATAATATGATATCGTAGGATTCATTTTTCTTATGGATATTTTTCAATACTCCTTTGGCGCCAAATCCGAAACCGATATCTGAATCAAACATCGCGATCGGCAAGGCGCTCATCGAAAACTGTTTTGGCAAAGAGATCTGGCTATTGGTGCCCTCTTGGCTAGATGTTCTTAAAAGCGGGAAAAAGCAGACTATAAATATCAGCGAAAGCTGTATTTTACGGAAATTATCTTTATCCTTTTCGCCCATTCCGCGCGAATTATACCATCTTATTCAAATTTCCGTAGGCTTTTTTTGCCGAATGGGTCAAATCGAATAAGCCGGGTATCAGCCTCAAAAATCTTAGCCGCTTGAATGGTGAGACTGCCGGCTTAATCCTTAAAGCCCGGCCCAACGATGACGCCTTACGATATAGTTGACTGAATGAATCATAGAATTCCTTCGTTCCGAGCTTAGTTGGCAGTATGCTGTGGGCCAAATCATAAAGCCTGGTATCGTCATACATTAATTTATCCTTCATCTTCTCGTGGAATTCAGTGCCCGGAAATGGAGTCAAAATCGTAAATTCATGATAATATATTTTCATCTTGTCCATATATCTGAGAATTTCTTCGAAATCTTTTTTGGTGTATTCAGGCCTGATTATAAATGCTCCCAACGGATCGACATTGTTTTCATGCAAGATATCGATAGCTCTGTTGTTATTCTCTACAGTGCTTTTTTTGTTGAGGCTTTTCAAGTCTTCATTATTAGATGATTCCAGTCCCAGGAATACTTTTTTCAGGCCGATTTCAGCCCATTTTTCCACAAGGTCCGGATGACGGTTTATCTCATCTACTCGGCTTAAAATATAATACTTCTTATTGATATTTCGGGATTTTATAAGGCTATAAATATCGAGAGTATGTTGATAATCGAAAAATAGATTATCATCACCCGCGTAAATATATTCCTCCTTTATTTGAGAAAGCTCTTCAACTACGAGCTTCGGCGATCTTTTGAGATATCGCCTTTTAGTCAGAACGGGGCAGGGGCAGAAATTGCACTGATAAGAACATCCGGCCGAAGTTATGATTAATGCAGTCGGACGCCAGACCAAATGAAAATATCGATGACGATTATGCGATGTTAGGTCCCTACGCGGCATTGGCAGGTGATCCAAGTTGGTTACCGGCGACTTAATAGATGTATAATGAAGCTTGCCATCACTTCTAATCGCCAAACCTTCAATATCTTCCATAGATATATTTTGTTCGAAATTATTGACTGCCTGTGCAAATGAATCTGGCCGATGGCCAATTACGATAATATCAATATAAGGTTTATTGAAATCTGACGGCATCAAGGTGGCGTGAACTCCACCGACTACAGTCATTGCGAGCGGATTAATCTCCTTCACTTTCCTTAGAACAGTAAGCATGCGATGAACATGTATAACTGATCCAGATATTCCGACAACATCCGGCATATAATCCTCTATGACTCGTTCCCAGTTATTCTCCAACTTCATATCGAGAATCTTTACATCGTGATTTGGAATGGCCCCGGCAAGGTATTCCAATCCCAATGGCTCTATATTGATCAGCTTTTTGGGGATAACACTCAATCGATCGGCGTCGGGGTATATCAAAAGTACTCTCATATGTTTTCCTTTTTATCGAGGGGCGCCGCTTTCAGCGCGACGCCCCCGTCCCCCTGATTCCACTCCTGTTGGAGTGTAAAAGTTTACCTTAGCAGGCTCATCTTCTTGGTTTGCGTATAATCATCAGCCAGCAATCTGTAAAAATAGATTCCGCTCGAAACATCCTCGCCACGCATATTATGGCCATCCCAGATTATATTCTTTTCACCGGGATTCTGGTACTCATCGACAAGCACCCTGATTTCCTGACCAAGAATATCATAGATAGTCAATCTGACATTGGCGCCTTGCGGCAGACTATAAGATATATTGGTTTCAGGGTTAAATGGATTGGGATAATTCTGATTCAGTTGAAACTGTTCGGGCTGTTCGATATTGTCACCGGCTATAAGATGACGACCATTTTGATGTCTGATCGCATACATGAGTTTGTCGGCAAGATAAATCAACTGTTCGGCTGAGAAAGCCGTGATATGCCTGGCCCTTTTTTCTAATCGAACATGCAATTTGAATAGTTCGAGTCCGGCCAGAGCTGAATGATTGTGGCCATCCTCCAATCTCTCGCGAACATGATAAAGAGTCCGCTGGAGGAATTCGGCTGTATTGCGCCTGCTGATAGTGCCATTTTCTCTGAATAGCGCAACGACATCGGATAATTGATCAGCTCCAGTCGCGGGGTCAGCATATGACGCCAGATCGAGCACCCTGCCTTCCGCGTAATAAGCTACGGGAGAATGAGCAACTATAAAATCCTTTGTCACATTATAGATAAAGTAGTCTGTGGGCGTAAGGTTCATTACCTCGAAGCCTGGAATCTGCGAAAAGAATGGCACTACGGCATCGGGCACTGTCACCGAAATTATCGCTGAAGGGTCCAATTGGTGCCCGTTGATTTTGATCGATGAATAATCTACCCGCGAACCGGGAGGATTAGACGAATTGTACACATAAGACAAATTGGAGACATGCAGGAAAAAGTCTTCGACATAAGGCAGGTTATAAACTGAAAATTCCAGCCCCGCCATCAGAGACGCTCCGGTTGTCTGGAACGTTACCAATTTCAGGCCCAGTCCCGTTTGCTGATCGAATCCATACGGAACTGCCTGGAAAATATCCGAACCCTTTACCGCCCCCTCATAAATTGTCTGCGAAATAAATCCCTGTGGCTGTATGGCGATATCTGTACCGGTGAGATTGCGGAACGCGTCGGACAGCATGTTGCCCATGGCATTATCGCGGCATAAACCTTCAGTCAATTGCTTTTTTAATTCGGTTGATGCCCGCGCGACTACATCGGTATATACCGGCCCAAAACGAGGATCGGCTTCGACACCCGCGGCGAGATTGCTTATCATTCCGGCAAGTGTCGGCTCCGCCGGCACTGTGGCATCTACAGATAGCAGCTCATAACTGTGACTTTGAACAACACCGTTATCGGTGATAATTTTGAGCTTGCCGATATACCTGCCAAATTCGCCCGCCTGTACAACCAACGTATTGCCTATTTGAATAGGGGTCGGAATCAATGTGTGAGTATGGCCGCCTATAATGACATCTATACCGGAAATCGTCGCTGCCGCCATTTGATCATAATCGACTCCCATATGCGAAACCAGAAATACCATATCGCAGCCTAATCCATTTCGAAGCGAATCAACCCAACCTTGTGCCACCGCAAGCGGAGGTGTCACAACGACTGGTGACGGATTCGATATCTGGTTGGTCAAATCGGTCATCAATCCGAAAATTCCGATCCTGAGTCCGCCGATTTCCTTTATAGTATAAGGTTGGACAAAATATCCAAGTTGCGGTTCGCCCGTGATATCGAGATTGGCGCAAAGCACCGGAAATCCCTGGGATGGAAAACCGGCCTGGTTCAATACATATTCCAATGTTTGCGGATAGAGATCGAATTCATGGTTGCCTAATTCCAGAGCGTCATAATTGAGCGCTTTCATGATTTCCAATTCTGCAATTCCCAAATACTCTTGAAACATGAAATCCCCGACAAATAGATCGCCGCTATGAAATAGCATAACATTGGGCTCCGTCATCCGATTCATGCCGACCAGTGTGGCAATCCGAGCCATCCCGCCCCAGGTCCAATCGCCATTTGAGTCCTTGGGACCGTACGATAATAAATGTGAATGGGTATCATTGACATGGAGGATCGTCAAGGTGTCCACCTGTCCCAGTGCCAGCGAGAACATCCCCAAAATCGCGGCGATAACGAAAACCAGTCTTAATCTTTTCATCTTTGCTCTCCTTTCAAGAGAACTGAGGTTTAAGGTTCACAATTCTAATGCAAAGCAAGAGATATGCCATCGACAATAATGCGACTCTATATTCGATTATTTCACTGAAAGACTTGATCTTAGATTGTCAGAAAAGCAATCCAATGATGTCAGCGTGGTGATTACTTCATTACCCTAATAAATAGAAAACGCAATTTTCGATGTCAATGAAATATTAATAACTGGAATCCAGATAATTGATTAGAGCGAATAACTCTGATGGTTACCTCGTCCTTCGGATAGATACTATATACTCTTAAAGATAATATTCTGATATTTGGAATTGGATCAAATTGGATTCTTGTCTATATTTATTTACCTATAATCATTTTTATTGAGATCAAAAGCAGGGCAATCCCGAATATCCGCTCCAATATGACATTAGAAACATTCGTGGCGAGTCTGGCTCCGAAGAGGCTGCCGACAAAAAATCCCAGGCAGATCAAAGCGGCGATTTTTAGATCAACATACCCTTGTCTATAATAAGTCCAGGCCGCCAAAAATCCTATCGGCGGCACCAGTAATGCCAGTGTCGTCCCTTGTGCCTGATGTTGTGTCATTCCGAAAATAAAGATCAGCGCCGGTACGATTATAACCCCTCCGCCAATTCCGATTAGCCCGCTCAGCGCGCCAGCGATTAATCCCAATAAAATGTAAAATAAGAAATTATCCATAATATCTCCTCCAAAGGTCTTATACTACTTCGAATAGTATTAATTCCACTGAAAAATCGCCTCCATAATAATATCAAGAATACCAATTCGAAGTTCCGGCAAAGTTCCCGTTACGGGCTGTAATTTTCGCTTGACTTAATATATCCCAAATTGCATGTTAGCGCTCAGGTTTTGGGTATTAGATGAGGGAATGAATCGGGGAAAATGCTGAATAAAATAGGCTTCTACATAGCTCTGATAATCATATTACCTCTGCTTATATGGTTAGCCTATGAACGGCCGCATCCCGGATCCCAATCTTACCCGCCCTACGATCTTACAGCCATCTCAAATCCTATAGATACAATTGGTTCAATAACATTGAATTGGCATATCCTTGCCGGTGATTCTGTTAATGCCCCATCATTCCCCGATTATAAAATTTATCGTTCGGATTCTCAAAATGGCCCATTTAATGAAATTGGGATAGTGCCGCATTCTGCTCCTTACGCGACAATTCTTACTCGTCAATTCATGGATACTACAGTTGCCGTTGGTTCGTCATATTATTATAAAGTAAATTGCTCAATCGACGGTAGTCCCGTTGAATCGAATATCGCCGGACCGGTTTCATATTCGAAACCAACTCAAGCGATGGCAGGTGTTCGAGGGGAGACTATTATATTCCCCCCAACACAGCTTCGCGCGTTTGACTCCCCCAATGATGAAGGTCATTCGATTACTCTCGAATGGAAAATTTCACCCAACGACACTCCCAAAAGCTTAAAATTCAGGGGCTATGACATATATAGAGCGGCCAATCCTGACGGCCCATTCGAGATTATAAGCGATGCCACGGGCGGCGAAACTGACCCCGGACGCCATATGAAAATTTTGAATGACGGTAATAATGTCGGCGATGGCGTGAACTATTATTATTATGTAGCGGCCAAATGGAATGGCCAGATCGCAAAATCGAATATAGCGGGTCCGGCTCAAGTCCAGCGCCCAATGGTTCCATACCGGTCGAGCGGTATCATTGATTCTTTTGGGCATACTGATAGGGACAATATTATTCTATATCAATCAGGCGAAATCGGGCAAAGAGCTATTCATTCGCAAAATCGCCGGTCTGGAAGCTGTCGATGAGGCAGTCGGAAGAGCCACCGAGATGGGCAAAAAGGTATTCTATATTCCCGGCACTCAGGATATGGATAATGTCCAGACAATTGCCGGATTGACCATACTTTCCCGTGTGGCAAAATTAACCGCCGAATATGAAACCAAGGTTAGATGTCCCTGTATCTCGTTCGCTGGTCATGATCACTGCGCGCGAGGTGGTTAAGGAATCTTATCTCAATGCCGGCAGACCGGACTATTACAGCGATGACATGGTTTATTACCTGACGGACGACCAATTTGGGTATGCCGCCGCTATCGATGGTCTTGTTATTCGTCAGAAGCCGGCCACCATCTTTTATCAGGGCGCATTTTACGCGGAATCACTTATTCTCGCGGAAACCGGCAACTCAATTGGCGCGATTCAAATCGCGGGCACTGCCATGCCTGCCCAATTACCGTTTTTTGTAGCGGCCTGCGATTATACTCTTATAGGTGAAGAGCTATTCGCTGCATCGGCATATCTTTCCCGCGAACCGAAGCTCCTTGGCTCTCTCAAGGGTCAGGACATCGGCGGGAAATTAGTGTTTTTGACATTGGCGATTATTTTCATGGTTATCGCTACAATTGGCGCCATCAACAGCTCCAATATTGTGGCCACTGTATCACGAATCTTTAATGTGAATTAGGCAGGGTAGTTTTTTGAGACGAGAAATTCCTCTTATCCTCACCGCGGTCATCGGCCTGACATACTTTATCCAATTTTTCGTGCCTCATAGACCGATGGGCTTCTTGTCCAATATGTTTACCGACTGGGTCATGATTATAGCAGCTTGCGCCATCTGGCTGGGAGCATTGAATCTTCTAAAAGTCTCATTAGACAAAATATATAAGAAAGATCACGATTGGTTCTTTGCCGTAGTTACCATTATCTCATTTCTATTGATAATTATCGTGGGCTTCTTCTTCTCAGGCGGACGGAGATTCCAGGATCCCGGCACCAGATTTGACTGGCTCTACATTAATATATACACACCTTTGATGGCTACTATGTTCGCCATGCTGGCGTTCTTTGTGGCCTCGGCATCATATCGAGCTTTCAGAGCCCGCAACGCTCAGGCAACTGTACTGCTTATAGCGGCATTCATAGTCATGCTCGGCAGAACACCATTCGGAGATTGGTTCAGTTATCGTATACTTTTCCTGCCTGCCGGTTGGGGAATAGGTGATCTTTCGAATATCATTATGAATTATTTCAATGTTGCCGGACAGAGGGCAATTATGATCGGTATTGCGCTTGGAACTGTATCAACCTCGCTTCGCATAATTCTCGGTATCGAACGAACCTATCTGGGGAGCGATTGATATGCAAAGCCTTTTCAAAATGCTCCTCGCTCTCGATAGAAGAATCATATTCATAGTTATCTTCCTCGCATTGTCCATTCCTATATTCTTGCATATGAAAATAGATATCGATGTTACCCGCGAGGTTGTCTCCTTCTACAACGCCATCGAGCATCTTCCCGCTGGATCCAGGATATTGGTTTCATGCGACTATGACCCAGGCTCCGAGCCGGAGCTTCAGCCAATGGCCGAGGCCGGATTCAGATACTTCGTAAGCAATCACTTAAAATTCGTAATTATCGGACTCTGGCCGCAAGGCTCGATGCAGGCTAATAAGGCACTTGTTACGGTCAATGAAATAAAGAGCGGATTTACGGTTGAAAATGGCGATACTCTCTATTTTGGACGAGACCTGATTGTCGTGGGAGCCGATACCGCCCGCTACGGAAGGGATTTCATTAATCTCGGTTATCAATCCGGCAATGAATTGGTTATACAGAGATTGGGATCATCCATAAGAGAGACATTCCCCAATGACGCTAAATTCGGACGCCCTATTGATACTTATCCACTTATGAGCAGCATCAACAAGCTTGCAGACTTCGATTTTATTTTCAATTTATCAGCCGGATATCCGGGTACTGTCGAATGGGTTCAATTTGCTGTTGATAGATTCCATGTCGCCTGCGGAGCGGGAAATACTGCGGTTCAAGCGCCCCAGGTTTATCCATATCTCGATAGCGGTCAGCTAACGGGTCTCATGGGCGGCATGAAGGGCGGCGCCGAATTTGAAAAGCTTGTCAATTTCAAGGCCAAGGCTACTATGTCAATGGTCAGCCAGACGGCCGCGCATATATTCGTGATTCTATTTATCATAATTGGCAACATGGCTTACTTCGTAACTCGCGGCAAGAAGGCTTAAGAAGGGTAATTTACTAATGGGTTTCTGGGATACATTCGGAATTTGGGCTGCCGCCATTTTGACATTGGGGATAATATCATTCCTTTATAAAGACAATCCGTTTTATAAATTATGCGAGGCTATTTTCGTTGGTATATCCGCCGGATATTATTTTGTTTCTCTGTATTACCAAAACCTGCTCCCCAAGCTTTTCGATAATCTCGGCGTGACCAAATTATTCGGCTTCTCCAATGACAACGGCGCGCTGCAAAATGTTTTCGCTGGTCAATGGGATTCAAGAATCTGGTATATTTTCGCGGGCGTATTGGGTGTGATGATGCTATTGCGTCTCGTCCCCAAAATTGGATGGATTTCTCGTTGGCCGCTGGCATTGATTGTCGGATCGACCGCGGGCCTTTATATGGTCACTTATTTCCAGTCCAACTTCTTAAGCCAGTTGCAGGTGACTGTAGTCCCGCTGATTAATTTTGGAAAAATCCACGCCCTTAATGGAGCATCAAATGCTGAAGACTTCTTCGGTGCATATCTTGGAAATATCGTCTTAGTAATAGGCACATTGACAGGTCTTGTTTATTTCTATTTCTCCAAAGAGCATAAGGGAGCGATGGGTGGCGCGGCCAAGATTGGAATTTATTTTTTGATGATCACCTTCGGAGCTTCCTTCGGCTATACGGTCATGTCGCGTATGTCATTGCTCATCGGCAGATTATATTTTCTATTCGGCGACTGGATGGGCATAGTCAAATAGCAGTTTCCCGATTGAAATTGTGGTTTTTTATACCAATAGGAAGTTTTACAGCCGTATTACATTGAATTCATGATGAAATTAATATTACGAAATGGAATTTTAGCATTAGCGATCCTTCAAATCGCGGCTGTTTCCGGAATCGCTCAGGCACAGTCACCTGAAGAACACGCACCCATATTGAAATCAGCGGTTGCCGATACCGGATTCGTATTTCATTATAGCATGCTGTCTCCTCCGCCCGGCCCGGTCACAAATATTATTGCGGAAGATTTGCCCAATGATCCCGGCAAAGCCGTGGAATTATCGTGGTCGGTAGCTCCTGGCGATGACAAGATTTATCAGGCCGTTACCGATTATGGCATTTATCGTTCCCAAAGCCCCGATAGCGGGTTTGCGCTTATATCGCGGATTCCATCGGGATCGAATGGCTTCTCCGATTCCGATACTTCGCTGGTCAACGGACAAAAATATTATTACAAAGTTGCGGCGATATATAAATCAGATACATTAATGTCGGCAGTCGCCGGTCCCGCGATTCCCGAGCCGCAATGGTTCCATAAAAAGAGAACTGCCGTTTTTATCATGACAATTATCTTCTGCGGTTCGGCCTTATTCCTTATCTCGCGGGCTCAAAAAGGCCGCAAAACGTATGTTCGTCCGATTGCAGGAATCAATGCGGTAGATGAGGCTATCGGTCGTGCCACCGAGATGGGCCGTCCAATCTTGTTCGTGCCCGGTTTGGGAGCGGCTTCCGATGTCGCCACTATTGCCGCCTTCACGATTCTGGCAAGGGTCTCAAAAAAAATTGCTGAATACCAGACAAGAATAATTGTACCTAATTACGATCCGGTTGTCATGGCTATCTGCCAGGAAGTAGTCAAAGAATCTTGTTCCGCCGCCGGTAGGCCGGAATCCTATGATCAGAAAGATGTCTATTTCCTGACTCAGGATCAATTCCCCTATACAGCCGCAGTCAACGGTACCATGCTTCGTGAAAAGCCCGCCGCCAATTTCTACCTGGGTAAATTTTACGCTGAATCGTTAATACTCGCCGAGACCGGATTCGTATCAGGTTCAATTCAAATTGCCGGAACCGATGAGCTTGTGCAGATACCATTCTTCATAGCCTCATGCGATTTCACCCTGATGGGCGAGGAGCTCTATGCCGCCTCCGCTTATCTTTCACAGGAACCCCAGCAATTGGGCACATTGAAGGCTCAGGACTGGGGCAAAGTTATCGCCATAAGTTTGATGATCGCCGGATTGATAGTATATTATTTTTCTACCACTGCGGGTGATGCCTTTTCATTATGGATTCAGGGAGGATGATTTAGCCCTTAGCCGGCTTAATCTGTAGAGAGAATTGAAAAGAGAAATTCCAATAGCGATTATTTTTGCCTGCGGCGTCTTCATGGTGATCCAATACTTTGTGCCTCACTATGTATCCGCGACAATTTATCAAAATGCGCTTAATTGGACAATTATTGTCGGCATATTTACTCTTGTTATCGGTACTGGCTCGCTGATCGGGCTTCATTATGATAAAATCGCCAGGCGAAAAGAAAAATGGCCCTATTCGATTGTTACTCTCGTAGCTCTGGCTGTCATGACAATTATCGGTCTATCATCCCCCAATGCGATACAAAACCCACAAGGCCTTTTCATGAAGATCTATTTCTACGTCTTGTCGCCGGTCCTTGCCACCATGTTTGCATTGCTGGCATTCTTCATTGCCTCGGCTTCTTATAGGGCATTCAGGGCCAGGAATCTGCTGGCCACCTTGCTTCTGTGCTCGGCTGTAATTGTAATGCTTGGCCGCATCTCTGTAGGCGATATGATTACTGGATGGCTGCCGCCGGGAGTCCGGCTTTCTGATGTTGCCACCTATATACTTGAATTTCCAAATACTGCGGCCAAAAGAGCCATATATATAGGAGTCGGCCTGGGAATCGCCGCCACTTCGCTAAAAATTATACTCGGTATCGAACGTACCTGGCTGGGAGGAAGCAAATAATGGCAAGTAGCTTCTGGCAAAAGGTTATGGATGTCGACCGTCGATGGATTTATCTGATAATCGGCATTGTCACATTTCTTCCAATGCTTACCGCTATCAGATTGCCGGTCAAGATTACTCCCGAAGTAGAATCAGTCTATGATCGTCTCGAATCGCTTCCGCCCAATACAGTAGTCATGATCGCCATGGAATACGATCCCGCAACCGCCGCTGAGCTTCAGCCGATGGCCCGTGCAATCTTACGCCATTGCTTCTCGAAAAATCTACGGGTAATCTCAACTGCGCTCATGATCGACGGCGTCATTATGATAGAGCAGGATCTAAAATTGATATCAGCCGAGTATGGCAAAAAATATGGCGTCGATTATGTCTTCTTTGGCTATAAGCCCTATATGCAAATGGTAGTTTTAAATATGGGCGAGAATTTCCGCAAGCCATTCCCGAAAGACTTCTACAATAACAGCCTCGACGATCTCCCTATGATGAAAGGCTTGAATAACTATTCCAATATCGATTGCATCGTTAACGTTAACGCCACTTCCGGCGCCGATTATTGGATCAACTATGCGAGCGGACGATATGGCGTGCCTCTCGCGCTGGGAGTCACCGCTGTCATGGCTACGGATTATTATACCTTCTTGCAATCCAAACAACTTTTTGGCTTGATGGGTGGACTCAAAGGCGCTGCCGAATACGAAATTCTAACCGGACGGCCAAAGGACGTGGCCAATCGTTCGATGACATCTGTATCGGTGGCTCATGTATTCATCGTCTTGTTTATTATTATCGGTAATATAGCCTTCTTTGCGGCGGGCGGAAGGAAGAAGGTTTAGATATGGAGCAATTATCTATCGGCACATTGCTCTGGATGACCTTCGCGGCATTTCTCACCCTTTCGATTTTTTCGTTCCTCTGGCGCGATAACCCGTTTTACAGATTTGCCGAGCATCTGATCGTTGGTGTCTCCGCCGGATACTGGATCGCGATTTTATACCATACATCATTGAAGGATCTCTGGCTCGATCCCTTGAGCGCGTCCATTCAAGCCTTCGGACAACCCGGGGGAGTGTTCATTGCGAAAATTGGAATTTTAGTAGCAAATCTCACCCCCGGAATTTTGGGCATAATGATGTTCAGCCGCTTTTTTGAAAAGATATCCTGGATTTCAAGATGGCCAATCGCGTTTTACCTGGGAATATCAACCGGTGTCGCCTTGCCGTTATTCCTTCAAAGTTTCGTGGCCCGTCAAATATCAGCGAATATGATCGATCCTCGCGCAATAACCAATACAATGACATCAGACCTGACCATCCTATTCACCACCGGAAATAGCACACTTTTATTCTGGCAGGGATTTGGACAGCTTTATATTGTTGTTGGATGTATCTGCGGCCTGGCATACTTCTATTTTTCCGCCGAGCACAAAGGTCTCATGGGCGGAGCCGCCAAGATCGGTATCTGGACTTTGATGATCGGCTTCGGCGCGACTTTTGGCTACACTGTGATGTCGAGGATATCTCTCCTTATCGGCCGATTTAATTTTCTGATCAATTGGGTTAATGCCCTCCGAAATCATTTCTGATAATCCGCGGGAACGATTGTTGTTCCGGAAATGTTAATTTACGGCTATGAAAGCCGGTTTACTTATCATAATAATGATTCTATGCATTCTCCTGGGAATGCATAATATTGTTTTGGCCTCGGGCGCAATCTGCCTTTATGACAGCACGAACATCTATATCAACAATGATTTGAATTCCACCATTAATGTCTTCAGAACGTTTCAGATCACGAACGAATCCGGACAGAAATACGCCGACATTTCAATCCCCATAAATGATTATATCAGAGTAGGCAAGATCAAAGGGTATGCTCTGCAGAAAAATGGAGATAAGATTAATCTTACAAAAAAAGATATACAATCCCAATCTACTGCCGGAACCCAGGGAGCAGGCATAAGCAAGACCGTTACATTTTCGATAAGATCCGCCAATATCGGCGCGATTATTCATTACGAATATGAACTTAAAATTAAAAGTCTTCTGTATTTACCTCGGATAACGAGAGGATCTGCGTATCCGACCGATAGATTTGTTGTTCGAATTGAAAATGACAAGAAAACCAATATAAAATACGATTACGCCGGGTTGACTCTTCTAAGGGAAGATCATGCAATAAGCTTATTCGCCGAGAATCTTTCTGAACGAGCCGATGAACCATATTCCTGTCCCGACAACGTTTTCCTCCTAATTAGCTCGGATGCGTTCACCTATAACGGCATGAAATATCCTTCTCGTTCGTGGCCGGAAGCAGGTAGATTTTTCGCGCAGCTGGCCCTGCAAGCCGAAAAACCGTTCGATGAAATAAAATCACTGGCCGATAGATTGGTTGCCAATTCCGAAAATCGCATGGATTCACTAAATGCGATTTTCAGCTTCATGTCGGATTCAATCACCTATGTGGCCCTGCAAATTGGCCGAGGCGATTTTCATCCTCAGCCCTGCGCGTCGGTCATAAATAAGCGGCTGGGGGATTGCAAAGATCAATCGACGTTATTGAGTGCGCTTTATCGCGCCGTCGGCGTCGATGCTTATCCCGCGCTTGTTTCAACGGACGATTTTCCCCAAGTCGGCAATCTAAATCCATGGCCCGGCTGGTTCAATCACGCCATAACAGCAATCAAAACAGACGATGGCGACCTGCTACTCGATCCCGGCGACCCTCGAATGGCCCTGTCAACAATTTCCCCGGCGCTTCGAAATAAATATTACCTCGTTTGCGATGGTATTTCGCAATTAAAAAAGGCTTCGGCCGGACCAATACCTGAATTCGGTATTGAATGGCAATTCAATATCTCGTTTGATTCATCCGACAGCATTATGGCCAATTTCACAATTCGCTACACCAATGACGCCGAATTCTACTATAATAAAATCATTAGAGGAAATAGTGACGAGAAGATAAAACAAATGGTAGAATCATCATTGAAGAATGCCGGGTGGGAAGTGCTCGATTTAAAGTTGGAGCCGATAAAATATTTCCAGGATGAGCTTGGCATCACCGGTGCATTTATAACGTTCAATAATCCCGAAAAGGCTGCGTCTAATTTTAATCTGGCCTCGCCGCTCGTGAATTATCTGCTCGCCGACATTTTTTCAAGCGCAAGAAAAAATGACTACTGCAGGCCCGGCACAATTCGATTTCTGGAAATAATTAATGTTGAACTCTCCTCCGATGAAGTCACTGCCAATCCGTCTTACAATGATTCCTGGGAAAAGGATGAATTCCAATTTGCCGATGAAATGATCGAAAGCCAAAATCTGGATATTTATCAAAGGGAGTTTAATTTTAATGGCGGAATTATTACGCTTGATGATTATAATTCATTTCGCGATGTCCTGATTGCCAAAAAAAACCAGAGATATGTCATTCTTAAAAAATAATTTATCAGGCAAATTCCTGGTCGGCATATTCCTGGCCGCGGCTGTTTTCTCCATTTGGAATATTAGCGCTTTTCCCCAGGATGATTTCGAAGGACTCGAAGGCAAATACATAGCAATATATGATTCTACTTATATTTGGCCGGATGGAAGCGGCGGGTATGATTATTACAGATATTTCTTTTCCGAGGTGGAGCTGGCGGAAAAAGGGAGAAATATCTTATCTACTCCCGCCACTCCAATTCTGGACAAAGACGATATAATTGATCTGTTTGCGTTCACCAAATCGCCAACTGGGGAATTGCTTGTTGCGGATTCCGCGGATATTGCCAGAATCGATATGCCCAATGGGCAAAAACGATTTTTCGTAAATTTTCGTCGACCCGAGCCTGGTGCGAAACTATATCTCGAATGGACTCTTAAATCAAATCAAGCCAATATCGCGGGTCAGCGTTTTATCGGAAGAACAGTGCCCGTCGATTCCGCAACTATAGTGATTACATTTCCGGATAATTGGGTATTCAATTTTCGGGTAGCGCCTGAAATTAATTTGCCTTCTAATAAGGTCTATACCGGAGTCTCAAAGTCGACATCTCTCGTCAGCCATATATGGAGCGTTCGGAATCTTGGCTCACTGATAAAGGAAGAATTCGCGCCCCCGGTCGAACGATTGATTCCATCGATCTATTTCTCATTCAAATATGACAAGCTATGGTCGGAAGATAATATTCGAGAAATGAATTGGAATGTTATCGCTCGTTTTTATGGCGGGGAATTCAATGATTTTATAAAAGATCATTCTATTCTCGACAATGTCGCCGACTCCATAAAATCAATCGATACCAGCGCGATGCAAATGGCAAAATCGGGTTTTAAATGGTTAACGGAGCATTTTCGAACCATAAATCCAGAATTAAAATTCTCAAAGGATCTCGATGAAACCCTGGAAAAGGGAAGAGCAACTCAGGCTGAAGCGGCGTCGATCCTTTTCGGGCTATTTTCAAAACTTGGTATTAATTGCAAACCATTTCTTGCTTCCTCTCGAAAAGTCGGGAATCCATTGATCGATGTTCCCGCGTTATTCTGGTTTGATCGGATTTTAATCGCATCGTATATCAATGGCGATACAATTTGGACGGATCCCTTTTATCTCAATTTCAATTTTACTCTCATGCCATTTGAAGACCAGGGCGTTTACGCGATGGATATAGGGAAGGATGGTGGAAATTTCATTATTACCGCCACTCCCGATTATCGTGATAATGGCATGGCTGTCCATATGAAACTCGATATCGACTCGCTCGGCGCGATAGAAGGGGCGGCCACCGAAGTGTATTCAGGTGCCATGATAGCGGAGATTTCTTCTTATATGGCCTCGCTCGATCCCGCAGTATTAAAGACCACATGGGAAAAGAGCCTGGCAAAATCATTTCCCGGAGTCAAAATAGGCAATTTCATAACTTTGGCATCGGATTCTATCGGCCAGACCTACAGAATAGGATATTCATTTACCACTTCGCCTCTCGTTCGGCCTTATGCAAATCGCGCCTATTTCCCGATTGATATTTTAGGGCGATGGAAGAGTTTGCCAATTCTGCCATCATTGGATCGAATTTTCCCGATTGAAATCAATCGGCCGCGATTTGAGCTTGAACGAATAACTCTCAATATCGCTCCCTCCTTCGAAATTGAGTACCTGCCCGAAAACTATTCTATGGATAATTATTTGGGGGAATTATATTCGGTGGTGCGCCAGGATTCGCGCTCGGTAACAATTACTAAGGGGCTCGGCCTAAAAAAATCGGAATTGCCGCCTTCAGCTTACACGACCCTACAGAAATTTTTCAACAAGGCTCGCGCCGAGGCAGATAAACAGATAATACTTAAAAAGGTCGATTGATTATGCCCGAATTGCCCGAGGTAGAAACCATCGTCAATGATTTACGGCCCGAAATCGTGGGGAAGAAAATTGTTGAGATCAATTGCATCACACCGTCGACATGGCGTAATAAAATCCCAGAAAATGATTTGATGATCGGCTCGAAAATCGATTCTATCGGACGAAGGGGCAAAAATATACTAATTTATCTATCCAATAATTTAGTTTTAATTGTCCACCTCAAAATGACCGGCCGACTCATATACGAACCTGAATTAGCCCCGCTGACAAAACACACTCATTTTATCGCGAAATTAGATCAAGGCTTTCTCCGCTTTAATGATGTTCGCAAATTCGGCTATATCGATCTTGTCGATGCGGATAAATTGGAATCGATAGAATATCTTAATAAGCTCGGACCAGATGCTCTAATTATCTCAAAATCGGATTTCATAAAGATAATTAAAAGTAAAAATCGAATTGTCAAATCGTTGCTGTTAGACCAGACAGTTATCGCTGGAATAGGCAATATCTATTCCGATGAAGCGCTTTTTATGGCGGGCATTAATCCTCGTGCCATCAGTTCAAAATTGAGCGCGGAAAAGGCCGGATTGCTTCATAATGCGATAATCTCAACCTTAAAAAAAGCCATCAAATCAAGGGGATCATCTGTATCAGATTATGTCGACGGCTCAGGCAAGCCCGGTGGGTTCCAATATCATCTAAAAGTATATGGACGAGAAGGCGAACCCTGTCGCAAATGCGGCAAGCCCATAAAACGAGTCAAACTCGGCAGTCGTTCCAGCCATTATTGTTCTCATTGCCAGAAAATGAATAACCCCATTTAAGTGCTGATTAGGTATAGGAAATTTACTCGAATTTATATGGCTTTTTCGTAAATTCGATATCTTTTATATATTTTGGCGCCCATATCTGTCGCGGCTTTAGTCATGAGAGTATTCCGTTCCAGGATCCATGAGAGTTCGCCCCATGTATATCCGCATTCAAGCCCGTATTTGTATGTATCGACAAAAAATATCATATCGAGGCCGATCTTATGGTATTTATGAACAATACCCATCGTGATCAATCTAACGCCCGATAATATTTTATTTATCTTTGTGTAATAGAGGAACTTCAACGCCCCTAATGGGAGCATGCGGCCGTTCATTTTCTTGAATATCGGATTATAATCGGGCAGCGCTAATGAAAATCCCGCAGGCTCATCATCGACAAAAGCGAGCAAAGCCAACTTGGGCTCCAATATTTTCTTGAAATCATCGGCGGTTACCTGGAATTCCTCCGGCGTCATCGGTACGAATCCCCAATTTTTGCTCCATGCCGCGTTGTAGATTGTCCTGATTATCTCAAGCTCACGATCGAAATCGTTCATGTTAATTGAACGGGTTTTAATTCTCTGCCGAGTTCGTATTTTCTCAACTATTTTAAGTATCCTCTCCGAAGGCATATTATGCTGATCTATATAAAATGCCAACAGGTCCTCGGCTTTTTGAAGTCCCATTTTCTCGCAAAGCCCCTGATAATAAGGCGGATTGTAGGTCATCATGAATGTCGGGTATTTATCGAAACCATCGATTAAAAAACCTATCTCATCGTTGGTGGAAAAATTCATCGGCCCCCGAATGATATTCATACCCTCATTTTTTACGAATTTTTCCGCCTCCGCCATCAACGCATTAGCCACATCGAGATCATCGATACAATCCAAAAATCCGAAAAAGCCGGTCTTTTCCTCGTGAAAGCTATTGTGAAGATCATTGACAATTCCCGCTATTCTGCCGACTGCCTGGCCATCTTTATATGCCAGATAATACGTTGCTCGCGCATGCTGGAAAAATGGGTTATGCTTTTTGTCGAAAAACTTTTTTCGTTCTGAAATCAATGGCGGGACATAATACTTTTCATTTTTGTAGAGCCTGAACGGAATCTTGATGAATGTCATCAATTCATTGTTGTCTTTTACTTCGCGAATTTCCACAGCGGCCATCTATATGATCTCCATCTTTTTCCCGATATCATGGAATGTCTGCAAAACCTTGTCGATTTGGGCATCGGTATGCGTAGCGGTATAGCTGGTGCGGATCAACGCCTGCCCCGGCGGCACCGCCGGCGCGATTATCGGATTTGTGAATAGTCCCGCCTCGGTCAATGCTTTCCAGAAGGCGAATGTCTTCATGTCATCGCCGATGAATATTGGCACAATGGGAGTTTCCGTGGTGCCGATTTTGTACCCCATCGCCTTGAATTCCTTATGCACGCGATGAGTAATTTCCCAGAGTCGTTTGCGCCTTTCAGGTTCTTCCCGCAATATTTTCAAGGTTGCCCTGACTGCGGCCACAGCGGCCGGAGGCGGCGACGCTGAGAATATCAAGGCTCGCGAAAAATGCTTCACGTAGCGAATGACATCGTCATCTGCCACTATAAATCCGCCGAGCGACGCGAATGATTTCGAAAATGTCCCCATGATAATATCGACTTTATCTTCTAGATGGAAATGCTCCGCGGTGCCGCGTCCATTCTCGCCCAGGACGCCGATTGAATGAGCGTCATCTACCATTACCCTGGCTTTGTGTTTCTTGGCGAGATGGGTAATCTCGGGCAACTTGGCAATATCGCCTTCCATCGAAAATACGCCGTCCGTAATAATAAGCTTACCGCGGGCTCCGTCATTTCGTTCGAGCAGACGGCCAAGCTCATCCATATCATTGTGACGGTATTTCTTGAATTCGCCGAATGACAGCCTGCAGCCATCGACTATCGACGCGTGATTTGATCTATCTCCGAAAATATAATCATCTTTTCCTGCTACAGTGGAAATCGTTCCCTGATTGGTTTGGAAGCCGGTAGAAAAGACCAATGCAGAGTGTCTTCCCATAAAATCCGCAAGTTCTTCTTCCAATTTCACATGTATATCGAGCGTGCCATTGAGAAATCTCGATCCGGTGCATCCGGAACCGTATTTATCGACCGCGGCATGAATAGCCTCTTTGACCTTCGGATGGTCTGTCAGGCCAAGATAATTATTCGAGCCGATCATTATTACTTCCTTCCCCTCGGCAATGACAACTGTGCCGGGGGATGAGGAAATTCGCCTGAAATACGGATACAAACCTGCGGCCTGAATCTCTTTATCGGCCTGGAAATTTCTGCATTTTTCAAATAAATCCATCTGGGATCTCCGAATAGTCATAATCAACTTGCTACACGCTGATTTTTCAGCTAATTTACCACCATAAAAATGAAATTATTCAATGAGCTACAAAATGTCAAGGAGATAAAGGCGAATGGGCACAGCGCTGGTCACAGGGGCTAATGGGTTTGTAGGTTCACATATTTGTGAGGCCCTGATTGCGTCCGGGTACGAGGTAAAGGCTCTTGTCAGAAAGACTTCCGATCTCACCAATATAAAAAACCTGAATGTCAAATTGGCTTACGGTGATTTGAACCAGCCGGAAACGCTGCCCGATGCTCTTCAAGGCGTAGATTTTGTCATTAATAACGCCGGCCTTACAAAAACCCTCGACAATTCACAATTCATCCAGGTCAATGCTATCGGCACCAGAAATATCCTGCAGGCGATTCAAAACCATGCGCCTAATATCAAACGGTTCGTGCTGATTTCATCTACGGCGGCAAGCGGCCCGTCATCATCGATGACCCCGATCACAGAAGACCATGACCCCGGCCCTCTCACATTTTACGGCAAATCGAAATTACAGGGCGAGAAAGAAGCCCTGTCATTCAATTCGATAATCCCCATTACTATTCTAAGACCATCTGCAATCTATGGCCCGCGCGATAAAGAGATGCTTTCATTCTTTAAAGCCGTCAAGGGTAAGCTGAAGCCGACATTCGGATACGGCGATAGCTATATTAACTTTACCTATGTAAAAGATCTGGCCGGGGCAGTAGTCAAATCACTTTCAGTCAATACGCCATCCGGTGAGATATTTTTCGTTACGGAGAAAAAGGCCTATTCCTACAGCCAGGCAGGTGATATAGTGGCTGAAATTTTCGGCGTTAAAGCCTATGATCTGCATATTCCTCTATGGCTGATCTCCAGCGGCGGGAAAATATCCGAGATTATTTCCAAAATAAAAAACGAGGCTTCCATATTAACTTATGACAAGGCCAAAGAATTCCGGGCCAAATATTGGCTGGTCGATTCATCCAAATTGGAAAAGCAGCTTGGATTTGTCTGCCCGACAGATTTCAAATCCGGATCAATCGAAACCATCGAATGGTACCGCAAGCTGGGGATGCTATAATGAATTTTGATGTCAATCGAGCCCGCTCAAATTTTACTTTCGAAGAGGGACTTATTTTTCTCGATCACGCTGGTCATTCGCCGCTATCTAATCCTACCCGGGCCGCATATGAGAAATATTTCAATAGTTGGCAGAAAACCGCGCACCGCCATGATAGCGAATCATTCAAAATGTTCGAAGATCTGCGCGTCAAGCTTGCCTCAATGATAAATTCAGAGCCAAAACATATCGGGCTTGCCCCGCATACATCATACGGCCTTAATATCGTCGCCGCCGGGCTGAAATGGTCGAAGGGTGATAATGTGGTAATTTCCGAAAAGGAATTCCCATCGAATGTATATCCCTGGACTCGATTGCGTTCGCTGGGCGTTGATATAAATTTCGCCCGCTCCAGGAATGGATTTATCGATGAGGATGCTATTATCGATCTGGCCAATGAACGAACCCGTGTCATCAGTGTCAGCTGGGTGCAATTCAATAATGGCTATCGCGTCAACCTTGAGAAGTTGGGGAGATTCTGCTCCGAAAATGGCATCATATTCTGCGTCGATGGTATTCAGGGAATGGGCGCAGTCCCTATTGATATACTTTCTGCAAAAGTTGATCTATTTTCTGTCGGATGCCAGAAATGGATGTTTGGGCCTTGCGGCACCGGATTCTATTATTTATCTGAACGAGCCGAGGCCGCCATAGATCCGCCATTGCAGGGATGGCTCAGCGTCGATTGGCATGCCGAATTTTCCGATCTCATGCGATACGACCTTGTACCCAAAGTGGGGCCATCGAAATATGAGCTTGGTACTAACGCCTTCCAGGACCTCTGGGCGCTGAATGCTTCTGTTGATCTTCTGCTTTCATTTGATCGCGATGCTATCTGGGAGCATATATGCTATCTGAATGATGCCTTGATCTCATTCGTTTCTTCAAACACCAAGTATTCCCTGATTTCCTCAACCGAACAACCGCGCCGTTCTGGAATTATCTCTTTCAAATCTGAAAACTCTAAGGGTCTTTATGATTATTTGATTTCAAAAGGATTCGCCCTGAGCCTCAGAGAGGGTGCAATTAGAGTTTCGCCTCATTTCTATAATTCGATTGAAGAAATAAATCTGCTTATTGATAGCCTTTCGGATTTTAATTCATAGTATAAATCATGAAGAGCCATGCCATGGCATGGCTCTACTAAGACAACGTGTGCGGTCGGGTGGCCCCACCCGACCGAAAATAAGTCTTTTGTTAATGAGTTCGCTATGACAAATAATTTGGGAGCCCATCAGAATTTCTCCTTTTCAATCTTTCTATTGACTCCGTATTAATCATTTTGTAAAATAATCTGTGCCGAAGGTAATTGGAATAATTCCGTCAAGATATCAGTCTCAACGGTTTCCGGGCAAGCCGTTAGCTATGTTGGGTGGGCTGCCTTTAATCGTTCGTGTCATGCAATCGGCCATGAAATCTCATTGTATATCAGAGGTTTATGTCGCTACTGATGACGAACGAATCGCCGCAGACAGTCCGAAAATATGACGGCAAAGTTTTACTCACATCAAGCACTCCGCCAACCGGTAGCGATAGAATTGCCGAAGCGGCCCAAAATCTTTCCGCAGATTATATCATCAATATTCAAGGAGATGAGCCATTGATCGCAGGGTCGGTGCTGGATAAGGTTGTAGATGCCCTCAATGATCCTGCAGTAGTCATGTCAACCGCTTGCTCCGAATTTCGCAATTCTGATGACATTGACAACCCCAATATCGTCAAGGCGGTGTTGGATAAATCTGGATATGCTATGTATTTCTCGCGCAGCCGAATACCATATGTCCGTTCCGGCAATAAGGGCGAGGTTCATTTCTATCGGCATATCGGAGTCTATGGCTTTAAAAAGGAATTTCTTTTAAAATATACATCGCTCGAAAGAACACCGCTGGAAATCGCCGAAAATCTCGAACAATTACGGGCTCTCGAACATGGATTTAAAATAAAAACAATTATTACGGAATTTGAATTCATCGGCATCGATTCCAAAGAAGACTTGATGAAAGCCGAAAAGATTCTTATTAATAGGGGATTGTAGAATGGCAACTAACGGCAAAAAGACCAAGTACATTTTCGTAACCGGCGGAGTCGTTTCATCGCTGGGCAAGGGGCTGGCAGCCGCTTCAATCGGTCTATTGCTGAAATCACGGGGCCTCAAGGTTCGCATGATGAAATGCGACCCTTATATCAATGTCGATCCCGGCACCATGAATCCCTATCAGCATGGCGAGGTTTTCGTGCTTGATGACGGTTCCGAGACCGATCTCGATTTGGGCCATTACGAACGATTCCTTGATATCGTACTGAACAAGCTTTCCAATGTCACATCCGGCCAGATATACAATGCCGTTATTCAGCGCGAACGAAAAGGTGAATATCTTGGCGCGACCGTGCAAGTAATCCCTCATATAACCAATGAGATAAAGCTCCGCATCCGAATGTTGGCCGACAATCCTGAGCCTGCCGATGTTGTCATAGTTGAAATTGGCGGCACGGTCGGCGATATCGAATCGCTTCCATTTCTTGAGGCGATCAGGCAGATGGCGTTAGAGGAGGATGACAACGATACCCTTTTCATTCATCTTACCTTAATTCCGTACATTGAAGGCGCGGGTGAATTAAAAACCAAACCAACTCAGCATTCGGTCAAAGCCCTTCGTGAGATTGGCATTGATGCTGCTATCCTTATATGCCGAAGCCCATTGCCGATAACCCGTGAAGCCAAAAAGAAGATTGGGCTATTTTGCAATGTTCCGCCGGAAGCCGTAATTCAAGACCTTGATATTAAGGTAATTTACGAATTGCCGCTTGAATTTCATAAGGAGCTTCTGGATAATCTACTTGTTCATTACCTGAAATTGCTCTGCAAAGACCTCGATATTTCAAGCTGGGCGAATATGATTAATCGAATGAAAAACCCTTCTCATAAGGTCACGATCGGAGTCTGCGGCAAATATATCGAACTCAAGGATGCTTATAAATCGATAATTGAAGCCTTCATTCATGCCGGCGGAGCCAATAGCGCGGAAGTGGAATTGAAATGGATTTCATCCGAGAAAGTTTCTGAGGATGGCCCTGAAGCTCATCTTTCCAATATCGACGGCCTCTTGATTCCCGGTGGTTTCGGCGATCGCGGTATCGAAGGCAAAATCGAGGCTGTCCGTTATGTTCGCGAAAACAATATCCCGTTTCTGGGAATATGTCTCGGCCTCCAATGCGCGGTAATCGAATATGCTCGCAACGTTTGCGGTCTTGGTAACGCCAATTCATCGGAATTCGATTTCGAATCGCCGCATCCGGTAATTCACCTCATGGACGATCAGGTTAAGGTCACAGACAAAGGCGGCACGATGCGGCTGGGAAGTTATCCCTGCAAAATTCAGAAAAATAGTTTGGCAAATAAACTATATGGATCGACTAATATCAATGAACGTCACCGCCATCGCTATGAAGTCAACAACAGCTATCGCGAAGCATTGGAATCAAAAGGTATGCTATTTTCAGGTGTTTCGCCTGACGCTCGTTTAGTGGAAATCCTGGAATTGCCTTCGCATCCGTTCTTTATAGCCGGCCAATTCCACCCAGAACTAAAATCCCGTCCCATGAATCCGCATCCATTTTTCGCCGGGCTGGTCGAGTCCGCATTGAAATATAAATCCTGCAAATCCGATATTCCCCAAATTAAAGACAATTCAGCAAAAAGCAAAATATCATCATGAAAATTAAAACTGCCATAATATTTATTTTAGCCGTTCTTCTATCCACAATCTTAGTAATTGGATGCGCGGAGAAAAAAAACAATTCAGCCCCCCAATATAATTTGCCATTCCCGAGCGGCAAAATGGCGAAATACTATCAGGAACGGGTCGATTCCTCTGAATTCCTATGGCTTACCGATGTTAAAGGTGCCGTCTCTGCCTTTATGAATGAAACCATGGCAGCTGGCAAAGATATATCGATAGATGAAATTATCGTCAAATCCGAAGGCGAATTCCATGCCATTGCCGAAGTACCGCTCGACACGGTCGAATTTATTTTGACATTGGAAAGACCGAATATGCAAAAAGGCAAAAAATCAATCTGGCAGGTTACAAAAGTGGAAGGGAAGCCTTGGCAAAAAACAAAGTCAAAATAGGCGATCAGATTGTGGGCGGCGATAAGCTGACCCTGATAGCGGGACCTTGCGCGATAGAATCTTCAGAAATCACATTCAAGACCGCCGAGACAATTGCCAGAATCCGCGACAAATTCAAAATCCCGACAATATTTAAATCGTCCTATAAAAAAGCCAATCGCCTCTCCGGCGAATCATTCTCTACTATAGGAGTTGATGATGCTCTTTCAATTTTGCTCGATGTCAAAAAGAAATTCGGCTTTCCGATCCTTACCGATGTTCATTCGATCGAAGAGGTATTGCCTGCTTCAAAGGTTGCGGATTGCCTGCAGATTCCGGCCTTCTTGTGCCGTCAAACCGAATTAGTCCAGGCAGCGGCCAAAACTATGCTTCCGGTAAATGTTAAAAAAGGTCAATTCCTGGCACCGGAAGACATGAAGCCCATTATCGAAAAAGTCCACGCTGTCGGCAATAAGCAAGCACTTATCACCGAACGCGGCTCGAGCTTCGGCTACCGAGACTTGGTCGTGGATTTTCGCGGACTGGTCATCATGGCGGAAATCGGCTGCCCGATTGTTTTCGATTGTACGCATTCTGTACAAAAACCGGGAGGAGGTTTCAAATCTTCCAGCGGCGATCCAAGGTTCATCCTGCCGTTGGCTCGGGCTGCTGTGGCGGTCGGAGTGGATGCCATCTTTATCGAGACTCATCCCAATCCGAAAGAAGCATTTTCGGATAAAGATTGCCAGCTTCCCACAGCAGATTTGGAATCATTTATAATCAGCATCCGACAAATCAGATCAAATTAAGCTCTTCAATTATAATTGTATTAAGGTCGGGTGGTATGCCGCCCACGCTTCCCGCTCAATTGCCTTTTCATAGATATGTTGACACCGCCGAATGTATAAATTAATATACTGCGATGTTTTTTGGTGGTTTCGTAATTACTGGTCTGATCGACCTCCGACGTTTCGCATGAATCGAATTAAATATCATTTTTGCCTCATTTAACCGATAATACTGACATAAAGATATGAATAACGAAGAAAAACCATCTCTATCCCATCGCCTTAAAACGCTGGTGATCGGCGAAGCTCGAAATCCGCAGGATCCGCGCGTATTTCACAAGCTTGCTCTTATTGCTTTTTTTGCATGGATTGGTTTGGGCGCCGATGGTTTGTCATCGTCATGCTATGGACCTGCAGAAGCATTTATTGTTCTTCAAGGTCATCCCTATCTTGCCATTTTTGTCGCCCTCGGGACAGGCTTTACTGTTTTTATAATCAGCTCTGCATATTCGCAAATTATCGAGCTTTTCCCTGCAGGTGGTGGCGGATATTTGGTCGCAAGCAAATTATTGTCGCCTACATTCGGTATGATTTCGGGCTGCGCATTGCTTGTTGATTATATGCTGACCATTTCGCTTTCGATCGCCAGCGGAGCGGAAGCCATCTTCAGCTTTCTTCCTGTGGCATGGTATCCATACAGACTTGAATTTGCAATATTCGGCGTAATTGTCCTGATCATACTGAATCTTAGAGGCGTGAAAGAATCGGTAATGACCCTCATGCCGATTTTCATGATTTTCGTTTTGACTCATCTTTTTGCAATATTGTACTCGCTCTTCAGTCATGTGGGTAATATCCCGGTAATAGCCCAAAATACAATTGCTGATATTAACTCCGTTTCGTCCGAAATAGGCGTATTTGGTCTTATAATGCTGTTGCTCCGCGCTTACAGCATGGGTGCCGGAACTTATACTGGTATTGAAGCTGTCAGCAATGGCCTTCCGATTTTACGTGAGCCCAAAGTACTTACCGGCAAACGAACCATGCATTATATGGCAATTTCCCTGGCATTTACGGTCATTGGTTTGATGCTTGCATATATATTATTCAACGTGTCACCGCAGACCGGCAAGACTCTTAATGCCGTTCTATTCGAAAATATAACTGCTAATTGGAATGGCGGACTCGGATACGCGTTTGTCCTGGTGACTCTTATTTCGGAGGCTGCGATACTCTTCGTGGCATCGCAGACTGGCTTTATCGATGGTCCCCGCGTTCTCGCGAATATGGCCATGGATCGCTGGTTCCCGTCAAAATTCGCCAACTTGAGCGATAGGCTGGTCACTCAAAATGGCGTTCTGCTTATGGGTGGAGCGGCTTTAATTTTAATTATGCTAACCGGCGGTTCGGTCCAATTCCTCTTGGTATTATACAGTATCAACGTATTCATAACCTTCGTCTTATCGCAAGCGGGCATGGTACGTCATTGGTGGCAAGCCCGTGCTACTCACGATAAATGGAGACGAGGTTTGTTCGTTAATGGCCTTGGCCTTATTCTAACGACATCGATTCTAATTTCAGTCTCTGTCGTAAAATTCCACGAGGGTGGATGGATAACCATATTGGTTACAGGAAGTCTCGTTCTTATCGTGACCGCAATCAAGAGACACTACAATAGCACTTTCGTCACCCTCAAACGGCTGGATAACCTGGTTGTCGCGACTGAATCATCAAGCCCAAGGTCTATCCCTGATATCAAACAAGATCTTCCACCCGACAAACAATACGATCCCAAAGCCATGACCGCCGTTTTAATGGTCAATGGTTTCAATGGTCTTGGCCTGCACGCCTTATTCAGCATTATACGAACATTTAAGGGGGTTTTTAAGAATTTCGTCTTTGTACAAGTTGGTGTTATCGATGCCGGAGTATTCAAGGGTTCGTCGGAGATTGAAAAACTGCAAACTCATATTTCCGTCGAATTGGATCGTTATGTAGAGTTTACGAAAAGGCATGGATATTACTCAGAAGGGATATCTTCGACCGGTATTGACGTCGTCGATGAAATAGAACAACTTGGCCCCAAGATACTCGAAAGATTCCCTCAGGCTATATTTTTCGGCGGTCAGATAGTGTTCAAAGAAGATACATTTTTAACCCGATGGCTCCACAACTATGTCGTCTTTGCTGTTCAAAGAAGATTCTACCACAAAGGCTTGCCGTTTATAATCCTGCCGATACGGGCATGACATTAAAACGGATTAATAATTGAATTTAATGATTAATTGCTCTCATCAATCCTATTTGCGCTTGTCATCTCATATATTATCTCTTATCTTCATACCCGCAACTATAACCGGCGGTTTTCGTAGTATGAAAAGGGAGCGAAATGCCCTCCGAAAGTGAACAGGCGCTGGTCAAACTGGCGCTTACAGGGGACCAAAAGGCTTACAAGGCCCTCTTCGAAATGTACCGACAGGCGATCTTTCACATAACCGTGAAAATCGTCCGAAATCCGGAAGAGGCCAATGATCTGGTCCAGGAAACTTTCATTAAAGCTTTCGGCTCTTTGAAAACATACGACTCGCATTACCGCTTTTCGACCTGGCTCTATAAAATCGCGGCAAATTGCTCCATAGATTTTTTGCGCAAACGAAAAATCGATTCGCTGTCACTCGACAAGCCTATCCAGACCAAAGACGGCGATGTCCAAATGGAGCTCCCCGATTATTCATATAATCCGGAACAGGACCTGCGAAATAAAGAGCAGAGATTCGGAATCGAAGAGGCAATTGAATCGCTTCCTGAAAAATATATGGAAGTGATTGTACTGCGTCACAAAGAAGACAAATCCTATGAAGAAATTGCCAAAATGCTGAAAGTCCCGGTTGGAACGGTAAAGGCCCGTATTTTTCGAGCGCGCGAGCTCTTGAAAAAGAAATTAAAAACATTGAGGTAAGGAGGCCGCCGTGAAAAAACTAACATTATTGACTATCATCATCCTGGCTATCACAGCCAGCCTGGCTTATGCCAGGAGAGAATTTACGTACGATAAAAACGATAAATTCTCTGGTAACGATACGAAACTTGTCAAGATCGACATGCCGTCAGGACAAATCGAAATCGAAAAATCATCATCCAATGATATCGAAGTATATTACAAAAATGTCATTTTCGCTTCCGATCAGAAAGAAGCCGACGATATTCATAGTGAAGTGAAATATAAAGCCGAGACCTCAGGCGACAAGCTTACTATTACTGTCGATATGCCAAAGCATGGCCATCATGGAATGAATGTGCTCGATAGAATTTTCAGCGGAAATTGGAATGAAGACAATCAGACGTTGATCAAATTAAGAATTCCCGATGACAAAGATATCGAAATCAATTCGGCCTCTGCCGATCTGAGAGCGTCGGATATATCGATGAATCTTGATTTCTGGTCGGCATCAAGCGATATCGATTTGGAAAATAATCGAGGTAAAATTAATTGTAATCTGGCTTCCGGTGATGTAATAATTTATGGCAACAAAGGGTCGATATCGGTCAAGGGAGTATCATCTGATATCAGGCTCAAGGATATTGAAGGAAATATCGAAGTCAGCTCTACTTCAGGCGATGGTGAAATCGATCGAATCAAAGGTTCGGTTGCTTTTGATTGCACTTCGGGCGATCTCAAATTTTACGATATCGACGGTGATCTTGATGTTCGTACGATTTCGGGAGATATTTTCGTTGATAATGTTGGGGGCTCTGTTCATGCCTCATCTACTTCTGGAGATATCCGTTTGCAGGCCATGACTGCCAAAGAAGGCGATTTTGATGTCGAATCTGTTTCGGGCGATATTTCTGCCGAGGTAAGTACGAATTTTACAGGTTCTGTTGCCGTTAATACATCGTCGGGTACAATCAGCTCCAGGCTCAACGCTGATTTCGATAAGCATACTGATACAAAAGTTTTAGGCAGAGCAGGGGATGGCAAAGGCCGGTTGAGCGTGTCATCTGCATCCGGCGATATTACTTTGGATAATTTTTAATGAGATGAAACTGCAAGCCAAAATATTACTGATTCTATTGATGACGGGAGCCGTATTTGCGGGTCCGCCTGAGCCGCCGGGTATGCCCGAATCTCCCCCTGAACCTAAGGTTGAAATTCGCATGGATTCTACCGAAAAGGTTCTCGAACGAATTGAAAAGAAAATGAAGAAGTATAATACTAATCTGGTAGACCTCGATAGCTTGCTCAAAAATCTCGATAATAACGTTAACATAAAGAATCTTACTATCGGCGGCGATAGTATCCTCATCCTTCTCAACAACGATAGTACGTTGATTTTTCGCGATCTAAAGGATCTGCCTCCCGAGGTTGGGAATAAAGATGTTTTCCGAATCGGAAAAGATGTGACTGTCGATGAAGGGGAAGTGATAGACGGCGATATTGTTGTAGTTCGCGGCGACGTCAGAGTCGATGGAACTGTTAATGGCGGAGTTACGGTGTTTTCGGGGAATATCTATGTGTCATCCACCGGATATATCAAAAACGGCGCTATCGCGCTTTCCGGTAATGTCAAACAGGAGCCTGGAGCCAGAGTGGGTACTGTTCATGTCGGCATTAGAGAATCACGCGATTTGGGCACAAGCGAAAGCTCGATATATAGAATCATGGGCATTGTATTCTTGATTATCTTCATATTCTGGTGGATATTATCCGCCACTTGTTCATCGTTATTCGGCCCGAATATAAATAAGGTGGCGGAATCGGTAATTCATTTTCCAATCAAATCATATTTCAAGGGTTACCTGACATTCGTATTGGCATTCGCGGCATTTCTGGTACTAATTATTACGATTATAGGAATTCCATTAGCATTTGTGGGTTTGCCGCTGGTCATATTGGCCGGAATGATAATGTCATCGACGGCCGTCAGCAATGTAATTGGCCAGAAAATTACTAATAGCGAAAAGTATTCATTTAGATCTTATCTTTACGGCTCGCTTATTTTAGGCGGTGCGCCGGCTATTCTTTTTCTCATACAGGCAGTCACCGGCTCGTTTGTGGCGATGGTATTTAATTGGATTTTTATCGGCATATTTATTTTGGTAATTTTGCCTATTGGACTTGGCGGCGTTTTATCCACTCGGTTCGGCACCCATCGCGATAAAAATCTCGGAACACCTGCCCAAACCGCATCACCGGCGTGAAAATATCATTTATTAATTTTCTTGTAGGGCCTTGCTATAGCAAGGCTCTACACGCATAAACAAAAAAGGCAGGTTTTATTGGGCGCCAGTCGTCCTCGACTGCCCTCAAGGAATAAATTTTCTATTTACTTAAATTCCCGTAGAGACGCAATATCTTGCGTCTCTACCAACGATCATAAAAAAAGGCGGGCTAAACCCGCCTTTCAATATTATTGATATTCAATTTTTAATTCAAATATGCCCGCAGTGCCTTGGATCGCGATGCGTGGCGCAGTCTGCGGATCGCTTTCTCTTTGATCTGGCGAACCCTTTCGCGAGTCAGCGAGAATCTGGCGCCGATCTCTTCCAGAGTGAGCGGCTTCTCATGATTCAAGCCAAAGTAGAGATTAATTACTTCAGCCTCCCGGGGTGTCAATGTATCCAGCGCTTTTTCGATTTCGATCCGCAATGATTCGGTCAAAAGGGATTCATCCGGCGATGGCTGCATCTCGTCTTCGAGAACATCGATAAGACTGTTATCTTCCGATGCCGAAAACGGCGCATCCAGCGACAGATGTGAATTCGAAATCTTCAAAGTATCCGATACTTCGCCTTCGGTCAATGACAACTCTTCCGCGATTTCATTTGGCGATGGTTCCCTGCCGAACTCCTGTTGAAGCGTGGAGGAAACCTTGCCAATCTTGTGAAGAGTGCCGACACGATTCAGCGGCAGCCTTACAATACGCGATTGTTCTGCTAATGCCTGAAGTATCGCTTGTCTGATCCACCAGACTGCATAGGAAATAAACTTGAAACCGCGAGTCTCATCAAATCTCTTGGCAGCTTTTATCAGACCGATATTACCCTCATTGATGAGGTCGGCGAGTGATAATCCCTGGTTTTGATACTGTTTTGCGACCGAAACAACGAACCGCAGGTTGGCTTTGGTTAATTTTTCAAGGGCCTTTTGATCTCCGGTCCTTATTCTTTTTGCAAGCTCAACTTCTTCAGCCGCATTAATAAGCGGGGTTTCGCCAATTTCGCGCAGATACAGATCTAAAGATTTGTCTTCATCACGGTACCTTCTAGACGTTTTTGCCAAAAAATCATACTCCTTTCGGACAACTTATTTTAAATCACCCAAGTAGGGTCACCGTTTACAACCATTACTACAACTGACGGGTTCCATTTATTCATTGCTCTGGACTTACCGCCACAAAGATATTGCCATTGCCTCTCTTTATATAGAACGAAATCGGCTTTTTGATGTCCTTCATATCTTTAGCAATTTTATTGAAATCACCCGCATTGGTGACATCTTTCCCGGCGACTTTGAGGACAACATCGCCAACTCTAAGCCCGGCCTCATCGGAAGGGCTTCCCGGCTGAATTGCAGTAATTAGAGCGCCCGGGCCCGCTTCCAGATTGTAAGTCTTTGCGTTGGAATCTGTTAGGGTTTCAACATTCAAGCCAAGCCATTTCTCTACCTTTTCACCGGGAGGAATGTTTGACTGACTCTGATTAACATACTTTGCGCGATCGCCGAGCTTTACTTCAACATTCTTATTCTCGCCATTGCGCCAGATACCCAATCTTATGGTGGAACCAGGGCCCTCGTCGGCAACCAGGAATCTGAACTGCTGGGCGTTATTGATCGGCTTGCCATCGAATGTAAGTATAACATCGCCAACTTTCAAAGACGAGTTAGCCGCGGGTGTATCTTTATCTATTTGAGCCACGATTACGCCATCGGCTGATGGCAATCCGTTGGCGTCTTTTAATTCAGGGGTTATATCTTGCGGGAAAATACCAAGGTAGCCACGAGTAACGACACCGGAATGCATGAGCTGATCAGCTACTCCTTTGGCAAGATTAATCGGAATCGCGAAACCAATTCCGATATTCCCACCCGACGGGGTCACTATAGCGGAATTCACACCGATTACCTGACCTTTGAGATTCAAAAGCGGTCCGCCGGAATTGCCCGGATTAATTGAGGCATCGGTCTGTATATAATTTTGATACGACGGGTTTTCATCCCCAAATGACAATCCTTTGCGGCCCTTAGCGGATACTACTCCGACCGTGACGGTTCTATCGAGCCCGAGATTCGGGAACGGATTTCCAACCGCCATTACCCAATCTCCGACTAATATTGAATCGGAATCGCCGAGTTGGATGGTCGGAAAATTGCCGTCGTCCTTAATTTTTAGAACCGCGATATCGGTTTCGTCATCGGAACCGACTATTTCGGCCTTGTAGCTCTTTTGATTGGATAATGTCACCGTGACCTTATCCGCACCTTTGACTACGTGATTATTTGTCATCACAAAGCCGTCATTGGAGAAAATGAATCCTGAGCCAAGTGATTCGGATCTTCTCATTCTGGGCTCTTGCGGATTGTTGCCTCCCTGATCGGGCGGCGGTGTACCGAAGAATCGTCTGAAAAAATCATCATCCATGAAATTATGGGCTTTATCTTCCGTGACCGATTCGGCGGAAATATTGACGACCGCGGGGGTAGCGTTTTCGGCTATATGCACAAATGGCGAATGGCCGGATGTGGACATTATATCATTGTTGGAGCCATAGGAGCCGCTTTCGGTCTCCTTTTGCAGTGTTGGCGACTGTTCCGCCTTCAGTTTGTCTGGAATCGAAAGGTTCGAGCCGATTATCATTCCCATTAAAGTAAAGATTGCGGCCAGGCCAATTATGGCTATCAAACCCTTATAGTTTCCCCATCTTCTCATTATCTCATACCTCCAATTTGAAAGTAGCTTATCATTTTAATCATTTTTTTCATCTTGTCAACTCATTTCCTTTGTTAATACCCGTATTTTTTTGAAATGTTCCATTGCCGGACTCAAAATAGACTATTTTATTCCACAATAAATCCACATCAGGCTTAGTCGTTGACATACAATGCGTTACGTTTTGGCAAAGCCGGCTTGTCAGGCCGGAGGCAATTTTGATTATTTTATATATGGAAATACTCCATTTCTGCCATTATATATACGATAATGAGATTAGCGATTTGTAAACGAACATAAACGTTTTTAAGCTGTATTAAGAGCTACCAGGGAGATAGAATGAAAAGAATTAGCATTGCTTTGATCATATTAATAGCGTCGTTCGGTGTATCAAATGCCCAGCAAAAGGGGCTGGAAATATTCGACGAATTGAAATCATTGATTATCTCGGTATCGGATTCAATGAAGCCCGCGGTTGTGCATATCGAGGTAGTCAAAAAAGAAAATACCGACCGTTACGAAACCATGGGCTCGGGGTTAATTATCGATCCATCCGGGTATATTCTCACTAATGAGCATGTGGTAGATAAAAATATCGAAATCATGGTGACACTGGAATCGAATCGCGAGTATCGCGCTGACTTAATCGGCAGCGACAAACTCACCGATTTGGCTTTGATAAAGATCAATGTCCCGCCCGAAGTCAACCTCCACGCCGCCAAGCTCGGCAATTCGGATTCCGTGCAGGTGGGCGAATGGGTGATTGCAGTCGGCAATCCCTATGGCTTTGACCGCAGCGTATCATTCGGAATTGTATCGGGCAAGGGACGGGTGCTAAATGTGCCCGCGTTGACACCTCTGCTCAATGATTTTATTCAGACCGACGCGGCAATCGCGCCGGGCTCATCCGGCGGGCCATTGGTAAATCTAAAGAGCGAAGTTATCGGTATTAATTCCCGCGGGCTTGGACAAACACAAGGATTTACTATTCCGATCAATATCGCGATTGAAGTTAAAAACCAGCTATTGGCATCGGGAAGAATCGACCGCGGCTGGCTGGGCGTTATCACTCAGCCCTTGAATCGAAGCTATGCCAAGTATCTCGGCAAGCCGGACATGGAAGGCATTCTGATTGCTGATATCATAGACGATTCTCCGGCGCAAAAGGCGGGTCTCAAGATCGGCGATGTTATCCAAAAATTCGGGAATGAGACATTGAAGGCGGAAAAAGATGACGATATCAATAAATTTACCTTGATGGTATCGCAGGCACCCGCCGGACAAGAAGATCTGTTGACGATTTATCGCGATGGCGAAATCAAAAAGCTAAAAGTCAAAATCGGTCGTCAGCCCAAAGTCAAAGCCGATGAATTCGAGACCAAGCTCGGCTTCACCGCTAAAGAGATCACCGATGATATGTATCGCAGTTATCTTTTAGAGAGCAGGAACGGTGTCTATGTATCGTATGTCGAAGTCGGCAGCGTGGCGGGGAAGGCTGAATTGAATGAGGGCGATATTATTTCGGCGATCGATCATAAGGAAGTCGATGATTTCGCGTCATTCAAGACTGAGATTAATAAGGTATCCAACGACAATTATATTTTGCTTACAGTAATTCGCGGCAAGGAAAAACGATTGGCATTATTGGACAAATCAAGCGTGCCGACCGATACCACCGAGACTATCGAAAAGACCGGCGAATAGGTTGATGTCCGTAATTGTGCGTGGGTTCCTGATATTATCGATGAGAATGGGAGTGGGTAATTGAAAGATCGGCTAACAGAAGAGACGATTCTATTTCTTAGCATTCTAAAGTGGTTTTTTCTGGCAACAGTAGTTGGCGCGTTAGTCGGTCTCTCTACGACTATATTTTTAAAAGCTCTTAATCTCGCATTTAAATTTTCCAGCCAATATTCGCTTTATTTTATTTTATTGCCCGTTGCTTTATTTGTGAGCGTGGTACTGATCAAGTATTTGGCCCCGGACGCTGAAGGTCACGGCACAGAAAAAGTTATTGAGGCAATTCATAAAAAATCAGGCAAAATTAAGCCGGAAGTAGTTCCGGTGAAGCTTGTCGCGACGGTTATTACGCTCGCCGGGGGAGGTTCTGTTGGCAAGGAAGGTCCTTGCGCGCAGATCGGTGCCGGGATTTCTTCATTATTTGCCGATCTATTAAAACTTAATGATGTCGATAGAAAAAAGCTTGTCATCTGCGGAATCAGCGCCGGATTCGCTTCGGTTTTCGGTACGCCTATAGCCGGTGCGATATTCGGAATTGAAGTGCTATTTATTGGCAGTATTTTGTATGAAGTTCTATTTCCGTCATTTATAGCGGGAATAACCGCATATGAAATTTCATCATTGTTGGGGATAACTTATTTTAATCATACGATCAATTTTATACCGGTTTTTAGCGAGTCATTTTTTCTCAAAGTTATAATTGCAGGTATATTCTTCGGGATATGCTCTTTCTTGATGGTTGAGACAATGAATGTCGGCAAAAAACTTGTTAACAAAATTAAAATCTGGGATCCTTGGAAGGGAATAATAGGCGGCGTAATTTTGATACCCCTGACTTTCGCTGTTTCATCAAAATACCTTGGCCTCGGGTTGGATACAATACAAACATCTTTGGAGGGCGGCAAGGTGGTCTGGTACGCATTTCTGATGAAGATGCTGTTTACCAGCGTGACTCTTAATTTCGGTGGTAGCGGTGGAATTGTCACGCCGCTATTTTTCATCGGAGCGACTTCAGGGGCCCTTTTCGCTCAAATAACAGGATTGCATGTTGCGACTTTCGCGGCTATCGGACTTGTCGCCGTCGTGGCTGGCGCGGCCAATACGCCAATTGCAGCCAGCATTATGGCGTTGGAATTATTCGGGCCAAAGATTGGGCCATACGCCGCGGTGGCCTGCGTAATAAGCTTCTTAATGACAGGTCATAGAAGCGTATATCCTTCTCAAGTACTGTCGATAAAGAAATCGCCGTCACTTAATGTAACTCTCGGCAAAGAGATGGAGTTTATCGCGGATGAATTTCAGCCGAGAGTTCATTTAATTAAAAGAGCAAAGATTTATATTAAATTCCTATGGCATGTGACGAAGAAAATCGATCGTTCGATTAGATCCGATCATGAAAAAGAATGATAATAGAAATCCATATTAGTAGGACATTCCGATTTTATTGAAAAGATTTACATCGTCTCTTGATAGGTTTCTGCCGACGCAGCATATTTTTGTTCAGTTCCTAATGTAAGTAAATCCTCCCCACGTACCCGTCCCGCCCTGACCTTTGCATGAGACACTGTGGCCATCGGTAATTGGCAATAATGTGATGAAACCAAAGCCGGTTTGGAGGGATTGAATTTTCACAGGGATATTTTCGGCGGTGAAAATCAATTTATCATCGAGGAAGAATTGCGCGGCGTTGTTATTCCTTTCATATACAACAAGGCATTTCAAAAAATCATTCTGTTTAACGGCATAGTCTACTGGTATAACCTCGGTAAAGGCTTGTTCAAGTGTAGTCACGCCCGGCATAAAGAGTCTTTCATATATTACCCATACCTTGTGGCCATTGGTGATAATATCGAGCACCATTCCTGTAGCGAAATCGAGAACATTGAATGAGCCAAAACCATCGCGATGGTCATCTATGTTGCCGCCATTAATCGAGGCTCGCATGTTGCATGAGAATCCGATAATGCCATCCGTGCCGGGCTCGAAACTTGACTTAGTGAGATAAAGCTGTTTGGGGTTATCGAAAAATTGAATCTGATCATGCGAGCTTGAAAATGGATTTATATCCATCGAAAGCTGATCGCCCTCTAATAATACTTTGGCGTTCTTGTCCTGATACATCCAGAATTTGCCATCACCCAACGGCACACCCGCGATCATCCATTGGTCGGAATTGAGTTCGTGACCAGACGCCAATGGTATCGGTACGGCCTTAGCGTTTGCCCTTAATTTTGTTTTGTTGTCATTCATATTATTCCTTTTGATAAGACTTCATTGGAAT
Organism: uncultured candidate division Zixibacteria bacterium; assembly: GCA_963817915.1. GTDB lineage: Bacteria > Zixibacteria > MSB-5A5 > UBA10806 > UBA10806 > CAWFQL01. The sequence continues at coordinate 209,623 of CAWFQL010000012.1, forward strand.
TTGATGCAATCCTAAAAAACATGGCGGGTAAGATATGGATGGATGAGGGGAGCGCAAGACAAAATTGGGAAAGCAGGTTAAATCAAGCCAGATGCCGCATCAAGTGCGGAATGACAAGAGGGTCCCATCATTCCTGCGAAAACGGGAATCTAGATTTGTAGGGGCATTTGAAAAAAAGCCTGTTAACAGGGCGTTCAGTTGAACGCCCCTACTGGAAATTCCCATTGCCGTTAACCACTCCGCTAATTTTTGTTGACTAATCAGAGCGATATGAATTTATTGAACGCTTGGCAATGGAATCAATGATGATTCAAATGAGCGCACTATGAAAAAATACAAAATAGCTAATTGGAATTTATGAGAAGCAATAAAAATACGGCATTGAAATCACGATTGAAAAAAATCGAGCTGCTTGTTTTCGATGTCGATGGCGTTCTGACAGATAATACTGTCTATATGGGCAACGGCAATTCCGAATTCAAACGTTTCTGCATAGCCGATGGTATGGCTGTATATATCGCGCGCAGGGCGGGGATCCCGACAGCGTTAATATCCGGTCGGCCGTCATCCGCTACTATCGCCCGCGCAAAGGAATTGAAGATAAAAGATCTTTATCAAAAAGGCGGACCGAAGCGGATTCCATTCGAAAAGCTTTTGAAAAAATACAAACTCACCCGCGATCGGGTCGCCTATATGGGTGATGATGTAATCGATGTCCCCGTGATGAAATTGGCAGGCGTCTCCGCAACAGTTCCGCATGCGCCATCGTATGTAAAGGCTCACGCGGATATTGTCACCAAACGTGGTGCTGGATTAGGCGCGGCGAGGGAATTTGTGGATATGATTATTTTGGCGAAAGGACTTGATCCTCTTGAGCTCACTTATAAATAAAGCTAAAGAAGTTATTTTAAAAGAAGCCGAATCGGTCAAGCTGATGGCCGATAGGCTCGATGATAATTTCGATAAGGCTATCGATCTGCTTTTGAATATCAAAGGCAAGGTAATTATTTCAGGTATCGGGAAATCGGGGCTGGTAGGTCGAAAGATTGCGGCCACATTATCGTCAACAGGCACACCGGCGTTTTTTATTCATCCATCTGAAGGTATTCATGGCGATATAGGGATGGTTCTTTCGGGTGATGTCGCCATCGTTATCAGCAAATCCGGCGATACCGATGAGATCATGCGCCTTCTGCCGATCTTTAAGAGACTCGAAGTTCCTATAATCGCCATCACGGGCGGCAACGGGTCCCCGTTGGCGGACGAAGCCGATGTAGTGCTCGACGCGTCAGTGGATTCCGAAGCCTGTTCGCTTGATCTTATCCCCATGTCATCGGCGACAGCAGCCTTGGTCATGGGGGACGCGTTAGCGGCGGTGCTCCTGGAATTGCGCGGATTTACAATCGATGATTTTTCGTTCATCCATCCCGGCGGAGTACTTGGGCGAAAGCTTATCAAAGTCAGCGACCTCATGCATACCGGCGATGAACTCCCGATAGTTAAGCACAATGCCGGTTTCAAGGACATGGTTCTCGCCATGACTCTGAAGAAATTCGGGCTGGCATTGGTAGTAAATGACGATGGCAAACTGAAAGGCATTTTCACCGACGGTGATTTGCGAAGAATAGTTGAATTGCAGGATAACCCGTTCAAGCTGAAGGCCGGAGAGGTCGTGCGCGGCAATCCGAAGCAGATTTCTGCCGATGAATTAGGCGCAACTGCGGTCGCGATAATGGAAGAATTCAAGATTACCAGTCTCGTAGTGCTTGATGATGACCATCGACCAATCGGCTTGATTCATCTTCATGACCTGCTTAAAGCGAAAGTCGTATGAATTCATCATTCAAACAGATCAAGAACGATCTCATTTTCGGGCTAATAAAGGGGCTTATTATTCTTGTTGAGAGAATGAGACGAGACCTTGCGCTAAAATTGGCTACGATGCTGGGAGAAATCGCCGCCATTCTCGATGGCAAGGAACGCAGACTGGCAGAAGCCAATCTGAGGCGCGTATACGGATCATCATGGGATGATATCCAAATAAAGCTTGTCGCCAGAGAATGCTTCGTAATGATTTCCAAAAATATCGCCGATGTAATTCGTTCGCGTAACTGGTCGCCGCAGCAGCTGGAGAAGATGGTTGATGTCGAAGGGATCGAGAATTATGATCAAGCCAAAAGCAAAGGGAAGGGTGTTGTGGCCGTGACAGGGCACATCGGGAATTTCGAGCTATTGGCGGCCTGGTTTTCTGCTGTTAAAAAAGTGCCGGTCTCGGTGATCGGGCGAAAATTATATGACGAACGACTTGATGATCTGGTCGTAGAACATCGAGAGAAGTGGGGCATGGAGAATATACCATCCGACGCGCCGGCCCGACGTTTTCTCGATGCCCTCAAGCAGGGACGCACGATAGGTGTCTTGATGGATTTGGATTCATCGAAAATCGCGGGATATTTCATACCATTCTTTGGTATCCCGGCAAAAACGGCGGCGGGTCCGGTTTTCATCGCGAGGAGGGCGGAAAGCCCGCTCCTTCCAGTAGCATTATACAGAACTGAGAATGATAGATTTCTTTTGAAAGTTTGGCCGATGTTCGAAGCGTCGGTTACCGACAATAAAGAAGACGATATTAAATCAGCATTATTGCGATGCAATAAGGCGATAGAGGAAATGATAAATTACGATCCCACTCAATGGGCCTGGATTCATAATCGCTGGAAAAGCAAACCATCGAGCGCGGAAAACGTAAAAGGGATTTTGGAGGAAGTTGTTTGATCAGGATTGGCAGTGTTTCAATTTTGGCGATAATGTTAATTTCGGCAGCCTGCAGTAGAACAGACAAGGCCCCCGGGACGCCATCTTCTGCGAGGGTGCCGGACTCGATTTTGGAAAAGGCTAAAATTATTTTGACATCCGCGGGGAAACGGCAGGCGGTAATTACGGCCGATACGCTATTTGTTTATGATAAAGAGGATTCTACCATAGCGAAAAATGTCAAAGTTGATTTTTATAATGACAACGGCGAATATCAATCGACCCTGACATCGAAAGAGGGTCTGGTTCGTCAAAAGAAGCAGGCGTTCTCTGTCTGGGGCGATGTGGTAGTTGAAAACGATACGGCTCGGCTCGACACTCAATCATTGAATTGGGACCCTGAAAAGAATTTGATCACGACACAAGATTATGTGAAGCTCAATCGCAATGGTGATATTATCACCGGCTATGGAATGGAAGCCGACAACAGGCTTTCGGATGTCAGAATTCTGAGCAATGTATCGGGAAAGATCAAGGAAGTTCCCCAGTCAGAGCAAGCGTTGGACAGCCTCGAACGGGGGAAATCCAAGGAGGAGATTCCATGAGTTCCGAAAATGATTCAGGAAACAACGGGAAATCCATATTACGGTCGGAAAATCTCTTAAAAATATATAAAAAGCGCCGAGTTGTTAATGGGGTTTCGATTTCAGTCAAATCCGGCGAGATTGTCGGTCTCCTCGGGCCAAATGGCGCTGGCAAAACCACTACCTTCTATATGGTCACCGGCCTGATTCGTCCTAATGACGGTCGAATCTTTATGGATGATCATGACCTGACATCATTGCCGATGTATCGCCGGGCTCGTAAAGGAATCGGCTATCTTCCACAGGAAGCATCGATATTCCGCAAGCTGACAGTTGAGCAGAATATCATGGCAATTTTAGAGACGATGCCGATAAGCCGCAAAGTGCGCAAGGAGCGGTTGGAGGAGTTATTGACTGATCTCGATGTCAAGTCATTGGCCAAATCGATGGCCTATAATCTCTCGGGCGGAGAGAGAAGACGAGTCGAGATTGCCAGGGCGCTTGTGACCGAGCCCAAATTTATATTGTTGGATGAACCCTTTTCTGGGATCGATCCGATTACGGTCGAGGAAATCCAAAAGATAATTGCTCGTCTAAGGGATAAAGGTTTAGGGATACTTATCACAGACCACAATGTCCGCGAGACTCTTTCGGTTACTGATAGAGCATATATCATATTCGAAGGCGAAATACTTAAAAGCGGTACCTCTGAATACCTGGCTAATGATCCCGAGGCCCGTAAAATCTATCTCGGCGAGAAATTCAGGCTGAATTAGCGGCTGATTGGCAGTATCACATTGATATGTAATCGTTTATAGGCGATTTCGCTCTTTCCAATGTAAAATAATTTATACTATTGTTTCGTTTTGGACTAAATTTTGCTTGCGTTTGCGGTTTTTCGTAGTATAATATTCGTAGAGTTGTCAAAGGCAATTCAAGTGCTTCCAGCGCAGAGCCGATAACTTACAATAGAAGGGAATTGCCTTTTAAGGGTAAGTCTATGGCAAACATGAAGATAACACAATCGACCTCATTGAGAACCGAGCTTTCGGTCAGGCCCGATCTGATCCAATCGCTTAAGTTATTGATGGAGCCGATCTTGAACCTGGAGCAGGTTCTCCGTCAAAATCTTGCTGAAAATCCATTATTGGAAGAAGTCGAGGAATTGCCGGAGGAAATTACTCCTCCCGAATTCCGAGAGCCGGAAAGAAAAAATGAAGCCAATATCGAAAAAATCGATTGGCAGGAATTTCTGGGCGAAGGCAACGAATGGGCTGGCGATGGTTATCGCGATCTATCAGAGGATAGCGACGAAGAAAGAACCAACCGAACCCAGGTAGTTGAAAAGACGCTTTACGATTATCTATTCGAGCAATTGGGCCTCACTAAGCTGCCTGACGATGAAATTGAAATAGGGTCCTATATTATTGGTAATATAAATGATGCCGGCTTCCTGGCATGTGATGTCAAAAGCATGGCGGAAGAGCTACAGGTCGAGCAATCCAAAGTTGAAAAGGTGCTGGAAGTAATAAAGAGATTCGATCCACCGGGAATCGGTTCGCGCGATCTGCGCGAATGTCTCTTGGCCCAACTGGAAGAGCGAGGATTCAAAGACTCACTTGCCTGGATATTGGTCGAAAAATACCTCTATGACTTGGATAAAAAGAGTATCACACAGTTGGCTAAGATGACCGATTCTACTCCTGAGCGGATTCAGGCAGCGTTGGAAATGCTTAAGGGCCTTTCGCCACGACCGGCTCAAGGACAATTTGTCAAAGCGGCGGCGGCAGTCGTTCCGGATTTGATCGTGGAAAAAGTAGATGACGAATATCTTGTCTACCATAACGACAGAAATCTCCCAAGGCTTCGTGTTAATCAGTCATATAAATCATTGATAAAGCGCGGCAATAAAACACCGGAAACCACCAAAAACTACGTGCGAGAAAAATTGGAGCAGGCAAGATGGCTGATTAACGCTATTAATCAGCGCCGCAGCACAATGATTAATGTAATGCAGGCGATTGTTGATGAGCAGAAGGATTTTCTCGATCATGGCGAAGATCATCTCAAGCCGCTGACTATGGAGCAGATTGCCGATAAGGTGGGAATGAATGTCGCCACAATCTCCCGAGTTGCCAGCGGTAAATATGTGCAGACACCCCTGGGAGTATTTGAGATCAAATACTTTTTCAATACCGGCGTTTCCAATTCAAATGGTGAGGATCTATCAAAAAGAGTGGTAAAGAATCAAATAGAGGCTATTGTTTCCAAAGAGAATGCCGCTATGCCGTTATCCGATCAGGAGATCGCCAATATATTGAAGAAGGATGGAATCAATCTGGCGCGGCGTACGGTTACCAAGTATCGCGAGGAAATGGGGATTAAATCAGCGAGATTCCGCAAGCAGCTCGCCAAAAAGCCCCAGACGATAATTGTTCCAAGCTCCGAGACGATACCGGCCCCAATTCTGGTTCAATCAAAAGATCTATTTCAGGGAGACGGCGCTGGTGGCCAATAATCGATAAAAAAACTTGATTATTAATTTTTGCTCTGATATAATCTTTGGGTTTTATTATGAGCGAATTGCCCAGACAAAAGCGATTGAACCCGGTCATCAAATGACCGGTTTTGTATTTTTGACTGGAGGCGATGAAGCTTCAAGGACAGAAATGAGAGGATAATTGGTACAGCACAACCATTTCTTGACGAAGGGGCGCTCCAAGAGCCGGGAGGTGTCGCAAAGATTTTGATATTGCTTCGCATGTGATATTTGTTATCGGTTAATGGCATCTTTGGAGCAATCGGTCCGTCTTTAAATCATTAAAAAGGTGGTAGATATGGATATTAGAATAACCGCAAGACATTTTGAGCTTACTGATACTTTGAAAAAATACGCCGAGGAAGAAGTCAAGAGACTTGAAAAATATTACGATCATATAATTGACGCCCAGTTGACCATGTCGGTTGAAAAATCGAGGCAGGCGGCCGAAATTCAGGTGAAGGTATACGGAACTCTCTTGACTTCTAAGGCCAAGGCTTTTGATATGTATATAGCGATCGAGCAGGTAATTTCCAAAATGGAGACCCAGATAAAGAAATACAAGGCCAAATTGAGAGACAAAAAGACAGCCCAGAAAGCATCGTTAAAGACCAGGCCTGTTGAGAAGACCAGCGACGAGGAAATAGAATAATATTATGCCGAATTTGACTATCGGAAAGCTTTTAACCGAGAGGCGCGAATTTTTCGAGCTATTCCCATTGCTCGAAGGGGTCGGATATGATAAGGAGCTGAATAACAATCAGATTCATCGTCCGGGGCTGGCGTTGACAGGTTTCATAGAACGATTTCCTCATAAGAGGGTGCAGGTTCTCGGGCAAACCGAGATTGGATATTTGAATAGCCTTGGCGATCAAAGCCTGAGCGAACATCTCGACAATGTGTTTGCATTCGATATTCCGCTTTTTATCATCACCAAAGGACTGACTCCTCCGGAGATATTTTTGGAATACGCGCGGAAATCCGGAACAGCCGTATTGCAGACCAATCTTTCGACAACCGAAATAATAACCCGCCTTTCGACATTTCTCGATAACATATTCGCCCCCCAGACAACTATTCATGGCACCTTTGTGGATGTCTATGGTATCGGGTTGCTTTATACCGGAAAATCCGGCATAGGAAAATCGGAATGCGCGCTCGATCTGGTGGAGCGCGGTCATAGACTTGTAGCAGACGATGTTGTCAAGATAACGAAAAAAGCGCCTGAAGTTATTGTTGGCGGGGCAATGGAGAAACTCGGGCATCATATGGAAGTGCGAGGTATCGGGATTATCGATATCGAGAAGCTTTTCGGAATCAGGGCCATCAGGCTGCAGAAGAGAATAGAAGTTGAGGTCAGGCTGGAAGTCTGGGATTCCAGCAAGGAATATGATCGTTTGGGAATCGATGACAACAGGACATCAATATTGGGGGTTGAAATTCCGGTAGTCATAATACCAATATCGCCCGGCAAAAATATTACGGTTATCTCGGAAGTAATAGCCATGAATCATATGCTCAAGGTCTATGGGGAAAATACCGCCCAGCGATTTATTCAGAGATTATCCGAGGAATTGGCCCGTCGCAAGACAACATTCTCCTATCTTGAAGCAGATATGGAATAATTTTCGCTTGCATCAAATTCGCATCAGCTTTCAAAAAGATGATCTGCCCTTAATTGAAAAACGATTTAATTTGCCGAATATAGTATAAGTAACTTGAACGGAACATTAATGATGGGTAACCGTTTCTGCAAAAAGATAGAATTTTGATCGAAGGATAAAAAATGATACGATTGGTATTCGGAATTCATAACCATCAGCCGGTGGGTAATTTTGATAATGTTTTCGAATCCGCGTATGGAAGCTGTTATCTGCCATTTTTGCAGGCAATTTCAAACCATCCGGCGATAAAATTTTGCTTTCATACTACCGGTCCACTTTTCTACTGGATAGAAGAGCATCATCACGAATGGTTCGAACTTCTAAAGAAAATGATCAAATCCGGCCAGGTAGAAATGATGGGTGGCGGCTTTTACGAACCGATTTTGAGTGTTATTCCCGAAGAAGATCAAATAGGTCAGATATTGAAAATGACACATTATATAGAGCATCATTTCGGAGTGACCCCCAAAGGGATGTGGACTGCCGAGAGAATCTGGGAGCCAGGGCTTCCGACAACCATGGCGCAAGCGGGCATTCAGTATACTGTTCTCGATGATACTCATTTCAAATGGGCCGGTCTAAAAGATGACGATCTGAACGGCTATTTCATTACCGAAAACAACGGCGATCCGGTATATGTTTTCCCAATCAGCAAGGTCATGAGATACAATATTCCCTTCAAACAACCTTCTGAGACTATTAAATATCTAAAGCAGCTCAATGATGAAAAGGGCGATGTCCTGGTAGTCTATGCGGATGACGGCGAGAAATTCGGTGTTTGGCCATCGACATACGACACCTGCTATAATCAACGTTGGCTGGAGAAGTTTTTCCACGAATTGACTCAAAATTTAGGCTGGATAAAGCCGGTATTTTTCTCTGAGGTGATCGATGAGCTTCCGCCTGCTGGCAGGATATATTTGCCGACAGCATCGTATGCCGAGATGGGCCAATGGTCATTGCCCGCCAATGGATTTGTTGAATACGACGAAATCGAAAAGAAGCTGAAGGAAGACAAATGGTGGGATGAGTATGGCTATCTTGTCCGTGGAGGATTCTGGCGCAATTTCCTTTCGAAATACAGCGAATCCAATAACATGCATAAGAAGATGCTGCAGTTGACATCGCTGATAAAAAAAGGCGCCGAGGAGCAAATCGGGGAAGACAAATTATCTCAGGCGATTGACCTCAAATGGCAGGCGCAATGCAACTGTCCATACTGGCACGGCGTATTCGGCGGATTATATTTGAACCATTTGCGCTATGCCACCTATTCAAGATTTATCGAAGCCGAAAAGGTGCTTGATAGCAAAAAGGACGATAATTTTCTCGAGTATGATGTCATGGATTTTGACAAGGACGGGCAATTAGAAATAATATTGCGCAATAAGCATCTCAATCTTTATGTCGCGCCATACTACGGCGGTTCATTGTTTGAATTGGATTATAAACCAGCGTCGATAAACCTGCTCGATACAATGACTCGAAGGAAAGAAGGTTATCATTCAAAGCTTTCCCAGGCGAAAGTCGCCGATGATAATGCCGCGGGGTCGATTCATGACCGGATTGAGGCGAAAGAGGAAGGACTCGATAAATATCTCGTATATGATTGGCACAAGAGAGTCGGCTTTTTAGATCATTTCTTTGAATTCGGAACTACGCTCGAGCAATTTTCTCGAAATGAGTATAGCGAAAAAGGCGATTTCGTAAATCGGCCGTTTGAGGCGACCTTGAATGAGGACAAGGACAGGCTGATTGCAAGTTTGAAACGAGAAGGTCATGTTTGGGTTGGTAGTACGTGGGCGCTTGTTTATATTCAGAAAAATTATATCCTGAAAGCCAACGAATCCGGTTTCGATATTCAATATCTTATCGATAACAGATCGAATATTCATCTGAAGCAGTTGATGGGTATCGAGACTGCTTGGGCATTATTGGCCGGGAATGCTCAAGACCGTTACTATCATATCGATGGCAAAAAACTGGAACCATCGATTATGGCCTCAGCCGGGGTAATCAATTCAAATCGAATCGGCTTGCGCGATGATGCCTTTGGATATGATATCAATATCAAAATTGACAGAACACTCGACTGGTGGCGTTTCCCGATAGAGACAATAAGCCTTTCCGAAGGCGGATTCGAGAGAAACTACCAGCAATCGACAGTTGTGCCGATCGTCTCTATTGACCTTGCTCCCGGGCAATCGTTTGAATTTAATATTTCGGTAGAAATCAAGAATCTTGCCGGGAAATAATCCGCGGCCATTGGCCAATAATATTATCATCGGGTATATGCTTTTTTAAATCTGCCAGCAGATTTTTATAATGGCTGCCTTTCCAGTAAAATCTCTGGCATGCCGGGCACTGTTTTATGATTTCCTGAGTTTTTCGAATGAATGGGAAAACTTGATGGGCAATTTTGGTTTTATCTACAATCACGCAGAGTTCATTGCATCGTGAGCAACGTTCGAATAGCAGAGTAGTATCGATTTTCAACGAAAGCGAAATTATCAGGTTGTGAAGTTGGTCAAATGGGCTGTCATTTTCTACCAGCAATAATCCGTATGGATGGGTCAGTGATTCCAGATGATGATTGCGAGTGATGAGTAGCCGCTTTTCGGCAGAGGCGCGGCGCATCAATTCGGCATCATCGATTTCGCTGTCGAAATAAGTGTCGAAACCGAGAATGCGCAAATATTTAGCCAATTTGCCGAGATTGTCATCGCAGATAAATTTCATGGTTGAAATCTAAGCTGGAAAATGGGGGTAGTCAAGAAAACCGGGGTAAATTCGGACAGTTTTTGCTTGACTAAATCGGCTATGTGGCTATTATTAGTTTCTGTTTTGGCTTATGGGGGTGTAGCTCAGTGGTAGAGCATCTGCCTTTTAAGCAGGTGGCCGATGGTTCAATCCCATCCACCCTCATTTTAATGACATCGATTTGATGCGCCTTTAGCTCAGTTGGTAGAGCAGCTGACTCTTAATCAGCGGGTCGAAGGTTCGAGTCCTTCAAGGCGCATATTTTATTTGCGATAATCCAACTCAATCTATTATAATTAGTCTACGATGCATTTCATCTCATTAATGCGATTAAGATTATTAACATTATTGGCTTTTTTCTTTATCTTTGTCTCTTGTGGATCGGTAATACATACAATGCCACCTAGGCCTCTTGCCCTCCATGAATTTCGGGGCAATTTTGTAATAAGCCATGAAATGAGCGGCCTCGGGCCATTTTCTATAGGGTTAAACTTTTACTGGGGTGTTGGCAAAGATGTCAACTTGGGACTTGGAATCCAACCACCTATTGGATTATCTCACCTAACTCTTGCGAAATATTATAAATCAAATGAGCGCTCATCTTGGTGCGCTTTTACAAGTATAAATGGAATCTTTTTGACTTTTGACGAATCTCCAAATTTCGATTTTGGGGCAAGCCTAATTATAAGGGACGGCAGAGCATATCATTCATTTTCGTCAGGCATCTGGGTCTTTTACGATGATTATTTGCCCGAATCAATTTCAAAATTCTACTTTTCTGATTCTATGCCTGCGGTGCAATTCAGACCTAAACCACGCCCTTTCTGGGCTTATGAATTTCAATATGATAGGACAATACTGTCAATTAAGAACTATATGGGATTTGCCAATAAGGTCATTGGCTGGGAAAGAAAGCAAATTGATCAAAACCCCGAAATCACAATTCGAAATTCTGATATTTCCTTTTTTGATAATGATCGTTTCGGCTATTCGATTAGGTTGAATGATAGAACTAGGATATCTATTACTTCTGTAACTTCGGGAGATCTCATTTTGCCCTTTTTCCCGACCTTAGGACTGATACGTTTACCATATTCTGATTCTCTGGAAATATGCTGGGTTCATGTATACCAACCAAATGGAAAGATTGTCCGACGTGAAAAAAATTATAATAATGACATTTATGAATTAAATTTAGATAAAATTAAACGGGACTATATCCAAAAAAAGGATATAGTAATAGCACCCGTTCCGGAAAGATCCCGAGAAATTCTTAAACGTATCCATTGGTACAAGCATGATTGGTCAATCGCTATTGGAACAACTGTGAAAGACAGTAAGGACTAATCCAATAATTCTATTATCCTCTTAATCAGCGAGTCGAAGGTTCGAGTCCTTCAAGGCGCATATTTTATTACCAGGCTGCGATGATTACGCCAGATATGATCAGGCCAACGGCATGGTAACCGACGTTGATGCATAACAAGGTGCAGGAACGACGTTCAAAAAGATTATTGATAACTGCCGGGGCCAGAATAAAGCAAACTCCGGCAAGCACTGCGACCAGGACGCCGTCACCAACCGTATTTTCGCCGATCCAGACCAAAATCCGGGCAATTCCATAAGCGGCGATAAAACTCCATACAAATGACCATAGAAATGACATCGGCTTGAAGTCCGCCTTCACCTGCTCCTCGGTTTTGCCGATACCTTTCATCCACTGCTTGCCGAAAAGGGCCTTGTTGAACCACAACGCCCCTAAAATCCAATAAGCCGCCGCCGAAACCAATACGCTCAAATAATTAACATGTCCCATCTGCATGACTATGCCTCCATGAAGATTGAAAGGTTTTTCAATCGCTCTATTTCAAAATGTGTGACTTTGATTTTCATTTACGGAAATGATGGGGGATGATTAGACAAAGCTCAAGATGTTTTTTGGATTTTTGACTAGTGAGGAATGTTATCGAAGTCGCTTAAACGCCAGACAGCAATTCCGGCCGCCGAAGCTCGAATTTACAGATAGAGCGGCTGATAATGATACCGACCTCGAAGCGCCGTTGAAGCAATTAATATCGCACAACGGGTCTCGGGGATAGCAATTGAGAGTTGGAGGCACGACTTGGCTTTTAATGGAGATTGCCACGATTGCGGCCTCAACTGCACCACATGCGCCAAGCAGATGGCCGGTCACAGACTTGGTGGAGCCGCAAAGAGGCTGTGAATCGATTGAGCCAAAGACATTCGAGATCGCGCGCGATTCGGAGAGATCATTGCTAATCGTGGCCGTGCCATGAAGATTGATATAACCAATGTTGTTGGACGTCACTCCGCTATTTTCGATTGCCTGAAAGATCGCCTTTGACAGCATGGCGGCCTCGGGATCGGGAGAGGTCGGATGATAGGCGTCGGTATTTTCCGCAAATCCTGCCAATTCGCAATAAATATTAGCATTCCTCTTGATAGCGTGTTCGAGCTCTTCAATCGCCAGGTACGCCGCCCCCTCGCCCAAAACAAATCCATCGCGATCCGCGGCAAATGGCCTGCAGGCTCCCGCCGGATCGTCATTTCTTCTAGATAAAATTCCAGCATTGGAGAATGGCACCATCAGGTCTTTTTGAATTGGCGCTTCAGTTCCGCCAGCTAAAACAAAATCTAGTTCGCCATTTTGAATTGCTTTCAATCCCCATCCGATCGCGCTCGTTGACGATACGCTACCATGAGAAAGAGTTATTGCCGGTCCCCTGAATCCGTATTTCAGCGAAAGCGAGGCCGATGAATTGCCGCACATTCCGTATATCAGCATCGTTGGGCCGCCGCGGCTATGATCGCCTTGTAGATATTCCGCATGTTGCTTAAGAATGATGCCGAGAGTGTTCATTGAAGAGCCGTCGATAACTCCGCATCTCTCTGGGTCAATAAAATTCGTATCAAGTCCGGAATCCGAAATCGCCAGATCGGAGGCTACCAGCGCGAACTGCGCCGACCGATCAAGACGTCTGGCCAATTTCGGGGCAATGAACTTCGACGGATCAAAATCGCGAATCTCCGCCGCGATTTTTACAGGGGTACCATTTGGCGAAAAAGCTGAGATAGTTTTAGCTGCCGATTTGCAGGAGGTCACGTCTTCCCAAAGAGCTTTATGGCCAATACCGCATGGGGTCAGCGCACCTAATCCTGTAATAACGCAACGCCGTTTCATTTATCATCACTCATTTCAGCATTAGCTGATGGCATGATTAAATTATAATTGTCATTTAATTTTCTCAGCGTAAATTGACCATAGGCGCCGGGATCCTTCATCAAATGGGAAATAAGCTCTTTCTGCGGCTCCCCGGTGGCGAGAACATGTATTGTGTAATATCCGGTACTTTTCAGTACGATTGATCTATCGTATCCATCTCTTAATGGCGGGGCGGAAAATTCTAAGTCAGCCCAATCCCGCCTTGACGGCATATCGTAATAATCGCCATCATTTTGAGTAAGAGATTCAAGTTGATTTTTGCCATATGAATCATTTGCGAGAGCAGGCGATAATTCGGTAATGTTAATCGGCACATCCGGGGTGTAATCTGCCAATACGCTGTTTATCATCCAGAAGCCTGCAGTAGACTCCAAACGGATTTTAAGCGCATCACCCGGTATTTCGCGAATGTCGATCATTACCGCTTGATCCTTAGGCACGCTCGGACCGACCTCCCATACAAAATCGGCGTATTGCCAGGTCTGACCATTCCAGATTTGAATTACGAGCATCCCCTCTCTTACCATGATAGCCTGAAGTTTTTGGCGGGCTTCGACTGAATTATTCATCAGATCGTACCATTTATCTAATTCCGAGCCCTGCAATTTCAGCATCTCTCCCTGCATATATGCGCCCCAATTGGTGTTTTGCAGATTAAACGCCAATTTCACAAAATCGCTTTTAGCAGGTCGGGGAAAGTCGAGAGTAATGCCATCTCGAACCTCGGAAATATTGTCAGGATTCCGTCCGAATGGGTTGCTTACCCAGAAATCCGAATCCTTTTTATAAACGAACCTGATGATATTATTTCCATTAAAATCAAAAGCCTTTGTAGGCGGAATAGGATTAGAGAAGGTATGCAATTTGCCATCGAACGAAGGAACGACAGTCGTATTAATCGGATGATCGACAACTTCTAATTTAAGCTCATCGATATATTGTGTCTCTTCGAGTTCATTCGTGATTCGCAATTTGTATTTTCCGTTGAATGCCTTTAGATGATCGAGATTATCAAGGTCTGTTCGCTGAGCGGCCTTGAATATCGCGCCCCCGAATGTCTCGGAATCGAGAATATATTTCTCACCGTCGAAGCTGTAAACAAACGGACAGGACATTTGACCACCACTTGAAAATGTGCCTCCCCCATTTCCACCTCCTATATCAAATGCATCATCGCTATTCAAGGCAATAACGATTAGTGTGACGTCTATTCCCAGCCCTACGAGAGCCCCGGCAATTTTGCCGTTGTTTGAACCCTTCACTGTTATTTGAAGTATTTTATCAATCGGAATATCTCTCTTATCAACTCCTATCTGCAAGCCTACTGCGGTCATTAAGGGTATCTTCCCTCTATCCAGCATTTCGGAAATAGCCATAATATCGATTGAGTCACCATTGCTGTCTTGAATCGCCGCAATATTTTTGAAGGCGGCTGTACGAGGGATCGGTCGGCCTGTTTCTTTAATTGAAATACACGGAATAATACTAGAGCTATCGAATCGACAGTCAAATCCGTTAAACGCCCCATTGGCAACCGAGCCATCTTTAAGCGTTAGAGAGATGGGTTTATTTAATGATGGCAGGTTATTGTAAGTAGTTTCGTACTCCCGAACTTGAGAATACTCATGGGAGTAGATATTTTCGGGAAGTTGGGCTATACCGGAATATTTGCCAAACAGCATTGTCCCATCTTTTAAATAAACCGTGATTTCTTTTCCTGTTTTTATCTTGGCGACCTGCCAGCCGGTATATGTTTTCTTCGCGCCGGCGTCGGCCATAGCCCCGATACCAAGGCCTATGAGCGTGCATCCGCCGACGTACAATATGAGAGACGCCATAGTGATGAGCGTTATTATTGTAGTGATTTTTTTTGACATATAATTCTCCATGTTTTTGGAAATGGTATTTAAATATCGTCTAAAAATCTGATCCCGGTCCACTCGACTCCGGCAATGGCAGTTCAATTTGCAGGTCGATTCCCGCGACAAAGTTCAAATGATCACTAAAGGATTTCCCAATGGGGATACGCAGATGAACTCCGGGAGAAACGACGCTAAAGAACTTGCGAGCTTCGAATCCGATCTGATTTACTGATTTTTCGCCTGGATACATTAGCTCGTCTTTACTCAAAATTGTCAATCCTGTCAGGGCGGTTTTTATCTGATAATGTTCATTTTGATAGCCAAATGTCGCGCTATAGTGAATTAAGAAGTCGCTGTCTCTATCAATACTTTTATCTGAGTAAAGCCAAAGGGTCGGCGCCACTCTGAAATGAAAAATAAGGCCGGACTTATTTTTAATGTATAAGTTCGGCCCGCCTTGCAATGAATATGTTTCCGAGGAAAACGCCTCCAGGCGATCAAAATCCGCGTACCGGCCCGTGATTATCGCATCAGGATTACGCTTATCGGCGATTGGCACCCTGACACCAAAATCGAAAAAGAGCCCGGATTTATCACTGTTACTTCTGATTCCCAGAAGGAGATTTCCAAACGAACTCACTGAATTTGGGCGGGCATTCCAATCCTTATATTTGATGCTTGAACTTACAAATGGAAATTCAGCGAACATGTTGATTTTTGAATTCAACGAAATAACCATGTCGAGGAAGACGGCCATGCCTGTAAGCTCATATGATTCATTTTTTGGGAAGCTTGGCATTGAAGCATCAATCGTAAACACTCGATTTCTCGCCGGATCGATCCATGCTGTTTGCGCAAGGCATTCACCAGAAAAAATAATAATTACGCCGGGAATCAGCGTGTATACTAAAAGGCTCACTAATTTTTTCATCTTTATCTCCCATTTTCGGATTTTCAGTTATCCTCCCGCCGCGCATCGATGTCCTTTCATCAGTATGCTAATGCAACTTGAATGCCGATTAAAGGCCGCCATAAATAATCATGTCATCCTTTTGTATTTCAACAGGATACGATTCTGAATTGAAACTATGATTTAGAATTGAAGGTGATATTCAGTAACCACCATAAGATGAAAGCGACAGGCGTTAGACTTGGTTAGCAGCGTTAACGAATTATGATACAAGAGGATAAGCAGTGACTATGGCCATGGATATATAGTAACGGAATCGATACCAACTCCACTATATAAATTAATAAATGAGAGTGTTGCTAATGACACTCTATCGCCATTGACATTAGGCGCGAAGCATTACTCGTGTCAGGTAATATCAGTAGATAATCAGAAATTAGCATCAATTTATTATATGGAAATTTGCGGAAACCGGAAAAAGGAATAGTGAGTTTTAATTTCAGCAAATGAAGTTTATGAAGGAGGTTTTTATGCCGAGAGTCGTACATTTCGAGATCAATGCTGAAAACCCGGATAGAGCCGTTAAATTCTATCAGAATATATTCGGGTGGAAAATCAACAAATGGGATGGGCCGATGGACTACTGGTTGATCAGCACCGGCGATAAGGAACAACCGGGTATCGATGGAGCGATAATGAAGAAAACCAACCCGCAAGCGACTGTATATAATACCATCGATGTCAGTTCAGTCGATGAATATGTGAAGAAGGTTGTCGCTAACGGTGGGAAAATACTTGTGCCCAAGGATGCGGTCCCGGGTGTAGGATATTTTTCATATTGCTCTGATACGGAGGGGAATACATTCGGATTGATGCAGTTTGATCCGAATGCCAAATAATTTTGTAAGAATGGGCCTGTCGAATATATGAGTATCGGGAGTTGTCGAATGATAGCTCCCGTTTTTTTGCCTCATAAAGCGTTGCGATATTCATGTCAAAATAGTATATTCCGCCGATGACCAATATGCTCGAAAAGTCAAGATCGGCCTGCTGTGCTTAAAATTCCATTTCTCGAAATCTTCTTAATCAGCCTGGGCTTAAGCGCGGACGCCTTCAGTGTGGCTATGGCGGCAGGCGCGCATGGTTTTGAACCGCGGAGAATATTCCGACTCGCATTCCATTTTGGATTATTTCAGTTCATGATGCCGATCATCGGATGGTTTGGCGGGGATATTATTTCAAAGTATGCGGGTAATTATGGGCCGTGGGGCGTGCTGATTTTACTGGCAGTTATCGGTGGTAAAATGATTATAGATGGAATTAAGAATGAACCTGAAAAAGCAATTGATCTTTCGCGCGGCTGGTCGCTGGTGTCATTATCGATAGGGACGAGTATTGACGCGCTTGGTGTTGGTTTCGGATTCGGTTTGCTTGAAATCCCGATTCTTCTTCCGGCGACGATCATAGGCGTTGTTTGCGCCGCGATAACGACAATTGGGTTGTATTTGGGTGTTAAGCTGTATGACAGGCTTGGTCATCGCGCGATGATTTTTGGCGGAGTCATATTGATCATCATTGGCATCAAGATGGTAATTTGATAATTAGATTAGAAACCATTCAAATAAGACAAAATTACAATTTCGAAAAAAATAGTGCGGATTGAGGGAAAATGGGACTAACAGAAGTATTCATTGAACATATTACTGAGCTTATTCATTCGGCTGGATACGCGGGTATCACAGTGGCTATGGCGCTTGAAAGCATGATAGCTCCCTTGCCCAGTGAAGCTGTTATGCCATTCGCGGGATTTCTGATTTTCGAAGGGAAATTTACATTTGCGGGAGTGATTTTTTTCAGCACGTTGGGGAGCATTATCGGCTCGCTGATATCGTACTACATGGGCCTTTGGGGTGGACGGCCATTCGTAAATAAATTTGGCAAATATTTATTGCTCGACCAGCATCATCTTGATATGACGGTCAATTTTTTCGGCAAATACGGCGACAAAACGATTTTCTTCAGCCGTTTTATTCCAGTTGTCAGACACCTGATTTCTATTCCGGCCGGAGTCGGGAAAATGAATCTTGCAAAGTTTTCAATCTATACAATTATTGGCGCCGGCATATGGAACAGCATCCTAACGGTAATAGGATATTATCTTAGAGATAACTGGTCGGTAATCAGGAAGTACGGAGAAATAGTTGATATCGTTGTAGTAGTTTTGATAATCGCGGCGATTGTATATGTAGTTTATCATTATCGGAAGAGAATGAAAAGAGTGAATTAGAGTTACTCAAATATATCAATAAAGGGCGTATAAAATCGGCCACTTAATAAATCATTGACCCCAAGCTAAAAACGTTCTATAGTCTAATGTTGAAGAGCAAGAGCCTAATAGATTTTGGAGTTATCTATGCCGGAATTTCGTCAAAATAAAGCTACAAAAGAATGGGTAATAGTCTCGCCCGAACGCAGCAAACGTCCCTCTGATTTTGCGGGTGAAATCGAAAAAAAGGCGCCACTGCCGTCTCATGATGAAGGGTGTCCATTCTGCGTGGGCCATGAAGACAAAACTCCTCCGCCGGTTTATGTATTTCCGAAGAAGGGCGAATGGCAGGTGCGAGTTGTGCCGAATAAATTTGCGGCATTGAAGGCCGATCTGGCAACAACGAGGACCTGGGTGGGGTCATTTTTGGCGGTCAAGGGATTCGGGATCGCCGAAGTTGTGATTGAAAGCCCACAGCATAATAAGGATATAGTGAATATGTCGTTAGGCGAAGTCGGCAGTATTCTGACCAGCTACCGGGAACGGCATATCGAAATCGCCAAAAACGAAAATATCAATTTAATAACAATATTCCGCA
This sequence comes from uncultured candidate division Zixibacteria bacterium, assembly GCA_963817915.1. GTDB lineage: Bacteria > Zixibacteria > MSB-5A5 > UBA10806 > UBA10806 > CAWFQL01. The sequence continues at coordinate 228,804 of CAWFQL010000012.1, forward strand.
ATCATGGAATTCTGGCCGGAACATCGCTTGAACATCCTCATTCCCAGATAATCGCGACACCGATTGTTCCGCCTCATGTTCGTTACCCGATCGAGCAGGCGATACTTCATTTCGATAAATACGGCACCTGCGTATTTTGTGAATCGATTGAAGAAGAGAGACGTCAGAAAGAGCGGATAGTAATCGATACCGATCTGTTTGTGGCGTTTTGTCCGTTTGCGGCCCGCAGCCCATTCGAGGTGCGAATTTTTCCCAAGAGGCATATGCCGAGCTTTATGTCTATAGATGATGAGGAGATTCAGGAGCTTGCCTGGCTCTTGCGGGAGGTTCTGTCAAGAGTACATGGATGTCTGGGAAATCCCGATTATAATTATGTAATCCGTTCGAGTCCGATCGGCGATGAAGACACGAGGCATCTTCATTGGTATTTGGTCATAATACCCAAGATCACCACGCCTGCCGGATTTGAAATCGGCTCAGGCATTTATATTAATATCGTGCCTCCGGAAGAATCCGCACGTTATCTTCGAGAAACCGTGACTGATAAAAAAAGCTAATCTGCTTTATTATTCATGATAGGTCAGGCATCGAGTAATGCTTAAGAAAATTGAATCGTTAATTTTGACTTCCGACAAATATGAAGATTCAATTTCATTTTTCAGGGATAAATTGGGGTTAGAGATGACCCACGCCGTGGATAATATGTCTCAATTTTCACTCGATGGATTTCCATTATTTCTGGCCCGGGCTAATGGTGGTTCGGGCGTATTCATCTCGATTGAAACGGATGATATCGAAAAGGATTTCGAGATGATGGAAAATAATGGCATTGAATTCAGGGAGCCGATCAAGGTTTTCGAGAGCGGAGATAAATCGGCGTTTTTTAAAGGCCCGGCAGGCTCTGAATTTATGCTTTACCAGCCGGAACCGGCGGATAAGAATAAAGATAAAACTTAGTAATTCATTCTCTAATTGAAAAGTAGGTCCGGGGGCCAGCGCCACCATGTCCATGCTCTCTGGCATATCGAGCTCCAATAAATGATTTTCCTGTTGCTGCTGATTGGAATGGCGATTGCGCAGTTAATGGGATGGACGTAACCTACGGTGTTGATTATTATAGAGGTCGTCAGCCAGACATCAAGTGGTGCCCGGATTTTACACCAGATACACCGTAGAATAAAATGACGTGCCTAATTGTATCAATAATAAAGGAGGATCTCGAATGATTAATTCAATGGTAAGATACTTATTGCGGACCATAATCGTTTTATCAGCATTACAATCTGTAGCATTTGCTCAGGCTGACAGTAGTGATGCGCAAAGATCAATTGTTAGGTCTCTGGTAGAGCGATTCCATTTAAATCCAAGATTTGGATTAAGAATGCTTATAGACCCTGATGGTTCGATTCGCAATATCGAAACTCCGCTATTAAATGCCGGCTTGACTTCTTCTCAACCGTTAGACCGAGCCTATGAATTTCTGGAAAGACATGGCGATATATTCCATTTAGCTAACCCCCGTCAAGAGCTTATTCTTAAAGATAGTGTCACTAGCGATTCCCCTTATAGCGGGCGTTCTGCTTTTATCAATTTTGAACAAGTTGTTAATGGAATTAAAGTACTCGATGGAGGGTTTGGCTTTCATTTTAAGTCTGACAGTAGTAACACCCTGTCAATACTCAGCGTTGGCTCTTCCTATTACACTGAATCTCGGAACATTAATACTACTCCGACGATAAGCATGGAGAGAGCCAAAGAGATTGCCCTGAGCGACCCTGCGCATAATGGCCTTACACCAGGAATATATAAGGACCCTGAGCTCTATATTGATCGCATTGATGGTGTGTTTCATCTAATATGGAGACTCGGTGTCTTAGGCGGCGGGTATAATGGAGCCGCCCTGTATATTATAGATGCTCATTCTGGCCAAATATTGGTGGCCAAATGCTCTATAATATGATCTCGCTTCTGGATCATTTTTCGGCACCGGGGGATTATCCCGGTGCCGATTTCTTTTGCCTGTAGTGGCAGGTCTCCGCACAAGTCACAATTATCAGATTTGTCATCGGGTGTGGAGACGCGAGGACGCCTTGATTGCGTTCCCAAATAGCATTAATTGACATTGCCCTCTAATCTTCTTATTTTCTCTCTATGAAGGATTTGCTGGAATGTGTCTCAAAGACGATTGATTATAATGATCTGATTCAGGAAGATGATTCGATTCTTGTGGCATTATCAGGCGGGCCGGATTCTGTCGCGCTTCTATGTCTGCTTAATAATATCAGAGATAAATATCATTTTGAATTGGCGGCGGCGCATCTGGATCATGGTATCAGAAAGAGCTCTCATAAAGACAGGATTTTTTGCCAGGTATCTATGCAAGAAATTAAAAATCAAATTTTACTCGAAAAAGATCAATGTGCCGGGGCTCGCCAAAAAATCGGGGTTATCGGATGAAATGGCCGGCCGCAATGCCAGATATGAATATTTCGAAGAGTTATCGAAGATTCACAAATTCACAAAAATCGCTACAGGTCATACATTCGATGATAATATCGAGACAATCCTTTTGAATATAGTCCGCGGGACGGGCTTGGCGGGATTGACAGGGATACCGAGTAAGGCGAGGCATTATTATCAGGCCGTTATTGGAAATTGCCAAAGAAGACTTGCTGAAATGGCTTAAGGATAATGGGATTTCATTTGTAGTCGATGCCACAAATCTTTCGATGGATTATTCCCGAAATCGAATCAGGCATAAGGTGATCCCTGAACTAGAGAAGATTAATCCCAAGGTGCGTGAAAGCCTTACTCGGCTTTCAAAGAATGTCATGGAAGATGTCGAAATAATAGGGCAGATGGTTTCAACGGCCTACAAAAGTGCAGTTTTGAAAACCTATAAGAGCAAAATAGTCCTTGATTTAGGGAAATTGAAGACATATCATAAAAGTTTAGTAAAAAAGGTGGTGGGAGAAGCATTTAGACGACTAAATAACACTCACGGCGGACCATCATCTAACGCGTATTCGCGTATTTTTAGATTAATAAAGAGCCGTAGCGGCGCCAAATTTTATTTGGGTGGTGGAACCTGGATCGAAAAATCTCAGAACAAGTTGTCGATTTTCCAGCCCTCGAGTATCAATACTCGGTTGAAACTAAAGATTCCCGGCAAAACAGTTATTCCAGAGTATGAGTTGTGCATGGATACTTCAATTATCGAAAGAGAAAAAATTAAAAGGCTCTGGACAACATCAGACATAGCATTGCTGGATAACGACAGGCTGAAGAATATTTCAATGAGATATTGGGCAAACGGCGATAAAATTAAACCATTAGGGATGACAGGACACAAATTGCTATCAGACATCTTTATTGATAAAAAAATCCCCGAATTCGATCGGGGAAATATTCCTTTGATAATTTCCGGATCTAAAATAGCCTGGATCGCGGGGCTGATGATATCGGATGATTTTAAGGTAACATCGAAAACAAAAAATATTATGAAGATTAAATTATGCGTCCAATAATAACCAAGAAAAAAATAGAGAACAGAATTAAGATTCTGGGCAGGCAGATAGCTTCCGATTACAAAAAGAAGCAGCCGATCTTTATTGGCATTTTAAAAGGCAGTTTTGTTTTTATGGCCGATCTGGTTCGGGCGGCTGATATCGATTGCGAAATTGATTTCATGAGTGTGGCGTCCTATGGCGGGGCCAAAAAAGGCTCCGGTGTGGTACGTTTGCTCAAGGATATTAATGTCAATGTCCGCGGTCGTCATGTGCTTATAGTCGAAGATATTATAGATACCGGCCTTACAGCAAATTACATCAAGCAATATCTTCAATTGAGGATGCCAAAAACCATAGAATTTGTGACGTTGCTTGATAAAAAAGAGGCACGAAAGGCAGAGATAGACATAAAATATATTGGATTTGAGATTCCTGATGTCTTCGTTGTGGGATATGGTTTGGATTACGGCGAAAGATTCAGGCAGTTACCATACATTGCTAAAGATTGAGGCTTAAATGAACGATTTTTTCGACAATAACAATTCGGATAATAATCTGAGACGGGGACCCGGCGGACCGGAGCAAGGACCCCCGAGAGGAAAGCCGCCGGAGGCTGGACCGGAATTCAACTGGCAGAAAACCCTTAAGACAGTAGCGTTCTGGGCGATTATTATTCTATTGTCGTTTTGGGTTTTCAATATCTATTTCGGGGCCAAGGCCGATACAGTTGAAATTACATATTCGGAATTGATGACTCAAATAAAAAATGGCAATGTCGTCAAGGCGACATTCGAGGAAAGAAAAGTCCGTGGCGATTTCAAGTCGGAGTATTCCAAGACGGTGGGACGCCAGGAAGTCAGCGCCAAGAAATTCGAAAGCATGATACCATTTACGGGCGATTCCGACCTGCTTAAGCTAATGGAAGAAAATGGCGTCTTGATTGAAGCCAAAACAGGCTCCAACTGGACAAGCCTGCTCACTTATTCATTGCCCTGGATATTCTTGATTCTATTCTGGTTTTTTATGCTGAGGCAAATGCAGTCCGGTCCGAAAGGCATATTCTCATTCGGGAAATCGAAGGCGCGCCTTATGACCGGATCCAAACCGAAAGTGACATTCGCTGATGTCGCGGGGTGCGATGAAGCCAAGCAGGAATTGCAGGAGATTATCGAATTTTTGAAAGACGCGGGCAAATTTCAGAAGCTTGGTGGCAAAATCCCCAAGGGCGCCTTACTGCTCGGAGCTCCGGGCACAGGCAAGACGCTTCTTGCGAAAGCAGTTGCGGGCGAAGCCGGTGTACCGTTTTTCTCGATGTCGGGCAGCGATTTTGTAGAGATGTTCGTGGGAGTAGGAGCATCGAGGGTACGCGACCTTTTCGAGCAAGGGAAGCATAATGCGCCATGCATAATCTTTATCGATGAAATTGACGCTGTAGGCCGTCATCGCGGTGCCGGGCTTGGCGGCGGCCATGACGAACGCGAACAAACGTTGAATCAGCTTTTAGTTGAGATGGATGGTTTTGAATCGAATGAAGGCGTGATCCTTATCGCGGCAACTAACCGTCCGGATGTTCTCGATCCGGCGTTGTTAAGGCCGGGAAGATTCGACCGTCAGATAGTAGTCGATCAGCCCGATGTCAAAGGACGCGAAGGCATATTGAAAGTCCACGTAAAGAAGATCAAGCTTGGTGAAGATGTTGATTTGAAGATTTTGGCACGCGGCACTCCAGGCATGTCCGGTGCGGACCTGGCGAATTTGGTCAACGAAGCCGCGCTTTTGGCTGCTCGCAGAAATCATACAGTCGTGATGATGGTAGATTTCGAGGAAGCAAAGGATAAGGTCATGATGGGCACCGAAAGAAGGTCGCTGGTCATATCACCGGAAGAAAAGAAGATTACTGCCTTTCATGAGGCCGGCCATACACTTGTTGCCAAGCTGATACCAGATTCCGATCCAGTGCATAAGGTGACTATCATACCGCGCGGGCTGGCGTTGGGACTGACTCATTACTTGCCGATTGATGAACGACATACTTGGTCTAAAGAATATCTCGAAATTAGATTAGTCCATATGATGGGCGGCAGAGTGGCCGAGAAATTGAAATTCAATCAATATACTACTGGCGCCGGCAATGATCTCGAACGGGCTACGATATTGGCTCGGAAGATGGTCTGTGACTGGGGCATGTCCGAAAGGATAGGCCCGCTGGCATTCGGGAAAAAAGATGACGAAATTTTTATAGGTCGCGATTTTGCCAAGAAAAGGGATTATTCCGAAGCGACCGCGGTAGAGATCGATACTGAGATTCGTCGAATCCTGGTGGAGGCCGAGGCCAATGCTACAAAATTACTTACTGAAAATATCGGTAAGCTGGAGCTTTTGGCTGAAGCGTTGCTTGAAAAGGAAATCCTCGACGGCAATGAAATTGATGAGATACTCAAGGGGTATGGAAAACTCCCGGAAGTAACACAATTAGAAAAGAACACCCCGAATCCCGGCGATGGGGAATAGATGGATAAAGACAAAATCAAAAAGGGAGTTGATTTAATATTGGAGGGTCTTGGTGTCGATGGCCACTCAGAGGGGCTAAAGGATACGTCTACCAGGGTAGCAAATTTTTATGCGGAATTTTTCGCCGGGCTAACTGAAAATCCGAGAGAATCTCTAAAGCTTTATCATGCGGATAACCGCGATGAGCTTATAATAGCCAAGGACATTTCATTTTTCTCGATGTGCGAGCATCATTTGCTGCCGTTTTTTGGATGGGTACATCTGGCGTATATACCGGAGAATAACACTATTGCCGGATTTTCCAGGCTGGTGCGGATGGTGGAATTGATATCGCGCCGTCCTCAGATTCAGGAGAGAATGACTACTGAAATTGCGGATACGATAGTCGAAGTACTGCATCCAAAGGGCGTTTTGGTTATTGTCGAGGCCGAACAGCTTTGCTTGACGATGAGGGGCCTGCGTCAGCCGGATATCAAGACTATCAGCTCCGCGGTTCGTGGAGCGTTGAAGAACGAAGCCACGCGGCAGGAAGCTCTGTCGCTCATTAAATCAACTTAAGATTTTATCGGAGGGATGATGTCTGCGTCGATAAAGGGGTTGGGGGAAAGACCTCTTATAATGGGGATTTTAAATATTACCCCTGATTCATTTTCCGATGGCGGCAGATATTTCGATCATCATTCGGCTCTAAAACATGCGCTCCATATGGTTGAATCGGGCGCCGATATTATAGATATTGGCGGAGAATCATCTCGTCCCGGTTCCGAGGGTGTCTCCGTTGAGGAAGAAATAAAAAGAGTGCTGCCGGTAATAAAGGATTTGAAAAAGAAATCGCATATCCCAATCTCAATTGACACGACTAAATTCGAAGTTGCCGAAAAAGCAATCGACGCCGGCGCGACTATAATCAATGATATTTCGGGTCTGCAATCGGATGAGAAAATTGCCGAGCTAGCCGCCAAAGCGAAAAGTTATCTGATATTGATGCATATGCGCGGCAAGCCCAACGATATGCAAAATAATGTTGAATACAATGACTTGATCGGGGAAATATCCAGATTCTTCAAAACCGCGACCGAGAAAGCAATCGGCCTGGGCGTGTCTAAAGACAAGATAATAATCGATCCTGGCATCGGATTCGGAAAATCGGTTGAAGGCAATTATCAATTAATAAAAAATTTGAATCGCTTCTTTGATTTGGAATTTCCGATAATGGTTGGCGTATCGAGAAAGTCATTTATTGGAAAGACGCTTGATTTGGATGTCGATCAGAGGCTCGAAGGTTCGCTTGCCGCGGCGTGCTACGCTATCCTGAATGGAGCGGATATTGTGAGAGTACATGATGTCAAAGAGACCAAAAGGGCAGTGAGCATTATAGAGCAGATCGCCAGGGCGGAAATGGCATGACCATTTTCAGGTTCAGTTTCATTCGCTTTACGTTAATAGATCTAATCGATGTTTTTATAGTCGCCTATTTCTTCTATCGCGCTTTAATTTTCCTGAAAGATACTCGTTCGATCCAGATGATTTTCGGGCTTATAGTTATTTTTACCGTGAGTTTTCTGGCGTATTGGTTCGAATTGGGAATGGTTAAATGGCTGTTTTCAAATGTAGTTATAGCGGGAATTATTGTAATGGCTGTCGTATTTCAGCCGGAATTGCGCAGGGCATTGACTATGCTTGGTCAAAGCCGACTCCTGCGGCTTTTTATCAGTACAGAAACTAAGACCGCCAATGAAGCGATAATTATCGCGGCGGAAAAACTCGCTGATATGCATTATGGCGCCTTGATGGTGATAGAAAGAAATGTAAAATTGAGAACTGTCGTAGAGAGCGGCAAGATGCTGAACGCTACAGTTTCATCGGAAATCCTGCAATCGATATTTACTCCCTACACGCCGCTTCATGACGGCGCTGTCGTCATTAGAGGCGATATGATAGTGGCCGCCAACTGCACATTGCCATTATCGCAAAATCCATCATATCACAGGCTGCATGGAATGAGGCACAAGGCCGGCGTAGGAGTTACCGAGGACTCAGATGCATTCGTAATAATAGTCTCGGAAGAAACAGGCCAAATTTCGTACGCTTTTAACGGCCACTTAAACAGAGATATTAAACCTGCCGAATTGGCGGGAATATTGTCCGATTCGTTCAATCAAGGATAAAATCATTGTTTGTAGATTATGCTGAAATAGAAATAGCCGCCGGTAACGGTGGCAACGGCGCAATTAGCTTTCGCCGGGAAAAATATGTCCCCAAAGGCGGTCCCGATGGCGGCGATGGCGGCCGTGGAGGCGATGTTTATGTTCGCGCGTCTGAAAATCTCGCGACATTGCTGGATTTTCGTTATAAGAAAAAATTTCAAGCCCCCCATGGCGCCAACGGAGCCAAGAAAAATCAATATGGTGTCAGTGGAGACGATGTTTATATCGATTTGCCTGTCGGGACGATTGTTGTAGATGTGAATACGCGGAAGAAACTTACCGACCTTACAGAGCATGGCAAGACTGTTCTGGTAGCCAAAGGAGGCAAGGGCGGCAAGGGCAATACCCATTTCAAGACATCGACTCACCAAACTCCTCGTTATGCGGAGCCCGGCCAGCCCGGCGAACGGCTGAAGGTATCATTGGAATTGAAGACCATAGCCGATGTCGGACTTGTGGGCTTTCCCAATGTCGGGAAATCAACTTTGCTGTCTCGCCTTTCGGCGGCTCATCCTAAAATTGCCAATTATCCTTTTACGACAAAAACACCGAATTTGGGAATCGTGCCGCTATCCGATTTTAGAAGCTTTGTGATGGCGGATATTCCGGGACTCATCGAGGGAGCGCATAAGGGCAAGGGAATGGGGATTCAATTCCTTCGCCATATTCAAAGAACCAAAGTCCTTGTATATTTACTTGATATTACCTCGGAGGATTATCAAAAGGATTTGGATACTTTAATCAATGAGATGGAATCATTTGATAAGACCCTGCTAACAAAACCTTATGTAATCGCATTCAATAAAATCGACCTGGTGAAAGATCGTCCATTGAAGATAAAGGGTTTTATCAAGGGTAAGAACAAGGCGTTTTATATCTCAGCCGCAACCGGGGAAAATATTCAGCAATTTCTTGAAGCGCTTTCAGGAAAGATACTTCCAAAATGATCGAAGAGCATCTTGCTATTTGGGCTTTATCCGAAATCGATGGAGTCGGCCCTGCCATTTTAAATAAAATTATCGAAAGCTTTGGATCGGCATCGGCAGTCTTTGATTCGCCGAAAAATGTCTTGATTGAATCCGAGTCAATGAATAGGCATATTGTTGAAAAAATCAAGGCGCCAATCGATTGGGATGGCATAAAATCAAGGTGCGAAAAAAGTATCCCCGACGGCGCGAAAATGGTCGTCCTGACCGATCCCAAATATCCCGGGAAACTAAAAAATATTAACGACCCATCGCCATACCTGTATTATGTGGGAGATATCAATATATTCGAGGGACCTTCTCTGGCGATTGTCGGTTCTCGAAGACCATCCGATTATGGTCTCAGGATCGCGTCAAGATTAGCAGGCGAGCTGGCATCGGCGGGTGTGCTGATTGTATCCGGCCTGGCCTATGGAATCGATGGCGCGGCTCATCAATCTGCCCTTGAAGCCGGTGGCAAGACAGCGGCGGTATTTGGCTGCGGATTGGATAAAGTTTATCCGGAAGGGCATGCCGCATTAGCCAGAAGAATATCTCAAACCGGGTGTTTGCTTTCGGAATTTCCCAAAGGCACAAAGCCGGAAAGATTCAATTTCCCGATTAGGAACCGAATCGTATCAGGTTTATCCGATGGCGTATTAGTGATTGAGGCCAGCGAAAGATCAGGCGCGCTTGTGACGGCGAAGATAGCGTTGGATCAAAATCGCGATGTCTTCGCGTTGCCGGGCAGTGTCGACAATAAATTGAGTTACGGCCCCAATGAATTGATAAAGCAGGGCGCGATAGCGGTCACATCGGCAAAGGATATCTTCGATAATTTCGGCTGGCATCTATCAAAAGAGCCAAAAAGCAAAGCTGTCGACCTGGGGAAATTGACAAAGGATGAATTGAATCTTTTCGGGCATTTATCGGTACAGCCGGTTCATCTGGACGAGCTTAATAGAAAAGCGGGCATGGGACATGGCAAAATTGCCGAAGTCCTCTTGAATTTGGAGCTAAAAGGTTTTATAATCAGAAAACCAGGCAATTACGTGGTCAAGGCTTAATGGTAGAACGAGTAATCACAATTATCAACAAACTTGGTCTCCATGCACGGCCGGCGGCGCAAATAGTGCAGAAAGCCTCAAAATATGAATCGGAAATCAAGCTCAAGCGCGAAAATCTCGAAGTCAACGCCAAGAGCATTATGGGTGTAATGATGCTGGCGGCCGAAATGGGATCGCGGATCGTGATAATTGCGGAAGGTCCAGACGAGAAAGATGCTGTCGAAGGCATCGCCCAAGTCATTAATGCCAAATTTGGAGAGGAATAGGAATTTGGCTGATAATAATGAAGAAATCTATCGAGGTGTTCCGGCATCGCCCGGTATTGTAATCGGGATAACGCGTTCTCTTTCGCGCGCGATGGATTCTCTCACGCCAGGAGCCGATTGATGATCCCGTCAGTCCGAAATAGAAGCTTTTCGCTCCGCTATTAATAATATTAAAAAGAATTTAGAGAGTATTGTAGAAAAAGTAAATCAGCGGGTGGGCCCTGAATTCGCAAGAATATTCGAGGCCCAGGCGCTGATTGTTTCTGACGATGTGTGGAATCAAGACTATCGAGAAACGGATCGAAAAAGAGAAAATTTGCGCCGAATATATCTATCACGACGAATCCCAAAAAGTGATAAAACGACTGGAGGAATCGGAAGATTCATACCTTAAAGAGCGCATTCACGATATCCAGGCGGTGACAAGCAGATTGATCAGCCGCATGAAAGGCGATAAGCAGGTTTCGCTCAAGAACCTTAAAGGCGCGACCGTCGTCGCGGCACGTTATCTTTCGCCTGCGGATATTCTTGGGTTATCGGTCAGAAAGAATCTGGCCTTTTGCACATCAATTGGCGGGGCGACCTCGCATATGACATTAATAGCCAAATCACTTTCAATTCCGGCAGTATGCGGCCTGGGCGAAATCGCCGAGAAAATTCCATCGGATGTTCGAGTAGTCATTGATGGTTACGCAGGATTACTTATTGTCAATCCATCCCGGGCAACTATCAAGCATTATAGGTTACTCAAGCAATCCGAAACGCAGTTGAAAAGACAATTGGCGCAGTTAAAGGCCAAGCCTTCGATAACCAAAGACGGTTACGAAGTAGCAATCCTTTCCAATATCGAATTACCGAACGAAATACCCAAGGCTCTGGCCGCAGGCTCTCAGGGGGTCGGGCTATATAGAACTGAATATCTTTTTCTAACTCGGGCGGATTTTCCATCGATGGAAGAACAATATAAGACTTATTCTTCCATCCTTCGAAAGATGGGGAAAAAGCCGGTAGTTATTCGCACATTCGATCTTGGAGGAGATAAATTTCCCGAGGTCGCCGGAAAAAAATTCGAGCTGAATCCGTTTCTTGGATGGCGTGCAATCAGGGTGTGCCTCGACCGTCCCGATATATTCAAGCCTCAGATTAAGGCATTATTAAAAGCATCGCGCTGGGGCAACCTCGCGATCATGATTCCTATGATCTCCAATTATGAAGAATTGATGGCGACAAAGGCTATTATCGAAGAATGCAAATCGGAACTTCGACGGGAAAAAACGCAAATTAAGGAAAATATTCCTATTGGCGTCATGATCGAAGTGCCATCGGCGGTGATGATTGCCGATCATCTGGCCAGAGAGTGTGATTTTTTCTCGATAGGCACCAACGACCTGATTCAATACTCATTGGCGGTGGATAGAAGTAATGAGTATTTGTCCAAGCTTTATCAGAGCTTCCATCCGGCGGTGCTTTCGCTAATTAAGATGTCAATCGATGCCGCTCATCGCCATAGAATCAAAATAAGTGTTTGCGGAGAACTGGCAGCCGATCCGCTGGCCTCGGTGTTACTTGTAGGACTGGGGATAGATGAACTCTCAGCGAGCTTTCATTCGACAGGCATATTAAAGAGGATTATTCGTTCGATCAAATTTTCGACTGCTCGGGAAATAGCGGGGAAAACATTAGGTATGAAAAGCGGCATTGAGGTCGAATCCTTCTTAAAAGAAGAGATAAGTCATCATTTCCCGGACCTAAAGCCGGTAATACAATTTTCGGGAAGGGGCTCCAATGGCGGAAATTCAACAGCTCAAAAATAAATTAGACTCAAAAGATATGTATGGAATGATCCAGAGTATGCCGGATCATCTTATCGATGGTATCGCCATTGGACAGTCTGCCGACCTGCATAATCTTGAGACAGAATCATTTCATAATATAGTGGTATCCGGCATGGGCGGATCGGCGATTGGCGGCGATATCGTTCGATGTTATCTCTCGTCGGAATTGCAGATACCGTTTCAGGTGCAAAGACATTATGCGCTCCCAGGATGCGTGAATCTTAAGACTCTGGTAATCTGCTCGTCATATTCCGGCAATACCGAGGAGACTATTTCAGCTTATGGCAATGCCCTTGATAGTGGCGCCAAGATAGTTGTCATCTCAACAGGTGGGAAGTTGGGAGAGATGGCGGTAAAAGACGGCGTGCCATTGGTAAAAATAAAGCCTGGTCTTCCTCCGCGGGCGGCCCTGGGGTATTCAGTAGCGCCATTATTGATGTTGCTGTATCGGCTTGGATTAAGTGAATTTTCAGAAATAGAAATAATGAAGACAGCGCAATTTATGAAGGGAGAGGCCAAGCGATACTCTCCGGATAACTCAAACAATGCGGCTCTAATACTTGCACAGGAGCTTCATAAATCCATTCCTCTGATTTATACATCTTTTGGACGATTCGATTCAGTGGGCTTGAGATTTAAGGGGCAGATTTCCGAGAACGCCAAAGCTCTGGCTTTCACAAATTCATTCCCCGAGGTAAATCACAATGAGCTGGTCGGCTGGGAAATACTGAATGATCTCGATAAAAAATACGCTGTGGTAATGTTTAAGGACCGACAGGATCACCCTCGAATTAAATTGGGCATGGAGATTGTAGAGGGCTATTTGCGCGATAAGGGAATAAGAGTAGGTGTTGTAGAAAGTAGGGGAGAATCTGTTCTTGAAAGAATGTTCAGCCTGATTCAATTCGGCGACTACGCGAGCTATTACCTGGCTCTCTTGAATAATGTCGATCCATTCCCCGTTACCCCGATAGATTATCTGAAAAATAAATTGGCTAACTTGAGTTGAGGAGTATATGAAAGCAATAATACCCGCGGCTGGAATCGGGTCTCGTTTGAGACCGCATACGCATACGGCGCCCAAAGCATTGCTGCATGTAGCGGGCAAACCGATTTTGGGACATATTCTCGACGAGCTCAGGGCATTCGGTATCAAGGAGGTCGTGATAGTCGTCGGGTTCATGGGCGAGAAAATAATCGAGTATGTAAAATCCAACTATAATATTAAGGCCAATTTTGTCGCGCAAGAGGAGCTAAAAGGACTCGGCTGGGCCATATATCTGACCAGAGAATTTTTCAATGATGAACCGCTGCTCATAATTTTGGGTGATACCATCTTCGAGACCGACCTCGAAAGTGTACTCTCAGGATCTTTCGATTCCATCGGCACCAAGATAGTTGAGGATCCAAGAAGATTCGGCATTGCTGAAACCGATGGCGAATTCGTGACTTCATTGGTGGAAAAGCCGGAGCATCCTACCTCGAATCAGGCGCTTGTGGGGATTTATCATATAAAATCCACTCCTCTATTTTCCAAATGCCTGGAAGAACTCGTGGCAAAAAAGATTACAACGCGCGGCGAGTATCAATTGACCGACGCGCTGGGCTTAATGATAAAGCACGGATGCAAGATGACTACTTTCAATGTCGAAGGGTGGTTTGATTGCGGAAAGCCGGAGGCATTGCTTGAGACTAACCGCTACCTGCTTTCACAGATAAAATCGGTGAATCATCGAGAAAATAATATTATCGTGCCGCCTGTTTTCATTTCCAAATCAGCAATCATAGAGCATTCGGTGATAGGCCCATATGTCTCGGTCGGTGACGATGCCAAGATTACGCGATCAGTTATCAAGGATTCTATTATCTCGGAATCGGCCGAAGTCAGCGATTGCATATTGGATGGCTCTCTGGTCGGGAATAATTCGATCATCACAGGACATTATCAGAAAGTCAATTTAGGCGATTCATCGGAAATCGGCTTCTGAAAATCTAAATCTTCATTGAAATTTTCGATTCTTCCTATTCGCAAAGAATGTATAGAAGATTTACTTGCCATTTATAGGCGTCATGTTTAAATTCACGGTCGTGTTTTGAGTAGGATAGTAATTTTTTAATAAATATCAGAGAGGTCAAATGAGCAAAGAAAGATACCTTTTCACTACTGAATCGGTTACAGAAGGTCATCCCGACAAGGTCTGCGATCAGATTTCTGATTCGATTCTGGATGATGTCTTAAGGCAAGACCCGGCAGGCAGAGTAGCTTGCGAGACATTTATTACGGTTGGACTGGTCATTGTCGGGCGGCGAGATCACGACAAATGGCTATGTCGATGTAAGCCAACCTTACGAGAGAAGTGCTGAAGCAAATAGGCTATGTCGATCCCAAGTATGGATTTAATTATTCCACCTGCGGCATACTGAACGCGATAGGCTCCCAATCGCCGGATATAGCCCAGGGTGTCGATACCGGCGGCGCGGGTGATCAGGGAATGATGATCGGCTACGCGATTAACGAGACTCCTGAACTTATGCCATTTCCGATGATGATGGCGCATAAATTAGCCATCAAACTATCCGAAGTGCGCAAATCAAACGGGCTTTCGTATCTTGGGCCCCGATGGCAAGACCCAGGTGACTGTTGAATTTGAGGATGGCAAACCACTGAGAATGGATACCGTATTAATTTCAACCCAGCATACGGAAGAGATTCTTGATAATACCGGCAAACGAATCACTAAAAAAGCGGCCGATGAAATCATGGAGAAAATCGCTCTCCCGGTTATCCCCAAGAATATGCTCGATTCCAATACAAAATATCTGGTTAACCCAACCGGCAAATTTGTAGTCGGCGGGCCTCAATCCGATACCGGAATGACCGGACGCAAGATTATTGTTGATACCTATGGCGGATCCGCTCCGCACGGCGGCGGCGCATTCTCCGGCAAGGATCCGACCAAAGTGGATCGTTCGGCGACCTATATGGCCCGCTATATTGCCAAGAATATAGTGGCTGCAGGTCTTTGTCATAGATGTCAGGTTCAACTGGCTTACGCAATCGGAGTTGCTCAGCCGGTATCAGTATTAGTCGAAACATTTGGGACTGGGAAGGTACCAAATTCCAAATTGACAGAACTCGTACGAAAACATTTCGATCTTACTCCCCGCGGCATTATCAAGACGCTCAATTTGCTGAGACCGATTTATCGAAAGACGGCGGCGTATGGTCATTTCGGAAGAGAGCTGCCCGAATTCACGTGGGAAAAGATCGACAAAGCCGATGATCTGAAAAAAGACGCTTAATAGTGAGGGAATGATGAAATACGATGTCAAGGATCTGAAATTAGCTCAAACCGGCAATCTCAGAATAGAATGGGCCGAGAAATTCATGCCCGTTTTGAGAATTATTAGAAATCGTTTCCAGAAAGAGAAACCTCTTAAGGGAATCAAACTTGCCTGCTGTCTGCATGTCACAACCGAAACTGCCAATTTAATGATCACCTTAAAGGCAGGTGGCGCGGATGTCTACCTGTGCGCTTCAAATCCCTTATCGACCCAGGACGATGTAGCGGCATCGCTGGTCAAAAATCACGGCATTCCCGTATTCGCGATCAGAGGCGAATCCAATAAAGTCTACTATGATCATATAAATTCCTGTCTCGATATTCATCCGCGGATTACGATGGACGACGGCGCCGATCTGGTCAGCACACTTCATACAAAACGAAATAGCCAGGCGGCAGAGATAATCGGAGGGTCCGAAGAAACCACCACCGGTGTCATTCGTCTGAAGGCCATGGAGCAAAAAGGGGTACTGCTATTCCCGGTATTGGCAATCAATGATTCCGATACCAAGCATCTATTTGACAATCGCTACGGCACGGGCCAATCGACCATCGATGGGATATTACGTTCTACGAATATACTGCTGGCTGGGTCGACAGTGGTTGTGGCTGGCTATGGATGGTGCGGCAAGGGATTTGCCAGACGAGCTATGGGGATGGGTGCAGATGTGATCGTCACCGAAATAAACCCGCTGAGAGCCCTTGAAGCCGTTATGGATGGTTTCAGGGTTATGCCTATGGGAAAGGCCGCCAAGCTTGGCGATATCTTTGTCACGTTGACAGGCGATATCGATGTTGTCCGCGCAGAGCATTTCAAGGCAATGAAGGACGGCGCTATAGTCTGCAATTCCGGCCACTTCGATGTCGAAATCGATCTGAAGACACTTGCCAAAATGTCGACCAAGAAACGGGATATTCGAAATAACGTGGTCGAATTTACTCTCAAAGGCGGCAAACATATTCTCGTACTCGGCGAAGGTCGCTTAATCAATCTCGCGGGCGCAGAGGGTCATCCGGCATCGGTTATGGATATGAGTTTTGCCAATCAGTCCCTGGGCGCCGAATGGATTTACAAAAACGGCAAGAAGCTCCAACGGAAGGTTTATTCAATTCCTGAGAAAATCGATATGGAAATAGCCCGTTTGAAGCTGCTTTCCATGGGAAATAACATAGATAAATTGACTGCCGAGCAGAAGCATTATCTGACATCCTGGGAAATGGGTACTTAAGGCCGTTGGCGGTTTTTGTTCAATAAATGACGGCTGTTTTCTTTTTGAAACATTTTTGTGTTTTATTATAAAACAACTTTAATATTTCCGCCGGAGATGCCGAATAAATTGATAGTTGTCTGTTAGCTATACAATACAAGGAGGTTTATTCATGCCTACTGGCGTGGTCAAATGGTTTGACGAAAAAAAAGGGTTTGGTTTTATCAAACCACCAGATGGCAGCACCGACATCTTCGTGCATTACTCGGCCATCAAGGATGAGGGTTTCAAGACACTTGCGCAGGGACAAATGGTGGATTATAGTTGCACCATGGGCCCGAGAGGACCTCAGGCTACGGAGGTGGTGAAACTTTAGTTCAGTTCACATAGCAATGAAAAATCCCGGTTGTTGCCGGGATTTTTTTTGCGCAAAATTTATCTGGATTGTTCTTTTTATTTCAGCAAAAGCATTTTGGTGCTATTTGATCTGCCGCCGCATTCGATCCAGGCGAAATACACGCCCGACGGAAAATTCGAGGCATTCCATTTGATCCTGTGCTCGCCGGCATTTTGATTACCATCAATGAGCGTGATAATTTTCTGGCCGCATAGATTGTAAATATTCAATTTTACGGTTCCCGACGACACAGTTGAATAATTCAAAACCGTCTCAGCGTTGAATGGATTAGGGTAAGATGAAATGGATGATATTTTATCTGGCACTTGGTTGTCATTTCCTATGCCGGTCGTACCCGTGACCATTATCTGCGATTCGCTATCCGGTATTGAATATTCACCGCAACCAGTCCTGGCGAAGACAGTATAGTAAGCTATCTGATTTTGGGGAACGATGTCGCCCAGATACTGCTGGTCGGGTCCTTCGTATACGATGTCACCATCGAAGGGGGTCATAGGAAATCCATCGTAGCTTTTTCGCAAAATTGCCGTATTGAATACCGAAAGCCAAATGGGATTTGTCCAAAAAATATTCGCCACATTGTCAATAACTTCGGCTCTAATTCCTATCACCTTCAGGCCGGGAGATTCAGCGCGATTATATGCTCCCCTCGATGGGAAACCATCATTGTAGGCCCTTGCCAGAGTCTGATCATTAAATCCCCACCAAAAACCATCACCTTCCCAGTCGGGTCTCCAATGAACTTGACCGTCAGGAGAAAGTCCGAAGCTTATATTTTCACCGTGATCCGATGACCATCCAACTTCATCAAGCAATACGCCAAAATTGTCTAGCAAGTAAATATTGTCTTCCGAGACGCCCGGCGAAAAATCCTGAGGATAGCGGGCCTGATCAAGGATATAAAATGAAAGACCTGCCATTACGGTCCCCTCGGCGATTATAAGTCGAGAATTGCAGATTATTTGGTATCCGGAAATATCGACCGTGTTATCGGAGCTATTGTAGAGTTCGACATATCCGCAATTATCATTCCAGGTGCAGCGAGGACTGACCTCATTAATTGAAATCGTCGTATCATTCCATGTCCATCCGGCTACGCTGAAATCCCGTTCCCCGGGATTAGGGTATGGCTGAAAGTTAAAATTGCCGTGACCTTCATAGAAATCTACCGCCGATTCATTGGGCAAAGGAGCGGCATCATATCCGTGAATCCCATATGATGGCCCATATACAAAGACATCGTTGCCGCATATCTCTATTTCATCGCCTGACGGATTCAGCGTAAAACCAGACGTATTATTCTGATCAAGAATCAGATAGACACCCGCCTCGAGTGTAACCCCAGAATTTACTCTCGCAGAATCGCTCGATGTCCGAATAATGCAATTTGAAAGATCAACATCAATGATAGAGTAAACTTCGACCCAAACAGGATTGGTGGAAAATTCGGTTATGAAAGTCGGCGGCAATGGATTTGGCGATGCGATATTAAATATACTAAAGCTCAATAGCGCCATTGAGATAATTATCTTTTTCATATTAAAACACCTCCAGTTACCAATATAGATTACTTTTCTATTTTTCGCAACCAATAAATAGTCATATCCTGCCGCGGCATGAAATCCTTTTTTGTGCTCCAGTAAATGCTATTATTACCATTGGCGTTACTGCTGTCTGCTTCAGGCCAGGTTTTGACATCACGATATTCAGCAGGTACTTTAAATTTATATGCCGCATCTTTCAATGGCTCACCCCAGGCGGCGGTAGATGTCAGTACATATCTTGCGGATGTTGAATGGATTTTTTGAACATATTCGATATACCATTTCGATATTTGCTTTGGTATAAGAGGGATCGTCAAATGTACCCTGTTTTGTTCTCGGATATGCTTGATTTTTACATCAATCGTATCTCCACTGTCCGAAATCGTGTAGGCTCTGACAAACGATGGATATTCGGAAAGGCTATCTACATAAAATGGAAACAAAACCGGCATTGGGCCGCTGGTTGAAGTATTGTTTTTGAAATAATAAACGCCATCAATCCTGACCGAACTATCATTCACGCTCATGGTTATTTCTTCCTGATAAAACTCAATCGGACCTTTGGCATGAATTGTTGCCGCGAAAAGCAAGCCGCAAAATACTGATATGAAATTGACATGCTTCATAATTTGAAATTGAATTTCTATTTTCTAGCCCGTATCAATAGAAATAGTCCGACCGCCAAAAAGACGATATTTCCTATAGATGCCGCAAGCAGCGGCGAAATTTTGCCATTATTGCCTAGGCTTTGGCCTATTCGCACTAATACAAAGAATATAAATGATATTATGATTGAAATTCCGAAGCCGACTGAAGGCCCCGAACGACGCGGATTGGATGCCAGCGGCGCGCCGATCAGGACAAGTATAAAGCCTGCGAACGGAAATGTTATTTTTAAATAGAGTTCAACTTGTTCTTTCTTGAAGGGTTCGCCCAATATCCTTTTCTGGCCGATCCTTCTAAGGAGATCAAAAAATGTCATTTGTCGCGGAGGAATCTGCATTTCCGCCATCATGTCAGGTGTCTGTGTCAGAAATGGCGCCCATAAAGTGTCGAACTTGATAAAATGCTCAGTAGAATCCTTAACGTTGGAAGAAAATTCCTGCCCGACGCCATTTATAAGTACCCATCCGGAATCGCTGGGGATTAGTTTTTCCGCCGAATAGTTTTTTACGATTTTATTATCCGAAATTCTATAGACCTTCACTTTTGAGGCGATGCGGCTTTCAACATCGTATTTTTCCCCGAGGATTATCCAATCTCCTTTGCCCGTTACCTTGATATTCTGCCTGGTAATTCTCGAGACTACCTGGTTTTTTTTTATCTGATATTCCATTATGTCATCTTTGCGTCTTTCGCATCCGGTAAGCACGAATTCGCCGAATACCATGACGCCGATCGAAAGGAAAAAAGCCGTAATAAGAATAGGGCTCGCGATTCGATACAAGCTCAAACCGGAGGCCTTTAAGATATCCAGTTCGTGGTTTTTGGCCAGCGAGCCCACGGAAAATAAAACCGAGACCAGCATTGCTACCGGAAACGCCAGGATAATATAGAATGGCATGTAATTGATGTAATATACGGCCATGACTCCGATCGTGGAATCATACCTTTGCATAATGCGCCAGCCTCGTTCGACAAAATCAACCACGAATACAATCAAGCTAAATGAGACCAACGTGGCAGCCAGCGACCCCAGATATTTTCCGAGTATGTAACGGTCTATGATTTTCATTGGGTATTTCTGTATCTTCTGGGCAGAAGAATGATGAATGAGGATTTGATTCTATCCAAAAGCGAAACCACCGAAGATTGCCTTATAAACATTATTGTCAATATTATCCCCGCGCCTCCAACTACGATATCGCCCAGCCACATAGCCCAGAAAGCCGGCAATGAACCGGAATCCCCCATTTGCTCGCCGATAATCAGGAACGCCCAATAGATAATGAAAAAGAAGATGGATAGCGCAATGCCTGTTGCGAATCCGCCTTTCCGCGCCAATGATCCTAAAGGCGCGCCAATCAATACGAATGATATACAAGCGAATGGAATCGAGAATTTCTTTTCAATTTCAACATTCATTGAATTGACTTCACGGGCATAATTGATAGCGTTGTTGCTTTGAAAGATCATTTTAGCGTGCGCTTCCTTCACTTTCCTTAAGGCTCTATCAATTCCAGCCATTTTTGAAACTTTAATGTATTGAGTTCCGGGGTTGCCTATATTTAGCGTATTTCCAACCAAGGCCGCGGAAAGGCTATCGGCTTCATGATAAATTAGATCAAGTCTTTTTTGTCTGCCTTTGTTTTGATCGCGCATCATTTCTACAGACATCTCACGATCCCCTCGCATGCTCTCTTGAGTCCTTTGCATATCTGATGACGCTCCCGGAATGGCGATGGTCTGTTTTTCAAATTGAGTCCTGGTATAACCTTCGGGATTTTTCTGATCCATTTCGAGTATCTCGCCGTCTTCGAGTTCAAGCATAAGAGTGGTTTCATCGGGGCTGAAATACATGTTGCCTCGTCTGGATGTGATTATACGATCAATGCCTGTGGTTTGAATGATGATTATATCCGATATCTCTGAAGTTTTTCTTGCCACGGTCTTGACCCTGATGCTGTAGCCCTCGAAGTAATCGAGAAATATATTTTCTTCCAACGACCACGTCGGCTTTTTGGTTGCGATATCTGTCATCAGCATGCGAGCCCGGTGGTTCGATTCCGGCAGTACCCTGTCATTAAACCAAACCATGACTATAGTCAGTATTGTGGCGGCGCCAACCATCGGCAGGAGCAGTCGATAATACGAAATCCCGCAGGCCTTGCAGGCAGTGAGTTCGTTATCAGATGACAATCGTCCGAATACCATCAGTACTGCTACCAATACCGCCATTGGAACCGCAAGGGCCAGCATCCAGGCCAGGTTTACGGCAAAAAGCTCCATTACCAACGGAATCTTGACACCTTTTTCGATAATAAGGTTCATTATATCAACAAGGAAATCCATTATTAGTACTAATGTGATCACCGCCAGGCCAAAAAGAAACGGTCCTATCGATTCTCTCAGCAGGTATTTCGAAAGTGTCTTCATCCTGGTTTGGATTATATCCGCCAGAATGACTTATCTCAAGCAATTTCTGCTTGACTGGAGACATCAATTTGCGGTTATTGGGTCACCATGAAGTCTATTTTTATTACCGATCTTTCGCTGGGAGATTCTGTTGATGAGCTTTTTGTAATTAGAAAAGTTGAATTGAAGGAATATCCGAATGGGAAAATGATCGCGGTTGAATTGGGCGATAAGTCGGGAAGACTAAAAGGAGTTATATGGTCAGGATCTTCGGAACTCTTGAAGTCATTGCAACCGGCTAAGGTTTATCGGGTTAGGGGCACAGTAACATCCTACAAAGGCGATATTCAAATCACAGTTGAGAAAGCTGAAGTCGCCGCCGAATTTGATCCATCCGATTTCCTGGCACGAGGCTCGAAATCATTCGATGAACTCGACTCAATTCTTGCGGATTCAATCGGAAGTATTGATGATAATGATTATAAGCAGCTTTTAAATAAAATATTTTCGGATGGATCGCTGCGCCGTGATTTCCTTAATGGTATCGGCGGCAAGCTCTGGCATCATAATTATATAGGTGGATTGGCAGAACACACATTTTCAGTATTTAATATATGTCGGGATTTGTCGGGCCGTTTCCAGGAGCTGGATAGAAATTTACTCCTCACCGGAGCTTTATTGCACGATATCGGCAAATCGGGCAGTTATTCGATGGAAGCATTTTTTGATTATACGGATTCAGGACGATTGCTCGGACATATCGTCATGGGAGATGAAATTGCCACGAAGGCGATCGGCGAACTTGCCGGTTTCCCACCTGAGAAGAGTCTCAAAATCCGTCATTTAATATTATCTCACCAGGGATCGCCTGAACAAAGTTCACCGGTCCCGCCAATGATGCCCGAGGGAACGGCATTGTATTGCGCCGATCTTCTGGATTCACAATTGGCAGCATTGCGACGAATCAAACAAAAGGAGCATCGTCAAGGAATTCGCTGGTCTAATTATGTAAACCTATTGGATCGGCACATATATTTCGGCGATGAGGAAAGTATCTAATGGCAAAAAAGATAATTGAACCAACAACAGCGTTGATACCGCTACCGGCGGTCATGGTTTCATGTCAGGAGCCCGGCGAGACTCCCAATATCATTACCATAGCCTGGACAGGTATTGTCTGCAGCGAGCCGCCGATGCTATCAATCAGCATTCGGCGAAGCAGGCACTCATTCAATATCGTTAAACGAACCGGCGAATTCGTAGTGAATATCACTACCCGCGCGCTGGTGCAGGCCACCGATACCTGCGGTTCTATTTCCGGCCGCGATTACAATAAATTCGAAATGGCGGGTCTAACTCCCGCGCCCGCGTCTAAAGTACGGGTGCCATTGATTGCGGAAAGCCCCATTAATCTTGAATGCCAAACTCGAAAGGAATTCGAGCTTGGCACGCATGATATTTTCATAGCTGAGATTGTCGCCACCCACATCGACGAGAGCATTCTTGACGAGAACGGCCATGTCATAATCGAAAAACTGGATCCGTTGGTGTATTGTCCTCAAGCCCGTCAATATTGGGCCGGTCTGACTAAGATGATTGGCAGATATGGCTATACCGCCCAGGAAGTCAGAGCCCGGAAAAAGAATTGAAATTCCAAACTAAGTCCATTTCAGGCCAATCTCGCTTAGGTCATTTATCGACAATTCATTCTGAAATTCCGACCCCGGTATTTATGCCGGTGGGCACCAGGGGTTCTGTTAAGACAATTTCCCATGAAGAATTGGAAACATTCGATTCCAAATTGATTTTGGGAAATACATATCATCTTTATCTTCGACCCGGACATAATATTATTGGAAAGCTCGGGGGTCTTCACGGTTTCACCGGCTGGAAGGGTTCTTATTTAACCGATTCCGGCGGTTATCAGGTTTTCTCGCTTCAGTCGTTAAATAATATCGATGACGGCGGCGTAAGCTTCCAATCTCATATCGATGGTTCGAAACACCGTTTCACGCCGACGGGTGTTGTGGATATTCAAATAGCGTTGGGCGCGGATATTATGATGCCTCTCGATGTCTGCAGTCCTTATCCGATCACCGAGATAATTGCTGAAAATGACAAAGAGAGAACCATAAAGTGGGTCAATGAATCGTTCGACCATTTTCGAAAGTCTGGGAATCAAGGCCGCCAATCGCTATTTGCCATCCTGCAAGGCTCGATTTATGAAAATCAGCGACTATCCTGCCTGGAATCTATACTTAAGCTCAATCCGCCCGGCATTGCTATCGGCGGATTGTCAGTCGGGGAGCCGAAAGAAGACCGTCAGCGAATACTGGAATTTATCCTGCCACATATACCGAAAGAATTACCTCGATATCTGATGGGTGTCGGGACTCCGGAGGATATACTCGAAGCAGTGGAGTTGGGCGTTGATATGTTTGATTGTGTCATGCCAACCCGTAATGCCCGCAACGGCACGCTTTTTACCCGTTATGGAAAGATTATTATCAAATCAGCCCGATATATTGAAGACGAAAACCCGGTAGATCCTCAATGCGGCTGTCCGGCCTGCAGAAGGTATAGCAGGGCATTTATAAGGCACCTGTTATCGGTCGGTGAAATACTTGGTCTGCGCCTGGCGACATTGCATAATCTCTATTTTTATCTGGATATGATGAAGCAGATAAGAAATTCGATTGAGAATGATAAATTTAAGGAATTCAAAGCCGGATTTATGGCAAATTTATCGCGCGGCGTTGAGGAAATCGCCTAAATATTTAAAAGTCATTTCACCAATAAGCCAACATAATTATATATATTAGTTCTCGCCGGGAGGGCAATCGCTGCAAACGATCAGATCATGTCCGCCTTTGAAATAATTTACCATAAAGTTAATATCAAGACCGTTAAAGTTGCAGGTTCCATTGACATCCCCGGCAACATACCAGGCATTGGGCGGGGGGCATTCGCAATAGTAAAGCACGTTTCTGAATCCTCTAACATACCTTACACCGAAGACAATATCCAAACCATTGAATTCGCCGTCGCCATTTATATCCCCCACAACATAATGGCAAGCCCCGCTTAAATGAAATATTTGCAATGAACTATTATCAGCGACATAAATAAAGCTATCGGCGTAGCAAATGCCATTAGCCGTTCCAGGAGTGTCATAGCCGCATAATGGTTTGATTTGATGCAAGTCGAGAATGTTGATCATATGAATTCCCGTATATCCATCAGCCGTAAATGCGTGGTATCCGTCAATGAAGACGTTATTCACGCCATAGGGGATATTATTTTCCAGGCGCTGAGGACTTGTGGGGTCGGAAACGTCATAAATTTGTAATCCGGCGCCGTTTACGGCCATAAATACATACTGACCGGCGATCTTAATATCTAATGCCCAAAGACCGGTCATTGAATTAGCCCTTCCTATGATCTGCATATCGGAAATATCTATCGCCCAGAGAAATGGCATATATGGCTCGACTATGTTGCTTATAAAAAAGGCGTAATTGCCCTGTACCACCAGATCATGTATTTCACCCGCCACCGTAATCGAACCAAGTTCGATAGGGATAGCAGGGTCCGATACATCAAGTTTTCTCATTCCAAGATCGCCATTAGCCAAGTACGCATAGCTATTTATGACACAAACGCCGAAGCATTCACGGGTGCAATCAAAGCTGCCTGTTAACATCGGACTTGCAGGATTGGATATATTTATAATCTGCAGTGATGAATAATCCGCTACATACGCATATTGACCTGAAATAAAAACATCCATGGCAATTCCTGGAGTGTCATAGATTCCGGTAATTGTGGGGTTAGCGGGGTTTGAGATATCGATGATCTGTAACCCAGAATCACTATTGGCAATATAAGCGTAACTCCCGGAGACTAATACTGCGTTTGCGCCAGCGGGAGTGGCAATACTTCCAACAAATTCAAATGATTGCCCGGAAGCAATTCCATAGAATGCAAATAACAAAATTGCGATACCTGTCAATATTATTCTTTTCATTTTATTCTCCGATTGAAATTGGGATTTTATTCAAATTTCAAAAGATCGAAGCTGAGATATTTAAATATGCTTTAATATAATTAATAATGCTTATACTTGTCAACGTTTATGTTAATTTGAGCCGCGAAATTGACAATTTCAAGCTGTCTCGGGAGTCTCTGTGCCTTTGCCGAATATACCGAAATAAATCGTGCCCAATATTCCGAATCCGAACGCGGTCCAGAGATTGATTGATGGATTGATCTTCCAGAGCACTCCGCCAAGGATCGCCGCCAGCGATACGATCGTATCACGAATAAAATAATATGTGCCTACTGTCCGAGCTTTTGCCTCAGGAACTGCCAGATCTACTATCAACGCTTTTCGAGTTGGCTCGCCGAACTCTTTCAGCCCCCTTATGAAAAACGCAAATATCAGCATGGATGTGGTCTTGGAAAAAAACAGGGCCGCCGGAAAAAGTGTAAAGAATCCGAATGTTATTAAAACAAATGGTTTTCGCTCGGCTTTATCGGAATAGTAGGCTACAGGAATATAAAGCAGCATGGCTGTTCCCATCTCGATAGCTGTCAACCAGCCAAATTCCAACGCCCCTTTTTGAGCGATATCCATTACCCATAAAATCACGAATGCGTAAGGAATCTGTTCGCAGAAGCGAATCAGAATATCCGATACCAAGAGCCGCTTTAATCCCGGTCTGAATTGTTTTATGAATTTGAATAGATGCATTGGTTCGTACTTCAATGATTCGGTTGGTGCCATCCGTTGCTGCAAAATCAGCGAAAAAATCGCGAGTATAAACGCTATCCCAAATGCTATCCTGACACCGGTTATCATTCCGTACGCGGCAATCAGCGCCCCGCCGATAACAGGTCCGCCACCCATTGGGATACGCCTGATAATCGAATGCATTGACACACCCATGGCTCGTTTTGACTTGGGGAGTAGATTCGCGACGAGGCTCATGGTTGCCGGCAATGATATCGATGACCATGCCAGGAAGAATACCGATGCCACCAAAACTGCCGGCCAAGAGGGTATCAGCACTACAATGGCATACCCGATCATCGAGATTATATTAAATACCGCCAATGCTTTTTTCGTGCCTAATCTATCGGCTAATATTCCGCCAGGCAATGCCCACAATGCGCCGAGAAGATTCTCCATTGCCCCATAAACCCCGATAATTAATATGCCCGCGCCAAGTGTTTCGATATATTTGGGAATAAAGCGAGATCCTACCCGTTCTCCCATGCCGATCAGCACTACCATTGAAAGCAGAAGGATATAATCTCGTTTCAGGCCCAGGAAGCCTAAGACTGCATGAGTTTTTGAGTTTTCTTCTGACATGAGGCAAGTATATGACGGCTATTCGGCCAAATCAACTTGCTTCTAATTTTAATTTCACCAAGCAATTTTTTTGCGTGTCAAAGCTTGCTTTGACCGCAAAATTCTGTTGCGGTCGCAGTAAACTGCGACACGCATAAAAATCAATATCCATCTATAGCGACTTTCAAGCGGGCGACTATTGGAAAGCGCCGTATCAAAAATCTGTTTTATAATTGACTTGCGGGGAACGAAATTATAGATATTAGTGTTCGAATACTATTATTGAACAGCTATCTGTGATGACGGGAATTTAAGAAGAATAGGGGACAAGATGGCAAGAGAAAAACGGCAATTTTCGGAAATGATTCGCAAGAATCTGTTGCAAAAGCCGATTAAGTATTATGTGGGCTAATTGATTTGCTTAGACACACTAAGTGATTAGAAGACTTGAGCATAGAGAAAGATAAGAAAACAATTTAAAATAAAAAGGGAGGAATAATCCCGATGGCAAAATCAGATAAAGAACAGTCCCTAAAGCAGATCGGGCTTTCGGAGGATGTTCTCGTGGGGCTTTATACCAACCTCATGAAGACCAGATTACTCGATGAGAGATTCCGCAAACTTTTCAGGCAGGGCCGATACGCGGGTACCTATTTTTCGGCAGTGGGCCAGGAAGCGACAACTGTTGGTCCGACCTATGGATTGCGGGATGATGATATCATCGGCCCATCGCATCGCGAAATAGGCGCCAATGTCACCAAGGGAGTGCCATTGTACGCCATAGCGGCCCAGAGTTTATGCTCGTTCAAATTCGCCGGATAAGGGGAAATCACATCCCTGCCATTACGGTTGGAAACCTAAGGGAGTTATTACTCCTGCCTCGACTGTGGCTGGCCAGACAGTCGTCGCAACCGGATGCGCCATGGCATTCAAAATTCAAAAAAAGGATAATGTCGTATTGGCATTTTTTGGCGAAGGAGCAACTGCGCGCGGAGGCTGGCATGAGGCATTGAATTATGCCGGAATCCACAAACTCCCGATAGTGTATATTTGCCAGAATAATCTCTGGGCAGAGTCGGTACCATCATCAATGGCCGCCGGAATTGAAAAATTTTCCGATAGGGCAAAAGCCTACGGATTTCCCGGTATTACCATTGATGGCAATGATGTTGTGCTGACTCACAAAACGGCCGCGGAAGCAATTGTCAAGGGCTAGGCGCGGCGAAGGGCCGACATTTATCGAATGCCTTACATATCGCTGGTATGGGCATTCGGAGATCGATCCTGCCAATTACCGTCAGAATACAGAACTAGAGGAATGGAAGAAAAAAGACCCAATCCCTCGCGCCGAAAATCTATTGATGAATCTCGGAATTTTAACCACTCAGAAACGGGAGGCGATCGTCGAATCTATCGAACACGAAATCGATGAAGCCATCAAAATCGCTGAGGAAGCCAAATATTCCGAGCCGGAGGAAGCATACAAAGATGTCTACTCGGACGCGTTCCCGGTATTGAGAGAGGAATTATAAAATGCCTGAAGCATTAGCGCAAAAAGGCAAAAGACCGTCTGAATCTGCTATTGCCATGACTGAATTGGTTATTCCCAATGATGCCAATATACTTGGCAATGTCCTTGGTGGACGAGTCATGCATTGGATCGATCTGGCGGCTGCAACTGCGGCTCATCGTCACTGCAATTCAATATGCGTGACAGCGGCTATTCATGGGTTGTCATTCCTGCATCCGATCAAGATCGGTCAATTGGCTCATCTTGATGCCCGCGTAATTTATGTGGGGAGTTCGTCGTTGGTCGTTAAGGTTGATATTCATTCCGAGGATATGGATAGCGGCGTAAAACAGCAAACATCGGAAGCATATCTGAGTTTTGTATGTATCGATGCGCTCGGCAAATCGAAAAAAGTACCGCCGTTGATCATTGAATCCGAGCAGGAAAAGGCCGAATGCGAGAAGGCCAAACAAATTAGAAAAAGAATGTTGGAGATAAAAGAACAGGAGAAAGGATGAAGAAGGTAACGTATATCGACGCCATCACCGAGGCCATGGCCGAGGAGATGGAACGAGATAAAAACGTATTCCTCATCGGGGAAGATATAGGGCTTTACGGGGGAGTATTCAAGGCCACAAAGGGACTTCTGGAACGATTCGGCGCCGATCGCGTAATCGATTCGCCGATTTCCGAAGCCTATATCGTCGGTGGATGTGTCGGTGCCGCCATGGTAGGCATGAGGCCGATTCCCGAAATTCAATTTGCCGATTTTATTACGCCATCGATGGATCAGATAATTCAACAGGCGGCGAAGATCCGTTACCGCACGGGCGGTCAATGGACATGCCCGATGACTCTCAGGGTCTGCTGCGGAGGCGAAGTTGGCGGCGGATTGTATCACTCTCAAATCAATGAGCAGTGGTTTTTCTCGCAGCCTGGGTTAATCGTGCTATTCCCTGCGACTCCATATGATGCCAAGGGATTGCTTAAGTCAGCAGTCAGAGGCGATGACCCGGTAATTTATTTTGAGCATAAAAGACTATATCGTTCGATAAAAGAAGATATCCCCGAAGATGATTTCACCGTGCCTATAGGAAAAGCGGCAGTCAGAAAAGTCGGCAAGGATATAACCATAGTGGCATACGGATTAATGTACCATAAATCTCTCGAAGCGGTCCAATCGCTGGAAAAAGAAAATATTTCGGTCGAGCTTATCGATATGCGATCATTGCGTCCTTGGGATAGAGAAACCATTTTCGAATCAGTCAAGAAGACATCGAGAGTCGTGCTTGTTCAGGAGAATTCAAAGACTGGTGGAGTCATGGCCGAAATTTCGGCGTCGATTACCGAAAATGTTTTCGATTATCTCGATGCGCCGGTAACGAGAGTCTGCGGACTCGATGTTCCCATGCTGCCATTTGCCCCGCCGCTGGAGCATTTCTTCCTACCCAATGCTGAGAAAATCGCGGCGACAGTCAAAAAAGTAATGGAATACTGAGGGGGACTGATGGAAGTAAAGATTGTTGTTCCGCCATTGGGTGAATCGGTTGTCGAGGGCACGATTGTCAAATGGCTCAAGAATGAAGGCGAGAAGGTAAAAATCGATGATCCCCTTGTCGAAGTGATGACCGACAAGATCAATGTTGAATTGCCATCGCCATATAATGGGGTAATGAAAAAGCATCTCATCGCTCCAGATACGGTGGTCGAGATTGGTACGGAAATCGCGATTCTTGAAGTCGAGGGCGAAGTCGCCCAATCAAAAGCGTTTCAGGTAAAACCGGATTCTGGCAAAGAGAAAATACCTGTCGAGCAGGAATTGAAGCCGCCGCCGGAGGAATTTGTCGGCACATTGGCGCATCATGAGCAGATGGGTATCCATGCCGATAAGGATGCCATCGAAGCCGGCATCAAGGCCGTGCATTCATCGCCGATAGTCAGACGATTGGCTCGTGAGCATTTTATCGATCTGCGGATGGTCAAAGGCACTCACAAGAATGGTCGAGTAAGCAAAGACGACGTAATCAAATATATCAATTCCCGTCATGCGATCGACAAGTGGAAACCAGATTTCGCCTGGCCGGGAGCCGAACTTGAGGAGATTATACCTGTGACCGGAGTTCGCAAGGTCATCGCGGATCATATGGTGAAATCGGCCTTTACAATCCCGCATGTAACTACCTATGACGAATGCGACATGACAAAATTGGTTCTCTGGCGCAAAAAATATGTAACCAAAATCGAAGAGAAGCACGGCGTACATATCACCTATATGCCGTTCTTCATCAAAGCTATAATTTACGCGGCTAAGGATTTTCCCTGGGTTAATTCCACGTTCGAGGGTGAAAATCTTCACGTTAAAAAATATTTCAATATTGGAATCGCGGTTGGCCGAAATAATTCGTTGATAGTGCCTGTCGTAAAGAACTGCGAACAGAAATCGATACTACAGCTTGCGAAAGAAATGAAAGACCTCGGCGAGAAGGCCATGGCCGACAAGCTTTCGTTGAATGAGATCACCGGTGGGACGTTCACGATAACCAACGCCGGCATGTACGGCGCGACGGCCTCGACACCGATAATCGCCCATCCGCAGGTCGCGATTCTCGGAGTGCATAAGATTACGGAAAAACCGGTGGTGCGCGAGGGCGAAATCGTAATCAGGCCGATTCTGAATTTCGGATTGTCATTCGATCATCGGGTAGTCGATGGTTCATACGCGGTGCAGTTCTTACGCCGCATGATCGAGTATCTCGAAGACCCGGATAGCTGGTTGATAGGAGTAATTTAAATGGCTGATAGATTTAAAGTAGTTGTAATCGGCGCGGGGCCCGGCGGATACGTGGCGGCATTGAGAGCCGCACAATTGGGATTCAAGACCGCGATAGTCGAAAAAGAGTATATCGGCGGTGTCTGTCTCAATTGGGGATGCATACCATCGAAAGCGCTTTTGTATGTAACAGAGCTCAAACGAACGATTGAGGCTTCGGAGCGGATCGGCCTCAAAGCCCAGAATGTCTCTATTGACCTCGACAAGCTCAAGAAGCATCGGGATGATACAATCAAACGGCTGACGGGCGGAGTCAAATTGCTTCTCGATAAGGCCGGAGTTAAAATCTTTATGGGGCAGGCGAATTTTGTCTCTGCCAATAGCCTCGAAATTACAGCCGGTGCGGAAAAGACTGTTATCGAAGCCGACAATTTTATTATAGCGACAGGCTCTTCGACCGGCGATCTGCCGATATTGCGTATCGATGGCAAATCGATTATCGGATCGAGAGAAGCTATCAGTCTATCGCGCATTCCGGCCAGTCTCGGGATAATCGGCGCAGGGCCGATCGGCATGGAGATGGGCACTGTCTATAAGACGCTCGGCTCCAATGTAACAGTAATCGAGCTTTTGGATGCCGTGCTTCCGACACTCGATCCCGAAATGTCGGCCGCCGCCGAAAAAGCGTTTGTGAAGCAAGGCATGGAGATTCACACGTCGGCGCAGGTGTTATCATCCAAGAAGAACGGCGACAAGATCGATCTCGAAGTCAAAACCAAAGAGGGCAACAAGACCATGTCATTCGATATGGTCCTGGTTGCTGTCGGCATGAAACCGAATTCTGCCAATCTCAATCTCGAAAAGGTCGGAGTCAAAACCGATTCGCGCGGATTTATTGCGGTCGATAAAACTATGCGAACCAATATCCCCAATATCTACGCTATCGGCGATGTCGCGGGCGGAATGCTCTTAGCGCATAAGGCATCGCATGAAGGTATTGTTGCCGCTGAAGCCATCGGCGGATCGACTGCGGGCGCAGATTGGAAAGCGGTGCCGTACGCTGTCTTCACCGATCCCGAAATCGCCGGTATCGGTCTGACCGAAAAAGAAGCAAAGTCTCAGGGACGGAAAATCAAAATCGGCAGATTCCCCTACAGAGCAGTCGGCAAGGGTATCGCGACATTGGCGACAGAGGGCTTTAGTAAAATCATCTCCGATGCCGATACCGATGAGATATTGGGCGTGCATATATTCGGGCCGCATTCGGGCGATATCATTTTCGCGGGCACGGCCATAATGGAATTCGACGGCACGTCCGAGGACCTAGGGCATATCATGGGCATCCATCCGACTCTCTCGGAGGCGTTGATGGAAGCCGGCCTGAATGTCAACAAGAAGGCCATTCATATTATTAATTAGCTACTATTGCGCTGTCAGGAACCCTTTCCTGACAGCTCACAAGTTGAGGGTCGGGAAGAGGTTCCCGACCCCGCTTTCAGAGCTCGTCATTGCGAATCCGCCGCAGGCGGATGAAGCAATCTGTGGGAGGCCTCCTTCAGATTGCTTCGCTTCGCTCGCAATGACAAATAAAACAATTGGTCATTAATGGCGAGGAGGGAATATGGCGGTTAAGAAGAAAAATACCAAGTCGGTGAAAAGCAAAAGCCCGATAAATCAGATTAAAAAAGGCCTGGCGATAGCGATTCAGACCGAAGTCGAGGGGTATGAATTTTACAGACTCGCCTCGGTAAAAACCAAAGATGCCGGAGCCAAGAAGATGTTCGAATCATTGGCCAACGATGAGATCAATCATCACAACATGCTCAGAGAAAATTTCGCCTATCTGGCCAACGAGATGAAATTCAAGCCGTTCAGGAAGCCAAGCCGTTCGAGGCTGTCATTCAAATCGCCGGTATTCAGCAAATCGTTTCTATTGTCGCGCAGGCAGAAGAATTTCGAGATGTCGGCTCTATCGATTGGGATACTGCTTGAGCAAAATTCAATCGAATTCTACAAGGCCCAGCTTGAGATCGCCCCGGATAACGCCGCCAAGAGCTTTTTCAGAGATTTGATTACATGGGAAGGGGAGCATCTGCGCGCCCTCATCGCCCAAAAGCAATTCCTCCAACGCGAGATTTTCGCCCAGGCGAGGTTTGAGCCGTTTTAGGGAATCGCTGGTGCTTTTACGGCGCTGTCAGGAATCCTTTCCTGCAAGCTCGCATGAATAGGGTCGGGAAAGAATTCCCGACCCCGTAAAAAGGCCGACAGTTTTTTATTCCAAGTCGTCGGGTTTCTCGTCCGGCAGTTGCCGGACTCGGAACGCCGACCTACAATTGCTGACAGAAGATGCCCCTCCACTTTTTCTTTCATTATCCCAAAATACTGCTTGCTAAATGAGGTTATAATTCGATATTTTGGCGGCGATTAGAAAGACTTGCGGCTGATGACCACGAGCAACGTGAATACGTTGGATCGATTTGAAAGGAGAACTCCATGAAGGCCGAAATAAACAGAGACGAATGCACAGGCGATCAGATTTGCTGCGATCTTTGTCCGGAAGTATTCGAAATGGACGGAGACACCGCCAAGGTGATTGTTGACGAGATTCCAGGCGAACTCGAAGACGCAGTCCACGAGGCTGTCGAAAGTTGCCCGGCTGAATGCATTAAGATTATCGACTGATCATTAAATATCAGATGATATTGAAAAGCCCCGAAGCTATTTCGGGGCTTTTTTCTATCTAAAATCATGCCTTTTACGGAATAATGCTCACTCAAAGTGAAACCACTTGACCTGTTCTATCGTTACAGTATAATGACAGCCATTGTCAGGATCGATATGGCGAGATAGATGGAGTTAGATGAAAATGAACGATAGCGAATATAAAAGACTCTACAAAATAGATTTGGGGCGAACCCGTTATCGCGATACCTGGGAATTGCAGAGGCGGCTGGTCGGGCTTCGTTTCGAAGGCAAAATACCCGATTGCCTGGTTCTAACCGAGCACGAGCCTGTGATTACGATGGGTCGGGCAACCTCGAAAGCGAATCTTCTGGTATCGCCGGGGGAACTGGAAAAGCGCGGCATCGATCTTTTCGAGGTCGAACGGGGCGGCGATATCACATTCCATGGTCCCGGACAACTGGTAGCCTATCCGATAATCGATCTAAATGATAGAGGCCGGGACCTGCATCGTTATCTGCGCGACCTGGAGCAAACGATTATCGCAACACTTGGTCATATCGGGCTTGAAGCGGGGCTGAAGGCTGGTTTAACCGGAGTCTGGGTGAATGATCAAAAAGTAGCGGCTATTGGAGTGGCTGTATCGAAATGGGTCACATATCATGGATTGGCGTTGAATGTAGCTACCGATCTGGATTATTTCAAATTGATAAATCCCTGTGGCATTACTCAATATAAAGTCGGTTCGATATCGTCATTGACCGGCCATAATTACAATGTCAGCGAAATCAGCAGCGTCTTGGCCGATACATTCGCGAAAATGTTTGAATACGAAATGGAAACAATCGAGGACGTCGGCGCGATTATAAACGAAAGCGCGACGGCGTAAAATATGGGAAATCTAATTGAATTTATAAAAGTCGCCAGAACCAGCGATGTGGATGAGCACGGCTGGATCAAGGTCAATCTGCTGGGACGAGAAGTTGTTATCTTCCAGCATGCCAATTCATATTCGGCAATCGAGCTCAGCCGCAACGGCGAACCGTTGATGCAATATTCGATGTTCGATAAAAACGATCTATCGAATACCAA
Organism: uncultured candidate division Zixibacteria bacterium; assembly: GCA_963817915.1. Classification (GTDB taxonomy): domain Bacteria; phylum Zixibacteria; class MSB-5A5; order UBA10806; family UBA10806; genus CAWFQL01. The sequence goes on from CAWFQL010000012.1 coordinate 264,160, forward strand.
GGTCAAAGATATAATTAAGGGTCTGATGGAAGGGCCGTCCGGCGAAAAATGGGGCAAACTACGCGACCATCCGGTTAGAGTCGAAGGCGATTATCTTTATTTGGGAATCGAAACACCTGATTAATAGAAGGTAGTTATGGAAATAATCAACACCAAAATCAATGATTATGTTCAGAAGGTCATGCCTGCCCGCGACGCTCAGCAAAAGGAGATGGAGAAATACGCCAGTCGCAATGGCTTTCCCATTATCGGCCCATGGGCGGGATCATTTCTGCGGCAGATGGCATATGCGATAAACGCTCAAAAGGTATTCGAGATGGGCTCGGGTTATGGTTATTCGGCATATTGGTTTGCCGGCGGGATGAGAAACGGCGGCAGGATTATCTGCACCGACGGCGACGAAAATAACAAAGCCAAAGCGATGGATTTTCTCAAACGTGGCGGATTCGATGCTATGGTCGATTTCAAAGTCGGCAACGCGCTTGATATTATCAAAGGCTACGATGGGCCATTTGATATAATTCTCAATGATATCAATAAGGAATCTTATCCCGAGGCGTTCGATCTGGCTATCGCTCGCTTGAGGCAGGGCGGCCTTTTTATCACCGATAATGTGCTTTGGTCAGGCAGAATTCTCGCTGCCAAGAAGACTAAGGAATCATTGGCGATATTGGAATTCAATCGGAAGCTTTTCGGAAGTCCGGGTTTGATATCATCGATTGTGCCTATACGTGACGGTTTGGGAATGGCAGTAAAGCTTTAGATTAATAAACAATGTGATGAAAAATAAATTTCTCGCTCTCTCTATTTTTGTCTTCTTTATGATTTATTCAGATTATTCTTACGCCAAAGAAAAAGCGCCTGAATTTCCAACTGATCTAACCTGGCTTAATTCGCAGCCATTGACATTAAAAGATCTTAAGGGCAAAGTCGTCCTGCTTGATTTCTGGACTTATTGCTGTATCAACTGCATGCATATTATCCCCGATCTCAAAAAGCTCGAGGCCAAATACCCCAATGAATTGATAGTCATCGGAGTTCACTCGGCAAAATTTCAAAACGAAAAAGACACCGATAATATTCGCAACGCCATTCTCCGCTATGGCATCACGCATCCGGTGATCAATGATAATAAATTCAAGGTCTGGAGCGATTACGGAGTCAACGCCTGGCCGACATTGGCATTGATAGACCCCGAAGGCAATCTGGTCGATGAGGTTTCCGGCGAAGGGGTATATGATAATTTCGATCCTGTCATCGGGCCGATGATCAAGCAATTCGATTCGAAAGGCTTAATCAACCGCGAAGCGATAAAGCTTTCTCTGGAAAAGGATAAAATGCGGTATGACATGTTTTCATTTCCGGGGAAGATCGCCGGCGATGAAAAATCGGGAAGGTTATTTTTCACAGATTCGGATCATAACTTCATAATCGAGTCAAAGATTGATGGCTATCTGATTCAAGACATAGGCCAGGGCGAAATCGGATTGAGAGACGGGAATCTTAGAACCGCCCAATTTTCCCATCCTCAAGGGCTTTATTATGACAGCACTGCAAATATCATCTATGTCGCCGACACTGAAAATCACGCGATCCGCAAAATCGATCTTAATAACAATTCTGTCGAGACATTGGCCGGAAATGGTCATCAAGCCGGATTCGGAGCCGATGGTGGTATCGGCAAGCAAGCCGAACTTAATAGCCCGTGGGACCTGACTTTAATCGACGGTAAGCTTTATATCGCCATGGCAGGGTCCCATCAAATCTGGACGCTCGATGTGAAGACATTAGAAGCAAAAGTGTTTGCGGGCTCAGGGAGAGAAGATATTATCGATGGCCCGTTGTTGTCGGCGGCATTGGCTCAACCGAGCGGGATCACAACTGACGGGAAGAAGCTGTATTTTGTCGACAGCGAAGCCAGCGCGGTTCGCATGGCTGATCTAAATACAAATGGCAAAGTGGAGACCATCATTGGCAAAGGCTTATTCGAATTCGGTGATATCGATGGTAAGTACCCCGACGCGCGGCTCCAGCACCCGATAGGAATTACCTATCACGATGGTTTTCTCTATATCGCCGATACCTACAATCATAAAATCCGCAAGGTAAATCCAGCCACGAAAGAAATCACGACTGTTATCGGCTTGGGACATTCTGGAAATATCGATGGTAATATTATGCAGGCGACCTTGAATGAACCGAATGGATTAGTCTTTATCGGCGAGAAAATGTACATCACCGATACCAACAATAACCTGATTCGCATATTCGATCCCAAAATCGGAATTCTTTCAACTTTGTATTTTAGGGTGCGAGATAAAACTTCATCAAAAACCGAAGATGAGTTTCGAGGAGCGATTGTAAATCTGCCGGAAATCACTATTTCACCCATAGCAAAGAACCTGACCTTGAATATTTCATTGCCGCCGAGATCTAAATTTGAAGACGAGGCGCCATTCGATGTTAAAATTAAATCCAACTCGACTAAGATTATCTCCATCGGTCAAAGCGATGCCAGGAAAGCATCCGGCACAATTGTATTTCCTATTAAAAAACTGACCAAAGGGAAGGCCGTCGTAACTGTCGACTTGAATCTATATTATTGCAGTTCGGGAAATAAATCATTATGCTTTCTGAAGGAAGCTCGGTTGGTGATTCCGGTTAATGTAGCTAAAGGCGGTAAGGAGAAATTCGCCATCAACTACTCGGTTGAAGAACGCGATTAATGTTGAATAATTCAATATTGATATATTATGTTTGACCAATGGAAAATAATATAAAAACCGCAATAATTGAAAAAGCGTTTGAGCTTGGATTTTCCGCGATTGGGGTTACATCGGCGGAGTATGATCCGGTCGGCCATAATCAATTCGAGCAATGGCTTTCCAAAGGTTATCATTCCGAGATGGAATATCTTGAAAACGATACCCGAAGAAGATTCGATCCGACATTGCATCTGGCCGATGCGAAATCGGTTATAGCCTGTGCTGTGAATTATTATAGCGAGCCGTTGAATGACCCCCAAAAAGGGTATGTATCATTGTATGCGCGTGGCGATGATTACCACATTCTGCTTAAAGATATGCTCAATGCCCTTTGTGAATCTATAAAGGAACTCGTTCCGGATTTCCACTTCAAGGTCATGGTTGATTCATCGCGCGTTTCTGAAAGAACATTCGCAATTAAGGCCGGGCTTGGTTTTCAGGGCAAAAACGGGTTGATGATTTTTCGACCTTCTCGCAAGAGCGATGGAAACAGGGCCAGGGGCAGTTTTCATTTCTTAGGCATAATTGTAACAAATCTAGTACTTGATTTCGATGAACCGGTAAAAGGCGATTGCGGGAAATGTCACAAATGTATCGATGCTTGTCCAACACATGCGATAGTCTCGGATCATAATGTCGACGTCAATAAATGTATATCTTATCATACTCTTGAGAATGAAAAAGTTATACCGGCTGATATATCATCTAAGATGGGTAACATTATTTATGGCTGCGATATTTGCCAGTTGGCCTGCCCGTTCAATTCAGGGATTCCGTGCACTACAAATCCACGTTTAACGCCCAGGGCTGATCTCTTGAATCTGGATATGAAGACATTATTAGAGATGACCCAATGCGATGTGAAGCAAAAGTTCAAGGGCAGCAACATAAGCGAAATTAGCAACGAAATGTTCAGAAGAAACATCAGCGTTGCCTGCAAGAACATCACCAGTATTTGAATTAACGCCTTACTTAACAAGGCCTTATAAGATTGTGGACAAAAAGTAGAATTATTTTTAATTTTTGGGAACGTTTTGACTTGACCTGGAGTATTATGATTTGTAATATGAAGATAAGTGGACTGATTAACTCCACTAATTAAGGAGAAAAATTATGCAAATATCAAGGAAATCCGATTACGCGCTCAGAGCAATGGTTTACATCGCGGCCTGGGAAGACGATAAAATTTGTTCTATCAATGAGATCTCGGACGCTGAAAAGGTGCCGCGCGAATACCTCGCCAAGATCCTGAAAGAATTATCGCTCCAGGGATTCCTCACAAGCTACAAGGGTATCAATGGCGGTTATCGGATGGCCAGACAGAGAGACAAGGTAACCTTCCTTTCGATCATCGAGGCCATGCAGGGGAAGATCGCGGTCAATGATTGCATCAGACATTCGAACGAGCAGCAGGAATGCACTCGTAAGGGCGGATGCGCCATGCACAGCTTCTGGAAGGGCGAACAGGAAAGAGTCACGAAGTCATTGGGCTCGGTAAGTTTGGCATCGCTTGACTACGATACATTCTACCCGTTTGCCCGCAGGAAAAACAAAAAGCAGCAACCGGCAGTAGCCAAGACTGCGTAGTTTTGCTATTGACTTAGATAATAATAAGCTTTAGTTCTTTCTTGTCATGAGTGAGAGCAGGAAAGTTAAGGCTATTTCTTTATATTCCGGTGGCCTTGATTCGACATTGTCTGTTTTGCAGATGATGAAATACGGTGTCGAAGTCGAGGCCATTACGTTTATGACCCATTTCGGATGCGATGCCACCGATTCGTCGTCGTGCGGGTCCAATCCCTATCCCGCCGCCAATAAATTCGGCTTCAAGGTCAAATTATCCCATCTTGGAGAAAAATTCATAGAGATAGTCAAGAATCCCCGTCACGGGCACGGGAAAAATATGAATCCCTGCATCGATTGTCGGCTTTTGATGATCCAAGAAGCCAAGAGCTATCTCGAAATGGTCAATGCCGATTTCATAATCACGGGCGAAGTATTGGGGCAGAGACCGATGTCGCAACGCCGTTTCGCGCTCGATTTAGTTGCCAGGGAATGCGGGCTCGAGGGCAGGCTGGTCAGGCCGCTTTCGGGACGGCTGCTTCCGCAGACATTGCCAGAAAAAGAAGGGCTTATCCAACGAGACTGGCTGCTCGATATCGAGGGGCGTACCCGTAAACGCCAGATGGCGCTGGCGAAGGAATTCGGGCTGACCGAATATCCCAACCCCGCGGGTGGATGCCTGCTGACAGACCGAAATTACTCCGACCGGCTCAGGGATTTATTGAAATATAAATCAGATGTAACATTTGACGATCTCAATCTGCTTCGAGTCGGACGGCATTTCCGGCTGGGGGCGAATGCCAAGTTAGTGATCGGACATGACGATGCCGAAAATCAGGCGATACGTTCGTTGGCCAAAGAGAATGATGTTATATTGGAGGCCGCGGATTTCCCATCGCCGACCGGCCTGCTGCGCGGACAGATCGATGACAATCTGATTGCGGCCGCCGCGTCTATCGTGGCTCGCTATAGCGATGGCAGACGCCAATCCGGCCTGCGTATCGAGATCACCCCGTCAACAGAGCCCAAATTCGTAATCGTAAATCCGATCGACGAACCGGCGCTGGTGGCGTGTAGATTGTAACAATATTTGCGTGTGTGTCGGATCGCCTGACCCGACGATAACCCGCTATAGGTCGGCGTGCCCTTAGGGCGGTATTTGTTTTATCCCAGACTATTCAGCTCAACTTGTGGTTATTATGCGTTTGCATATAGGAGACATCCGAGTCCGAGACATAAATTGTAGCTATTTCAAGGAGGCCTTCTTAATTTTATCACTTGCGCTGTGTTGTTGATTTTATTTATTTTCCAATAATGATTGATTTCGTGTTAATTAAAATAGAGTGAAAGGAACTGCCAATGTCCAAGAATTCCCCTGCAGAAATTAACATAAGCCCGGTAACCTTAGCCGCATGGTCGGTCAAATCGCTTGCCTTCCAATTCCTGTTGATCTCGGCGGCCGTGCTTTTGCCATCGATGGCACATTTAGCCGGCGCTCCGGTTCGGATTCTCCTCCCGATGCATTGGCCTGTGATAATAGCGGGGCTGGTTTACGGTTGGCGTGGTGGAGCCTTGGTGGGTGCCTTATCGCCCTTAGCCAGTTATGCCATTTCCGGATACCCTTTGCCAGCTATTTTGCCATCAATTATTGCCGAATTGTTCGCGTACGGATTTGTCATCGGCTTACTAAAAGGGCAACTTCGCTTGAATAGTTATTTGTCCGTGGCGATTGGTTTGCTAACTGGTAGAATTATCTTCATTATTACCACGCTCATCACCGGCGGGGCAGTCATCAATATAACATATTTATCTGTTGCTTTGCTTCCTGGAATTGCAGCGTCTATCGGTCAATTGGCGCTACTGCCATCCCTGGCAAAATGGTGGGTCAAAAAAAGTAAATAGCAAAACCATTAATTGGCGGCAGGCATCCCGCCTGCCCCAAAAGTATCCAGTTTGGAGGGACCGTCGTAGGTCATTTCCCCTGGGAAATGACGTCTTATTATCTGCGGCTTCTGTAGAGACATGCGATCGCATGTCTCTAGTAAATAGAATATCCCATTCGAGTCTCAATCGTTGAGACGCAAGATTTTGCGTCTCTACCTGCCGGAAAAGTATTCCACTGAAGTGCGGCAGTCGTCATCGACTGCCCCAAAAGTATCCAGTTTGGAGGGACCGTTAGTAGGTCATTTTCCTTGGGAAATGACGATAGGTTCTGCGAAGTCAGTAGCCCAAATCTCGAAGAGATTTGGGAAAATGACCCAAAACCACAAGGGTTTTGGGCTACAAGCTTCCTGCGAGTCACGGTTTACCGTGACCGCATCCTGCCGTTGTATGCGGTCAGGGCAAGCCCTGACGCGCAATATATACTCATCTATGTCATCATCAATCCGGCCGATAATTCACAAGCCTTGCCAATGAGCCATTGTCATCGTATACTGGCGGCGGAGCTATGATGAAATTGACAGACGCAAAATACGTGGGGTCATACCCTGATTACAAAATGGCGCCCAAATCGAGCCTGCCGGAGATATCGTTCGGCGGCCGTTCCAATGTCGGCAAATCCTCGCTGATAAATTCATTGGTGAAGAAGCGGAATCTCGCCCAGGTCGCCAAAGCGCCGGGCAAAACCAGGCTTCTCAATTATTTCGCGCTCAGCGATAAGCCGGGACGGGATTTCATGCATTTTGTGGATCTGCCCGGATTCGGATACGCCAAGGTGTCGATGGATACCCGTCAGAACTGGCAGAAGATAATCGAGGCTTATATCGAAGGCTCGAAGAATCTCAAGGGGTTTTGTATTCTCATAGACAGCCGTCGGGGCTTGCAGGACGAGGAGATACAGCTGATCGAATATCTGAAAATTCAGAAAAAAAATATTTGTCTTATACTGACAAAATCTGATAAGTTAACCCGTCAGGAAGGCAGTCTGATTGTAAAAAAGACTGCGGAGGAATTAAAGCATCTGGGGGGCGAAGCAATATTCCCGGTGCTGCATTCTGCGAAAACAGGGGTTGGCAACGATTTAATCTGGCGTTGGATTGCGGAAAGGATAAAGCATGACGGGTAGTGGTATAGCGGTATTGGGGCTCCAATGGGGGGATGAGGGCAAAGGGAAAATTGTCGATTATCTGAGCGAATCCTGCGCCGGAGTAGCGAGATTCGGCGGCGGCTCCAACGCCGGTCATACGATAGTCAGAAATGGTGAGAAATTCATACTGAGATTGTTGCCGTCGGGGATACTGCATAACGATAAGCTATGTTTTATCGGCGCGGGAGTGGTCTGCGACCCCGAAGTGCTGGAATCGGAAATAACTGAACTTGAAAAGCGAGGCATCTCAACCCGCGGCAGATTATTCATTGATTACGCCACTCATCTGGTATTGCCGTTGCATAAGCTCAAGGATGTCTACGAGGATGCCTGCAGAGGCAATAACGCGCTCGATACTACCAAGCGTGGAATCGGGCCCGCCTATGCCGACAGGGCATCGCGAATTGGCATAAGGGTGGCGGATCTATTTGATAAAGAGATGATAGAATCGAGGCTGAAACAGCTTTCAATTATCTATAAGGAAATGGATGGCAGCGAAGGCAACGAATGGATGACCGATATCGCCGCCCTATATAAATACTTGATAAAATACGAGCCGCTTTTAAAAAGACTGGTTTCCGATGTCGGTCCGAAAATCATGGATATGTTGAATTCCGGCAAGCAGGTGCTGTTCGAGGGAGCGCAGGGCTCGCTGCTCGATATCGATTTTGGCACTTACCCATATACGACATCATCGCATACGACTATTGGCGGGATATTTATCGGACTGGGGATTCCGCCGTCTTATTTGAATTCCACTGTCGGCGTAGTGAAGGCTTACACGACCCGTGTTGGTCATGGACCGTTCCCCACCGAAATCCAGGATGATACCGCGACAGAGATCAGGATAAAGGGCGGTGAATTCGGCTCGGTGACAGGCCGTCCAAGAAGAATCGGATGGCTCGATATGGTGTCATTGAAGAGGATCATCAGGATCAATGGTATAACCAAACTTGCGATTACCAAGCTCGATGTCCTTGATGGCCTTGATCAAATCAATGTCTGCGAATCATATGAAATCGATGGTCATCGTACTCCCGATATTCCCGCCAACAATCCCGATTTCTGCAAGGCACAGCCGATATATACGAAAATCGCCGGGTGGAGCCAGCAATCGCGTGGCGCGAAAAAAGTTGATGACCTTCCAAAAGAAACAAGAAAGTATCTGGATTTTATCGAAGAGAAAACCGGCGTGCCGATATGGCTGGTATCCACCGGGCAGTCTCGCGAGGACACGATAATTCTTGAATAAAATAGTCTATGGTGTGCGGGATGTGATTTCATGAAGCGGATTATTCTATTAACGCTTTTATTATCGATCTCAACGAATTATCTGCAGGCGCAGGAAAAAATTGACAGCCTCGATTTCAATCAAGCCCTGAAGATGGCGTTCACCAACAACGCCGGTCTCGAAGCCAGGGAAGACGCCATCCGGTCCGGCGAATTCAGTATCGAGCAGGTCAAATCATCTTATTATCCCAAACTAAGCTTATATTCGACATATACGAGAGTATCCAAGACGAGCTCAATCGAGATTCCCAACCCATCGACCGGAAGACTGACATCGATACAATTCAATCCGTTGGATCGATATGATTTCGGAGTCGCTTTATCGCATGAGATTTTCACATTCGGCAGGCGGCCAGCCCTGAAACGGATTTCGACGCAGAGTGTCGAATCGGCAAAGCTCGATAGAGAAGACCACCGCAGAATGATTTTCGATAACACAGTACGGGCATTCGCGGCTATGCTTCTGGCCAAAGAGAATCTTTCGACACAATCTGATAATATTAAACGGGCGTCAGAGAAAGTTGAAATCATAAAATCGAGAATCGAACAAGGTCAGGCCATCGACCTGGATCGATTGAGAACCGAATTGCTGCAATCTCAATTCATGTTCAATTACAATTCGGCCATGGGCGATTATAATAAAGCCAGGGAATCGTTGAAGGCCATAATCGGATTGAGCACTGCGGGCAATTTCGAACCATTGGGTTCGCTTGAAGAGATAATGATCGCCATCCCGGAAACATTGGTATACGAGCCGGAAACGCGCAATGAATTCAAAAGACTGAATATCGGATATTCGATTCAACAGGAAAATCTTTCGGTAGCCAAAAGCTCATACTTTCCCAGTCTTTTTCTCAATGCCAAATATGACTGGCAGAATGGCTATCAACCGGACCTGAATAAAATTGAAAGCTCATGGAATTTAGGATTATCACTGAATTGGCTGATATTCGATGGTTTCAATCGCAAGGGCCAGTTGTCGTATAATCGTTCGGAAATGAAGAAGATTAGTAATTTTATCAACGACCTCAAGCCGCAAATAAGATCGCAGATTCAATCGGCGTCGATCGATCTCGAAACCGTCACCAATGGTCTCGATCTGGCGCGCAGGCAGCTGATATTGGCACAGAAGGCTCTTGAAATTGCTGAAGCGCGATTTAATGAAGGGTTGATATTGACATCCGATTTGATCGATTCCGAAATCGATCTTTCCAATGCCGAGCAGGGGCTCCATCTCGCCAACTATAAAATCATCATGGCTAAATTGACATTGAAGTCGGCAATTGGGTATCTATCCTGAGCTAAATTGACCTATATAGCCGCCAGGATTAATAAAACATGCAATATGCCCGACAATTATTATATAGAAAAATAACTTGTTGACGTTCAATTTTGAAGGTACAATCAATTATAATGTTTGAACCAGGGAATAATCGTTTTTGGATGAAGGATGAATATAATGGTAGAAGTAAATGATACGAATTTTAAATCGGTAGTGCTTGAATCTAAATCGCCTGTTCTTGTTGATTTCTGGGCCGAATGGTGCGGGCCATGCAAGGCAATCGCTCCCGTATTGGATGAATTATCCAATGAATACGGAGGGCGCGTTGTCTTTGCCAAGCTTAATGTCGAAAAAAGCCCTAAGACGGCGGCGCAATTGGGAATTCGAAGCATTCCGACTATGATATTATTTCAAAAAGGCAATGAAATGGATCGACTGGTCGGGGCATTGCCCAAAATACAAATATCGAAAAAAATTGAATCATCGTTAAAGAAATAAATGGATATGCGGGAGGATTAAATGAGAGTAAGGATGCTCATTATAATATTGATTATATCATCATTCGCGATTTCGGCCAATGCCCTCGAGTGGAATGGCAAATTCGGTGTCGGGCTTCGCGGGCCGGTGTTCGCGCCGATGTTCAGGGGCTCGAACTATACATCGCCACGCGGCGATTTCGAGCGATATATGATGGGTCTGAATGGTTCCCTGGATCTTCGATATGGATTATCGAAGCAACTTGTATTGAATCTCACTGCCGGATATGCCTCGACATATGACGACTCAACGGCAAGCGCTGATCAGACATTCAAAATGAATTCATCCGATAGAGCCTATACGAAATTAAACGGGCTTCTACTTGGCCTTACTGGAAATTACTATTTTATGCCCGAGGGTAGTGTTCAACCTTATTTGATTTTTGGCCTTGGAATGGATAATTGGTCGGTCAAGACTCAGGTGGGCGATAGCTCATTTAAGGTCAGCGATCTTAATCTTAAATTTGGGGCGGGCCTGAATTTTTGGATCGGCGAGAAAATATCGATTGATGGACAGATCAAATTCTCGAAGGGTTTGTCTAATCTTTCTACTGATATGCCCAAGGGATTTTACGGCAGCGGCGATTGGTCAGGTTTCAAGGATAGGCCGTTCGGGGGATATTTGGAACCATCGATTGGAATAACTTATTATTTCGGCGGCTCCCGCGATTCAGATAAAGACGGAGTGAAAGATAAATACGACCAATGCCCTGACACACCCATAGGAGCGATTGTAGACCAATACGGCTGTCCATTGGATACGGATGGCGACGGTGTCTATGATGGCCTGGATCAATGTCCTGATACGCCCAAGGGATGCATTGTCGACATAACCGGCTGCCCGCTTGATACCGATAAAGATGGTGTTTGCGATGGTCTCGATAAATGCCCCGATACGCCTCCGGGCATCGCTGTGGATGTTCATGGATGCCCACTCGATACCGATGGTGACGGAGTGCCGGATTATAAGGATCAGGAGCCGAATACGCCTAAAGGCGCCATAGTCGATGCTAATGGTGTCGCTATTGATAGCGATAAGGACGGCGTGCCGGATGGTCTCGATAAATGCCCCGATACTCCTATCGGAGTTGCGGTCGACGAGTTCGGCTGCCCCAAGGCGAAGCCGTTCACGGAAAAGCTGGTGCTGCATATCACATACTCTGCAGGCTCATTTGAACCAGACCAGGCGGCCAAGACCGCGCTCGATGGCCTTGCTGAGACATTGAAGGCATTCTCAAACCTTAAGATCGAGATCAATGGCTACACCGACGCTCTGGGTTCCGAGAGAAGCAATCTGAAGGTCTCGCAGACTCGTGCTTCTGCGATAATGGATTATCTGGCATCTAAGGGTGTGCCTGCTGAGAGAATGACCGCTAAGGGATACGGTGAGGACCCGAAATTCTTTATCGCAGATAATGCCACACCGGATGGCAGAGCTCAGAATAGAAGAATTGAAATAGTTCCGGTCCAGCAATAACCGGAGTTAAGACTGAAAAAGGCGAGGTCGTCATGGCCTCGCCTTTTTATTATTATCAAATTTTTTATTTATGGTTTCGCGTTTAGGCAGGTCGTAGACCGCTATAGGCGGTCGTGACCTGCCTACCAAGTCGCTGTCGGGTCACATCCGGCGGCTGCCGGACACGACCAGAGGGAACCAATGGTTATTTATATTTACCGCCTAAGGCAATTTTGTTTTGGCCTCATTCCAGAGGTGATCCATTTCTTCCAAAGACGAATCCGAGAGAGTCTTGCCCTTATCTCTGAGCCTGTCCTCGATATATTGAAATCGATTTATAAATCGGCGTATTGTGCCATTCAATGCTTCCTCGGGCTGCATACCGAGGTGCCTTCCAAGATTAACAAGTGAGAAAAGCAGATCGCCGAGTTCGTGCTCTTGTTTTGTCTTTTCACCTGACGCTAAGGCTTCTTCAAATTCGCGGATTTCCTCTTTGACTTTGACTATCACATCATCAGGCTTTTTCCAATCGAAACCGTAGCGTCCAACCTTCTCCTGAACGCGATATGCCTTAAGCAGAGCAGGCAATGCTTTCGGCACACCTTGCAGAACCGAGTAATTCGTATTATTGGCTTTTTTCAGCTTGATCTGCTCCCAATTATGCAGGACCTCTTCGGATGTCAAATCCTTACGGTCGCCGAAAACATGGGGATGCCGTTCGATGAGCTTGTCGGCGATTTTGCCTGCTACAGTTTCCATATCGAATGCGCCTCGTTCTTTGGCCAGTTGGGCGTGCATGACGATCTGTTCGAGCAGGTCGCCAAGCTCCTCGGCAAATTTGGCATCATCGGCTGATTCGATCGCCTCGATGACCTCGTAGGCCTCTTCGATAATGTAAGGTTTTAGCGATTTATGATCTTGTTCTTTATCCCACGGGCAACCGTTGGGCCCGCGCAATATAGCGGCAATCTCAAGCAGTCTTTTATAGTTTTCCATGGAGATTGAAATTATCGAGATATGATGAGCAAGTCAATCTGAAAAAGATATGGATTTGTCGGGTGCTACATACATCAATTTTCTATAAGATAAATAAGAGGAAATTATCGAATATGAAGATATGGCCCCATATTTTTCATTATCACTTCATGTTTAGCGATATTTAATGAATCATCATATGCTCGAAAAACCCAATGCTCTAAATCATTTCCGCCAAGTGTATAAAAATCGATTAAGTAAAAACCAATATCTTTCTGCCATTTTGGGGCGGTGACGATGTTTGAAGCCTGCAATTTTTCATTTCGCATATAATTTATTTTTGCGGAATTATGAGAGGAATCAGCGAAATTATAAAATTGATCATAATCATTATTGAAATCATCAACGCTTGAAAGTATGCAATACATACTCAATTCTGTTCGAGTATGAAAGTAAAGCGTTAGCAATTCCAATACATATGAAGAGGATAAATTGTTGCGAAGTTCATGGCAAAAAACGCCATTGAAGCCTTTGAGATCACCCCCATAATGATAGACATTATTTGTATTTTTATTAAAAAAGAATAATTTGATGGGACTTTCGGGTTCAGAATACACTCCATCCTCCCTGAACCAACAAAAATAGACCCCTTGCAGATTTTGAAATTTCCCTTTTTCTATTATTGAAATTTGAGTTGTATCGATTGGATGATGTTTTATTAGGATTGATTTCGCGTTTTCTATCAATAGCGAATCAATTTCAGGATTTGATAATGAATCCATCTGAAATCCAAAGAGCCCTTTTAATTGAGCCCTGTGAGGAGGAAATGACCATTCGAAATTGCCCGAAAGCGTTAACGTGGCAAGCAACAAATATAGATATTTCATTTCATTACTCTCGTTTCTAAGAATAAATGCTATTGAGTTCTAGCAATAAGCAACACTGATCTATTCCCAAGGCCATTGCATAGTTCCATTTAAGAGCACCTGAATCGTCATATTCGGTCATTATTTCTCCGCCAATATATATCAGATAAACATCCAGCGTGTCCACCTATTTTCAGAATATGCCCGCCAATAGCCTTCAAAAAATCGTCGAAAACTGCATCTTGACAAGCTGGTTTTGCCGGACTATCTTGGGTTTAGAGCGGTATTTCGGAGAGATGTCCGAGTTGGTCTAAGGAGCACGCCTGGAGAGCGTGTAACCCCCAAAAGGGGTTCCTGGGTTCAAATCCCAGTCTCTCCGCATTCATTTTTCGCCATTTAATTATGATTTGGGAATAGCGTTAGCAGATGTCAACGGACTTTTCTGCCCTTTTAGCAATATATATTGATCCATCCATTCATCATCAACCGATTCCGAATATGCTCGTTATAATATTTGCAAAGTAAAATTATCAACTGAACAGATTGTGCCTTCAATAGCATGATGAATCGCATAATATATTTAAGATAGCTTAATTCGACAAAAAGGAATAAGCCCTCTATTTTTGAATTGACATTGTGGGATATCTATTCTATGCTACGGATATGGGTCTCTATTGCCATTATTATGTTGGTGATAGGTTTGATGATCGGACAAGTTTAGTGGTAAAAAAATGGCATTGGTGAAAGATCTAATTAGCCAAAAACATTCTGTTATGTTGGCCCGCTTAAAGGTCCAATCGAGCAATCCTTTTAAATCAATATATTATGCATCTTAAACAAACGTTGTTGGTGGTTTTTGTTTCTTGCATGCAGATAGTTTTAATGATTCCCAGATGAATTAATCACTTGAAATAGGAGGCCATTTGAAGCTCAAAATCTTGGCTTCATGCGCCATCGCGCTGCTTTACTTTGGCGTTCCGGCATATGCTCAAAGCGATTGGAGTGCTACTGTATTCATGCAGCCCTATCCCTCGCCCTACGTCAGCGATTGGGAATCCAATCCTAATTTGGGCTATTTAACCGTTTACAATAATACGGGTAGCGAACAAAGCATCAGATTGTTTTTGCGTTTGCTGCGAAACCGCGAACAAACGATTATCTCTGCCACTAGCACCCCGATCCTTATTCCCTCGAGCCCACCAGCCACTATTCTGGATAACACCAGTTTCTCCGATTATGAAAATGCGGATTATGATGAAGGCCTTCGGAGCGATATAGCCATGACCGGTCGTCTGCCCGAGGGTCAATATCAGGCCTGTCTGAGATTGGAAAATCTGGAAGGTGCGGTCCTGGTTGATAACATCTGTACCGAGTTCTACATTGTATACCCCGATCCTCCGGGTTTAATCTATCCTTCAAATGGTGAAATAGTTGTCTCCGATTATCCTCTTTTCCAGTGGACGCCGCTGCAGGTTCCGGTGCAGTTTCAGATTGTGTACAATTTGAGAATTGCTGAGATCCTTCAAGGCCAAACCCCGCAACAGGCCATCGAGGCCAATATCCCTCAATTAGAAACTTTTGAGATTACAGCTCCAAATTATTTATATCCGCTTGATGCTTTGCCATTGGAACAGGGCAAAACTTACGTCTGGCAGGTTCAGGCTCTCGATCAATACGGATATCCGCCATCTGAAAATCAGGGTAGAAGCGAGATATGGGGCTTTGCATTTGGCGATACTACGCCTCCGATCCCACCGGGGCCGGTATACCGCACCATCTCCGGGCGGCTGCTCGATTCCGGAACGTCCCAACCGCTTTCTCAAAGTCAGATCGTCTTGCGTCTTGTTGAATCTCAGAGCGGGCCCAATGGTGATGAGTATATCGATTTACCCGAATCTCTAACGACCATTTCAAATAACGAGGGTTTTTTCAGTTTCGATGATGTCCGCGATGGTACTTACTTTAAAATTTGTGCTCAACCGACCGGCTATCTTGCGGCCTGCCGTATCGGCCTCGATCAGTACGGCCATGGCGATATCGCAAATTTTGATATTCTCGTTGGTGAAAACTACGCGGATATAAACGGACACTTGGTAGATATGTACTCAAATCTTCCGGTCTCGAATATAATAGTTCAGTTGTGGCAGATTGGCACTGTTCTGGTTCCCGATACCAGCGGAGGCGAGCCATCACAGGAGAATGTGAACAGGCAAATTACTTCGGCGCGCTCCGATAGCCTTGGCGTATTCAGCATGACTCATATTCCCGGAGGGGATAATTACTATATTATTATAAACGATCCTCAATACGATAGTCTGCAATCCAGTCAATTCACAATTTATGGCGGCCCCCTCCAGGATCTGGGATCGTACGCCATAAGACTTAAGGTTGGTGGAATTACCGGAACCGTGAGGATTGCCGGTACTGATTCGCTTATCTCGATGGCCCGGGTTTTTGTTTATGCCGATACTGGCTTTGCGTTCCCCGACGACCCTGAGGATTTCAATCAGCCGCCGTTCGAGGCTTTGCCGCTTTATGGCCCCGATACAACCGATCAATTCGGCGCGTTCACATTTGTTGATATTCCCCTGAACAATTTCGATCAAATTACCAGCCGCTATGCAGTCTTTGTCCAGGCGCAGGGATTCAATAGCACACTTTTACCGGCCAGGATCACATCCGATAGCCCTCGTCTTAATTTTGACGTGGAGCTTTCTCACGCGCAGGCGATTATTTACGGTACAGTCATCAGCGCGCTTGATGGTATCCCCGTCGGTGATGCCGAAGTGCGGTTGGTATCGCAACGCTCTGATGCAGTAGCACCTGACCCGTCCCGTATTCTGGAAGATCCTATCGCCTACACAAATCCCGATGGAGGATATGTTTTAGGCGATATCCCTCCCGCAATTTATTCATCCTTGATCATTTATAAATCTGGCTATGATGCATATGAAGCAGCAGGTCCAATTACCGTTGTTGCCGGGCAGTCAATTAGAATTGATGCTACACTTGATCGCCCCAGTGGATTTGTTCAGGGAACCGTTAGTGATGATCAGCAGGCACCACTTTTCGGTGTCATCATCACCTCGCCGGATGCTCCGAATATATCCGAGGTCAGTCAGGCAGACGGCTCGTATTATATTGCGGGAATGCCTTCGGGATCCGTACGTCTCGAATTCCACAATCCTGGTTATGCCGACACGACCCACAACCTGGAAGTCGCTGCCCAAGAGACGACCATAGTAAATATGGTCATGTCATCTTACAAGGGAAGCATTACATTTATTGTTAGAGACTCTACTACTGGCAATCCAGTACCCAATATTACAGTTAAAATTACAGGACAGGAAGATCAGCAAACAGATCCGGCCGGTACGGTTTCGTATAACGGCTTGCCAGTCGGCCCAACCAGGGTCGAATTCGCTCCGCCCTCAGGAGAAAATGATTCAATAGATTACTGTGGCCATTCCACTAATGTTGAAATTGCCAATGGCCCCAATCTGCCCGTTACGATTGCCCTGACTCGTGGCGGCCGCATTTCGGGGTTTGTCCGAACATCGGCTGGCAGTCCTATTCAGGCTGCGTCAGTTGAAATCGAGGGAAACAGCTTTATCAATAATCTGACAACTGAGGCGGGACGCTTCGTATTGCGTCACGTTCCCGCTGGAAACAATATTGTTCTGACGGCTTCCAAAGTCGGCTATAGAACCGGCCGACTTGAAAATATTAATCTGGCCGTTGGACAGCAGCTTGATTCACTAATCATCCGATTGGAAGATTCGCCCATCGATTCTGTCTTCGGCTTTGCCATAGAGGTCGACTCCATTGCCGATCTCGGGGGCGGAAATAAGAGAGTCATAGGGGCGATCGTCAGGGTCCCGACTACTCCGGTTCTGCGTCTGGCTGACAACAATTTCCGATTCTATTTCAACGATCTCCAAGTCGATTCCCGATACGCACCGCTGTCATCGAGGTTTGCGCTTTCAGTCACTCAAGTGCCAGTAAAAGTCTTCAGCAGACTCGAGGCAACCCTCTGCGATACCAGCGGCGGATATCTTTATGCTCAAATGGTAGATTCGCTGCATGTCGGCGAAATTCGCGGCGACCTGGTTATGGAAAATGCCATTCCACGGTGGATTCCAGGCTCCGCCTGGGCAACGGAAAAGATCGAGCGTAATCTTGCCCCGGCCTTTTGGGCTGATGGTGTTTATCACGGCGCCGAGGGGGCAAACTATGGCCTTACGGTCAACGGCAATAGCGTCAGTGCCACGTTCTGGGGTTTCAGCATCTCGGTCGATTACGCCCGCACGACCATAGACTCTGCGGGCTTCCATTACTACGGAGCGTTGCGATTCCCAAGATTAACCAGAGAGATCGGCATTGAGGATCTTAACATCAAGAAAAACGAATCGACCGGAAGGCTGGAATTTGTGGGAGTGGGTGTTAAAACAACCCCACCAATAGAAATTGCCATCGGCTCCTTCCGCGTTATCGATAGCATTGCCGCCTGGAATGCTTCCGGCTTCCGCGCTGACGGCGCGATTGTAGTCGGGGCGCTTGGGCGAACATTCGGCTTCAACAATCTGCGCATTTCGCCCGAGGGTGACTTCTTAAGTCTGATCGTCACAGCCGATAGCGCTTCCGGAACCATCAATGTTCTCTCGTCGCAGTTTAGAATAGAATCTCTCGAATTTGGAACCGATGAGGCCACTCGAGTGCGATACTTCCAGTTTTCGGGCGGCTTAACTATCCCCCGTATCAGTCAGCCTGTTCTATTCCGCAATTTGAAATATACCGAGGAAAACGAGTTTTCCGGAGTCATTCAGTTCAACCAAAGTAAGACCTTCGCCAGCATTCTCACAGTCCAGCTTCAATCAATCGAATTCAATCGCGATGATCGAGGCCGTTTCATCTTTGTGAGAGGCAACGTGGCATTTGATATTCCAACTCTGCATGTTCAGGCTGGCAACTTTCGTTTCTATGAAGACGGCACATTCAATCTTGAGCAAATAAGTATCAGCTTTAACGCCGGGCCGGTTTTAGTGGCTGTCGAGGCCTCATGGTCAGATGACAAGTTCGAGGGCAGCGGTACCCTGGTGGTTCAGCCAGTCTTGAACGCCGCCTGTCAGTTCCGTTACGCCGGAACCTCCGATTGGTGGATCAAGGTCAGAGCTGGTATAAATATTCCGATCGGCACCTTCACTATTGTAGAAGTGTCCGGTGAGGTTGGTTATCAGGAAGGGACCTGGATATTCGGTTTGGGAGGCGGCGTCACAGTCGGGCAGCTTGAGAAGGCAGTACGCCTTAATGCATATCTCCGGGTAATGAGAACGCCTGATGGGCCGATAATCAACGGCAACGCTCAAGTGATTGCCTTCTCCGGAATGCAGCTTGGTGAGGCCACCATCAATCTCGATTTCGCCCATGATCGATTCACTGGCAATATCCTATTCGGGTTCAACAGATCCGGCGTCGAGGTTTCCGCGCAGATTAATGTTGATGTACAATCGGGGCAATACTGGTATGTCGGAGGAGGCGCTTCGTTGAATTTCTTCCGACTTGCGCAACTCAATTCCACGCTTTGCGCCGCCAACAATTACAATGGTTGGATGCACACATTCCCCGTCACTTACCATCCCGACAACCAAACCATCAATGGATTCCATGCTGATCTTAACTATCATACCGGAGCCAGCGGCTATCGTTGGAGCATGAGCATTGATACCTGGGCTTATCTTATGGTTAACTGGAACGGCGACCTCGCCGCCGGAGCCAAATTCACTTTCGATTGCTATGCAGACCTCTGGATTATCGGCGGATCGGCCACCGTAAACATGGAAGTGGCTATTCAGAATGTGCAGAATTGCCTAAGCGCCTATGGCAGCGCCAGCGCCACTTTGAAGCTCTGGATCGGTTGCTGTAATCGCAATAGCGGATGTTGGAGTGTCTGCTGGGCTTGGATATTCCCCTGTGGCGGCTCCGCTTGTTTTAATATTTCTCTGGCGGCCAACTACAACTGCAATTCAGGTTGGGATTACAACCTCACTTGGTAAATTTGAGGAATTGGAGATAGATGATGAAAATAATCCAAATGGCATTAATCGGGTTTTGCGTTGTGCTGTTCGCAAATCCCTGCCGAGCTCAACAGGGTGAATATGGTGTCGCCGCGATATCCGGCCCCGACGGTGTTCGGCTTCTTATCGGCCGTGATATCTTGAGCCAAAGCAGCGCCTCCCAGACTGGCGGGTGGATCGGCTATAATATTTACAAAAAAGAGTCCGGGAAAAATACATTCAAAAAAATAAATGACCGCCCGGTGGCCCGAGTTAAGACGTTGGCGGAACTTGAGAGTCGGCTTGGAGAGGAATTAAATCTCCTATTGGGTTTTGTAAAAATTGATAACAAGACAGAATTCTGGCGAATGATTGAAAATCGAGAGGAAAAAGTTCTGGTTCTTACTATGCTCGATCCGCCTTTACGCGAGGCCCTTGGCCTTTCGTACCTCGATAAAGATGTCAAAAAAGGAAATAAATATATTTATGCCGTAACCAGGGTCAATACCGAGGGAAAGGAATCACCTTATTCGGACTCCTCCGCTGTTATCTTTGGCAAAGCCCCGTTTGATTTAAATGGCCCGCTCAACTTCAAGGGGAAAGCATCAGACAATCAGGTTCGTTTGGAGTGGCAGGTAAACCCGGCCGACACCGGAGCCTTTTTCTTCTCCGTTTACCGCGCTTCGGCGAAGGAAGGACCATTTGAGCGCTTGAACGACAGGCCTATAATGCTCTTCTACTCCAACGAATCAAACGAGCTTCCTACAGGGGCATTCCTCGATACCACTGTTCAAAACGGACGGGTCTATTACTACGCTGTAGTCTCGATTGATATCGCAGGCAACGAAAGCCCAAAGCGGCCGCTGATGCTTTGCCCCAAAGACAACCAGCCCCCCGCCATCCCCCAAGAGGTAATCGCCAAATCATCGGCGATGGGAGTGACGCTTAGTTGGAAGGTGATACCGGAGCCCGATTTGGCCGGCTTTATAATCTACCGCAGCCAAATACCTGAAAGTCTTTTCACCCGTCTCAACAACGCCCTAAGCCCGCCTGATAGCGGCTATTGGGAGGATAAATCGGCCGCGCCAAATACTCAGTATTACTACTATATTGTGGCGGTAGATAAATCCGGCAATCTGTCCGAGCCTTCGGCTACCACTTTCAGCCTTTTCGAAAATCGAAAGCAACCGTTGCCGCCCGAAATCCTTATCGCTGAGGGAACGCCCGAGGGTGTTCGTATCCAATGGCGCCCCAATACCGACCCAGATCTTTTTGGTTATTACGTTTTCCGAGGCGATGGCATCGATGATGTTCCTGTTCAGGTTTCGCCATTAATTGGAAAGGATACGACTTTTTATCACGATACGGATTCCCATCTTTCTCCGAAGGGTACTTACCGTTATCATATAAAAGCTGTAAACTACACTGGTGTTTTGAGTATGCTTTCAGCGCCTATGTTCGCCAAACCCGGTATTATTGTCCCTGTCGATCCGCCGCTCTCATTTTACGGCTACCAGGATGTTATAGGCAATCGGCTATTTTGGACACCCACCAGCGACAATACTGCTGCCGGCTATTCCATCTATCGAACTCTGGCTTCAGATACCTCAACCTGGCAGCTTATCAACTCTTCGCCGCTTCCTTCATCATCTAACAATTTCACCGACAGCATCGCCGGGGTCGGCATATCTTATCTCTATCGCATCAAGTCTGTTGATCAAAGAGGCAACGAGGGAAAACCATCGCTTTCAATCTCCCTTTCCAAATTCGCGCCGCCGCCGCTGCCGCCGCCCAACGTGACAATAAGCAAAGCCGAAGTTGGCTTAAAAATAGTTTGGGATATATCTCTCGAACCGCGTGTCGCCGGATATCGTATCTATCGCCGAAGCGGCATGGAGCCGTCCGTATTGCTTAATCAAGAATTGCTTAAAGTATCAATTGGCGAGTACCGCGATAAGTCTGTAAAGCCGGGTGCCAGATATTTTTACACGGTTACTTGCGTCGGAGCCGATGGGCGGGAGGGTGCCCACAGTAATGAAGCCACCTATTTTGCCAGGTAATCATTATCATTCGATGAGAATTTGCCTGGCTAAATCTCAGGAGCCATTAAATCGAAAAGCTTGACTTATGAAAACTCGAAAAAAATCAAATTGGACAGTAGGCTCAGCCATCTTGGCAGCAGTGATTCTTTTTTCGTTTCCAGTTGCGGTCTTCCCGCAGGTAACGGACACCTATAGAGAGGCCGGCGGAACCCAGAAAGTCCAGTAATTTTATATTTTCGGGGAGCATTGGTGTATACGGCGAGCTTTACGATAAATCAAATGGGCCAAGCCGACGACCTGGCAGCACGTCCAGGCTGTTTTTCCGTCCTACTTTCTCACTTTTTCGTTCGGTATCAGTCTCGTCAGACATCATCCTATCATCCGATGGAAGCTCCAATCGTCAAAACATTAATCAATTCGATTTCAATCCCAAATGGAGTTGGGGCAGCGCCCACTTGGGGGATTTCACCGATACCTATTCCTCTCTTACACTCAACGGCATCCGGATAAGGGGTGGAGGGCTGACAATCAATCCCAAAAAATTCCGCTTTTCTGCCCTGGGAGGCCAAACTCGGAGGGCTACCTCAAACACGTCCGGCACGCGCAGTTTCTCGCGAAATCTATTCGGGGGGCGCATTGGAGTCGGCAAGGATGGAGGCTCCCGGATCGATCTCATCATGCTGAAATCTAAAGATAAGGCATCCTCACTTCCACCTTTGGAGGGAGAATTCGGCGTTGTCGATACAGCCCAAAATCAAAATTTCGCCAACCCCTGGTCGCAATATCCCGAGGAAAACTTTATCACCGCCATCTCGAGCAATTTACTGCTTTTCGGCGGCAAAATAAAATGGGGGAACGAGCTTTCCGGAAGTGCATTTACGCGAAACACTGAAGGGGGGAGTATTACCGACGAAAAAATTCCTTCTTGGACCGAACAGATTTTTAAGATTCACACAGGGTCGAGAGTCGACATTGCATATAAGACCGAGTTTGGCTATTCCAATCAGGTTTGGAATGTCACCAGCGGTTATGAGTTTATAGGCCCCGGTTATGTTTCGCTAGGACTCTCATCGCTAATGTCCGATCGCCAGGCATTTCGTTTGGGCGGTGCTTTCAGGCAAAAAAATTGGTCGATCAACCTGAACGGCGCCCGCGAGAACGACAACCTGCTGAATCAAAAGACTTACACTACTGTTCGCCAGAGATACGGCGGCACCATCAGTTTCCGGCCTGTTACCTGGTGGAATGTAGTATTCTCCGGAAATTTCCTTAACATGGGTAACAACGCCGCCAACGATACGATGCTTATAGACAATACCAACGTAGTCGTAGGCCTTAATCAAACTTTCATCCTGAACTACTTGAGAATTCAAACTATCTCTATCAACTATATTAATCAGAGCGCTTCCGATTCCAATCCATTGCGAATCGATTCACGCCTCCGATCTCAAACATTTGATTTACGATTAACTATTAAAGCCGCTTCCCAAATAACGGTCTCTCCTTCCGTGGGAGTTGTAGCCAGCCGCATCGGCAGCGCGGGAACCAAGACAACCACGGTCATCGGTGTTAATGCCCAGTGCCGTGCCCTGGCAGATAGACTCACGGCCAGCCTGACAACCGGGCCATCAATTGCTACAGATATGAGACTCTTCAGGACCACATTGACCTGCGCCTATAAGCTCACAGGTGCCGATCTGATTCAAACCGATTTGAGGCTTAACAACTTCAGCAACAAAAATACGACAAACAATTACAACGAGACAATATGGAGTATAAGTCTTACTCATCAATTCTAAATTTCTAGCTTTCCCGATGTCTTTAGGTTAACATTAAATTTCAATAGCGAATCATAAACCTCGTGTCCGGGGTTCGAATCCCTGCGAAGTTAAAATAATATCAAGACATTCAACGAGTTACAGACACCTATATTAAACGAATTTTTCTGCGCAATCGCCATTACAACACTTTGGCTCTATAATCGTTTTACCGAATAAGGATATTCAAATTAAAAAAGTTGCTACCAAAATAGCAGCGGCTTTATCTTTTTTATGTAAAGTGACAGCAAATACGGCAGTTTTGCCATCATTTCAACACTATAATCTTCAGCTAAATGTGCATAGATCATTGTCGTATCAATCTGCGCATGACCTAATAGTCTTTGTACTGTGAATAATGGTACACCAGCCATCACTAAGTGGCTCGCAAAAGTATGCCTGAAAGTGTGACATGTAGCCCAGGGAAGGCCAATCGAGGTGAGCACATTCGAGATGTGCCGGTCTAACCACCATTCAGACCATTGCGGAAGTTCTTTTCCTTTTTTAGTAAAGGGGCCGAATACCTTCCAATCAGTCCGTTTTTTCAATCTATTTAGCATTTCAATAAAACTTGGTGAATACTTAAGTGGGATTACCCTATTTCGTTTTCCTTTGGCATTAATGCCCTTAACTAACTCATGTCACCTATTGTAAACCGAGTAATAGATTCCGGGAGTGTTCTTGATAATTGAAGTATAGCGTTCATCCACCATTTAATTACCTTAATGGCTTGGATGTCGCCCGGCATAAAACATAGTTAGTGAAAAATTTCACTTGACTTGCTTCCATATAAATGTAAATAGAATGCTTGTCGGAGCAGCATGGTGGTGCGCCAATAGATTGTTTTTATTGCGAGGTTTATGGTGTCCTGACTAATGCTTATGAATACAATTAAAAATTAATATTCGGAGGATCCATGAAACACAACATTGATCCATTTCCCAAGAAGGAGGCCGAACTGAGAGCCGCATTCTGGGAACAGATCAGCAGTTTCCCCGATGGTCACAATATCAAAAACTGCCTGCAATGCGGCACCTGCACCGGAACTTGCCCCGTCTCATATGCAATGGACATTACGCCAAGACAAATTATCGCCATGTTTCGGGCGGGACTTGTCGAGGACGTGCTACAAAGCAGGACAATTTGGCTTTGCGCCTCGTGCTATTCCTGCACCGTGCGGTGCCCATCGGGAATCAGGGTGACCGATACGCTCTACGCGCTGAAACGTACCGCCATGGATAAGAAAATCTATCCCCCGAAATTCCCCGTGCACACCCTGTCTCGAGCCTTCATTCAAAATGTCTATAGATATGGGCGCAACTATGAACTTGGATTAGGCATTAGATATTTTCTTTCTACAAATTTCATTAAACTTTTCACCAATATAGGATATGGATTCTCAATGATACGGCGCGGACGCCTTAATATTATTCCTAGACGACTCAAACGAATAAATCAGGTTCGGGCGATTATTAAAATAGCCGACCAATTCGGGGAGGGCTGATGCTGGAATATGCTTATTACCCGGGTTGCAGCCTGGAAAATTCGGCCGGTTCATACGATAAATCGATTCGCGAGGTTTTTAATCGGTTGGGAGTCGGCTTGCATGAGATAGAAGATTGGAATTGCTGCGGTGCAACAATGTATATGTCCGTTAAAAAAATAATCGGCTATGCCATCAGCGCCCGCAATCTCGCTATCGCCCAGAATATGGGAATGCAGATTTGCGCCCCATGCAGCAGCTGTTACACGATTCTGCGAAAAACAAATCGCCATATCGCCTGGAATGATAAAGAACGCATCAAAATCAATGAAGCCTTGAAAGCGGCAGGGCTATCTTATGATACCATAGTCGAGGTTCGCCATCCGCTGGATATTTTGACCAGGGATATCGGTTTGGATTTTATCAAAGAGAAAGTGGTTAAGCCTCTAAAGGGAATCAAGGTTGCGCCATATTATGGATGTCAGATAGTCAGACCGCATGGATTTTTCGATAATGTCGACAACCCGATGACAATGGATCATCTTTTTTCGGCCATTGGCGCTCAGGCGGTCGATTACCCCGCCAAGGTCCGCTGTTGCGGTGGCATGCTGATGACAACTCAGGAGGATGTCGCCTTAAAATTGAATCTCACTCTTCTTCAGGCCGCTGTCGATAACGGCGCCGATATAATCGCTACCGGCTGTCCGCTTTGCGAAATGAATCTCGAAGCCTATCAAAATAAGATTAATAAAAAATTCGGACAGAATTTTGATATCCCGATTGTCTATTTCAGCCATTTGGTAGGCATAGCATTGGGGGCAAAACCGGAAGCGATGGGTATCGACAAACTCCTGAAACAACCCACGAAATTGAATTCTATCGCTAGGGAGGTGATGACATGAACAATATTTCTACCAACGGTAATGGCTATAACCCACCCCGTATAGGAGTTTATGTCTGCCATTGCGGCACCAATATCGCGAAAACAGTCGATGTCGTCAAAGTTGTAGACGCGGTCGCGGCAGTACCCGGTGTCATCATCGCCCGACATTATCGTTTTATGTGCTCTGATCCCGGCCAGGAGCTTATTCAAAAAGATATTAAAGAACTCAATCTAAATAGAATTGTGGTCGCGGCCTGCAGCCCGTTGATGCATGAAGCGACATTC
Source organism: uncultured candidate division Zixibacteria bacterium (assembly GCA_963817915.1). Taxonomy (GTDB): domain Bacteria; phylum Zixibacteria; class MSB-5A5; order UBA10806; family UBA10806; genus CAWFQL01. The sequence continues at coordinate 290,544 of CAWFQL010000012.1, forward strand.
AGGAAAGCCGTCGAATCCGCGGGGCTGAATCGATATCTATTCGAAATGGCGAATATAAGAGAACAGGTAAGCTGGGTTACCGTCGATTCCAATGCCGCCACGAGAAAAGCCATCGCTTTGCTAAGGGGCTCGATAGCCAGAGTCAAATTACATGAGCCACTTGAGATGCGGCAGGTATCAATCACCAAACGAGTCATGATTGTCGGCGCGGGGATTGCTGGCATTGAAGCGGCCTTGCAGATTGCCGACGCCGGATTCGAAGTCATTCTGGTTGAAAGAGAATCTTCCATCGGCGGGCATATGTCGCAATTCGATAAGACTTTCCCGACTCTGGATTGCGCAGCCTGTATTCTAACCCCGAAAATGGTAAGTGTCGGCAAGCATCCAAATATCCGTTTGATCACATGGGCCGAGGTCGAGGAGGTCAAAGGGTACATTGGTAATTTCAAAATAAAGGTACGGAAAAAAGCCCGCTACGTCGATACCAAGCTCTGCAATAGCTGTGGTTCCTGCTATGAGGCCTGCCCGAGCCGTCCATATCCAAAATATAGAAGGATGCTGCTTGGCGATAAGGTTTTCAAAGAGGGCAAGGCTCTTGATATACGCCATCCCGATTTATTAGGACCGGAGCATGATTTGACAGCATTGACTAGTGCCCAGCCGATGCCAGAAGCCGTGATTATTCCAGTCAATGGAGGCACAAAATGAAAACGATGATTGATTCGAAATACGATCTCGAGCAGGCTATTGATTCTATTGTCAAAAAATATGAGGCCCAACCGACGGCATTGATAATGATCCTTCAGGATGTCCAGAAACATTACCGTTATCTGCCAGAGGCGGCCATTCGTCTGGTATCAGCAAAAATGAATTTGCCGTTAGCGCAGATATACGGCGTGGCGACCTTTTATAGATCATTCAGCCTGAAGCCGAAAGGCAAAAATCATGTATGTGTCTGCACCGGGACAGCTTGCCATGTTCGTCAGGCGAATGTCATTGTTGAACGGCTGGAAACGGATCTCGGGTTAAAGGCCGGAGAAACATCAAAAGATCTCGAATTTAGTTTAGAGACGGTCAATTGTCTCGGAGCCTGCGCTCTGGGGCCATTGGTGACAGCCAATGAAGTCTATTACGGAAATATGACCGTATCGAAGGTTGACCGGATGCTGGCGAAATTACAGGGCAAAGAAGAATCTCCTGATAATGATGAGGAGGAAGCCGCATGAGCGCATTGAAATTGTCATCTCCTCAGGAATTGGAAAAATTCAGGGCTCAACTGATAATGGGCCGTCAGACTAATAAGACTGTCATTACAATCTGCGCCGGCACCGGATGCCTGGCGTGCGGATGCGAATCAGTTACAAAAGCTTTCCGGGATGAATTAGCCGAAAGCAATCTATCCAAAGACGTTGATATCAAAACCACCGGATGCCATGGCTTTTGCGAACGGGGCCCGCTGGTAGTGATTCAGCCAAAGGGGATTTTTTACCAGAAGGTAAAGCCGTCCGATGTAAAATTAATAATAGACCAAACTATCAAGGGCGGACAGTTAGTCAATCGTCTTCTTTACAAAGACCCCCAGACTAAACAGACCATAGTCGAAGAAAAAGATATCCCTTTTTACAAAAAACAGATGCGCCTGATATTCGGCAAAAACGGTTTCATGGACCCGACCTCAATTGAGGATTATATTATTTTAGGCGGATACAAGGCGATCTCCAAAGCCCTCACCCAAATGCAGCCTGAACAGATTGTCGAAGAAGTAAAAAAGTCTGGCCTTAGGGGCCGAGGCGGCGGTGGATTTCTAACTGGAAAAAAATGGGCAACATGTCGCAAAGCCAAGGGCATTCCCAAATATGTAATATGTAATGCCGACGAAGGCGATCCCGGAGCTTTCATGGACCGTTCGCTTCTTGAAGGCAATCCACATTCCGTAATCGAAGGCATGATTATCGGAGCGTTCGCCATCGGGAGCAATGACGGTTATGTATATGTCCGCAATGAATATCCTTTGGCGGTAAAAAATTTGACCATTGCCATCGCTGCGGCGAGGGAGTACGGCCTTTTAGGAAAAAACATACTTGGGAGCGGATTTAATTTTGATATAGGAGTCTCTCGGGGCGGAGGCGCCTTCGTTTGCGGTGAATCGACAGCATTGATGGCGTCGTTGGAAGGCAAGACCGGCGAGCCGCGCGCTAAGTATATTCATACTGTTGAATCGGGACTTTGGGAAAAACCATCCAACCTGAACAATGTCGAAACCTGGGCTAATGTGCCATTGATAATCGAAAAGGGCGCCGAATGGTATGCCAGTATTGGCACTGAAAATTCCAAGGGCACAAAAGTTTTCGCGTTAACAGGCAAAGTCAACAATACTGGCCTAGTCGAAGTCCCCATGGGAATAACTCTTCGCGAAATACTCTATGATATCGGTGGAGGCGTTCCCGGCAAAAAGCGGTTCAAAGCTGTACAAACCGGTGGGCCATCCGGGGGTACGCTGATAGTTGAAACCAGAGAAGAGAAAATTCACGATAGCCTGGTAGCGCATGGTGACATACGCCAGGAAGAAGAAGTAATCAGCCTACTCGACCTACCGGTTGATTTTGATGAGCTAACCAAGGCAGGTTCGATGATGGGGTCCGGCGGCATGATAGTCATGGACGAGGACTCATGCATGGTGGACGTGGCTAAATACTTCATCAATTTCCTGCAGGAGGAAAGCTGTGGGAAATGTTTGCCTTGTCGCGAAGGTTTGAGAACCATGCTCGATGTGCTTACCAGAATCTCCGACGGCCGCGGCGAGATGGAAGATATGGCGCTTTTAGAAGAGCTTTCGCAAGTTATTATTGATACCAGCCTTTGCCAGCTCGGCGGCAGCGCTCCCAATCCCATCCTTTCGACTCTAAGGTATTTCCGCCAGGAATATACCGCGCATGTTAAAGATAAACGTTGCCCGGCTGGTGTCTGCAAGGAACTTGTATCTCACGCCATTAGCGAAGACTGCAATGGCTGTCATGCCTGCGCCAAGCCGTGTCCTACTAACGCGATTAAAGGAGATCTCAAGGGGCTTCATACGATTATTCAGGATAAATGCATTCAATGCGGCGCCTGCTATCAAATATGCAAATTCAACGCCATAAAGCGGGTGAAACGAGGCGAAGGGGATATAATCCAGCAGAAAGCAGGACAACAATGGCAGCCAAGAGCAAAAACTCAGCAACCATCGGTGAGCGCATAGGAGGATGAGATGGCAAAAATCAAAATAAATAATCAGCCGATCGAAGTCGAAGACGGATCATTCATCCTCGAAGCCGCACGCAGTCTGGGCATCGAAATTCCGACATTATGCTATTACCCATTCATGACTCCCTATGCCGCCTGCCGTATTTGCGCTGTCGAAGCCGGCGATGGCAGGGGCTGGACGAAAATTGTTACCGCCTGCAATTATCCGGCCTGGGATGGTCTCGAAATTCAAACCGCGACACCGAGAGTCTTGAATGCCCGCAGAATAAATCTCGAAATGATATTAAGCCGTTGCGCCCCTGCGCCGGTTCTCCAAAAGCTCGCCGATGATTTGGGTATCAAAAAACCTCGATGGGAGGTAGGCGATGATACATGCATTCTGTGCGGTTTGTGTGTGCGGGTATGCGATGACATAGTCGGCGCTCATGCCCTGTCATTCGGAGAACGAGGCATTTACCGCAAAGTGACCACGCCATTTAATGAGCAAAGCGGAGATTGCATTTTATGCGGAGCCTGCGCCAAGGTCTGTCCCACAGGCCATATCGCGATGGAAGAAATCCACAACCGCGAGATTGTGCATAAAGATATTTCATTGGGCCCCAATACTGCGATATCATTACAGTTTCGACAGGCTGTTCCCAATGTCCCCAGAATCAATCCCGAACATTGCATTCATTTCAAAACCGGCGGATGCGAGGTATGCTCGAAGGTCTGCCCGAAGGATTGCATCAATTACGACGAAAAAGATTCAATTGAGGAATTCGATATTGGCGCGGTCATCATGGCAACAGGATTTGATAATTTCGATCCGACACCGATGACCCAATACGGCTATGGCAAATATCCCAATGTCATTACCGCTGAAGAGTTCGAAATGATGAACAATGCCGCCGGACCGACCGGCGGGAAAATCGTAATGGAAAACGGCCAGGAGCCGCGGGCGATAGGAATACTTCATTGCATTGGCAGCCGCGATCAGAATTACCATAAATACTGCAGCCGGGTTTGCTGTATGTACGCCTTCAAATTTTCTCATCTGGTTAAGGAAAAAACTAAAGCGGAAGTATATCAATTCTATATTGATATCCGTAGTTTCGGCAAGGGGTACGAGGAATTCTATCAGAGGATACTCAATGAGGATGTCAATGTTATTCGCGGCAAAGGAGCGGAAGTAATTCCATCCGGATTCAGGCGCGGCGAAGAGGGACCGCTCTTGATTCAATGCGAAGATACGCTTGTCGGCAAATTCCGCGAGATCCCGGTTGATATGGTAATTCTCTGCACGGCTCTTGAGGCCAGATCTGACGCTAAAGAAGTCGGCCGCAAATTCAATATCTCGACCGGTGCGGACGGCTGGTATATCGAGGCCCATCCCAAGCTTGGCCCTGTTTCGACAACAACTGACGGAGTATTTCTCGCCGGAGCCTGTCAGAGCGCTAAAGATATCCCCGATTCAGTAGCACAGGGTGGAGCGGCTTCATCACATGCCATGAAATTACTCTGCCAGGGCGAGATCATGATGGATGCCGCCTACGCGGTGATCAAAGAGGAAAATTGCAGCGGGTGTAAAATCTGCAATGACCTTTGTCCTTATACCGCGATCGAATTTATAATAAACAAGAAAGTAAGTTCGGTTAACTCAGCATTATGCAAGGCATGCGGTACTTGTGTTGCCGCCTGTCCATCGGGCGCGATTGTTGCCAGACATTTCACCGACGATCAAATATATGCCCAGATTGAAGGGATGCTATTATGAGCTTCGAACCAAAAATAATAGGCTTTTTGTGCAATTGGTGCAGCTATACGGGGGCCGATCTGGCCGGGACGGCGCGAATGAAATATCCCGCCAATATGTTGAGCATTCGGGTAATGTGCAGCGGTCGTATTGATCCGGGATTTATCTTCGATGCCTTCAGCAATGGCGCCGATGGTGTTATCGTCTGCGGATGTCATCCCGGCGATTGCCATTATGTCGAGGGCAATTATAAGGTCATGCGCAGAATTCCTCTCACAAAGAAGATTCTCGAAAATATGGGGATTCCACCGGAGAGGCTTCAACTGGAATGGGTATCGGCTTCAGAAGGCGGCAGGTTTCAGGAAGTGGTGACTAAATTTACAGAGAAGATCAGGGCTATGGGGCCGTTGGACCTTAAAGAGCTGAAATTTGTCCCGGAGGCGATAATGGAGCAACATCTTGAAGGCAGGGACGCGACATGACACCAAAACCTAAATTAGCGATCTATTGGGCGTCATCGTGCGGTGGATGTGATGTCGCTATTCTTGATATCGAAGAAAAAATTCTCGATGTGGCCAATTTTTTCGATATAGTATTCTGGCCCTGCGCGACCGATTTCAAATATGATGATGTCAGAAAAATGGCTGATAAATCAATCACTCTTACACTTTTCAATGGCGCCATTCGGAGCGATGAAAATTTCGATATCGCCAGGCTGCTCAGGCAAAAATCACTTTTGCTTTGCGCATTTGGGAGTTGCGCGTCTGATGGCAGTATCCCTGCACTTGCAAATCTGGTCGACAAGGAATCGATTTTCGAATATGTTTACGGCAAATCCCCATCCTTAGATAATCACAATGGAACTATTCCTCAAACCAAGTGCTCGGTTCCCGAAGGAACTCTTACAATCCCGAATTTGTGGAATACTGTTCGCACCCTGGGGCAGACAGTCGATATCGATTATATTATTCCCGGCTGTCCGCCGCAATCAGATCAAATTGCCGGGGTAGTCGCGGCGGTAATTGATATTATCAGCAATGGCAAACAGCTGCCGCCCAAAGGAGTTGTCCTTGGCGCTGGCGATAAAAGCTGCTGCGATGAATGTCCTCGCGATCGCAATATCAAAAAGATCAAAAAATTTATAAGGCCATTTGAAATAATACTCGACCCTAAATTATGCCTTTTAGAGCAAGGGATTGTTTGTCTCGGACCGGCGACCCGATCCGGATGCAAAGCCAAATGCGTCTCGGCCGGTGTTCCCTGTAGAGGATGCTATGGTGCACCAGTCAATGTGCGGGATCAGGGGGCAAAGATGGTATCGGCCCTGGCGAGCGTAATAGATTCATCAGATCCCGCAGAAATCGATTCAATTATCGATACGATTGCCGACCCCGTCGGGACATTTTATAGATTCAGCCTGGCGGATTCCATGTTAAGGAGGGTACAGCGATGAAGCAAATTTTGATTGACCCAATTACCCGATTGGAAGGACATGGCAAAATCCATCTTTTCGTAAACGACGACGGCAGTCTGGCGAATTGCTATTTTCAGGTGCCGGAGCTTCGCGGATTCGAGAAATTTTGCGTGGGGCGACCAGTCGAGGAAATGTGCCGCATAACAACTCGCATCTGCGGAGTTTGCCCCGAAGCCCATCACATGGCGGCCGCCAAAGCCGCCGACGCTGTCTACGGTGCTACAATTCCGTCAGCGGCAAGAAAGCTGCGGGAATTGGCATATAACGCATTCTTTGCGGGCGACCATACCACTCATTTCTACGCCCTGGGCGGGCCCGATTTTGTCTGCGGCCCGGATGCCCCTGCTCCAGAACGAAATATTCTCGGGGTCATTGCCAAAGTCGGTATCGATGCTGGCAGGAAAGTTATCGCACAACGTGCCGGAGGCCAGCGAGTAATCGAGATTATCGGCGGCAAAAAGATACATCCGGTTACCGCCTTGCCGGGCGGCATGTCCAAGCGAGTTACAAAGGAAGAACAGCAGGAAATAATCAAGATCGCCGAGGGAATGGTTGAATTCGGAAAATTTACAATAAAAGTGCTGAATGATATCGTGCTGGCCAATAAGGCGTATGTCGATTTAATTCTTTCCGATACATTTACGCACAAAACCTATAACATGGGCCTGGTCGACAATAACAATAAGGTTAATTTTTACGACGGCCTTGTACGGGTTACAGCGCCCGACGGCACAGAACACGCCATATATGCGCCAAAAGATTATCTTGATTATGTTGCCGAGCACGTGGAGCCTTATAGTTATCTCAAATTCCCATTCTTGAAAAAAGTTGGCTGGAAAGGATTTGTCGACGGCAAGGATTCGGGCGTTTATAAGGCCACCCCTCTTTCGAGATTAAATGTCTCCGATGGTATGACAACGCCGCTCGCGCAAGCAGAATATGAACGGTTTTATGAAACACTGACCGGAGACCGATCGGGAAAGACACCGGTGCATTCAACATTGGCGACACATTGGGCCAGAGTAGTCGAGTTGATGTATGCCTGCGAGGCGACATTAGCACAAGCCAAAGACGACGAGATTATATCGGATCATATATTCGATCCCCCAACCGGAATCGTCGGAGAAGGTGTCGGAATCGTGGAAGCGCCGCGAGGTACGTTGACTCATCATTATAAGACGGACAAGAATGGTATTATCACGGAGGCTAATCTTATAGTCGGCACCACAAATAACAACGCCCCAATTTCAATGTCGATCAAGCGCGCGGCCGAAGGCTTGATAAAAAAGGGCGAAGCCATTACCGACGGGACATTGAATAAGATCGAGATGGCTTTTCGTGCATATGATCCATGTTTCGGATGCGCGACTCATTCATTGCCGGGTCAGATGCCAATGGAAGTAATTGTTCACGATAGCCAAACCGGTGAAATCATCCAAAGCGTCCGGAGAAATTGACGCCTAATTAGCGGGCAGTACAAAATGGCGAAACCGTACTTGATTCTTTGTCTCGGTAATGAAATATTATCAGACGACTCCTTTGGATTTAAAGTTTCCAATGTTTTAAATAATGGAGACGATCTCGGAGAGAAGATCGATGCAGTTTTTGCGCCGCTGGCCGGGTTCAATCTTCTTGATCTTCTTAAAGACCGTTCGTCCGTTCTGATCGTAGATACCATAATTACTTCTAACGCGAAGCCGGGGACTATCCACTATTATCCCATGGGGCATTTCACGCCATCGAAACATCTGACCTGCTCGCATCAGGTCAACCTTCCCACCGCGCTTGAATTCGGCAGGCTTCTAGGAATGACCATACCTCAAAATATCGATGTCCTGGCAATCGAAGCCCAGGATGTCGAAACATTATCGGAAAAAATGACCGAAAATGTCTCCGCCTCATTGGAACCGGCAATCGAGACCATAAAGAATTGGATAACGCTTAGAAATAATGGAGACAATGCTGACGAATAGAATCATTAAATAATGTCAATGATAGATAATAGGGGTAAAATTTTTAAAGTTCCGTTGGAATGATTTTCCTGTCGCCATGGACTATTTGAAAAACTCCCTTTCCGAGAAATGACCACAGCGACACCCCAACGGAAACAAGATGATACGCGACGGAATCCATTGAATACTACTCGAAATCACTTCAGATGGGCTGACTGTCTGGAAATATAAAGATCCGATGATTTGTAATTACTAATACCCAAGCTAGTAATTCCATTTTTAATTTACTGTCAACCCCATCAAACTCGACATTTATTGGCCACTCTCTGCTACTCTCTGGTGCTCGATGGTTGCGAATGGTGCAGGTCATAGTTGATGGTACAAGAGGGCAAGCCCAGCTATCTCGTTCAACTTCACCGGTTTCAGCGCCCGATGCTCCGATATATAATTTCCCTATGAACAGGGGATACCATTTCTAATACAAACCGAACCTTTTCTTGGGATCATTCAGATCAAGTCCTGCAATATGATTTGCGTTTAGGCATGACTAACCCACCTCTCTCTGAATGCATAATCTCCGATACGTCTTATGAAGGTTCGATGCTTTTCGGGGATTCCACATATTATTGGCAAGTCGTCGCATTTAATTCCATAGATTCAGTAGCTGGCCCAATCTGGGCATTTCATGTGGAAATGGATACAATGCGCCTTTTAGGAGGATGCACCTACCTCCCCGGCGATGTGAACGGCAGCAATTCCTTCAATGGCCTTGACGTAACCTACGCCGTCAATTACTTTAGGGGCTCCGGTAATTCACCTACATATTCGTGCGAGCGCCCCCCGCCGGACACTTGGTATGTCGTTGGTGATGCAAACGCTTCCTGCAGCTTCAATATAATAATCAGATTGTCAATCCGGCTGAATAAACGTCATTAATCCAGATTTTAAATATGGCCGTCCCACCGGGCCGCCTTTTTTATTTATTGATTCCAATTTTATAGCACAAATTTAGCACACGCCCCGTAACCTGCAGGTAGACAATATGGGAAACAGGCTTCAAATTCCAGTCTCTCCGTACTAATTTTCGCTATTTAAGCCGTTGTAAATCAAGCATGTCCGATTGTGTCATGGGAGACAATGCCTACACCTGACTAAAAGAATGGGACGAATTCTATAAAATTTTCTATTTGAGAAAAATCCCTGGTGCCGATTATATAGTCACCTTCTTTTATTAAAATTAAATATGAAATCATATTGCGCAGTTACGGGTTATAGGTATATTAGTTAGTGTGCATTTGTCCCAAGTCTTTTGGGATATTTTGGAAATTTGAGTCTTGCATTAAATTTTAGCCATAGCCTTGGAGGAAACGATGAAACTGAAAGCTATCATTTTGTTGAGCAGCATCATGACCATATCGGTGACATCTACTCTTTGGGGACAAGAGATCACCAGGGATCAGTTTCGTAGAAATGAATGGGAAATGAAATCTCGCCGATGGCAGAACGAGAAAGCTCGTCAAAACCAGGGGACTATTCTCGATCAGACTGATTTTGACGCCAAGTATTGGGAATTACATTATGATGTGACCAATATTTCCGGCCAGATATTGACAGGCAAGGCGATCCTGACATCCCAATCCAATATCAATGGGCTTTCTTCAATCGATTATAATTTCACGACCGGCATGACTGTCGATTCTGTCCGCATGAACGGTGCTCCCGTAACCTACACCCGGCCTACTAATATCCTTCGAATTACCCTGAATCGGGGCTATAATACCGGAGAACTTTTCACCACCACAGTCTATTATCATGGCCACCCCGATCCCAGCGGCTTTGGCTCTTTTACCTGGAACAGCCATAACGGCCAGCCGATTATATCCACTCTTTCCGAGCCCGAAGGGGCTAGAGATTGGTGGCCCTGCAAAGACGGACCCCACGACAAGGCCGACTCTGCCGATGTTTACATCACATGCGGTTCGAGTTACACAGGGGTATCCAATGGCGTGCTTGTCAGCAACCAGGATAACGGCAACGGCACCCGTACTTTCCATTGGCATATTTCATATCCTATTACGACCTATCTGATTTGTATCGCAATCAGCAACTATCAATCATTCACGGATTGGTATGTGGGAATTAACGGCGATTCCATGCCGGTAACAAATTATGTTTATCCAGAATTGTACAGTCAGGCGGTTGAGGATTTCAATATTGTCCCGGGGGCGCTGGAAATCTATGCCAGCATGTTTGGTGAATATCCGTTCTTCAGGGAAAAATTCGGTTACTCTTTATTTCCCTGGGGCGGCGGTATGGAGCATCAAGACAATGTCTTTTTCGGCTCTATGCTAATCTCCGGAAACCATTATTATGATTGGATCACGGTGCATGAGATGAGTCATCAATGGTTTGGCGACGCCATCACTTGCGATATCTGGCCCGACGTTTGGATGAATGAGGGATTTGCCTCATATTGCGAAGCGCTTTATTATGAGCGGCTGTATGGTTTTGATTATTATGTCAGCTACGAACAAGGCAATAACGGGGTCTACGATCCCAGCGGCCCAATTTATAACCCGAGCGATCTTTTTAATGGCAATACCGTCTACAACAAAGGCAGTTGGGTTCTACATATGCTTCGGGGAGTAATGGGAGATTCGGCTTTCTTTCAAGGGATGCGTTCTTATGCCACAAATCCAGCCTGCTTTCAGGGTACAATAACGACCAGAGGTTTTCAGCATCTGATGGAGCCATTCTATGGGGATAGTCTTGGTTGGTTTTTCGATGAGTGGGTATGGGGGCAGAACCGTCCCATATATCGATATTCATGGACAAAATCAAATTTGGGCAATGGCCAGTATGAGGTCTTCCTGCATGTTCGCCAGACCCAGACCACTCCTGCTCCCAATGTTTTTATAATGCCTATTAAAATCTATCCCCGAATCAATAACGTCGATACGGTTATCGCGATCTGGAATGATGCCCGCGTAAATGATCTTAGATTTGTGGTCAATGGCAATCCGGCAACCCTCGATTTTGACAAGGTGCCCTGGATTCTGCGAGATGCTGCTTCTGAAGCTTATACGATGAATATAGTTACTACTTCACTCCCGAATGGTGCAGTCGGAATTGCCTACGGCGATACCATTGAGGCTCGCGGAGGGATTCTGCCGTATCATTTCAATATCCAAAGCGGACATCTGCCAGCAGGATTAGCGTTGAATAGCAATACCGGAGTCATCAGCGGCACACCGACAACAGTCGAGATAGATTCATTTACCGTGCGATGCACGGATTCATCTGGCCCGACCAAAACCGATGATCAGAATTATATAGTCGCAATTGCTTCTTCACCGGTTTTGGAAATCCTGACGTTATCATTACCCAACGGCCGTCAGGATAGCACCTATGAAGAGATAATAAACGTTCTGGGCGGCATCCAGCAATATCATTTTAGTGTGGCGAGCGGTATTTTACCCGGAGGATTGATATTAGATGCAACTGGCGGTAATATAAACGGTGTACCGACAACAGCCGAAGTAGATACATTCACGATTCATTGTGAAGACTCGTCTATCCCGCCGCTTTTTGATAACCAACTCTATATAGTCACTATTGAGCCCGCGGCTGGCTGTCAATATGTTCCGGGTGATATAGCAGGCAATGGAGTCTTCAATGGCCTCGATGTTACCTACAGCGTAAATTATTTCAAGGGTGGTACGCCACCGCCGTTTAGTTGCGAATGCACTCCCGGCAATATCTGGTATGTGGCGGGCGACGTGAATAACTCATGTTCGTTCAACGGGATCGATGTTACCTACATGGTCAATTATTTCAAGGGAGGACCAGCCCCGATACCATGCGTTGATTGTCCACCTGCCGGCTTTTCTCGCTCGTCTTCAATTATTCCCGAACAATGAGCAGAATAAGCTGACAGGGAAATTGCATTAATTGATCCATTTTAAGGCAGGTCAACAATTGCCTTGACAAGAACCAATATATCCTATTATTTATTACAAAGGTCATTTGCTTCAGACCATGCAGGCTTAGAGCCTGCAAAAAAGACGGTCTTAAAAACATAAAATTTATATGATTAACAAATTGAGCTTATCACATTTTCACAGCATGGAGGTAAACTATAAATGATATTCTGCCTTTTAATGCTACCCGCAAAAGAAACTTAAGAAACTTGGAAATCAGGAAAATTATCGCAAAAAGATCTTTTTGAAACCCGTTAGAATTGTCTGGAGAGAGAAAATGAAAAATAATTGTCTGCTTTTTGCGGCCTTGTTGCTTCTTATGACTTGGTCGATCGCTGTGGCCAATGTTAATCCTTTCGATAATTCTCAGACGCCCATTATAGCTGATCAGGGCGGCCCGGACGCTTATGGTTATCGGTGGATTGATAGCGACAGCGCCGGCGGCCCCACTTATAACTGGATTGATATTACCAGTATTGGTATTCCAGTCCTGGGACTTGGCGACGATAACAACGTCGGCCCTATGCCGATTGGATTCGAATTCCCATATTATTGGTATACAGTTAACCATACTTGGATTGGCTCCAACGGCTACATTGAATTTTTAAACAACTATAATTACGCCCCCGCCTTTGCTAATATACCGCTTGCAACCCCTCCAAACGATTATCTCGCGCCTCTCGCAAGCGACCTCGATTTTTCAAGAGGAAACCCGTCATGCTATTACTACAGCAATAATGCCGATAGCTTTGTAGTCTCCTGGATTAATGTGGGCGAATATGACTATATCGACTCTGTGCATACATTTCAAGTGATCCTGTCCGGTAGTGATTCTTCTATCACTTTCCAGTACGGTATCTGTAACCTTGGATCAACCAATAATGTCATTGGAATCGAGAATGTCAATGGACAAGTGGGCATACAGTATCTGCGGCAAAATCTCCCCGCAAATCACATGTGGCATGATGGCCTGGCATTGAAATTCCACCCGGTTCCCAACCCTAGTTTTGTAGTTCATGATGCTGGTATGTTAGATGCGTTCCAAGATGGTTCGGGGGCTAATTTCATTCCAAGAAATATCGGATATACTATTCGCGCCCAGGTCAAAAACTTCGGCAACCAGGTCGAGACTCTAATTCGCTGCAGCTGTATAGTTAAGCGCAATACAACTACGGTATTTCACGATACGCTCGATGTGGGGACACTTAATCCCAGCCAGGCAATTTGGTTAGATTTTCCTGAATTATTTATTCCTGATAGGGATACGACCTATAAGGTAACTTTCGTCACCTTAATGGCCAGCGATGCCAATACTACTAATAATACGCTTATCGCCGAGCTGGAATCGTTTACGACGCCGCAGACATTTAGATATGACGATGGTTTAGGGGAAACGAGTCGCAGTTGGACTGGCGATTTTTCTGGTTTTGCAGTCGAATTTCAGATACCTGAAGCTGTATCTCTTGACACGGCCAGCATCGATATTTTTTCAGTCACCCTGGCGGGCCCGCTTTATGTATGGATTTTGCCGGATGACGGCACTGGAAGACCCGATGGCGCCAATCCACTGGCGGGCGACACGGTGGATGTTTCAGCCGCGGGCTGGGTAAATGTCGACGTAACTGCGGCGAATTTGATTATTCGCCCCTAATGCCAAGTTCTTTATTGTAGGGGTGCATGCCCTGCAAAATACTTTTACGTTCGCTATGGATCAGACTCCGCCTTTGTCTAATAGAGGCTGGGAATTTACGAGTGGATACGCGCCTGACCGCGACAGGTCGATATCCGACAACATGTTCAGAGCATACTGCTCGGCCGCCCCTCCCGGAACATATCGGGAGTTGTATACAACCCGGACGGCACAACGCCTTTAGCTGATGTTGCTATCACGACCTATGACACCGCGGATGCGGTCGTCGCAAATAACACTTCCGGCGTGGCTGGTGATTTTCTTGTGACGTTGCCCAGTGGAACATATCATCAGCTATTCCATAAGGATGGATTCCGCGATACGACGGTCCAGAATATTGTAGTTACGTTTAATCAAACCACAACACTCAACGTTGTAATGCAATTGAGGGGCGGCTGTGAATATGTTGTTGGCGACATTAACAATAGCGCTACATTCAACGGCCTTGACGTTACCTATGGCGTCAACTATTTCAAGGGAGGAGCGGCGCCTCCGTTCAGTTGCGAATGCACTCCCGGCCATACCTGGTTTGTTGCGGGCGACGTCAATAACAGCTGCAGTTTCAATGGACTCGATGTTACTTACATGGTGAATTATTTCAAGGGAGGGGCTGGTCCTATCCCTTGTGTTGATTGTCCTCCGGCGAGGTAGGGCTCCCGCTTGCATTGGCTATTCGGGCGATAAAGACGCCTATTCCGATGAAAGCCTCCGAAAGCCCAATTGATTAAATGGCGGCAAAATATTGTTGCTAATAAGGCGGCCTAACACGGGCCGCCTTTATTATCCCTTATGACTCTTACGCCGTCAGAAAGAGGTTTCTGGTGCCACCTGGAAATCGACCAAGACCGGCCGAGAAGGCTAAGATCGAAAGACTCGAAGCAATTTATATTCCTGGTAACGCTTGACTTAATTTTGAAATGATGTATTTTTGAATCAAATAGAGCTTCTGCTTCTTCGAGGTGAAGATATGCGCTGGCAAAAAACTCTTATAATTCTAATCGTGAACATATATCCATTGATGTCTCGTGCTGAGGTTGCACAAGTGTCATGGGCCGGGGCATATGTTCTCACAATGTCGAAGACAACGCCGGTTATCGATGCAAGGTTGAGCGTGAGCTTGGCGACCAAGACTGACGATGATGTTACGCCTGTCTGGGTCTTTTTTACTGACAAGGGAATTGCTGATAAGGCGGAATATGCCGACGCCATTAGCGCCTTGGAATCGAAAATGACCTTCGCGGCGTACGAATCGTCGACTGAAAACTCGAGGCAAAAACGATATTTCCGATTTCAGAGATTTGCCTGTGGATATAAATTACGTTAATCGAGTACTCGGTACGGGAGCTCATTATCGGCAAAATCTTAGATGGTTCAATGCGGTGACAGTTGACGCAACACCTGAGCAGATAAGAAAAATCGCGAATTTTCCATTTATCAGGTATATAAGATTGGTAGCCAGCTGTAGGATTGATCATGATGTTGATTTGTCGCCAATCTCAGAAAATTCAGAGCTTGTTACTCTGGATTATGGGCCGTCCGCAATTCAGCTAAATCAGATTAACGTCATCCCTGCTCATGAGCTTGGATTTAAGGGGCAGGGAGTTATTATTTGTATGATGGATGTTGGCTATAAGCAGGGCCATGACGCGTTCCAAAATATCATTAATTCCGGCAGGCTCCTGGCACAGTATGATTTTATTAATCACGATTACAATACCGATTATGATTCCAATCAAGATGTTCCCGGCCAGGCGGACCATGGGACGCTTACATGGTCAACTTTGGGGGGAGAAGCATCCGGAAATCTTTATGGGCCGAGCTATATGGCTAGCTTCATCCTGGCGAAAACAGAGGATATATCATCCGAGCATCATATTGAAGAAGATAATTGGGCAGCCGGGGCTGAGTGGGCAGATTCGATAGGAGCCTCGGTCATATCATCGTCGCTTGGTTATCGCTATTTCGATTCAGGGCAGGGCGATTATCAATATAGCGAATTGAACGGCCACACTACTATCGTGGCGATTGCCGCATCCTTAGCGGCCTATAATGGAATTGCAGTCTGCAATGCGATGGGGAATGAAGGTAATACTCCGGGGTCGTTGATCTCTCCAGCAGACGCCGACTCCATTCTATCTTGCGGGGCGGTTGCTTCCGACCGAACGCTGGCATATTTTTCATCATGGGGACCGACCTACGATGGCAGAATCAAGCCCGAAGTTTGCGCCCAGGGTGTGTCGACTGTTTGCGCCGATCCTTACAATTATCACGGATACACAACCGCCTCAGGAACATCGTTATCTACTCCATTGGTCGGAGGCTCATCGGGAGTGTTGTTATCAGCGCATCCCAATTGGACTCCCTTGATGGTCAGAGAAGCATTGATGATGACAGCCGACCGGTATGATTCGTCCGGAAATGATTACGGATGGGGCATCATGGATGTATCCAGGGCGTTGTATTATAATCCTCAGGGTGACATAATTTTTGATTATCGGCCGACTATTTTTATTGGAATAAATCAACCGTTAACCGTCAATGCCTCTATCACTGGCGGGGCGGGAATTGCCAATGCTTATCTTTATTATCGGATAGGAGAAAGCGGCGGCTATAATGAGATTCTGATGACGACATCGGATAATATACATTATTCGGCACAGATACCGGGACAGCCGGGCGGGACAATCTATTACTATATTAAGGCGGTTGACGCTAACGGCAAGTATGCATTCAATCCTCTTGGCGGGCAAGCCCATCCATTTACCATAATTCCGGGCGCGCTTTCATTCATCGATTCATTTGAGAATGGCCTTCAATATTGGAAATCGGGAGGCGCGAACAATTTTTGGGGTTTGACTGCGGCCTATGTTCAATCAGGCAATCTTAGCATTACCGATTCCCCTACAACCGATTATCGAGATAATACAAATAGCTGGATGCAGTCTCAATTCGGACTTGACTTGACTGGCGTATCATCTGCGACTCTTTCGTTTTACTGGCGCGGAATTTTGCAGTCGGGCCACGACACGGTATTTGTCGAGGCCTCTACTAACGGTGGGACAACCTGGAATCGGTTTTCTCAATCCCTCACGGGCAGCATGACGAGTTTCACGCAGTATTCTGCCAACCTGAATTCCTATTTCGGCCAGCCTGACGTTCGTCTCAGGTTCCATTTTGTGAGCGACGCAGCCACTCGCCGCGAAGGAATTTATATCGATGATATACAGATTACTGAATCAAGGCCTGCTAATATCGCTTATCGGCCATCATCGGTAAGCGATACGCTCAGTGAAGGGCAAAACCATAATACGAATATCATAATAAGTAATACCGGGGGAGCCAATCTTATCGTAAACCTGAGCGCTACTGAATTTGGCATGGTTGCCGGGGCCAAAATTCAAGGTGATACGCCCAGAATTCTAAACACATGGCTGTTTGTTACCCCAGCGGCTGATACTATAGCGAGCGGCGATAGCCTGATTGCACAAGTAACATTGAACGCCAGCGCGATAGCCCATGGAAATTACTCCGGGCAAGTCCGTTTAGCCTCGAACGATCCCGATTCGGGCCTGATAATCATTCCCGTAGCTTTGAATGTGGTGGGGACATGTCAATATGTTACCGGCGACGCCAACGGAAATGGCAATTTTAATGGTCTTGACGTTACCTATAGCGTCAATTACTTCAAAGGCGGTGCTTCACCAACCTACTCTTGCGAATGCACTCCGGGCCATACTTGGTTTGTCTCCGGCGATGTCAACAACAGCTGCAGCTTCAACGGTCTTGACGTAACCTACATGGTAAATTACTTCAAGGGCGGAGCAGGCCCGATACCGTGCGTGGATTGTCCTCCGGCGGGACTTGCGCCACCGGCGCAGATTGCGCCCCCAATTTCTGCGGTTGAGCCAATCATTACGCCGACTCTTAGACCAGACAGGAAAGAAAAAGCGATCAATGTGGAATAATTTAGGGGCATTGAACTAATTTAAAGTAATAGGGGCGGCTGAAAAGCCGCCCTTTATATTTGCCTCAATTCCCGTAGCCATTATGTAGCACGGCCTATAACGTCTTGAAAGACAAGGGCATTCCTGGCTTCAAATCCCAGTCTCTCCGACACTATTTTTCGGCACTTAGGTCATTACGAATCATTCATACTCGGGCAGGAAAGTCAATGCCGGCAGACACGCTGGACTCAAAATCCAGGGCTTCTGAGCCCCAAATCGGTTCTATCGCTGAATATCGCATATTTTATTTTTCAAATTTATATTTTAGTATTTGATTTGGAAGGCGAAAATACCTATAATATAATGTCTTTTGTAGTGGCTTCTTTGTAAAGCGTGTGTTGATCTGCGATCGGGTGGAATGGCGCTAATTCGAAGAGTAGTTGTATTAATAGCAATTATATGCGGTGCGGCGTATAGCGATACGCTGCCATCTAAATATCATACATTTGCCGGAGCAGTATCCGAGCTCCAGGCACTTGTTGCGGCAAACCCTTCCATATGTAAATTAGATTCTATTGGTTATTCTCATCGCGATTCGCTTCCATTTTATCAATTCAAGATCTCAGACAATGTCGTGACCGATGAGGACGAACCCGCGATCTTCTTCAATGGCGGCGTGCACGCCGACGAGGTACTGGGCGTCGAAGTCGTTCTCAATTTCTGCCATGATATCATTGCAAAATATAATTCAGGAGATACTGCCATACAGAGGTACATTAATAGCTATGAGATTTTCGTCTTCCCATTCCTGAATCCCGAAGGACATGTGGCGGTTGAAGATGGCGATCTCGACTGGCGCAAAAATAAGGCGGATAATAATAATAATGGCCTATTCGATTTTCACGATGGAGTCGACTGCAATCGGAATTTTGATTTTGGCTGGAATATCGATGATGGGCTGGCGGCGACCACGCCTGAAAGCCTGATGTATAAAGGGCCATTTCCATTCTCCGAGCCTGAATGCGTGGCGGTGCGCGACGCTGGAATGAAATATAAACCGATTATCGCGGTTGATTACCATGCGCCAACTTACGGTCTGGGAGAAGTCGCTTATTATTGCT
The DNA here is from genome assembly GCA_963817915.1 of uncultured candidate division Zixibacteria bacterium. Taxonomy (GTDB): domain Bacteria; phylum Zixibacteria; class MSB-5A5; order UBA10806; family UBA10806; genus CAWFQL01. The sequence continues at coordinate 309,683 of CAWFQL010000012.1, forward strand.
GGTACTGGTACGCGACCGAGGGCGGCCATGGATTCGCACCCGATGAGGTATCGATGTACCATATTGGTGTCGGATTTGCGGCTTCGATTGTCAACGATAGAGGGGACTCTACATATCAGGCTCGTCGCGCCTTGGTGAATAAAGGGGATTATAAAACATTTTTTTATGGCAATTTCGGCACGGCGGCCATGGTTTGCGAAATCTCGGATACCACTATTCAAGATACATCGATGGTTGATTCCATATGCCGACGACATTTGCCAGGAATGTACTATCTGCTCGGCCGCGCCGGATACGCAAGACTAACCGGGGTTGTCACGGATTCATTAACGGGCCAGCCACTGGATGCTACAGTAGAGGTGCTTGAAGCCACAAGCCTTGATATAAATCCTCGTCATACGAAGCCCAATACAGGGAGATATGACAGATTGATCGATCCCGGCACATATACATTGCGGTTCCAGAAGACCGGCTATACTACAAAAACCGTTAACATGGTCACCGTAAATAATTCTGGACCGACAGTCAGGAATGTACAATTGGCTTCGCAATCTATCCCGCCTCAGGCTCCAGTCCTGGTATCGCCGGCAAATGGTACATCATTCGTAGATTCGGTGGCATTGAATTTCGATTGGAATGATGTTCCCACCGCGACGAGATACATAATTGAAATCGCCAGAGATTCCAGTTTTGCGGATATATTTCAATTCGATTCATTATTGACCGCGTCTAATTATAGAAATACGATATCATTTACGCCGTCACGATATTATTGGAGAGTGACTGCCCATAATATTTTTGGTTACTCGCCCTGCAGTACAAAATCGTGGTTCGATATTCTTGAAGGTTCACCTCCGGCAGTACCGATATTGCTTTTGCCTTTGAATGGTTCTACTCCGGGAACGCCTCGTCCCCTTTGCGATTGGAATAACTCAGCCGGAGCAACCGGATATATATTTGAAATCGATACTGATAGCCTGTTCGATCCGCCAGTCGAAGTCGATTCCAATATTATTCCTTCGCAATATCAGATTGTCGATTCGTTGATGAATGACAGATATTTTTGGCGCGTGACAGCATTCAACGGGCATGGTTTTTCTGCGCGGAGCGCAATATGGCATTTCGATATTAATATTGGCGATTTACCCGCGATTCCTTCGTTGATTTTACCCGCCGTCGGATTTATTTCCGATAGTGCTTATGTAAATTTTGATTGGTCGGATATTTCCGGAGCAATCAGATACGCGATACAGATTGATAATGATAGCCTGTTTAATTCTCCAGCAATATCAGATACGAGTATAATTTCTTCTAATTATAGGAATATCGATTCGCTAACTAATTCGAACTATTACTGGCATGTGAAGGCAAGGAATGACATTGGATGGTCTGCCTATTCGCCTTCACGGTCTTTTAATGTTCAAGTAGATACCGCAATTTTTTATCTCGTTGGAGACGTCAATCATTCAGGCGCGGTAAACGGTCTGGATGTTACCTACCTTGTAAACTTCTTCAAAGGAGGAACTCCTCCACCTCTTAACATTGATGGTTTATATGTCGAGGCAGACGCTAACGGCAGCTGTACCGTCAATGGCTTAGATGTGACATACCTCGTAAATTATTTTAAGGGTGGCCCTTCCCTCATCGATGGGCATTGCATTCATTAATTAACCCCCCCCAGGAGGTCCGATGCGAATTGCGATCAGAGTTGTATTGATGATTCTGGCGCTATTCATGATCGCTCAATCCTCATCGAACAGGGTTGTGCTCAATCAGGCCAATATCGATGTTGCGCCTATGATTATGAATAGTTCTTCCCAGGCACAAACCAGCCTAAGTTTTAGAATTGCTGGAATTGAAGAAGAGCCGACGGCGGTCGCCGGCATGACCTACCAAAATATTACTGCGATTACACCCAATCCGATGAAGTTCGGTGTTACCGGAGAGGAAGGTCTTCCCGAATTGCCCGTATTCGCCCATTTGATTGGGATTCCGGATCAATCAGGCGTTAGAATCGAAATTTTATCTTCATCATACGAGATCATCGAGAATGTCGATGTCATGCCATCACAGCCATCGCCGGTCGAAGGATCACCAGAGATCCCGCCATTCACCAAGGATGACGCTTTTTATCAAAAGAATGAATTTTACCCATCGGAAGTGGCGCAATTGGGCGAGCCCATAATATGCCGCGATCTAAGAATGATACAGGTAGAAATAAATCCTGTTCAATACAATCCGGTGACAAAACAATTAAAGGTATATACGAGTATTGATTATAATCTCGTCTATGAAGGAACTGATTCAAGGAATATCAAGATACGACGAAATAACAATATCTCCGAGACGTTTCTGCCATTATATAGATCGCTTATACCCAATGCCGATGAAATGCTGGCAGATTACAATCCAATCAGGGGCGGATATTTGATTCTTACCCCGGATGCATTCGCAGACACAATCCAGCAACTAGCCCGCTGGAAGCATCTCAAGGGATATTCCGTGGTCGTCACCAGAGCAACGGAATTGGCGCCATCGGGCACGCCATCATCAAGCCAGATTTTCACTTATATACAGAACGCCTACCAAACTTGGGCAGTCCCGCCCGAATTTGTTTGTATTGTAGGAGATGAGAGCGGATTAACAACTTATTTTCAGGATTCTCCATATGGTGGCGGTTACGCGTCCGATCAAGACTACTCCTGCGTAGACGGTTCCGATTATTTATCGGATGTTATGGTAACAAGAATGTCTGTTCCAAATTCAATTGCGACTCTTCGGGTAGCAATGTGGAAAGCTATTAAATATGATAGCGATCCGTTTATGGGAGATCCCGGTTTCTATGCCAGGGGACTGTCAGTCGGCGGCAATGTCGGCGGCGCGATAACTCCGAGGCTAACAACTTTATGGGTTCGCGAGCAACTTCTACGTCACGGTTATTCTCAAGTAGATACGGCGTTTTGCACAAGTTCGAGCTGGAGCTGCAATGCTGACCCGCAAATACCATTATCGTTCAATAATGGCGTTGGTATCACGAATGTAAGAGGCGCTGGAAGCGCGAGCGGCTGGTGGGCTCCGCCTTTTAATACTGGTAATATAGACCAACTAACGGCGAATAACAAGATGGGTGTGCTTGCCGTCTTAACATGCGGGACGGGGCAATTCGGCGAGCCTGATTGTTTTGGCGAGCACTGGATTCGCGCTGGAATTTTACCAAATGCGTTGAAAGGAGGCCCGGCATATTATGGAGTTTCCGATGGAAGCACTCATACAAAGTGGAATAACCCCATAATGATCGGGTTCAATTGGGCTTATCTAGAAGAGGGCATATACAATTTCGCGAGCGCTGCCTTCAGGGGAAAATTAGAGGATTATAATACCTATCCCAGATTCGTAGGACCCGGAAGCTGGGTTGAACATTACTTCCATACATATAATACGCTCGGGGAACCTGAACTCGAAATTAGAACCGCTGCCCCCGTGGCAATGACGGCGACATATACTACTACAATCCCGGTTGGCTCCAGTATGTTAGCAGTTCATGTTACGGACGCAAGCAGGCCTCTTGTCGGTGCCTATGTTTGCCTTCAAAAGGATGCTGCCGCTCCAGACGGCGAAGTATTTGTGGGAGGCAGGACAGACAGCAACGGCGACATTACTTTTAATTTCAATACTACTGTCGCCGGCACTATGAATGTCACAATAACATCTCATAACTATATTCCCCACAGAGGCACTGTAGCAGTGCAGGCACAGGCGGTTGCCGTCAATATCAATAGCATAGCGCTGGATGACGACAACAGCGGCAATTCATCTGGCAACAGCGATGGCAATGTTAATCCATCGGAGACCGTGGAGTTCGCAGTTGCCTTAAGGAATTTCGGCAACTCAATTACGGCCACCAATGTCAACGCAACATTGACGACGCCAAATTCTGATATCACGATAACGGTTCCGACTCAATCCTACGGCAGTATCGCCCCGGGAGGAATTGCGAATTCCAATAAATTCGCGGCGCATTTCGCCAATAATCTCCCCCAGGGTGAGCATTACATACTGCAATTGAATATCACATCCGACCAGGGATCCTGGACGGCCGCGGTACCTGTCGATATCAAATCCATGCTGTTTTCATTGCAGGGAATGACATTCCCCAATGATCCCAATAGCAGACTCGACCCCGGCGATTCCTCCCAATTCGTAGTCACATTGCAGAATATCGGTGAGCTTGGCGGAACATCACTGGTCGGTAACCTGACTTGTCCCGACACGGGAGTTGCCATAGTCAGCGGCACCGGCAGCTTTGGGAATATTCCGATTGGAGGCTCGGGATCCAATTCAGGCACACCGTTCATAGTTCAAATATCCCCGGAAATGTACCAGGGACATAATCTGAATTTTAACCTGATGATTACATCCAGCAACGGAAGTGTTACCAACAAGGTGATATCGGTCGTCGCAGGAAATATTGTTTCTACCGATCCCATGGGGCCGGACAACTATGGATATTATATTTATGATAATACCGACGCCGCCTTCATGCCATCCCCAATATATAATTGGGTAGAGGTTAGTCCCTATGCCGGAGGTTCCGGAACCAGGGTTGTATTCCCTGGAAGTAATACCGACGACAACGCCGAGGTAATTTCGCTTCCATTCAATCTTAAATATTATGGGCAAAATTTCACAAATGTCCTTGTTTGCATCAATGGTTTTGTCGCTTTCGATACTTCCCGAGTCGACATCGGAGGCAATCACTGGACAGCATTTGACAACAGCCAGATTCCAGAACCGGGAGCTCCCGATGGTATTATAGCGCCATTCTGGGATGATCTTGAATACACCGGGAATGATGGCGTCTTCAAATACTATGACACCGCCAACAATAGATTCATTCTGGAGTGGAAAAATTGCACTCATGCGGGCCAATCGACTCCGTATCCGGAAACATTCCAGATGATAATCTACGATAACAATTTTTACCCCACTCCCACTGGTGATTGCGAAATCGTGTTTCAATACCAGGTTGTTTATAACAACGATAACGATACTGATAATCCACTACAGCCGGGACTTTACTGCACTGTGGGAATGCAAAATCTTTCAAATAGTGACGGTCTTCAATATACATACGATAATTTCTACCATCCGGGCGCAGCAGTACTGGAGGCGGGCCGTGCGATAAAGATAACAACTGCCGTCGGATTGCAGCAGCCGCCAAACATGGCCTACGACCCATCGTCGTTTGCGAAGAATGCTAATATGGGTCAGATCGTCCTGGATACACTAACAATTTCCAATACGAGCGGCGGCCCACTTGTATTTTCGCTTAATTCATTTGCCGATAATCGCCTGCTTTCTGAAAATGTAGATAGAAGGAGAATACAGGAAGAATATGCCAATCAGAAACCGATCGGATATACGCAATCGATAGGGGCAAAACCCGACGATGCTAATCAGCCAATATATCCGCCGATGCCTCTTAATCAGGGTGGTCCTGATATCTTTGGCAATATTTGGATTGATTCTGATGAACCCGGGGGACCGTCATATAGTTGGGTCGACATAAGCGGCTCGGGGACACCGGTTTCATTGACAGACGACAGCTTTGCCGGGCCGATCGATATGGGAATGAATTTCTATTTCTATGGCACGGACTATTCTCAAATTTATATCGGTTCAAATGGCATCGTATCATTTGGCGCAGGGACGAATTCTTATAGCAATATAAATATACCCAACGCGGCAGACCCGAATAATTTTATTGCCGCATGCTGGGATGATATGAATCCCGGCGCGGGCGGTTCGATCTATTATTATCATGATACCGCAAATAATAGATTCATAGTGAGCTATGTTGCCCTTCCGTTCTATTCGGGCGCCGCTGATGCTACATTCGAAATTATACTATATCCCAACGGCCGGGTATTAATGGAATATGGTTCGTTGAATCCTGGATCCAGAGGACTAAATCAGCTCACTGTCGGTATTGAGAACGTTGACGGTACCGATGGCCTTCAGGTAGTAAACAATGCCAATTATTTGCACACCAATATGGCGATATTATATTCTCCCCCCGCCCGGTGGCTTTTGACGAATATTCATGAAGGCATAGTGGTGGCAGGAATGAGCGCTCCGGCAGTAGTGACATTCGACGCGACCGAATTGCCCGCCGGTATCTATACCGGACACCTTGACCTCGATACCAACGATCCGAACCTGGCTTCAGTGGATATTCCCGTGAATTTCAATGTTGGCAATGCTCAACTTCCTAATATTGTTCAGACTCCAAATAGCTTTACGGATACGCTTTATGTCGGCAACTCTCGGAATCACACGTTGAAGATTAAAAATACTGGGGTGGGAATTTTAACAATCTCGTTTACTCATGTCGGATCATGGATTACAATCGCTCCGGGACCATACAACATCAATCCAAGCGACAGCCTTATGCAGACACTCACGGTAAATGCTTCCGCGATGTCACCTGGAGCATATTCCGGCAGCATAACTACGCTGTCAAACGATCCTGATTCCCCATCAATTAATACACCCTTGACACTCCTTGTGCGAAGCTTGCCGCGTCCGCGAATAGATGTAGCATCAACAGGGATAGTGGATACGTTAAATCAAGGGACTCAGACTACCAGAAATATTAAGATCAGGAATTTGGGCGACGCGCCGCTTATCGTAACTCTAAGCGCCATCGAAAACAGCATCGCGCTGCATAATTCAAATGATGCTATCAATCCATTAAATATTTCCGGCAAGAAACCTATCGAAGGACAGATCCAGACTTTAGATAATCAGTCTTATGATCCGCCCCTAATTCTGAATACTTGGTTATTCATCAGCCCCGCGGTTGATACTGTTGCGGCTGGAGACAGCATTACGGCGATTGTCACTCTGAATGCTTCCGCAATCGCTCCCGGTCCCTATCTTGGTCATATCAATTTGGCGTCCAACGACCCAGATTTTCCGTCGATTAATATACAGGTAAATCTACAGGTATTACCGGCAGGACCCGACTGTATCTATGTTGCGGGCGATGTAAACGGCAACGGAAGTGCCAACGGGCTTGATGTGACGTATGCTGTGAATTTCTTTAAAGGAGGCAGTGAGCCGCCTATCTCGTGCGATTGCCCACCGCATGGAATCTTTTTCGTCGGCGGAGATGTCAATGGCAGCTGCTCCTTCAACGGTCTGGACGTGACTTATATGGTAAATTACTTCAAAGGCGGTCCCTCCTACGCGCCTTGCGTAGATTGCCCCCCAACGGGAATTGCCCAGCCGGCATCTCCGGTTCAGCCAGTAAAGAAGCCAGATACAAGTACCAATTAAATTCAGATGAATTAGCGCAATTGTGACAAGGAAAAGGGCCGCCCGGAAGAGCGGCCCTTAGTCTTATCTACGAATCATCATTTAGCTGACGCCCATCGGCTTCTGCAAACTGAAAAATCTATTCGCTATTCGGATCGTAGCGCCTCGATAATTTTCAGCCGAGAGGCGCGTACGGCCGGCAAAAATCCGCCTACAAGTCCCATCACTAAAGCGAATATCATTACAGAAATAATTATAGTGGGAGATAAGGCGAAATTAAACGCGATTTCCGAAAATGTATCAAAATTAATGGTCGAAATACTTATAACCTGCAAAAGAGAAGCGGCCAGCAATCCCAGGATTCCACCAGTGACAGCAATCACGACCGCCTCTATCAAAAAAGCGACTAATATACTGCGGCGGCGAAATCCCAATGCGCGCATGGTAGCAATCTCCTTAGTACGGTTAGCCACCGCGCCGTACATAGTAATCATGGCGCCAATTATCGCTCCTAAACTGAAGATAATGCTGATAGCATAGCCCAGCACTTTAATAAAGGTGGTCGTGGATTGTGTCTGCTGTTCGTAGTACTGATTTTCCGGTTTCATGTCAATTGTCATTCGGGGATCGACAATTACCCGGTCGCGCATCTGTGTAAATTGCGAGGGATCGCTCATTTTGAAAATTATTGATGAGAATACCGGCCGATCCGCTGCCGCCATTACAAGGTTGACATCTCCCCAGATTTCTGATTCGATCGAAGAGCCATGAGCGTCAAAAATACCAACAACCGTCCATGTCATATTGCCGAATGTCAATATCTCGCCCAGGCCGCATTGCTGAAATCTCTCCGAAGCCTTCCGTCCTACGATAACCTCTGTCTTTCCCTGTTCGGGCATTCTGCCTTCAATCAATTTGACTCCTGTGCGGATCGCCATTGATTTTGGGCCGATTCCCCGCATGGTGACATTGGCCATTTTGTTCACTGCGCCGCGGCGGTCTTTATTTACAATTACAACGACCTCTCCTTCGACAAGCGCCTTGCCATCGCTGTCCATTGCGACCTCGGGAAGAGTCTTTATAATGCCGGCTTGTTCACGGCTGACATAACTTGACATTTCATTTCCGGATGACTGACGAATAACAACTACGTTATCGGGACTACCTGATGACACCAGGGCATATTTCAACCCATAAGCCATCATCATAACACCGGCAAAAACAAATACGACAAGGGCGACGCCGCCAATTGTTAAAGCCGAAGTGAGTCTGCGGGCGAATAAATTCCTAACTGAGTATTTCAATGGTATTTTCATCTCTTACCCCACATTCCTTAGGCCATCGACAATTGTAGTCTTCAGTGTTCGATAAATAGGGAATAGCGCGGCAAGTAACCCGACAATGCCCGAAAATACCAGCGAAAGGATGATTGTCAATATCCCCACATGAATTTGAGAAAAATATGTTTCCAGCATTTTCGCTATCGCTCCAGTTGTAATAAAAGTCAAAAACACTCCCAAAATCCCGCCAAATGTAGCAATAGCCAGCGATTCACCTGTCACCAGGCCAACAAGGTGGAATGGTCTGAATCCCAAAGTCTTAAGTAGGGCAAATTCGCCGATTCGTTCCCGGGCGCTCATTATCATTGTATTGGCAAGGACCAAAAGAATAACACCTATGATCAGATAGCTAATTACTTTTAACCCTAAGATAATAGTATCAAAACCCGATATAAAACTTGCGCTAAATGCTTTTTCGGTTTCGGTTACAGTCTGCTGCGGCGAATTTTTAAAAAGCTGATCGACCGCCGCGCTAACTTCCGGGGCCATCTTGGGATCGTTAATTTCGATTACATACCATCCAGCCTGTCCGGCCCAACCCTCTGAAATTGTGCGAACCTTATCGTCGAAATAATCCCAATTGAAATACATGGAATTCTCATCGACACCCGGCGCGTTGCCTCGATAAATAGCCTTTAAAACGAATTCCCATTGGCCTGGAAATATCTGGCTTGTCAAATGGATAACATCGCCAACTTTCCAGCCAAAGCGATCAACCAGTTTTTGCCCCGCCATGCAGCCATCTTTTTGATTGAGGAACTGGTCTTTTTCGTCGGCCGGGATGATATATTCAGGATACATATCCCAGACCTCTTTCGGGCCTATCGCGTACTGAGCAAAGAAATTCTTTGGATCGTTGTTATAGATGCCGCCAAACCAGTTTGCATAAGCAACATTGCTGACACCTGTCACTTTAGCGATTTTGGCATCGTATGCAATAGGCAGCGGGAACGTAAACGATACTGCATTACGGGTGATCAATCTTCTTGGAGATGCTACTTCAAGCTGCGCGTTCCAGGCTTCCAAAATCGTTCGAATCATGCCGAACGCTACTATCGCTATAGCCAAGCCCAGAATGGTAAGCATCGCACGAAGTTTATGCCGGGCAGTATTTCTAAGAATCAATCTTAAGACCCACATATTTATTTCAGCTCCCCTTTATCGAGATACATGCGAACATGGGCTTTGTCGGCGGCGCGGGGATCGTGTGTGACCATTATGATCGTTTTTTTAAATTCAGAATTGAGTCTCGATAGTAATGTCATGATTTCTTCGGCTGAGGTCTTATCCAAATCGCCGGTCGGTTCATCGGCAAGAATCAATTTAGGATCTGTAACCAGGGCCCTTGCTATCGCCACGCGTTGCTCCTGGCCACCTGACAATTGGCGGGGGTAATGCTTCATGCGATCTTCAAGGCCGACAACCTTGAGAGCGAATATTACATGTTCGTGGCGCTCTTTTCGAGTTAGCTTTGTGAGGAGCAGGGGCAATTCGACATTTTCATAGGCGGTTAATACGGGGATGAGGTTGTAGAATTGGAATATGAAGCCGATATGCCCCGCGCGCCATTTGGCCAGCGCGCTCTCATTCAATGAGCTGATTTTGACTCCGGCAACAGTAATATCGCCTGAAGTCGGTCGATCAAGCCCGGCAGTCAGGTTAAGCAATGTGGTCTTGCCCGAACCGGATGGCCCCATAAGGGCAAGAAATTCCCCTTCGGGGACTGATAAGTTAATATTCTGCAAAACCGGAATTTGAAGGCTATCACGGCGATAGGTTTTGCTGGCAAGATCGACTTTAACGATCGGTTCAGTCATATAAACTCCTTATATAGAATCTTCCTTAAAGGGATAAATTTACTTTATCCTTGGATTTTAGGTTTGAAGGCGGCGAAAGAATTACTTTTTGTCCGGCAACAATACCTCTCAGAATTTCAATCTGATCGCCTAATTGCCGTCCAATAGTGATTTCAACCAATTCAGCATGATTTTCTGCCATGATAAATACGACTTTTCTGTCATTGCGCATGACAACCGCCGAACTTGGCACCATTACTGAATTTGATATCACCGGATCACTTTGGGTAGAGTCCGATTCCATAAAATTAACTCGGGCGCTCATTTCGGGCAATACCCTGCTATCTTTATCTGTAAAACCAATTTTTGTAACAACAGTTGCGCGAGATCGATCAGCGGTTGGCACAATTTTTTTCACGAAACCCTGATAACGATTATCAGGATAAGCATCGAGAATAATTTCGCATTTTTGCCCAAGCAATACCCGCTGGATATTGGATTCAGCCACATCCGCCTCGACCTCAAGGGAATTCATGTCGGCTAATGATACGACTGATCCTTTGGAGCTTGCAGATGACGACATCGGGGCTACTATTTCGCCGACATCCGCGTATTTATTTAATACGGTGCCGTCGAATGGCGCGCGAATGAACGTATTTTCCAGATCTACTTCCGCCAATTTAACAGAAGCAATCGCGGATTTCACCTGTGCCAGCGATCCTTTATATCGTGCTTCGCTTATCTCGAAATCGGATTTTGTAACAGCGCCGCTGGCCGAAAGCTGTCTCTGCCGGTTATAGTTGATTGAAGCCTCGGTGCTATCGGCCCGAGCTTGCTCCAGCATCGCCTGGGCATTGTCCAAAGCGGCCTGCATGTCACCATTCTCAACGCGGGCAATTACTTGCCCAGTTTTAACCGCATCACCTTCTTCGACGCCAAGAAATTCAAGCCGCCCGGTAGCCTTGGAAGCCACCTGAGCTTTGCGTGATGCAACAACATAACCCGTGGCGCTCAAAACCGATTGCGCCTGGCTCTGATTTAGCGCGGTTGCCGTGGCAGTGCGGACTTCAAGTACGGGCGATAGCCCTTTTAGAATTATCCATCCTATTACAATGCACGCAATTGGGATTATGACCCAGAGTGCAAGTTTAATAATCTTGCCCGTATTTACCGGGTCATTGCTGGACTGTCGATTAATCCGAAGATTTGAAAGATCGAGATTGTCGCTTTTCTGTTCCATCATAATGTTGTAGTATACATCGTTTTTCCGAAAATGGTTTCACTTATTTCTTAAATTTCCTTTTTAACGATATGGCTGTTGTTTTCCTGTAAATTTGCTTTTCGATGATGATCGATTTTTGAATTTCTTTTTGTTTCGTCTTTTTCTCCACGAATATCTTATTTCCTGTGAATGGATCTTTTTCGGTATAGTACATTAATGCGGAGTATGTCGACGGTAGCGGAATAAATATCTGCACCTGTTCGGGATTTGTTTTCAATCGTTCCGATGTAAATGATTTCAGTTTTGTCATATCAAGTGCCGTGCATCCGGGATGCGCCGCTATCAGATAATATGTCAGAAATTGATTTTTGCCAGCTGTTTTCGAATATTTATAAAAAAGGTCATTGAATTTTAATAATGAATCATTTTTCGGTTTTCGCATTAAGCGCAATATTTTTTCTTCAGTATGTTCCGGGGCTATTTTCATTTGGCCCGAGACATGATGTTCAGTCAGTTCCCTCAAATATTTTTCGCCGAAGTTTGAGTCATCAAGTACCATGTCATATCTGATTCCGGATGCGACAAATACTTTTTTGATTCCCGGGAGCTTTCTTATACTTTGTAAGAGCTGGATTTGCGGGTTATGATTGATATCTAATTTTGAGCAAACATCGGGGTACAGACATTGCTTATCCTTACAGGCCCCATATTTTGTTTTAATGTGGCATTCAAAACCGTACATGTTGGCAGTCGGTCCGCCAACATCAAGGATATACCCTTTGAAACCAGGCTTTTTTATGATTTTTTTTACTTCATCTATAATGGATTTTTGCGACCTCCAGACCACAGTTCGTCCCTGATGAACCGCGATCGAGCAAAAATTACATTCTCCATAACATCCTCGATGTGTGGTAATCGAGTTTTTGATCGTCTCCATAGCCTTGACCTGGCCCTGTTTTTTAAAGGCAGGGTGAACATCTCTTTCGAATTCCAAATAGTAAATTTCATCCAATTGAGTCATCGATATATTTGGGGTTGGCGGATTTTGGACAAGGTATCTGGTATCCTGCTTTTGGACCAGCCCCTTTGCGGTGATAGGGTCATTGTTTTGATAAAAGAGATCGAACATTTCAATGAACCGATTTTTGTCAATGGAGACTTGTTCAAAGGAGGGAAGCTCGATATACTCATCGGGCTTGACTGGCGAAATATAGCAGATACCTCGAAGATCATTGACAGGCAAATTGGATTTGAGCCGCTGTGCCAAATTTACAATTGACTCTTCGCCCATGCCGTAAATCAGGAAATCGGCTTTGGAATCGAACAAAATCGATTTGCGAATTTTGTCCGACCAGTAATCGTAATGAGCAATACGCCTTAGACTGGCTTCAATCCCGCCGAGCACAATCGGTTTTGTGTTCTTGAAATATTTTCTAATCAGGTTGCTATAGGAGATTACCGCCCGATCAGGCCTGCGATTGTTGACTCCGCCGGGTGTCAGGTCATCATCATTGCGCCATTTCTTTGTCGCGGTATAGTTGGCCACCATTGAATCAATAGAACCGCCGGTTACCCCCCAAAACAACTTCGGCTCGCCGAATTTGCTGATATCGTCACGGGAGGCGCCATCTGGCTGGGCAATAATCGCTACCTTAAAACCAGCATGAATTAGTATTTTTCCTATAATTGAAATCCCTATAAACGGGCTGTCAATATAGGCATCGCCTGTAATAAGGATAACATCGGGCTTTTGCCATCCTAATTTATTAAGCTCTTCTTTTGTCGCCGGAATAAACATCTTTTAACTTACATACTCCAATAAAATACAATATCTACTTAACTCCCTCATAGCTATGCGGAGTAATATAGCTAAAGGCGTCAGATATTACATAAGGAAATTGTCATTAATGATGAATAGTTCCCGCTGTTTCATAATGCAACACCGGTTATCATTTTGTGATTCATATGCTTGCAAAATATCCGACATAATTACTAAGGCACTTTAACAAGGAGCGGATCATGTTTGGAAGTTATAATGTTTTTAGCATTTTCAGTCAGATAAGAATTCGCAGCAATTATTTCATTAACGATAACTATTCTAATCCCGATACATCCAATTCACTTGCCGCTGCAAATACGCCTGCCGCTCCAGATAATTCTGTCGCGACAAATACTCAGCCCGCACCTGAAACCGCCCCAACAGATACAATTCAGCTTTCGAATACTAATCCTACTTTGCCTAAGACTACAACACCTGTTACCTATACGCCTACTCCCGAAGCAGTAAAATCCGCGACAACCGAACCCGTGCCCGCCGATAAAGATCAGCCCGTGGAAGAGCCCAAGCCCGAAAATCAGTTGGTTGACATGAAATCGATGGCCAAGATAAATCTCAAATTGTCATTTAATCTTAGCGATTTTCAAAGCCTGATCACCGCGGTCGCCGATGATGCCCAGGACGGTAAACTCGACGATATGTCATATACCAATTTGAATCTCGGTCTTCGCGCCAAACTCGACGCTAAGGCATCAATTAAAGAGACATATAAAGTCGCAGAGGGGCAAGAGGGTGTTGACGAATCTTCCACTGTAAAAGAAAAGACAAGATACAACAATCTCGAAGCTTCAATGGTAAAAAGCCGAGATTTTGAAGCCGCAACATTGTACCGCGAAAGCCTAAAGACAAGCTCCAAAATCAAGCAGACGTACCGCGATGGCTTCCTTCAAGTCGCCCGCAAATTGAATATGCGATACAGCCAGGATTTCGGCCTTAATATGCGAACACTGAAGCAATTTAACGGTCAAGCGGAAGCCCTGGATCAGACCGGACAACTCCAGCCTTATCTCGGCACAACCGAAGCCCTTGTTGATTCTCCTCAGGCTTCAGGGGATTTGATAAATCAATTCTTCGATACCGTTGGGTCGTATCTTGATGGCGCTGAAGAAAAGCTTATTGAGAAGATTAACAGCTTTATCGATAGTCTGGCATCAGGGATGGGAGTCGATTCCAGCCTTCTGAATAGCGCTAAAGAATCAATGGTCTCCAGTATTACCAATTTCTTTGATAATGTCGACCAGGTGATCGGCGCCGTGAAGGCCAGCTATATTCCACTACAGCCTCAACCCGAAGTGATTGAACCTCCACAAAATACTGAACCGATTGCGACGACGCCTGAACTGGTTGGGACATCGGAAGCCGTGGCGACAGCATAATACTTCGGCCATAGCTAAAATTAACTATATCGTTTTGTATCTTAAATGCGGATATATTTTATTATACCAATAATAGTATAGTGACGCCTAAAATTGCGATTAACGCTCCCAGGACAGCCCCTAGTGTAATTTTCTCCTTAAAAACCATATGCGCGATCGGAATTAGAAATATGGGTGTTAACGACATTAGCGTGGTCGCGATTCCGAGCTTGGAATATTTAATCGATATTAGCGACAGCCAAACCCCAGCGAAGGGCCCAAAGAACGCTCCAGCAGATAGCATCAACACTGCTTTTTTGTCGGTATAGCTTTTTAACGCCCCTTTAAGATTATTGCTGAAGATTGTAATCAATAAAATCAGCAACGCCGCGCATAATACCCTGATTACATTGCCGGATAATGCGCGGGAATCCACCTTCGAGTCCTTTCTTTGAAAGAGCCAGGCCTATTGTCTGGCCAAGCGCGCCCCCAAACGCAAATCCCAATCCCGCCGATAATCTCTTTTTATCTTTTGTATCCCCATTCTCTTTTCTTTTATCTGAGACTACCCATGCTATTCCTGCGATCGTAATAATTATGGCCGCGATTTCCAGGGACTTCAATGATTCACCGAGAAATATCCATCCCAAAAGCGCGCTCAAAATCGGAACCAGAGCCATTATCAGCATTGAAAGACGCGGCCCGATGAGCACGAACGCCTCGAACAACATGCCATCCCCCGCGACAAAGCCGATGATTCCTGAAAGTCCAAGCCATCCCCATTGTTGGGGCGATGCGTCCAACGGCAATAGATTCCCGTATATGAAAAAATGCGCGACGGTGAGAAGTATCAGGGCTACAATCAGACGCGCTCGATTGACATTGGCCGATCCAATGCGCGAGCCGCTCAACGTAAAAAATACCGATCCAAATGACCAGCAAAGAGCAGTCGTTAAGGCGGCTATCTCGCCATAAAAAGAGTTCACTTTTGGCCTACAATTATTTTTCGAATTGCTGAACGAACTTGGCGCACTCTAATCATTCGCGCAAGATAGGCAAACGCCATAATATTGCCAAATTGAAAATACGAGCGAATAATCACTAACGATTATTTAAACAGCGGTGGATGCTCCTTATGAAAATCTGTCGCATCCTGATATTTTTTTGCCACTGCCAGCACCATCGCCTCCTGATACAATCGCCCGATGAATGTAATACTGGTAGGATCTCCTGTCTTGTCGAAACCGGTGGGCAATACCACGCAAGGGTGGCCGCTGAGATTGGTCAATAGAAGATTATCTCCCTCGAACGACGGTGAAATATAGACATCGACAGTATTCATCAAGGAATCCATCTTATCGATTAAAATTGTTCGGAGTCGATTCGCCTGGATATACTCTACCGCAGGAATAAATCGTGATGCCCGGAATACATTGGGCCAGGCGTCCTTTACTTGCCGAACCATCAAATCGTCACGTCCTGATCGTGTCAGTTCGTCAAAAGCCGCGCCGGCTTCAGCCGAAAGTATTATTTGCATCGGATTGATTGGGAGTTTTGGCAATTCAATTTCAATTAAATTCGCTCCCAACTCCCGCATTTTCGCCAACGCGGCGTTATTTTGTTCTTTAAACGAGGTATCTGATTCAAAATCCTTTTTGAGATACCCGATTCTGATCGTCGAAAGATCGATATCAGGCTTGTAGTTGAATGACGCATTAACCAGGGTCTTGTCCAGACCATCGATGCCGCGAATAGCATCGAATACGATCGCGCAATCCTCTACAGTTCGGCATATCGGTCCGATTTTGTCCATCGACCAACTCAATGCCATCGCGCCCGTACGGCTGACCCGACCGTAGGTAGGGCGAAGGCCTGTGTCGCCGCATCGAGTGGATGGTGAAACTATAGAACCCCAGGTCTCTGTACCTATAGCGAATGCCACCAGGCCAGCTGATACTGCCGCAGCCGGGCCCGCCGATGAACCGCTCGACCCTTCCTTGGGATTCCATGGATTCCGAGTGGTATCCATAGTCCAGACATCGCCCCAGGCGAGCTCACCAAGCGAAAGCTTGGCGACAAGAACAGCCCCAGCCTCATTAAGCTTTTTGAATACCGTTGCGTCCTGATCGATTATTTGGTCTTTATAAGGCGGCGAGCCCCAGGTTGTTTTGTATCCTTTGACTGCCAGAAGGTCCTTGACACCATATGGAATGCCATGAAGAGGCCCGCGATATCTACCGGATGCTATCTCGCTATCAGCCTTAACCGCCTGCCTTAGTGCCAGGTCTTCTGTCAACGTTACTACGCAGTGGAGCTTTGGGTCATACTTTTTAAGACGGTCCAAAAATAGTTTTGTTAGTTTGGTCGATGTAATCTTTTTTGTTCGAATTAACTCAGCGAGATCCCCAACAGAATAGTACGCCAATTCTTGTAGATTCTTTGGAAGAGTCACATTGCCCGGTTTGCTGTAAATGATTGGATGCTGAAGCGTATCGAGCTTCATGCCCAAGGGGAATAGGATTAAATTGTAGTGCGGGCGGAATCCAATTTTCGATATTTACGGTTCTCAATTCTCGATATAATTTCAGCTGATCCGTTAGCCCATCGAGCATGGAATCTTTTTCGGAATTCGAGAAATCCAATCCGATCAGCTTCTCAGCATTGCTGACATTCTCGATTTTAGCTTTAGCGCTATCCAGTTGGGCATTCGTCGCAATACTCAAAAAAAGAACGCAAAGAAAAGCCAACATTACTTTTCTAATAAGCTTCATTCTTGACATGATTGTCCTCCTATGGAAATTCGAAATCTCTCAGGGCCGCAACTATTAATGTTCAATATCGCCATGCAAATTCCATGATGTTTAACCATTCGGCCATGATAATTAAAGATATATCGGCCAATCTGTTTCTGTCAATCAAATAGCTATCATAGTTAGGGGAATTCAGCATTATACTATCATTTTAATGGAAATAAAAGGAACAATGATAATGATAATCATAGTTAAAATTGATGAAGGGTGGTTATTTGGAAATCTAAATTAATTTTAACAGACTTGATTTTACGATGAATACGATAAACCGCAGCAAAATCAATCAAAAGGAGAAACGCTATGAAAAAGCGCGAAAGGATGACCTGGATCGTTGCCATTACCTCATGTCTCGTAATGTTTTTATCATCAATGGCATATTCATTCGAGTTCGAGGTGGAGATGGACAACTTTGTTTTTCTGCCCCATGGAACTAGAATTCATATCGGCGACATGATCACCTGGAGAAATCGGGATGTCGCGCAGCACAGCGCTACCAGCGATAGCGGTGTCTGGGATTCGGGGCTTCTTGCCAGGGGACAGACATTCTCGTACACATTTACTACTTCTGGCGCTTATCCTTATCATTGCTCGCTGCATACTTCGATGAAAGACACGATTTTCGTAGCGACGCCTACGGGTGTCGATGAATCTAATCTAACGCCCGCTAAATTTGAGTTAGCTCAAAATTACCCCAACCCATTTAACGCCCAAACCACAATTCAATACAATGTGCCTATAGGGTCTCATGTCTCATTGGAAATCTATAATATCCTCGGACAAAATGTCGCGAGCCTCGTTGATGATTTTCGCTCAGCCGGCCGTTATCAGACAATCTGGAACGCATCCAACGTCCCATCGGGGATATATTTCTATAGGATTCACGCCGGAGCTTTGACCGAGACGAAGAAAATGTCATTCCTAAAATAGCGAATGGTTTACCTGCGGAGGGAAGTGTGATGAAATTCACGCTATTCCCTTCGCAGGCTTTTTATCTATGTATTTTAAAGCGAAAAATACAGATGATTAAGGAGATTAATTATGAATATTCATAAAAAGATTCCAATCTTGCTAATTATGATAATCGGGATATCTTTTCTTGTCTCGATATCAAGCACCGACGCCTTGCCGCTGCTTTTTGACAGCACTTGGGTTGGTTACAATTTGGGAAATTACGACAATGCGCGCTATCCCTGGGATGCCGTTGTGGCCGATTTCAATGGTGATGGGTTTCCTGATGTGGCGGCCGTTCAGGAGATATTTACGTCGGGCTTTTCTCTTGTCCTGAATGATGGGCATGGCGGCTTTGGCCCCGCAATACATTACTCATCAATTTTGCCATCTCTTGGAATTGCCGCTGCGGATTTTAACGGCGATGGATTCAAAGATGTCGCGGTGTCTAACACCGGGCAGAATTTTGAAGGCAATTCGATTTCTGTTTTTTTCAATGAGGGAAATGGCACCTTTGGAACAGGACATCGCTATACCACTGGTTTGGGTCCGGTCGGTCTGGCCACCGCCGATTTTGATAATGATGGTGATATGGATTTGGCGGTCGCGGACTACGGCTTTATTGCCAATGGCGATTCAATTTCCCTGCTTCTCAATAATGGGAATGGAACATTCGCTACTCGGCATAATTATCGAGTTGGAGTCGCTCCTTATAGAATGGCGGCCGCTGACATTAATTCAGATGGGTTCATCGACCTTGCCGTGGGCCGGGAACAGCAAAAGCTTTCAATTCTTATCAATAACGGTACCGGGGGATTTAATCAGCCGACGATTTATAATGTCCTTCGAGGTGGAGGTGGGGATTTTTATCCAGATGTATGCGTAGCTGATATGGACAATGACGGCGACCAGGATGTGCTTTATGTCAGCACGAGAACCTGGATCAATGATGACACAGGAGTAATTGCCCTTTTTCGAAATAATGGTAACGGAACATTGGCGGCGGTTCAGTATATCCCGCTTATCTGGTTTACCGCTGGTCCTGTAGATGTCAATACCGGCGATTTGAATAACGATGGCTGGCTTGATATTGTGGCTGCTCACCACGACGGAAGAGCCGGCGATGGCGTTGAGGTAGTCTTGAGCAATGGACATGGGGGGTTTCAGTCCGCTATTCGATACCCAGCCGGGCAGACAACATCAGCCGCTTTGGTGTCGGATGTCGATTCCGATGGTGATCTCGATATAATTTCGATAGATAATTATTCATTGGAAATGACAGTTCATTTCAATTCGGGAAATGGCCATTTCCCCATTCCACGATTATTCAATGTGGAACCGTATTCGACATTTCTCGATGCCGGTGATATCGATGGCGACGGCGACCTCGATATAGTTACATCATCGAGCGGAGTTGCGGTCGGGACGCCTGTTTCCATATTAAAGAATCACGGAAACGGCGTCTTTGATCCGCATATCGCACTGTCGTTAGCCGGTGGCGGCGCCTGCGCCAAGTTGCGCGATCTCGATAGCGATGGAGATCTCGATTTGCTTGTAATGTCGCCTAACACGGCGCCTCCTTATGACTTTTTCACCGCCATGAATAATGGAAGCGGTACTTTCGGCTCGTTTACAAGATGGCCGGTAGGTGGATGCGGCTGGGGAGACATAGATGCAGTTGACCTCGACAATGATGGCGACCTTGATGTAATTGTCACTGAATATGAAGCTTGCATCAATGATCCCAATTCAGGTCGTCGTGTTTATATCAGCTTGAACAATGGCAATGGCACTTTTGCCCCAGCATACTTTATTCCAACGAGCGGAAATCCGTACGCAATTACTATCGGTGACTACAACCATGACGGAATTATCGATGTCGTAACTGACCACTATGGAAGCTATGGGGCCAATAACTGGATAGAAGTCCATCTCGGCAACGGGCATGGCGGATTTCTTTCCAATACTGTTTATGAAGTAGGGCAGGGGCCGTATGATATTGTTTCTGCGGACTTCAATAGAGACGGTAATCTTGATCTGGCAACAGGGAACGCGGGGGCAGGCGATATCGGGATAGAGACAATGTCGGTGCTGCTCGGCAATGGCAACGGTACATTTCGTCCCGCCGTGACTTATGATGGCTCATACTCGCCTGATCTTCTCGGCGTCACCGGGATCACTTCAGGCGATATAGATCATGACGGTGATATCGATCTTCTAGTCAGCAACACGGGGTCGAATGATCTTTCCGTGTACCTGAATGATGGCCTAGGTAATTTCAATTTCGCCATGAGATACGGTGTTAATTCTGACGCGTTCTCTCCTCTTTATGCTGATTTTAACGGTGATGGCATCGGCGACGTAGCCTCGTTGGCTCTTCTTCCTCCGGATGGTGGCGGGGGCGTGGTAGCTATCCTTCCGGGCCGGGCGACACCTACGAGCGTAGAAGATAATATTCCAATTCCACAACAATTTCTTTTATCTCAAAATTACCCGAACCCATTTAACTCGTCCACGAATATCAAGTATCATTTACCCAAAGCGAGCCGTGTCGGTCTTGATATATACAATTTGCTCGGACAGCACATTAAGTCATTGGTTGACGATTATCAAAATGCCGGAAATCATGAAGTAAATTGGAACGCGTCAACTTCGGCCTCAGGTGTCTATTTTGTCAAGCTCTCCATTGATAATCATAGTGAATCTCGGAAAATGCTGCTTTTAAAATAATATGATTTCATCAAATTAATGCAGGCTATCCTATGGAATCTGACAATTAGGATTTGACAAGAAAGCGCTTATTGAGCTAATAATATCGTCATGAACGATATTACTCTGCCGATTCAATTACGATTTTTCATAGCGCTGGGGCTTTCCTTTTTAGTCGGGCTGGAAAGAGAAAGCTCTGGTTTTGCCACCAAGGGCCGAGTATTTGCGGGAGTCAGGACTTATTCGCTTATAGGTGTTTATGGATTCAGTTGCGGATGGTTAGCAAGTATTAACCAGCCGCTGGCATTGCCGATTGGTATGTTGTCATTGACCGCCATCGCGATTGTTGGATACCTGGCTAAACTTAAGAGCGATTTTGTCGGCTGGACCAGCGAGGTTGCCGCCTTACTCACATTCGTAATGGGTGCGTTATGCCTTTTGACCGATATCTGGGTACCTTTGGCGCTTGGAATTGTAGGGACTTTCCTGCTCTCCGAAAAGGCGATGATCGAAAAATATGTCGAAAGCCTCGATAATGCCGAATTCCTCGCTGTAGTCAAATTCCTGCTGATATCCCTGATTATATTGCCCGTGCTTCCCAACCAGGAATATACGCAATTCAAATTGAATCCGAGCAAGATTTGGCAAATCGTAGTATTGGTCTCGACAGTAGGATTTGCAGGATATTTTCTAACTAAGAAATTTGGGAGCAAGGCCGGATTATGGCTTTCAGGATTATTGGGTGGAATTGTATCAAGTACGGCCGTCAGTATTGCGGCTGGCAGGATCGCGCAGAAATCATCGGATAGAAGCGTAAACGCCCTACAGGCAACCATACTGGCCAGTTCAATCATGTATATCAGGATTCTGGCCCTGATTTGGTTTATAAATCCCGGATTCGTGAAATATTTCTGGCTGAAACTGGTAGCGCTCGCGATAATTGGATTAGCGCTTTCAATTCATAAAGAGGGTAAAATACCGGTATCCGAAAAAATTCCGGTTCGCCCTCCAACCAACCCGTTCGAGATCAGGCCCGCTCTCGTATTTGCCACGCTTTTCGTTATTCTCTCGGTATTAACGGTTCTCGTCGAGCGGTTATATGGTGATGCCGGTATAATAACATTGGCTGGAATTGTGGGCGTTACGGATATTGACCCATTTATTCTCTCGGTTGTCAATCAAGCTTCGTTGATTCAGCAATTGGCAGTTTCCGCGATAATTATTTCAATGATGAGCAATACGATTATTAAGGGCATCTATTTCGGATTTTTAGCCAAAGAGGTTCGGAAATCCACTGCCTGGCGGTTTGGTATTTGGGCGATATTACATATACCGGTTTTATTCCTTTTATAATAAATAGTAATAGTCTAATAATAATATCACTGACGCAATTTTATCTTTTTTCAAGATCGCTTGCCCACAATTAGAGCAGTAGGGCCTGGTAGCGCGATCTTTCTGATATCCGTGAATCCGGCCGATAATAACCATTCCCGATATTCATCCTCGCTATAGGTAGAACCTGAACGTGTCGCCACCAGCATATTGATCGCGAACATAGCCCCGCTTAATGGTGAAGTCTTATCGGAACTCATAATAAAATCCTGCATCACTACCTGTCCGCCAGAAGTCATCGCCTTATATATTTTTCGAAATAACCGCATATTTTCATCAGGGCTGAACATATGGCAAATCGCTGAAATTAATGCCAGATCATACCCTTGGCCCAAATCATCTGTAAGCATGTTGCCTCCGCGAGTTGTTATTCTATCCTCAAGGCCCGAGTCGCGGATATATTTTTGTGTCAACAGCAGTACTTCCGGAAGGTCGAAAATATCGGCATGAATATTTGAATTGGCGCGCGCGAGCGCAATCGAATAAGCACCTGAGCCGCCTCCAATATCCAGGACTCGCTTGGTCCGGCTTAAATCAAAAGCCTTTACAACTATCGGCGCGCGGAAATTTGCATTCTTATGCATCGCGGCTATAAATGCTTCCGTGTTTTGCGCTGATCTTTTTCGTCTTTTAGCTGGCGTTGATTTACCATTGGATACACAATCGGTCAATTTCGACCAACTGTCCCAGAGATTCACGGTATGCATCAGGCTCATCCTGGAATCATCTTTACTCCCCCCAACGAAATACCGTTTGACCATATGCGAATTGCGATAAATGCCATCCTGCTTTTCGAGTAAATTCAATGCAGCAAGTGAATTCAGCAACGCTTCTGTTCCTCTCTGGTCAAGATTGAGTTTC
This sequence comes from uncultured candidate division Zixibacteria bacterium, assembly GCA_963817915.1. Classification (GTDB taxonomy): domain Bacteria; phylum Zixibacteria; class MSB-5A5; order UBA10806; family UBA10806; genus CAWFQL01. Next base: position 333,273 of record CAWFQL010000012.1, read on the forward strand.
GCTGACAATTCTTTCACGCTTGAACCATCTTTAATTGCGCTGAAAATATCCAATTCGACAGCAGTAAGAATAATTCGACTTGAGCGAAAGCCCTGAATGATTTGCATTAGATCATCGGGTATTACACCTGCTTCATCCTGAGCCCTTAATGCGGCCAGCATTTTGGCCTTATTGAATTCGATTTCGATTTTCAAGGCGGATGAGTCGCTATTTGCCAGATGTTCGACCGTTCGGCCCGATTTAAAATGCTCGTCAATAATTTCGATTATGTTTTCAGGTGTCAGCCCGGAGTACCAAATACCATCAGGATAAACAACCATATTCGGTCCGCGCTCGCATAAGCCGAGCGAACCGCAGGCTGTAATTTGGACATCATTTCCTAATCCACGGCTTATTATCTCCTTTCTCAGCACTTCAATAACCCTTGCTGATCCTCTCGCCGAACAACACGGGGCGCCTTCCGGCTTCTTTTGATCGCAGATATATACATGGTAACGGAAAGCTTCCATCTGGCTTCTCCTATGAAATTTGGTTATTGTTCATGACATAATACCAATCCTGCATGCCTTGAGGAAATTTATCCCGAGCATTATTTATGCGCAAGTGAATTGCGATATTCGCGGACTAAAATATCGGGAACAGCCTTCTAAACTGCGATGTTTAGAAGTAGTCGTAGAGGCAATTTGAATTCTAAAAATTAAAAAAAGATGTGGAGAAAATAACGCGGATAAAATATCATCCTTTAATGATATTCCTGGCGCCCTATTTTGCGAGAATATTAAAGCGCTAAGTTTTGAATATCTCAAGAGTAATATAATTTAGAATGAGGGATTGATGAATAAGACATGGAACGATGAACTAATTATCAATACGATACGCACGTTGTCAATGGACGCTGTTCAGAAAGCCAATTCCGGCCATCCGGGTACTCCAATGGCATTAGCGCCGGTAGCTTACACAATCTGGAATAAATTCATGAAATTCAATCCATCCAACCCTGATTGGCCGAATCGTGATCGATTTATATTATCGGCGGGACACGCCTCGATGCTTATTTACAGCGTCTTATATTTGATGGGATATAAAATCACGCTTGAAGACATCAAGAATTTCCGTCAGATGGATAGTAAGACTCCGGGACATCCGGAATATGGTATCGTCCCTGGAATTGAAATGACTACAGGGCCGTTGGGCCAGGGCGTCGGTACGAGCGTGGGAATGGCAATCGCGGAAAAATGGCTGAAAACATATTTTAATCGACCAGGACAAAATATTATTGATTATCATATTTATACTTTGGCCAGCGATGGCGATATGATGGAGGGTTTATCTCATGAAGCGGCGTCGCTTGCCGGCCATTTGGGCCTCGGCAATCTGATCTGGCTATATGATAGCAATTCCATCACAATCGAAGGCAGCACGTCATTGACATTTACTGAAGATGTTGCTGCCCGTTTTACTGCGTATGGCTGGCATATTCAAACCGTCGATGATGCCAACGATACTGATAAATTATCCGGAGCAATGAAAGAAGCAATAGCAGAAAAAGAAAAGCCATCATTGATAATTATCAAAAGCCATATCGCCTATGGAGCGCCTAATAAGCAGGATACGGCGGGCGCGCATGGCGAGCCCTTGGGAGAGGACGAAATTCGCGGCGCCAAGACATCGTACGGCTGGCCACCGGATAAAAACTTCTATGTGCCTGATGAAATTGAATCATTCACCGAGCATCAAATTCAAAAAGGGAAAGAGCAGGAAATCATATGGCAAAATTGCTTTGCCGAATATGAGAAAAAATTTCCGCTTTTAGCCCGACAGTTTATACAGATTCAAAATGGGAACCTGCCCGATAACTGGGAAACTGCGCTTCAGAAATTCCAGCCGGATACCAAGGGGATGGCCACGAGAATATCAAACAGCAAGATTCTCAATTCTTTATCTGAAACGATTCCCTGGCTTCTGGGCGGCTCAGCCGATCTTATGCCATCGACAAAAACCAAAATCTCATCATCGGGGGATTTCGAAAAAAACAATTATGCCGGACGAAATTTCCATTTCGGGATTCGCGAGCATGCCATGGGCGCTATTGTCAATGGTATGGCGTTAAGCAAGCTTCGGCCATTCGGGGCAACGTTCTTTGTATTCAGCGATTATATGCGACCCGCGATTCGCCTGGCGGCATTAATGAAGATACCATCGATTTTTATCTTCACACATGACAGCATCGGGCTCGGCGAGGATGGTCCGACTCATCAACCGATTGAGCATCTTGCGTCGCTCCGGGCTATGCCCGACCTTGACATAATACGTCCTGCCGATGCCAACGAATTGAGCGCACTTTGGAAATATATTTTGGAGACTAATGATCGTCCGGCGGCCTTAGTTTTGAGCCGTCAGGACCTTCCGACAATTGACCGTGATAAATATGCATCGTACGGGGATCCTGCCAGGGGAGCATATATACTGGCGGATTCCAAAGGAACACCAGACATAATTCTTCTCTCCACTGGATCCGAAATTTCGCTTTGTCTCGAAGCCTTTGAAATATTGAAAAAAGACGGCCATAATCCCCGCGTGGTGAGTATGCCATGTTGGAGCTTGTTCGAACGGCAGACTTCAAAATATCGAAATATGATATTGCCGAAAGAAGTTAAAGCCAGAGTTGCTATTGAGGCCGCATCGCAGTTGGGGTGGGAGAGATATTCTGGCGATAACGGCGCAATAATTGCCTTAAATCATTTCGGGGCATCCGCGCCATATAAAAAACTATATCAGAAATTCGGGCTAACCATAGAAAATATAGTCGAAAAATCCAAGTCAGTAATAAACCAAATAAAAGATAATAATCTAAAGTGACTAAAATCGAAAAAATAATTTCTAATATTAAGGAGTAAAAAGATGGAATTAGCCATCATTGGTCTGGGCAAGATGGGCGGCAATATGATGAGGCGGCTCATAAAAGGCGGACATAAAGTGGTAGCATTTAGCAGAAGCGTCGAAAGCGTAAAATCCGCTGAAAAGGATGGAGCCATTCCAGCATATTCTCTCGATGAAATTAAAACCAAGCTTCGAGCCCCTCGCATAATATGGGTGATGGTGCCATCGGGCGATGCCACAGAGACGACACTTAAAAGCTTGTCTTCCCTCATGAGCCCGAAAGATATTATAATCGATGGCGGCAACAGCAATTACAAAGATACTATGACTCGGGCCGGCTGGCTAAAGGAAAAAAGATTTCAATTCGTTGATGTCGGGACAAGCGGTGGCATTTGGGGATTGCGCGAGGGATACAGCATGATGATCGGCGGCTCGAAAGAATCTGTCGATTATCTTCGACCGATTTTCGAGACATTGGCGCCATCGCCAACCGAGGGCTGGGGGCATGTCGGTCCGAATGGCGCCGGGCACTTCGTCAAAATGATACATAATGGAATAGAATATGGTATGATGCAGGCCTACGCCGAGGGTTTTGAAATTCTCGAAAAAAAGAAGGAATTTAATGTCGATCTTTTCAAGGTCGGTCAAATCTGGCAAAAGGGAAGCGTAGTTCGTTCATGGCTGCTTGATTTGACTGTTGCTGCGTTGGAAAAAGATCAAAAGCTGCAGAATATCAAACCCTGGGTCGCGGATAGCGGCGAGGGACGATGGACTGTCAAAGAGGCAATCGATCTCGATGTACCGGCTCCAGTAATTACCCATTCACTTATGATGAGATTCATTAGCAGAGATGAGGAAAATTTCGCGGCCCGGCTTTTATCTGCATTGAGAAATCAATTCGGCGGCCATGAGATAAAGAAATAAGAAGGGCCCAATATGCAGTTACCTGAAAACCATATCATAGTCATATTCGGAGCCTCCGGAGATCTGACCAAACGAAAAATAATGCCGTCATTATTCAATCTTTTTTGCTCCGATCGTCTCCCCAAAAATTTTGCAGTTTTAGGTCTCGGAACTACCAAATATACAGACGAATTATTCCGCGAAAAAATGACGGAATGCATTCAAACATTCGCCAAAAGCAATTCTTTGAATAAAGAAAAACTGTCTGAATTCCTGGGGCATCTCTATTACGATTCTCTCGATTTTACGATTCCTGATAAATATTTGGAACTCAAGAAACTGCTTCTCTCTCTTGATAATAAAATCGGCGGCAATTCGAATGTCATCTATTATCTGGCTACAGCGCCTCAATTATTCGAGCCAATCGCCAGAAATCTGGGTCGGCAAGGGTTAAGCCATCAGGATGGTAATTTCGGTTGGAAACGGATTGTTATTGAAAAGCCGTTTGGATTTGATCTCGATTCTGCCAAAAAGCTAAACCAAGCTTTGCAGGAGATATTCGGCGAGGAACAAATCTATCGTATAGATCATTATCTGGGCAAAGAGACAGTTCAGAATATCCTGGCGTTTAGATTCGCCAATGGAATATTCGAGCCATTATGGAATCGAAATTATATCGACCATATCGAAATAACCGCCACAGAAACCATCGGAATCGAAAACCGCGGCAAGTATTATGATAACGCCGGCGCGCTGACGAGATATGGTTCAAAACCATCTTTTACAATTGGTAGCCACCATGGCAATGGAACCGCCGTCACGATTCGAATCCAATGAAATTCGAAATGAAAAGGCCAAGATATTCCATTCGATAAAGCCCATAAGGCTTGAGAATATTGATAAGCAGGTTGTGCGCGGCCAATATCTCGCATCAACAATTAAAGGAGAAAACGTTGTCGGTTATCGAAACGAAAGCAACGTGGCCCCTGATTCGAAAACCGAGACATTTATCGCGATAAAGCTTTTTGTAGATAATTGGCGTTGGGGCGGAGTGCCGTTTTATATCAGAACAGGGAAGAGGCTTCCAACTCGAGTAACCGAAGCTGTAATTCATTTTAAGAGAACGCCTCATTATATGTTTACACAGCACGGCTCCTCTGAAGGAGTTGAAAATCAATTGGTTATACGTATTCAACCCGACGAGGGAGTTTTGCTCAAGTTCGGCATGAAATTGCCCGGTGTTGGCTATGATATCAAGACAGTGAATATGGATTTTCATTATTCGGATTTAGGCGAATTTAACCTGCCCGATGCCTACGAAAGACTTCTCTTGGATTGCATGTTGGGCGATTCAACTCTCTATGCCAGAGCTGACGCTGTCGAGGCGTGCTGGGCATTCCTGACTCCGATTTTGGATGCGTGGGAAAATAATCCTGACCTCAAACTTTACGGCTATCCGTCGGGAACATGGGGGCCGATGGAAGCTATAAAGCTATTCGGCGGCGCCGGACAAGATTGGCGTTACCCCTGCAAAAACCTTAGCAACGATGGGGAATATTGCGAGCTTTAGACCCAAATATCCGAATCTTCGAAACGCCCGATAAGCTATCATTGACATTAGCGGGGGAACTCAGGAATTATCTTGAAGAAGCAAATAGGAAAAATGGCAATTTTAGTATCGCCTTATCAGGCGGATCCACTCCTGAAAATCTTTACAAGCAGCTTGCCGCGGAGCCATTCAGAAGTGAATTAGCTTGGAATCATGTCCAGATTTTCTGGGGTGATGAACGATGTGTGCCTCCTGATCATCAGGACAGCAACTACGGAATGGTGAATAATATTTTGTTAACCCATATTTCAATTCCTCGAACGAATATTCATCGAATACAGGGAGAAGCCAATCCTGAAAAAGAGGCGGCCAGATATTCCGAAGAGATTAAAAAATTCGTATCATCGACAAAAGATAAAATACCGGTATTCGATTGGGTTTTATTGGGATTAGGCTCTGATGGTCATACCGCGTCGCTATTTCCGGGGGATGAGAATAATTGGGGCAAAGATGAATTTTGTATTGTGACGGTCGATCGAAAAAAACCCCAAAAAAGAATTTCAATCACTCTGCCGGTTATAAATAATGCCAGGAGAGTAACCTTTATGGTTACAGGCGCAGGCAAGAAGGAAATTGTTAAACTTATATTTGATGAAAGGAGCAACAGCAAACATCTTCCCGCAATGATGGTTCGCCCCCACGATTGTATTGTTGATTGGTACATTGATAAAGAAGCGGCGAGATTATTATAGGAAGTGTATGTCAAAAGCATATGAAAACTTTAAATTCAACTAAATCGAAATCGATTGTTATGGCAATTATTTTTGGTTCGGCAATGCTAGTAATGTTACTTTTAGTAATGAACGTTGCTTGTGGAGGCGGCAAGAAGCAATTGTTAGATATCACGACATCTCAGGCCGACAGCGTCATAACTTCAAATCTGCAAAATCCGCAGTTTAAGATACTTGATGTCCGCACGCCCGCTGAATTTGAAACAGGCCATCTGTCAGGCTCAATTAATATAGATTTCCGTTCCGCGGATTTTGAATCGAAGATCGGCTCCCTTCAGAAAGACGGCAAATACCTTGTCTATTGCAGGACAGGCCATCGCAGCGCTAGTGCTATGAGCGTGATGAAAAGCAAGAATTTTATCGAGGTCTACAATATGTTAGGTGGAATTACCAAATGGAATGAAGAAAAGCGAGCTACGGTTCAATAATTATTCCAGTGAAATTGCATAGTGCCGCCGCAATTTTATTTATTTGACGCGAGTTCCGCGCCGTATAGCCTTGCATAATTTAATAAAAGTAATTATCATTAAATGTATGATATTTTTCCGAGCCCTGGCTCAAGCTGTTTCAAAAACTGAAAAGCAGAGATAATAAAATGAAAAATAAGATATCCTTATTATCAAAAATTGCGGCTTTGATATTTGGTATTATAGTCACTGCTTATGCGGCGATTTCGTTTTCATCTTCGGGAAGAAATGAAAAAGAGCCCAATATCATAAATCAGCCCTTGACCGGAATATTCAGAAAGGGTCCATATTTGATATATCCGGGTCATACTGATCAAATGAAAGTACTCTGGCAGTTAACCGCTAATGATACCTGTACAATACAATGGGGACCAGATACAACCTATTCATCTGGCAATTCCACTACATTTGAGTATGGCAGCGATCATCAGCACTCATATAATATCGGTAATTTGGCATCCGGACAGATTTATTATTATAAGGTCAGCTGCGATGAACAAACCAAATCGGGATTCTTTCGCGCAGCGCCCGATTCCAATTCTAATGCGGTTAAATTCATAGCGTACGGAGATACTCGATCCAATCCCGCGGCTCACGACCAGGTAGCATCGAGGATAATAAATACTTATACCAATGATCCCGCCTATCAGACAATATTAATATCTGTAGGTGATCTGGTTAATAATGGAGATGTGGAAACCGATTGGGATAGTCAATTCTTCAACCAATCCTATCCCAATATTCAGACAATGCTTGCCAATTACCCTTACGCCTCCGCAATGGGCAACCATGAGGATACAGGCTTGCTTTTTAATAAATACTTCCCATACCCATATGTCAGTAATCGCTATTGGTCGTTTGATTATGGTCCGGCTCATTTCGCTGTAATCGATCAATACTCCGCTTATGGCAGCGGATCATCTCAATTGCTCTGGCTTGCAAACGACCTGGCTTTGACCAGCAAGCCCTGGAAATTTATCGTTTTCCATGAGCCCGGCTGGTCTGCTGGAAATCACTCGAATAATGTGAATGTACAGAATCTGATTCAACCATTATGTCTCCAATATGGCGTCTCAATCGTATTCGGCGGCCATAATCATAATTACGCGCGCGCTATGGTCAATGGAATACAGCATATTACTACAGGCGGTGGCGGGGCGCCATTGTACCAGCCCAATCCAAGCAATCCTTATATCGTGGCATCGAGCATGTCTTATCATTTCTGCAAGGTGGAAATAGTCGGCAATCATTTATACTTCGCGGCTATTAATTCCAGTGGCGCCACTATCGACTCGTTCGCAATTGGACCGCGGTGCTCTTATGCTCTCGGCGACGTGAGCGGCAATGGCCTTTTCAACGGACTCGATGTTACTTACAGCGTGAATTATTTTAGAGGTACAGGTGGTCCGCCCCCATATTCCTGCGAATGCACGCCCGGTCATACCTGGTATGTCGCAGGCGATGTCAACAATTCATGCAGTTTCAACGGGTTGGATATTACTTATATGGTAAATTATCTGAAAGGCGGAGAAGCTCAGGCTCCTTGCCACGATTGCCCGCCGTAAAATTGGCCCATAATAGTTTTTATGCTATCGATTGCCTGAAAAATAATCCGGGGTAGATTAAATCACTTTTTAATATTCGCGAAGGCTTGATCCAAATCATTGATCAAGTCTTTAACATCCTCTATTCCCACTGAAATTCTTATAAATCCATCGGTAATTCCGAGTTTCTTACGGTTTTCTGGCGGAACCGAAGCGTGAGTCATGATGGCCGGATGTTCGATAAGCGATTCCACTCCTCCGAGTGATTCTGCCAGAGTGAATAACTCCAAACCTGACAAAAACGCCTTCGCATTTTCGAGACTGCCGACATCGAATGATATAATTGCTCCTGAGCCGCAAGACTGCTTCTTATGAATATCATGCCCGGGATGATTGATATCGCCCGGGTAATAGATTTTCCGCACATGTTTTCTGCGCTTTCAAATATTCGAATATCTTGTCGGCATTGCTTTGGTGACGTTCCATACGCACATGCAATGTCTTAATTCCTCGCAGAGTCAGAAAACAATCCATAGGGCCGGGCACGGCCCCGGCGGCATTTTGAATAAAATGAAGCTTGTTTGCGAGTTCGGCGTTGTTGGTGACAATCGCGCCGCCCACAATATCAGAATGCCCGGCAATATATTTTGTTGTCGAGTAGACTGATAAATCCGCTCCATGAGCCAATGGGCTTTGCAGATATGGAGACATAAAAGTATTATCAACCACAAGCAGTGCGCCGATTGATTTGGCAATACTCGAAACCGCCGCATATATCCGTAATTTTTAAAGTCGGATTTGTAGGTGTTTCTATCCAAAGCATTCTGGTTTCAGGCTTAAGCGCGGATTTAATTTTCGATACATCTGAAGTATCGACGAAATCAAATTTAAGTCCGAAATTTTTATAGATTTTATCGAAAATCCTGAATGTTCCTCCATAGACATCATCGGAACATACGACATGATCGCCCGATTTGAGCATTTGCAGTATAGATGAAATTGCCGCCATCCCCGATGAGAATGATATGCCGTAAGATGCCCGTTCAAGAGACGCCATCGATTTTTCAAGAGCCCTTCGAGTGGGATTGTCTGTTCTTGAATAATCGTAACCTTTATGAACCCCCGGCGAGGTTTGAGCATATGTCGATGTTTGGTAAATCGGAGTCATGATCGCCCCGGTCGATGGATCGGGTTCCTGACCTCCATGTATTGCCAGAGTGCCAATTTCTAATTTTTTACTATCCTTCAAGTTCGGCTCCTTGCCAGAAATGAAATAAGGTCAATTTGTGTGAGTATCCCGATAAGTTCATTGTTCTTTAATACAACCACGGCATTTTTAGTTTCGGTAAATATTTCGGCTAATTTCGAAATCGAATCATCGGGGCTGATTTGCGAATATTTCCTTTGAGTCACTTCGCCTACGGGATCATCAGGCCCCTCCGGATTTGGTCGCCAACGCTCTCAAGAGATCGAGCTCAGTTGACCATCCCGACTATTTTATTATTGTCCATGACCGGTAACTGCGAGATATCATATTTTTTCATCAAGGATATCGCGTCTTTTATCGGACTGAGAGCCTTGATTGTCACAGGTTTGATACGCGCAGAATCCAAAAGCTCCGATACTTGTCCGGGTATGGATTCAAGCATTGTAAAACCATTGTCCGACATCCAGCCGTCATTATAAAATTTCGAGAGGTATCTTGTACCCGAATCCGGAAGAATCACAACTATCACGTCGCTTGGTTTCGCATTTTGGGCCACCTGTAACGCGCCGAACACTGCGCCGCCGGATGACCCGCCGGCAAATAGGCCTTCTCTACGCGCCAAATTTCTGGCCGTGATAAAGCAATCCTTATCCGTAATCTGAATTATATCGTCAAGGACCGAAAAATCCATCGCGCCCGTAATCATATCCTCGCCGATGCCCTCAACTTTATATACATGCGGCTCTATCATTTTTTTATATTTATAATAGTCATGGAAAACTGATCCGATTGGATCAACCGCAACAACCTTGATTCCCGGCACTTTCTCCTTGAGAAAACGACCCGCCCCGGATACGGTTCCGCCCGTGCCTATCCCGCCTACCAGGTAATTGATTTTGCCCTCAGTCTGCTTCAGGATTTCAGGGCCGGTTAATCGATAGTGGGCTTCAATATTCTCCGGATTATGATACTGATTTAGATAAAATGAATTGGGCGTCTCCCGAGCGATTCTCTTGGCGGTTTCGTAGTAGCTCAATGGTGAATCCGCCGGTACATTGGTCGGCGTGACTATTACCCGTGCGCCGAGGGCCTTTAGCAAATCAATTTTCTCGTTGGACATTTTATCGGGCATTGTGAAAATTGCTTTGTACCCCTTGACTGCCGCTACGATCGCCACGCCCATGCCGGTGTTGCCCGATGTATTCTCGACAATTGTCCCGCCCGGTTTTAGAAGCCCTTCTTTTTCAGCTTTTTCGATTATATACCAGGCCATGCGATCTTTGATTGATCCACCCGGATTAAGAAACTCCGCTTTCGCTAAAATGGTTGGCCCATTTGCGGGCGACATTTTATTCAGTTTGACCAGCGGAGTCTCTCCGATAGCCTGCAAGATATTTTCAATATATTTCATAAAAATGGCTCATTGTTCCTTGTTCGATTTAACTTACAATTATTACTGTTAGTTCCAGATCGAATACACTGCGACAACTCTTAATTTATCGGCCAAAGTATGACCTGAATTGATAATGGTTTCTAATTAGGGCTTCTGTTCCAAAGTGCTGTTTATTTTAGTGTTTTTTGCCTTTGATAAATGTGCCGTTATTGAATTCTTCAAATGCGATTCGCAATTCTTCCTGCGTATTCATGACTATAGGTCCATACCAGGCAACAGGTTCCTTGATTGGTTTTCCCGAAATCAGTAGAAGGCGAACTAAATCGTCCCGGGTAGAAATAACGATTTGCCCGCCATCATCAAATAAAATCAGGCTCTCATTTTCTATCAAAGGATTTCTTTTGAAATCGAAATAATTGCTTCCTTCAATCTCGTAATCATACGGATTCTTTTCATTGCAGAATAACGCCTTTCCTTCAATAATATAGGCGAAAACGGTATGTCCCTGAATAGTAGGATGGATATACTCCGAATTTCCTGGAATAGTGATATCGAGATATTCAGGCTCGATTACGATATCTCGTGCGGGCCCTTCTTTGCCCTGCAGTTTGCCGCAAATTATTTTAATAGTTACCCCGTTATCCAAAATCACTTCAGGGATCGTATCGCTTCGAATATCACGATAGCGAGGATCCATCATCTTGTGGGTCGATGGTAAATTAGCCCATAACTGGAATCCGCCCATTTGACCGTTTTTGTCACCCTTTGGCATTTCCTGATGAATAATTCCGCTGCCCGCAGTCATCCACTGGACATCTTCGGGACCGATTATTCCTTTATTCCCCATGCTGTCGCCATGCTCGACATTTCCGGTCAACATATAGGTTATGGTTTCTATCCCTCGGTGAGGATGCCAGGGAAATCCATTGATGTAGTATCGAGGGTCTCTGGAGCGAAAATCATCGAGAAGCAAAAACGGATCGAATAGTGGCACTTCGCTGTATCCAAATGCCCTTTTAAGATAGACCCCAGCGCCTTCCACAGTCGGCTTGCTTTTAAATATCTTTTTAATTTTCCTGGTTTTGCCCATAACGACCTCCATTTGTCATTATAAACCTAATCGATACTCGAATTCGATAATAGCTATTTTTGCGCCGGGGTCAATGAAATTTATTGGGAATTTTCGCAATGAAACATAGCAGGCAAATCTAAGGTTAATTAACGATGGCTAATTGATCCAAACCAGGTTTGGAATTATTTTGGTTTTTGTATCTGTTATTAAGGGAGGAAATGGAAAATGATTAATTATACGAAATACTGGTTTTTGCTATTAGCGGCAGTGGCCATGACCTTTGACTCCAATGCTAATTCCACCGTGTTAACTTCTGCACTCGTTGCCTCCGGTTTGAACGAGCCAGTATATGTCGCTTCGCCGCCGGGAACCCCGGGGACTCTATTCATCCTCGAACAACACACCGGGCTTATCAAAATTTTGAGAAATGGCCAGATTTTATCGCGCCCATTTCTAAATATTCACGATAGGGTCATCAATACAGGATCGGAACAGGGACTACTCGGCCTGGCATTTCATCCGAACTACGTTTCTAACGGATATTTCTATGTCAATTATATCGATTATTCCGGCAATACTCATATTTCGCGCTTTCAAGTTTCGTCGGATCCCGATTCATCATCGCCCGGCAGCGAATATAATCTGATGATTGTCTTGCAGCCGTACACTAACCATAATGGAGGCATGTTGGCCTTCGGGCCGAATGATGGTTATTTATATATTGGTCTTGGCGACGGTGGCTCAGGCGGTGATCCCGGCAATCGTGCTCAAAATGATAGCCTGCTTCTCGGCAAAATGCTTCGAATCGATGTTAACAATGGTCAGCCTTACGGAATCCCACCGGGCAATCCATTTGCGGGTATCGCCGGGGCTCGTCCTGAAATCTGGGCCAAAGGCCTCCGTAACCCCTGGCGCTACAGCTTCGATTCTCTAAATGGCAATTTGTATATTGGCGATGTCGGCCAGGATCTTTGGGAAGAAATAGACTATCAACCTGCATCAAGTGCAGGCGGTGAGAATTACGGATGGAGATTGATGGAGGGTTTTCATTGCTATAATCCCCCTACGAATTGCGATCCCGGAGGCTTGACTATGCCAATAGATGAATACGGCCATAATCTGGGATGCGCCATTGTGGGCGGCTATGTGTATCGGGGCGGGATAATTCAACAGCTCGATGGCACATACTTCTATGGCGATTATTGTTCTGCTCGAATTTGGTCATTCCGCTACAATGGAATATCGATAAGTGATTCAACGGAACGCACCGCTGAGCTCGCTCCCGGTAATGGCCATTCCATCAACGGCATTTCATCATTCGGGCTCGATGGATATAATGAACTATTCATAGTCGATTACACTGACGGCGAGATTTATAAAATCATTCCTCGAAATCCGGGCGCGATTCAGGGCAGAGTAATCGATTCCAATAGACAACCGCTTTCCAGCGTTATTGTAAATTTACGATTAACCGGTGTTGGGGATACCACCGACAATAATGGCAATTATTTCCTTGGCGGATTGGGAGATGGCACATTTGCTGTAAGTTTTTCGCGGCAAGGACAACGAGACTCTACCATTATGGGAATCACTGTTATCGCGAACGATACGACGACTTTCAATCTTACCATGGAAGGTGCACTCGGCATATCGGGCGAAAATATTCTGCCGGGAAACTTTGCGCTGCATCAGAATTATCCCAATCCCTTCAACGCAGAAACCAAAATTCAATATGAACTCCCGAAAGCCAGCGATGTGACAATCGAAATATATGACATACTCGGGCAAATTATTAAAACATTTCGAGAAGGCTCAAAAGAAGCGGGTCAACATGAGATTACCTGGGATGCTTCCAATATTCAATCGGGGATATATTTCTATAGAATAACAGCAGGCGATTATACCGAAACCAAGAAGATGGTTTTATTGAAATAGTTATTTTTTGAATTAGGAATATTTTAGCCGAGTGTCAGCGAAGAAGAGGTCTTTGATGCTTCTTCAAATTCGGCAACTAAGGTTGCCATTAATTCTTTGACCGAGATTATTTCATCGATCCTGTAAGCATTGGCCCCCGCGAATGCAAATCCGTTCTTGAATATGCCTTTTTGGGCGCTCATGAGTGCATGCGCAATACAATAGGGCGTATTTTTGTAATCACAGGTAATTATGCAATGATATGGGCATTTATGGGGCTTTTTTATACCGGATGAAACATCATCTATGTATTTGTTGCGTATGGCTCGACCCGGCATTCCTACAGGGCTATTGATGATCACTATATCTTCAATTTTGGAATCTACATATAATTTCTTGAATGAAATATCGGCGTCGCATTCATGGGTAGCTACAAATCTCGTTCCCATTTGGACCCCATCGGCTCCCATATCCAAATATGTTTTGATATCTTTGCCTGTATAGATTCCGCCTGCCGCAATTACTTTGATTTTCTTGCCGTATCGTACAGAATATTGGCCCGCTTCTTCAATCACTGAAGGGATTAATTTTTCTAAGGAATATTGAGGATCGAATATTTGCGCCTTGGAAAAGCCAAGATGTCCGCCAGCTTTTGGACCTTCGACCACGAATGCGTCAGGCAGATAATCATATTTATTAAGCCATTGCTTGCAGATCAATCCGGCGGCCCTTCCGGAAGATACGATTGGTACAAGCGAAGTATGTGAATCGCTTAGCAGATATTTCGGAAGATTTAATGGTAATCCGGCGCCGGAGAATATAATATCAATCTCTTCTTCAATTGCCGTGGCGGCCAAATCTCCATAATTGGAGAATGCTACCATTATATTAAGGCCGATAATCCCCGCAGTTAAAGCTCGCGCTTTGCGGATTTCACGACGGAGAGCACGGATGTTCGATTGAATATAATTGGTGTAAAAGTCGGGCTCATTCATGCCCACACCGGCGGCTGCAATAACACCGATACCGCCCTCGTTGGCGACCGCGGCGGCCAACCCTGAAAGCGAGATGCCAACCCCCATGCCACCCTGTATTATCGGGATGGAAGCGGTTTTATTGCCTATGCTTAATGATTTCAGCGCGGAAGACAACACGGGAAGCCCATACCCTTCCCGAATTGCGGTATTAAGAGGCAATGATTTTCGATAAGAAAAACCTTCAGATTACTTTCCTTTATTTCCAAATCGTAGGTAATCGATACCCCGATTGCCATATTATACGCATTTTTCAGGGACTTGGCAAGTACTATCGGCCATAAAAAATCATAATAGACAAGGATAAAGAATAACCTCATATTTGCGATAAATGTTCCATAATTACGATAATAAAAATGACATTCAATTTCAAAATAGTCTTGACATGGGCTAATGCGAATCTATTTTTCCTACTGGTCGGATGAATGAAGGGAGGTCCGATCATCGAAATTAAGGTATTGTTATTCGCGGGAGTCAAAGAGCTATTAAAGAAGCGAAATATGATTTCGCGCATCAAGGAGCAATGTCATGACTAAGCAGCAAGTCTATGAAGAGATGAAGGAAATGCTGGGATTGGTACCGACGTTTTTCAAATCCATCCCGGATTCATCGGTAGAACTCGAATGGAATTTAATGAAACAGGTGCAGATGGAAGAGGGGCCGATACCAAATAAATATCGGGAATTAATCGGGGTAGCAGTGGCCTCTGTAATGAGATGTAAATACTGCGCGTTTTTCCATACTGAGATGGCGAAGCTTAACGGCGCAACAAAGGAAGAGATCGAGGACGCGGTTCATTTCGCAAAATCAAGCGCCGGCTGGAGCACCTACCTCAATGGGCTGCAATTTGATTACGACCAGTTCAAGCGCGAAATACTTCAGGTCAGCGAATACGTTCGTTCAATGAATAAAGAAAAGGTCCACGCGTAAATAGAGGTGAATTGTGATCTTAGTCAGAGACATCTTTCAGCTCAAATTCGGGAAAGCCCGCGAGGCGTTAGCCTTGTGGAAAGAGGGATATCCGATTTTAAAAAAGAGCGGATATGTTCCCGATCGACTTTTAACAGACTTGACCGGGCCGTACTATACGCTGGTCTTGGAAGGCAAATTCAAGAATCTCACGGACTACGAAAAAATGCAAAGCAGTGAAAGTCATTCTGATGAATGGCGTTCATGGTATGCTAAATTCGTGCAGAATGTCGAATCCGGACGGCGGGAGATATTCAATATAGTTGACACAGGCAACGGCTCAGGTCCCAATTGATAATCAAAAAAGCTTAAGCTTCATGGATAGTAATTTGCTATCCGTGAAGCTTTTGCATTTCTAAAATGCTAAATTATCAATTATCCTAATATTTACGTAAAGCCATTATCGTGAGATCATCGGCAAGGGCGGTATCCGATGTGAAGGCGTAGATTTCCTTCATCAATTTCTCGATCGTTTCGCGTATTTGAGATTGGGAGCAATATTTTTTCAAAGTATCCAGCAACCTCTCTTCTCCAAACATAAGTTCTTCCCCGTTCTGGGCATCAGTCACGCCATCAGTAAAGAGATACAACGAATCGCCTTTAGATAATTCCAATTGCATTTCGCTATATGCAAATCCTTCATGTACTCCAAGCACACCACCGGTCGGATCAAGCCTCTCAATTCGGTTATCATTTCTAATTAAAATCGGCGGGCAATGACCCGCATTGACATAGGTAATTCTCGACGTGCCATCCGATTCAGGCTTCACTGCGATACAAACCATTGAAATAAATTTGGTTATCGGCAGATTATGGCAGAGCCAACGATTAAGCCGTGATATCAACTTCGAGGGGGAATCTATATCCTCTGCGAGGATGCGCAACGCCCCCTGAATATTTGACATCATAAGCCCGGCAGGCAACCCTTTTCCCATTACATCAGCAACTATGACCTTGATCGTATCGCCATCACTACCCGGAAGAAAATCGTAATAGTCGCCCCCAACTGTTCTTGCCGCTAATGATTTAACGCCGACTTCGAAGCCGTCGATTCTTTCGATAGCCTGCGGCAGGAGAGCTCTATGAATTTTGCCTGCCAGTGTCAATTCCTCTTCGAGATTTGTGCGCTCCGCGGCGCTGATACATTCGAGGCATATTTGAGCAACCGGCTGAATTTCAAGCCTGTCAATTTCGACTGTGCCTTTGCACACTTCACATGTGCCATATGTGCCATTTTCGATGCGCTTTAAAGCGTCTTTAATCTCATCTACGAGCACTTGTACTTTATCTGCATCATTCGAATTTACTCCGATTGGAGATTTCAATAAAGTCGCGACATTTGCCTCTCTCTGAAGCAATAGCTCTTTGAAATGTTCGAGATCGTTAATTGTCATATTGCATCCTTTCTCTGCCTCCTAAATATACGAAATATTTCAAAGAAGGTTGATATTCTTGTTATTTATCCAAACTATTTCTATTTAATAATTTTCATCTATCGTATCAAAAATGGAACAAAGACTGCAAAATTTAAGTCTATAATTAACTACTCTCGGGGCGTCCGATTGAAGTTTTTTTGAGTGATCTTGATGAGGGTAGCAAGCAGCTTTAAACAGGAAATGCAGAACATGAAATACAACAAACTAACGCCAAATGAGGAGTATGTGATAATCGGCAAGGGCACTGAGCCTCCTTTTAGCGGTAAATATTATAATTTCGACGAATCCGGGACGTATGTCTGTCGCAGATGTAATACGCCGCTATTTCGATCAGCTGATAAATTTGATTCCGGTTGCGGATGGCCAAGTTTCGATGATGAAATTCCCGGAGCGATAATCAAATCGACTGATGCTGACGGATTTCGTACCGAAATTTCCTGCTCCGTCTGCGGAGCTCATCTGGGACATATGTTCGAAGGGGAAGGTTTTACCGAGAAAGATATCAGGCATTGTGCAAATTCAATTTCGCTCGATTTTATCGCAAATGAAAAAGCAATAAAGACCGAAAAGTCTTATTTTGCGGGCGGCTGTTTTTGGGGAACGGAACATCTTCTAAAAAAGCTCGAAGGTGTCGTCTCTACACGAGTTGGATATATGGGCGGGCATAAGGAGAAGCCTACCTATCATCAGGTTTGCGATGGCAATACCGGCCACGCGGAAACTGTCGAAATTGAATTTGATACGGCCCAAACCGATTTCGAAAAAATAGCTCGGATGTTTTTTGAGATTCATGACCCTACTCAGATCGACCGTCAGGGTCCTGATATTGGCGAACAATATCGATCTGCTATTTTCTATACAAATGAGGATCAAAAACAGGTGGCCGAAAAGCTCATTAGTTTTCTCAAAGAAAAAGGATATCGAGTAGTCACAGAAATTGTCAAAGCTGAGAAATTTTGGGAAGCGGAGGATTATCATCAGGATTACTATGGACTTAATGGCCATAAGCCTTATTGCCATTTTTATACAAAGCGATTTTAGGAAATGGATAAATAGGAGAAAAATATGAAAATAGGAATAATCGGCTCTGGAATGGTGGCTCAACAGTTGGCTCTAGGATTTATGAAATCGGGCCATGAGGTCATGATGGGCTCTCGAAACCCCTCGAAATTAGATAAGTGGACGCAAGAAGCGGGAGCAAAAGCCCAAGTAAGCAGCTTCGAGGATGCCGCTAAATTCGGCGAAATGATTGTTTTGGCTACCAAGTGGGACAAAAAAGCCACCGAGAATGCGATTGATCTTGCGGGCAAGAAAAATTTCGCGAATAAAATTGTTATCGATGTCACCAATCCGTTGACTTCCCCAGGCGATGGTCAGCCACTTACACTTGCTGTGGGATTTCCTCAATCGGCGGGATTACTTATTCAGAAATGGCTGCCGGATTCCAAGGTAGTCAAAGCATTCAATATTGTGACTGCCTATTATATGGCTAATCCTAATCTCAAAGAGGGAACCCCTGACATGTTTATTGCTGGTAATGATATATCGGCAAAGAAAATTGTCTTTGATATAGCATCAAATTGGGGCTGGGAAGTTCATGATATAGGTAATATCGAGCAGGCGTATATGCTTGAATCGCTGGCCATGCTCTGGATTACTTATGGCGCATTAAATAACCATTGGAATCACGCATTCAAATTATTGAAAAAATGACGCGGCGCACCTGCCCGATTTATCTCGATGATTAAAACAGCGAAATTTTGACATACTTTTTCGGGTTTTTCTTGATATCCAGGATTAACGCGTTAAGGGCATCCAAAGTGCTATTCATCTTTTGATATAAATCGGTATTGCTCATGACCTGTCCCATAGTGCCTTCGCCTTTGTTGATTCGCGCCAGAGTGGAATTTAGTGATGTCAACAGGCTGTCGGCATGATCATATATTTCGTTGCTCTTTGCCAGCTTGCCAAGGCTTCCTTCACCTTTATTGACAGTCGCGAGAAATTCCGAAATTTCCTTCAATGAACTTGTAAGATTAGTATAAAGCTCCCCGTCGTTTACTAACATCGCCAGTGTGCCTTGACCCTTATTGATCTTATCCGTGATATTTGACCACATAATTAGTAGTGAATCGAGACTAATATATAGTCGCGGATCATTGATAATCTGTGCCAGGCTGCCGGTGCCATGATTGATCTTCCATGATATTTCTTTTGCGTTTTGCGCGGTTATTTTAACATCGGTCAGGACATCGCCGCTTTCGGAGATAATCTCATTCAGCTGTGTAGTCTCGATAGCGCCGATGGTCTCGCCTTGAGTAACAGGTTCGGATGTCGGTGTTCCCAACGAGATATCAATAGTTCGGTCGCCCAAAAGCCCCTGACTGCCTAACCGCGCCTGGGAGTCTTTTTTGATTCTGAAAAAGGCCGACGATGATACCAGCATATCCACAACAATAACCCGTTCGTTGCCATCATGGGAAAAATCGATTCTCTCGACTGTACCGACCTTAACTCCGCCAAGGCGCACGGGCGCGCCAACTGTCAAACCTTCCACATTTCCGAATTTCGCCCTTAGATCATATCGTTTAACAAAAAGCCCCTCTTGCTTGCCGATTATAAAGAAAGCCCCGAATATTATCAAAAATCCAAGGGCAATCAGCCCCCCGACTCTTATCTCTCTTGAAGCATCATTTTTCATATTGTTAAACTCCCTTCCCGCCTGTTCTGAATGATTTCACGAATTCTATTTCGCTCTGGGAAAATTCCTGCGGCGTGCCTTCGAATAACGCTTCGCCGTCCTTAAGCAAAATCGTTTTTTGGGCAACAAATGCCGCGCTTTCCAGATCGTGGGTTACCACGATCACAGTGGTCCCCATCTGAACCTGAACTTTCTTTATTAACTCATTTATTGTCTGCGCAGTTATCGGGTCTAAGCCCGTAGTCGGCTCATCGAAGAAAATGTAATCAGGATTATTGGCCATGGCTCTGGCGAGCGCGATACGTTTCTGCATACCGCCCGAAAGCTCTGAAGGCATCAAAGACTCAGTGCCTTCCATTTCGACGAAACTCAGCTTTTCCTCAACCCGTTGTTTAATCTCAAATTCCATCATCCTAGTATGTTCGCGAAGAGTAAATGCTACATTTTCGTAGACCGTCATTGAGTCGAAAAGCGCCGACCCCTGAAATAACATTCCCATCTTTTTGCGGACATCCATCATTTCCTGCTCTGAAAAATCTGTAGTATCGATATTATCGATAAATATGCTTCCCGAGTCAAACGGCATCAGCCGCAAGAGCACTCTCAAGAGCACGCTTTTGCCGGTCCCGGAACGGCCCAATACCACAGTGGTCTTGCCGCTTTCAAATTCCAGACTAAGGTTCTTTAAGACTACCTTGTCGCCGAAATTTTTGCACAGTCCCGCGATTTTTATCATATTGGCCTTCCAACCAGAAAAAACAATTTCGTCATCAGAAAATCGAGCACGAATATGAAAATCGACGATACCACCACCGATATGGTTGTCGCGCTGCCAACCCCTTTAGTGCCTCCCGACGTATTCATTCCGAGATAGCACCCAAGTGTGCTTATTAAAATCGCGAAGACAAACGGTTTGACGAGACCCGAAACCAAATCCTCGATTAATACTGCATTGGTTACTGTCGTTTTGTACAATTCAAACCCTACATTCAAATTCGTGGTAGCGATTATCAATCCGCCGATCAGGCCGACAGCATCCGCCACAGCCACTAATAAGGGCATCATTAAGAAAAGCGCTATTATTCTGGTGACCACTAATTTTTTATATGGATCAGTCGCCATAGCTCTCATGGCGTCAATTTGATCCGTAACCTTCATTGATCCCAATTCGGCAGTTATCCCCGCGCCTACTCTCCCGGCAACTACCAGAGCTGTAAGGACCGGCCCTAATTCCCTTACGATGGAAAGCGCCACCACGCTTCCGATATAGGCCTTGGCACCGAATCTTCCCATCTCATTACCTGTCTGAAATGCCATGACCATGCCGGTAAATAGCCCCGTTAGCGAGACAATGGATAGCGATCTATACCCGATCTGGTACATCTGCTCCAGAATTTCCCTGAAATAATAAGGCCGTCTAAAAAGAGCCTTAAATGATGTCCAGAGAAATACAAAGTATCTGTACGTATGGGACAAAAAATTGCCCAATCCTGTATTGTAAAACAAATTCAATATTGCCATCAAATGCCAATCCTCATCACTCGCATCATAGGATACGATGCGTGATGATTTCCATAATTATTTTCCATATCATTATATATCGACAAGAAAGTCAGCTTTACTTCGCACTGAAACCATTTTTTTCACTTCAACTCCAGCCATTAGTTGCATTAAAACGATTTTTTTGATTTGAAATAGCATACCGACTAAATACGCTAATAATTTTCGAATAGTTTCTTTATATTTTGCATTAAAACGGCCGCAAGTTACAAAGCCCTCTAAAGACAAAAGGTCCAATGTCGTAAAAATCATAATCCAATAAAATATAGTTTGCGGCCATAACCGGTAATGGTTATTATTAAGTCGTGAGGTATGCTTTACAAAGATCGGAGATATTCAAATCAATTCCGAAATTTTATGGCATATTCAAATTCCGCAGTAATCCTCCATATACCTGACAATAATTCATATTGTCCGTGAGGCAATTTACCCAGAGCCAACGCCATTTAGCGGCGAATTAATTTTTTGCTCAAAATCTTTATCGAGCAGAAATGGCTATCACGGTAAATCTGGCTTATAGCTTTCGTCAGTTTTAGCAAAAATAGAAATTTGGAGGAATACATGTCTGATTATCAGCAAATGTGGCAGGAGCTCGGACTTGACCTGGGGATGCACGACGCATTGCTTGGAGGGCTTGGGCAGGCCTATCAAAACATATACTTAACTCAGAAAAATCGACCTGAAGGCATGAAATATTTTGATTTCGTGGTGAGCGAAGTGCATGGATTAAGAGTGAAAGAATTGAGAGATGCCCAAAAGCAGGGACGCAAGATAATTGGCTCATTTTGTACATTCGTACCCGAAGAGCTTGTATTGGCAGTCGATGGTATTTCGGTCGGTCTTTGTACTGGCGCCGAGTTCGGCTTCGAAGAGGCAGAAAAATATCTACCGAAAAATACCTGCGCCCTGATCAAGGCAACATTCGGTTTCAAGCTCTCCAAAGTCTGCCCCTATATAGAGACAGTGGACATGCTTGTGGGTGAGAATACGTGTGACGGCAAGAAGAAATCCTACGAAATTCTGAATACTCTCGTGAAAAATCTATATGTAATGGATCTTCCTCAGATGAAATCAGTCGAGGGTTTGGCGTTGCTAAAAGCAGAATATAAGAAGTTTATGAGAAAACTCGAACAGATTTCCGGAAAGGCTATTGACTTTGCTGGCCTCAAGAAAGGAATTGAGATTGCCAATAATAAACGGAAGGCGATGCACAGGCTCGCGCGGCTCCGCTCAGCGGATCCGGCGCCGATAAGCGGTCTCGATGCTCTTTTGATCAATCAAGTGTTTTTCTACGACGATCCAGCTCGCTTCACTCAATCCGTAAACAACATATGCGATGAAATCGAGAATAGAATTAAATCAGGGCAGGGCGTTTTCCCCTCGAACACACCCCGGATTCTCTTGTCAGGCTGTCCGATGGCCGTGCCCAATTGGAAAGTCCCTTATATCATTGAAAATACTGGAGCGGTTGTTGTGGGCGAGGAATCCTGTGTCGGCGAGCGAGGCACGCGCAATCTTGTTTCCAATTCCGGCAATACAATCGATGAGCTCCTCGATAACATAGTGAGTCGATATTTTGAAATCGATTGCGCCATATTCACTCCCAACGCTTCCAGGCAAGATCATATTAGAGAAATGGCAAAAAATTATGGCGCCGACGGCGTTATTCATTATTGCCTTCAATTCTGCCAGCCCTACCAAATCGAAAGCGGTATTGTAGAGAAATCGTTGGAGAAGGATAAAATTCCCGTGCTGCGCCTGGAAACCGATTATAGTCAGGAAGATGCAGGGCAGATCAAGACTCGAGTCGAAGCCTTCGTAGAAAGAATCGGAAGCAGAAAATGATTTCTGTGGGAGTCGATATAGGTTCAAGAACTGTGAAACTGGCCGTTATAGACAACGGCCAGTTGACCATTGCATCGAAACGAGAAAATACATTCGATCCTATGGCGGTTTGCCGCGAAATGCTTGATGGCGTTGATTATGATATAATTACGGCAACCGGCTATGGACGGCATCTATTCGCGGGCCAATTTGCATGCAAAGTCATCAGCGAAATAAAAGCGTTCAGCCTGGGAGCAATAGCCGGAATCCCCACATGCAGAACAATCCTCGATATCGGCGGACAGGATATGAAGGTGATTTCGCTTGATGATCGCAGCAACGTTGTCAAATTCGAAATGAACGACAAATGCTCCGCCGGCACCGGCCGTTTCCTGGAGATAATGGCGATGATTTTAGGTTGCGATCTGAATCATTTTGGGGCTGTTGCTCTTTCCGCGGCCAAAGCTGAAAAAATTAATAGTACCTGTACTGTCTTCGCGGAATCGGAAGTAGTATCAATGTTGTCGCGGGGGGCGAGCCGGGAAGATATCGCCTTGGGTATTCATAATTCGATAGTTGGCCGCGCCAGATCTATGCTGGGAAGAGTAGCTCTGGAAGATGATTTGGTTTTCGTGGGCGGAGTTGCCTTGAATCTATGCGTATCTCAGCTTCTCGGTGATTCGCTAAAAAGAAAAATAATCACGCCCGATGCTCCCCAGCTTATTGGAGCCTATGGATGTGCTTTATACGGTGTTGAAGATAAATAAACAGGCGGTGAAATAAACGCCCGATTATTTTGGCCATATTTTTCATAAGAATGCGCTCTTATATCGCTCTCATATTTAAGTTGCAATTGTGATTTTTCCTGTAACAAATCAAATCCGACTTTCGTAGATAAAGTCGGCTCTATAGAGTTTCGAACGACGGTTCGAGGCAATAAATTTTCGGGCCAGGAATAATTGCTGACAAGCTTTTATATGGCTGTATCAATAGAATTTATCCTTAAGCGCAGGAAAGGAAATCAGCGATGTTTATAAAAGATAATCAGGCAATCATTAGAAAGACTTTCATAATCTGCATATTCTTTGCCTGCGTTTTTTCATCGATCATTGCTCTAGCCGAAGATGATTTCAAACCGTTATTCAAGCCATCATTAACTATTACAAAAGCAACCGGGCCAATCACAATAGACGGATATCTGGACGATCCCGGATGGAAGGATGCGGCCCGAATTGATAATTTTGTAGAGCGCTTTCCTGGCGACAATACAAAGCCCGAAGTGACAACCACAATGATGATCACTTATGATGAAAATAATTTATATGTAGCGTTCAATTGCCTGGATGATCCGAAAAAACTAAGAGCGACCCTATGCCAGCGCGACCAGTATTCTGGAGATGATTGGGTCGGACTTTTAATTGATACATATGGAGAAGGCTCCTGGGCTTACGAATTTAGGGCAAATCCTTACGGGATTCAGAACGATGTACTCTGGACAAAAATCGGCGGCGAAAACGAAGGCTTCGATCTTGTCTGGGAATCAATTGGAAAAATTACTGCCACCGGCTACCAAGTGGAATTTGCGATACCATTTTCAAGCATGCGTTTCCCCAATAAAGAAATTCAAACGTGGCGCATGGATTTCTGGCGAACCCGTCCCCGTGAAAGCTATATCCAATATTCCTGGGCGGCCAATGATCGCAATGAACAATGCTGGCCCTGCCAATGGGGAACAGTTGCGGGCATTAGGGGAGTTCGTCCCGGTCAGGGAATCGAAATATTACCTTCATTAGTCGGTTCGCAATCCGGAAGTCTCATTTCCGATACAACCGGTTTGCATTTTAAAAACAATAAATCCAAAACCGATTTGTCGATCGGCGCGAAATATTCAATATCATCAGATGTTACCGCCGAAGCTTCTTATAATCCCGATTTTAGTCAGGTTGAATCTGATGCCGCGCAGATCGATGTAAATACAACATTTGCATTAATGTACCCTGAAAAACGTCCCTTTTTCCAGGAAGGCGCGGATCTCTTCAGGACATTATTCAATTCTTTTTATACTCGCACGATCAATGATCCAAGGTACGCTGCCAAACTAACTGCGAGAAGAGATGGAATGAATCTCGCGTTTCTTTCTGCCTATGATGAAAAGACACCCTATATAATTCCTCGCGAAGAAAGCAGCATTCTCTTCAATTCCGGGAAAAGCCTGGTTAATGTCTTGAGAGGCTTGAAAACTTACGGCAACAATTCCCAGATTGGATTCATCTTGAATGACAGGCGGTTCGAGCAAGATGGCTCCAATACTGTTTTCGCGCTCGATCACGATATCCGTTTGACAAATAACTATAGCATAGATGGTCAATATATCGTAACACACACCCGCGAAGGTAAAACCTCTTCAAGGAATCCGGATTTCGAAGG
Organism: uncultured candidate division Zixibacteria bacterium; assembly: GCA_963817915.1. GTDB lineage: Bacteria > Zixibacteria > MSB-5A5 > UBA10806 > UBA10806 > CAWFQL01. The sequence continues at coordinate 358,944 of CAWFQL010000012.1, forward strand.
GATAATCTTTGGCAATGGCAAACATTCCGCAATATTCAATGGCGAATCATTTTGGGGCAGCGCGTCGGTAACAGAGCTAAAGCGAAATTCTCGGCATTCATCTTTCAGGGTGGGATATACTCAAGTTTCTCCGGCCTATAGAACTGAAACAGGATATGATCCTCTAATTAATTATAGAGACCTTTATTCTTACTATGGATATGCCATTTACCCTAAGGCAGGCCTTTTCACTCAATTTACTCCGGAATTGAACGGGGAAATGAGATGGACCTACAATGGCGACAAAACCCGCGAATATGGTGTTGTGGGATTTGAAAGCAACCTGCGGTTGTTACAGACTTATTGGTCGGTAAATTATAAATATGGCTCCGAGGTATGGAACAGAATTAAATTTGACCATTTATGGACCGTAGAAAATAGATTAAATAGCAGTATCAGCAATCAGATTGGTTATTATTTTAATATCGATTACGGTGACGATTTCGCCCGCTATCAACTTGTCAAAATGCGGTATCTATCAATCAATGCCGGCTTGACCTTAAAGCCTATCAATAGTCTGGTTATCGAGCCAGATTATAGTTACTACGGTGGCAGAGAGCTTGTTACCAGGGCCCGCTTATTTGATGGCTATATCGTCAGGGTGAGAACCCAATTCCAAATTGCCCGCGAGCTTTCATTGCGGCTGGTAGTCCAATATAATAAATTCTCGAAAGATTGGCAGGTAGACCCGCTAATAACCTATCGACTCAGTTCCTTCTCGCTGTTCTACATCGGCTCGTCTCATAATTATATCGATATGCCCAACAGCATCAATAATCAGAATGAATGGAAACTCAATCAGAGGCAGTTTTTCCTGAAGCTCCAATATTTATTCCAGATATAGGATACTAAGGAATATTTTGAAAAATATAAATTACTCGTAGCGTAGCGCTTCGATTGGATCGAGCAGCGAGGCTTTACGAGCAGGATATATTCCGAAAAATATCCCGACCGCGAATGAAAAAATAAACGAAACAGCCACTGCGCTCGGAGCTATGAATGTATTCCATCCGAAGAATTCTGTCATTCCATATGATCCACCGATTCCTACCAGGATACCGATGAGGCCACCAAGCAACGCCAGCGTGACAGATTCCATTACAAACTGCATCATTATATCCCGTCTTCTTGCCCCGACCGCCATTCGTACGCCTATCTCACGTGTTCTTTCTGTCACAGAAACAAGCATGATATTCATGATTCCTATTCCGCCCACAATCAATGACACCAGCGCCACACCAGCTAATAAATATGTCATTGTCTCAGTGGTCTGCTGACGGGCCGCGGCAAAATCCGATTGTGATTGTAGCGAGAAATCATTGTCCTGATCCGGTCTTAGTCTATGGGATTTTCGCAGTATTCTTTCCAGTTCCACATATACCGATGGTAGGGGAGTATCGCTTTTCATCTTGGCTACCAATCGATTTAAGTGATCAACCCCGAATAATCGTTTCATCGCCGTTGTGTAGGGTATCAACACTATATCATCGAAATCGAGCCATCCGCCCGAAGCTCCTTTGGATGCTGTCACACCAATGACTTCGAATTGCAATCGTCCGATTCTGATTGTCTGACCGATAGGGTTAATTCCGCCGAAAAGATTCTTCACAACTGTCGGTCCGATTATCGCCACTCGATCTACGGCATTAATTTCGCGTTCGCCAAAATTGGCGCCATCAGCAATTTTAAAATCCCGCATTTCAAGATATTCTGGTCCCGAACCGATCACTGTCGAATTCCAATTCTGATTTCCATAGATCAGCTGGAATGGCCTTTGCATTTCAGGTATTACATGCTCGATCGTGGTATTTTCGGTTTTTAGCCTTCTCAAATCCTTGTCATCAAATCCGCGAGCGGAGCCCACTGCCGAATGCACTCCGCCATGGCCATGTTCCGCTCCGCTATTGATGTATATTAAATCTGTCCCAAGTGCTGCCAAACGATCCGCCACCGCTTTGCGCGCTCCCTGCCCTAATGAAATCATCGTAATTACCGCGCCGACTCCGATTATAATGCCGAGCATTGTCAATAAGGCTCGGATCTTATTGGCTAAAAGCGCAGTAACGCTGACGTTGAAGAACTCACCCCACTTCATCGACCCTGCCTCTGCATCCCGGGTATCTGACTCCAATTCTTCATTTGATTCAGCATATCTTCTCGCTGCAAAAGGGCTTTAGATGTCACTGTCGTCAGCACCGTATCGCCTTCATTCAATCCCGACAGTATTTCTGCCTGCTCGAAATTAGCCAGGCCTAATTCAATTTGCTTGGGCTCCTGTTTGCCATTATTAACGACTATTACTACTTTGGAGGGCGCCTTGGCCATTCCTGATGAATCGGAAGTATTGCCGCCATGGAATCCGCCGGGACCGCCTTCTCTCTGTCTATTGCCTTGGCCTTCCCTTTGATCATTTGAATCTCTCCGTCCCGAAGGAGGCCCGCCGCCATTACTTCCGATTAATCTGACTATGCTTCTCGCATCGGTAAGGGCCGAACGAGGTACCAAGAGAACATCTCTCCTCGAACCAGCTATTATTTCGACATTGGCATTCATTCCCGCCATCAGCAAGTCTTCAGAATTATCCACCTCGGTCGTGACATTGAATGTAGTGACATTCTGCGATACCTCTGCTAATGGGTGAATGCGCAATACCCGACCCGCGAATTCTTTGTCGGGATAGCTTTCCGCAATAACAGTAGCCTCCTGACCGATTTGAATCTGCCCGATATCGACTTCATCCACCGATGTGCTGATATAAGCCTTCGATAAATCCGCCAATGTCGCCAACGTTGTCCCGCCTGAAACTGTCGAAATTCCCGACGCGATTATCTGTCCTTTGGTTACATATTTTTTTAATACGATACCGTCAATGGGTGATTTGACTATAGTATCTCTAAAACGTTCTGCCGCGTTTTCCAGGGTTGTTTTGGCTCTGACTAAATTTGAATTGGCCTGTTCTTTGGTAAGTAATGCATTTTCGTAATCAAGTTCTGAAATAAGCTTTTGCTCGAAAAGCTGTCGTTGCCGCTCAGCTTCTTTGGTTGATTGCGACAACGCTTTTTCGGCTACTTTCAAATCTGCCGCCGCCTGATCGTAATCATTTTTGGTGGTAGTCGTATCCAATCGAGCAATAAGCTGACCTTTGAAGACTTTGTCCCCCTCTTCAACCGAGATATCAATAATTTCGCCGGATGCTTTGGATTTAAGCTCGACAGTCAATATCGGCTCAACCACGCCGGTCGAATTAACCGTTATAGTCAAATTTCCCTTTTTGACAACCGCGGTAGATATCTTCGTCGCGTCACTTTCGGCAGGTTTATTTTTACCAAATGGTTTTAAAATTAATATTAAGATCCCAATAACTATGACTATCCCAGACACCAATAATATTTTCTTCATCGATTTCTCCTCAAAATATTAAACATCCACCATCTTTATTAGACCCATTAGGTGAGAAAATGTTCATATCAAATCCACAAATATTATTCTTCATCCTTGAGCCGTTTTTCTATAAAAAAGTCCGGTATGCGAGAACACCCGCCTACAAGACAAAATGGGTCGATAATCTTCAAGGGTTCGCCGATTGCATACCCAAGGCCGTATTGTACTCCTACCTGACCCCCGAAGCTTCGAGCTATCGATTCCAATGCCCATAAATAATCGCGATCCTTTTCAGGATTCAAAAATTGCGAACGGTGTGCCGATAATGCCTTTATCCATTCGGCAAATTCCTCCGTGATATCAACTATGAATGTCGGAGTGATTTCGGGCGGTAGAAAATAATGGAATAAGCCATTAATGCGATGTATTGGCTCATCTAATGGAAGCTTTTTGAACGTGGCGTAATTGGCGGCATTGACTACGATTTGGCCGCATGCCACATGATCCGCGTGCGATTGACGTTTCCCGTGACCGCCAGTTGGCCACGGAGCTAATACCATAGTTGGCTTATGACGACGGATATATTTTGCCGCTTCCAGGCGAGTTTGATAATTATCCTCGAGCCTGCAATCCCCCATATCGAGATGTGCCAGTACTTTCGTGCCCATAATTTTCGCGGCATCTTCAACTTCCTTGCGGCGAATTTCAGCGTTGCCGCCGGTTCCCATTTCACCCTGGGTAAAAATTACTATGCCTGTTTTATATCCCCGTTTATTCAATTTTATCAGCAGTCCGCCGCAACCCACTTCAACATCATCTGGATGCGCCCCAAATGCCAATAAATCTACATGCTCGAATTTGTTTTCTGCCATAGGTTAATCTCCGCTAACCCGGGTAGGTAAATAATTGTCCATATCTATGATACAATATTGCGAAAAAAGAGAGCCCACGCAAGGGCAATTCACGATAGTCGATTAGTCGGGGAAAGTTTTAATGTGCGGTCATGAGAGAGTAAAGTGAATCCTGGCCAAAAGCCTTTTCTATATCGAGCATTTTTCTTAGCCCCTCGCTATACACAGAATTCCCATCAGTCATGATTTGCGCGAATTGGCTATAACCGAATGAATTCAAGGTTTTATACGATATCCATTGGGCGAAACCTTCGGAGTCTTCTTTGGAAAGAGGCATTTTGCAATTCTCTGATTGCCACGCGTGCGTAATCTCATGAGATAAGACTTCCACAAAATCATTTTCCCTCAACCCATAGAGCGTATAAACAAACAAGCTGTCATCCTTGCGATAGAAAAGCCCCTTCAGGTCCTGGTCGGAATTCTTGGCTTTTTGTTTCAAAAAATCCTCACCCTGAAGCGAGTATTCGATTTTGTGATCCACCTTGATATTCAATGAACTCGATAAAAATCTAAGCACTTTATTTTTTATAGGCGTGACGTACCCGGGTTCGAATAAGGCCATCTTGCGGCAATCAGGGCAAAGATAACGGCCATCATTCAGCCGCGTACCATACGGTCCTGAAGGCGCGCCGCAATCGTCACAATGAGGATATCGAGCGACGCATTCCGCGCAATATTTTCTATCACGATTGTTTTCGAAAAACGTAAAATCGCCTGCCAGAGGATTCCCGCAGGATCGACATTTTTCCCCTCTTGTAGAGCAATTTTGACAAAGATGCGTATTCCCAATTGTAATAAGATTGTTGGATGGTACTCCGCACTTATCACAATGCGGCTTCGTCTTCATGCAGTTGTCGCAAACAGTCAGATTAAGTTCCGAGAAGACAACATACTTTCCTGTAATTATTTTATTGCACAACCCGCATCGGGCCATTTTCCGATAACAATCCTGGCAGACAGGTCGATCTTCGACTATCAAAGTCGTTTTAGATAATTTGCCGCATATCGCGCAAAGCTTATATTTTCCCCAGCAATCGGCGCAATAGTTTCTGCCGTCCGGCGAACGAAAATAATTATCCGAAACTTCCTTTCCGCACAAATCACAATGGATAACCGCTGAATACACCGCCGGCAGAGTCAGAAGCAGGATTGCGAAAATATAAAATACGACTCGTTTTGACATAATGGCTTTATTTTGTCTTATTGGTCAATTGCATGTTTTCGAGATATTCCAAAGACATCAATAATTCACTTTCGGGGAATATTTCAAGAATAATATCGACACCGAGAGTATTGAAAATTTCAAGATATGTACCAACATCGACCTTATTATTCCCTATGGCCTTATGCCCGCCGCCGTCACGGTAGTCATGTAAATGCCCCATCTTGATATATTTCAGATTGTCGCGATAATATCGAATTATGCTTTCTCGTTTTGATGGTGAGCTATTTTCGGTATGGCCTGCATCCCAGACCAGGTATAATCCATGATTAGCGGTCAGATCGTTCAAAGCTTCGAGAAATAATGGGGCGATAAAATTCGTATTCTCAAGACAAATTTTTATTCTGTCGCCGCTATATTCTAAAATTCGCTTAAGTGATTCCGAGAAGAGAAGCGAGACTTCTTTCGGAAATCTGTTTTCGATGAAAAACATTTTCTTCGTCGTAATCGAATAGAAGGCCTGCCGACCGGGGTGAAATATGAAATACTCGCTGCCCATATCTATAGCCATATCGATCATTTCATACAGTCTTTCCAGTCCGGCATTACGAATCTTCTCATGACGATTCATCAACGGTATGTCTGTCGGCCCGTGAAAGCATAGAGAAATACCATCCTGCATTAAATCCTCTGATATCTTCTTTCGCGATTCTTTATTAAACCGCTCGGGGAAATACAGATGATTATCGAAATTGACCTGGACTAATTGAAATTGATGCTGTTTGGCGAAACTATGCAATTGATCGATATTGCCATTGCCATAGATATCAGCAAATCCAAGACGGCCTTTAATGTTTTTGCCTATTTTGGAACTCAGGTTTTTCTCTCTTTCTTTTTGGCGGCAGGGAAGAGCACGTTGTTGAGTATCAAACGATATCCTGGCGAATTCTTATGCAATTTCAGATCAGTGGGTGGATCGCCAACCATATGCTGATAATCCTCAGGGTCGTGGCCTCCCAGGAATGTGAATGTTCCTTTCCCAAAATCACCATGAATATATTTAGCCTCATTTTTGCCGGGTGTCTCAGCCAAAATAATTACATGCTTCTTAATAGTATTTTTATTGAAACCTGTTGTTTGTCCCCAGAAGCCATTGATATTGTTGGTATGATCCTGCACGAGCATTGTCGGTACAGGATCCCATTTAGCGGAAAAATCGAATAGCGTAAAATAATCCGTCTGGGCATTAAGTCCGACGCTTCCTCGAGTAGGCGAGGTGTCTATATTTGAATGCTCATAAATCAGCGGATTAGTGACTACCTCGAAATTCTCGAATGCCATCGTGCGGTTGAAATCGAGCTTCTTCTGGCAATTGGCGTCGATCGCGTCGCCATCGGATTCAGCCGGGACTATATCAGTATTGTGAGCGGCAAGAGCTATATCGTAAGTGTCGGTTGCTGAACACATGGCGAATAAAAATCCGCCTTCCCTGATATAATTTGTCATGGCATCTACAACCGCAAGTTTCAGTTTTGAGACTTTGGCGAATCCCAATTCCCTTGCCGTCTTTTCATTAAAAGCCTTATCCTGTTTATACCATAAGGTATTTCTATACGCGGCATAAAATTTTCCATATTGCCCGGTGAAATCCTCATGATGCAAGTGCACCCAGTCATATTGCGAAAGCTTCCCGGCCAAAACATCAGGATCCCAGATTAAATCGAATGGTATTTCAGCGTAGGTCAACGCCAGATTAACAGCGTCGTCCCACGGAAGATTTTTCCTGGTTGGCGGAGCGTATATAGCCACTTTTGGAGCCTTTTCCAAAAGGACTGATTCCATATTGTTTTCTTCAATTGTCTTTTTTATCTGGGCCTCATCCGCGCCCGAAATTTGCTCGAATGATACGCCTCTTAGCCTGCATAATTCCAAAATTTGCGGCAGATCATCCGAGAGGAAGGAACCACCTCTGTAATTCAGCAACCATTCTACCTTGACTCCATATTTCAGACACCAATACGCTACTCCATAGGCTTTAAGATGATCGGTCTGACCGATATCCATTGGTATCAGGATTTTGGAGGCAAATGCCGGCGAGACGCTAATTAGCGCCATCAAAAATATGCTTATGATTTTCTTCACTTTAATTTTCCCCTATTAACATATCGTCAAAATACAAACAGATTTAAGACGCTAACCGTTCCTATTCCCAGGATCGATTTCTGTTCCATATTGTGATGATAAGAATCAATGATAATCAAAACAATTCTTATTTTGTGGGAACCACACCGCAATCATAGTCGTTCTATGCCGTAATTAGCTGAAATTGAAACACTAAAAGGAGAATCATATGAAGAAACTAAATACATTGATAATAGCCTTGGCCGTAATTATCAGTGCGGGAGTAGCAATCGCGCAGGAAGCGCAGAAATCAGCCACTGAGGCAGCAGCTCCAAAACAATCAACCATAACCGGAGAAGTGGTCGAATTGACCTGCTATTCCACGATGGGCGCCAAAGGTGAAGCTCATAAAAGCTGTGCTATCACTTGCGCCAAAAATGGCCACGATCTCGGGCTCTTAGAAGATGGTACTAATAAGCTTTATACGGTTATTGCAGCAATGGAAAAGAATCCCCAGAAGATGCTCCTGGATCATGTCGCGGAACATGTTACGGTAAAAGGAACAATTCTCGATAAGGGCGGCATGGCAATAATCAATATGGAATCGATCGAGAAAGTAAAAAACTAATCTCATGGGCCTTAACGACTATTGCGCGTTCGGCCTTGAATATGAGTGAATCAACAGGGAAACATCAGCGTAACAGCGATAAATTGACATCAGAATAACAACAGCGTTTCTTCAAAAAAAGGCGGGCAAAACCCGCCTTTTATTATTACTTGAATTGAGCAGCCCTATTTCCTTAAAGTGACCTCGCCAGCCGAAATGATTTGAATGCCATTTTTAGTATTCAATCTTAAAGCTCCATTCTGATCGATTCCCGTGACAACCCCTATGGTCTTTTTGCTGCCAATTTTGACCTCGACCTCCTTGCCAAGGATCGCCGACCTTTTTGCCAGTTCAGGTCCAATAAAACGTAGTCCGTATCTAACGAAATTATGGTACGATTTCTCAAATTCGAAAAGCATCTTTCTCAGAAATGCGGCTCTGTCGATATGAATTCCTTTTTCTATCGCAAGTGATGTCGCTTTTGAACGAAGATTTGTTGGGAAATCACTTTTTGCCGTATTGACATTAATGCCTACTCCCATAACGGCGTAGCTTACTTGATCCAATTCAGCAGTAAGCTCAACCAGTATACCCGCCACCTTTTTGCCGTTGATAAGGCAATCATTGGGCCATTTTAACGATGCTGTCAGCCCGGTGAAGCCGTCAATCGCGCGGCAGACAGCTAATCCGGCGACCAACGGAAGAGCCGGTAGTCGTTCGAACGTTAATTTAGGGCGAAGTATTATCGAAAAATATAGACCCTTGCCCGATGGTGAGTGCCAGGTTCGCCCAAGTCGGCCCCGCCCCTTGGTCTGCTTTTCGGAGATAACCAATGTTCCCTCAGGGAAATCGGCTTCCGCCATCCTTTTTGCCACTTCGTTTGTCGAACCGATAGACTTGAAGCTATGAATATTGGCTCCCATGATACGGCATTTCAGTCCCGCGTGCAGTATCGCCGGCAAAATGATATCTGGAATATTGTTTAGCTGACAGCCCTTGGTATCCTCGATAGTAATATCAATTCCAGATTCCTGTAGCTGCAAAATTGCATGCTTGATTATGCCTTTTTCCAGTCCCGAAATAGAAGACAATTCATTATATGGGAAAAATCTTCCGGGCGAGTCCTGCAAAATTTTCAAGACCGTCGCCTGAGTTTTGGCGGATATATCTTTTTTTACTTCTTCCAACTAAGCACCTGGAATGATAAATCAAGGGCTGGCGCCGAATGAGTCAATTTTCCAATCGAAATTCTATCGACACCGGTGGCGGCTATTTTTCTGATATTATCCATACTTACATTGCCGGAAGATTCCAGAATTATATCAGGATTCATTCGCTTTGCCAGCGACACCGCTTTTTTAAGCAGGCTTACGGGAAAATTATCGAGCAGAATATAATCGGGATTTAACTTGATTGCCCTCTTGAGTTCAAGCAGATTCCTTACTTCGATCTCGATTTTGGCTTTTGTTTGCTTTCGATGTTGAATAGTCAATTCCAGAGCTTCTTCCAGGCCTCCGGCAGCGGCGATATGATTCTCCTTTATCAGATACATATCGTATAGCCCGATTCTATGATTAATGCCACCTCCATCTTTAACAGCCTTTTTTTCAAGTAGCCTCATGCCTGGAGTGGTTTTTCTGGTGTCGAGGATTTTCGACTTATAGTCCGCGATTTCATTCACGTATTTTCTTGTCAATGACGCTATTCCGGATAGATGGCAAAGGAAATTCATCGATGTTCTCTCGCCTATCAAAAGCAGATCAATCGGTCCGCTGATCTCAATTATCTTATCTCCCTTAATAACTTTGGAACCATCCTTTTTAAAAACCCTATAAGAAAATGAGGGAGACAATTGCTTGAATACCTGTCTAAATACATCGAGGCCCGAAATTACACCGGAAGCCTTGGCGATTACTCTGGCCCGGCCCTTTTCCCGTCTCAATCCGATAGCTTTAGTGGTGATATCCCCGGGGCCGATATCTTCCGAAAGCGCCAGGCGTATCAACTGATTGTGGAATCTATTTTTCATAATGATAATTTATCGCAGTCTCACATTAAGTCAAATGGAAATCTGTTGACATCGAAATCTGTATATGGTTATTATTAATGGAGACAAAATGAACTATCCAAGGATCATACCATGCGTCATGGAAAAACAGGGCGGTAAGACGTGCTGGCTCGACGCTGTCGAAAATAATAATACGCAGGCACTGATGCAGGACGATATTTTGATCTGCAAGGAATGCTCGACCTTTAAAGATATTATCAGCCGAGGTTTCGGAAGACGTACGGCCGACCAAACATTGGGCTCGACCATCGCCAAGCTGCTTCATGTGGTTGCGGATAGAAGCGCTCGTCTTAATCAAGCCAGGGAAGAGCTTGAAATTAAGGTCGAGGAATTGGCGCTAATGAAAATAATAACCGATGCCGTCGTCAAGACAAACGATATGCCCAAGGCATTAAGGATAATTCTCACCGGCGTAACTTCCGGTGGGGCGTTTGGATTCAATCGAGCAGGCATTTTTCTTGTCGATCAAAGAAACGAATTCCTTGTTGGACGGCAGGCCGTAGGGCCAGACAATAGCGAGCAGGCTGAGCGAATCTGGAGCCAGCTTCAGCTTCTCACATTCGAACAGCAGATTAATAATATCCTCGAGTATCCCGATATCGAACGAGATAAAATTCATGAATTAATAGAGCAGATTAAGATATCGCTGACCGATTCCAATAATATTTTCATACAAGCACTCATGGCAGAACGACCTACATTCTTCAAAAAACACGACCTGGCGCCCGAGATGATCGAAAAGATTCAAAAATACTTTGATTTCAATGAGTTCGTGGCTGTGCCACTTCGAGCTGAGGGCCAGATTATGGGTCTGATGATAGCCGATAATTATTATACCCACAAGCCCATAACGGATTCATCGATTGTCGCTCTTGAGACGCTCGCCAATACCTGTACTAGTGTCCTTGAAAAAACAATTCTTCATGAGCAGCTTTCGGAACGATTTAAAGAATTAGAGCATGTCAACAAGCTACTGAGGGAAAATCAAAATTATCTGATTCAAACAGAAAGGCTTGCCGATATCGGCAAGCTCGCCACAACAGTCGCCCATGAATTCAAGACTCCTCTGGTCACGATCGGTGGCTATACCAGAAGAGCCCTTAGAAACGTTGGAACCAGTAAATTCAATAAGAGAGATCTCGAGATAATATCATCCGAGGTGAAACGGCTTGAAATTATTACCGCGGAAATACTGGAATATTCAAGACAATCGAAACTAAAAACAGAACCGCACAGTATAAATAAATTGGTTAGAGACGCGTTGTCTATTCTGAAAGATAAATTTTCAACTCGCGGTATTAAATTGAAAATGGTTTTTGATGGTCAAAATCCTCGGGCATCGCTTGACGAAAGACGTTTCGTACAGGTGATTTACAATTTAGTGGACAATGCTTTTGATGCCATGAAACCCGGAATGACTCTTCGGATCGCTACTCGAGCAGACAGCGAATTTGTGATTTTGGAAATTCAGGATAACGGTTCCGGAATTGCCGACGAATATCATGACAAGCTCTACACGCCATTTTTTACGACAAAATCCAAAGGATCGGGGCTGGGGCTGGCTGTTTCCAAAAAAATAATCGATGATCACGGAGGGCGCATCGAATTTGAAACTGCGATGGGAAAAGGGACTAAATTTTCGATCCTTTTCCCGAAGATCGACTGATTTTGCTTTATTTTATTTGTTTTATGTAGTACACGGCTACATGAATTGTGAATTAACTTGAAAATATAACATCAGTTCTGGGGGATATAATGAAACCTATAATGGTCGTTGAAGATGAGGTCTTTCTTCTTGATCTCTACAAAGACGAACTCGAAGAGGCCGGTTTCACGGTCAGGCCTATTTCAACTGGACGAGAAGCAATTGAATGGGTCAAAAAAGAACGGCCCCATGTAGTGGTTCTTGATATCAAGCTCGATGACATGGAAGGCCTTAAGGTGTTAGAAGAGATCAAAGGGATCGACCGCACAATACCAGTCATTCTAAATTCCGCTTATTCGGTCTACAAGGCTGATTTCGCCAGTTGGATGGCAGACGATTATATCGTCAAATCATCCGATACTGCCGAGCTGGTCGGAAAAGTCAGAAAATTCGCAGATAAACATGTCGCCAAAAATGAAATCGAACGGCCCGGTGCAAGTGTTTAGCAAGTATATTGACCTGCCAATCTGCGATTTTCAAGCGCGGAATTCCACATCCGGCAAATAAAAACGCCGGCAGTCAATTTTACTACCGGCATTTAGTGCTACTTCTATCCCGATAAAAAAACTTATTTAATCAACACCATTTTTCTAGTGGATGAAAATTGGCCTGATTTCATGCTATAGAAATATATTCCGCTTTTTACTTCGTTGCCGCTCGAGTTTTTGCCATCCCAGATTATTCTGTTTGTGCCATTATTTGAATTTGACTCTATCGAATAACTTCTGACCTTGCTACCTCGAATATCATAAATCACAAGCTCGCCGTTGGAATTGAACGGCAAATCAACTTCTATTGCGGTCTGCATATTGAATGGATTCGGATAATTTTGCTTTAATGAGAAACTCGTAGGTCTTGTATTGTCATCATTCACCGATGTTATCTGGTGAATTCTGAATGAACGGATTTCCGAATACGGACCCCAGCCATATGAGTTGCCACCCTTGGCTCGCCATGTAAAACTGCTGTCGGTTGTTAATATTGTATCCAGCTGAACACTGTCTGAGCTTATCAGGGAATCAATATACACCGGGCTCGAAAAATCATTACTTCGATAAATCTCGAAAAGATAATACGAAGCATATGGTGAAGGATTCCAATCGAACATTACAGTCTCTGAATTAAGCGTAGTATCGGCTGGAGGGTAGACAAGAACCGGCGCCGGTGGACGAGGATTCAGTGGGCGAAGCAGCTTATCGACAACTGTTGGACGGCTGCTTCCAACCGCGACATTGCTGACAGTACGCGTATAATAGCCGCTCTTTATAAATCTCAATGTAAAAGTTCCGGGTTCGAGAACTCTACGATATCTGCCATTATCAGGTCTTGAACGGCGTGGATTGATATCGGCGTTAATTCGCTCAACAACCTGAACCTCAGCTTCAATCGGCTCCAATGTTACCGAATCGCGGATAACTCCCGTAATTCCCGGACCAAGAGCCCTGCCAAGTAGATAATACTGGCCGGGAAGATGTCTGCGGCAGATTCCATCGACCAATGAAGTGTCCTGTATGGTGGTATCGGAAATCTCACATGAAAAAGCCGCTGTGCCGAAATTCCCGTAGAAATAGGTTTTGAAATCACCCTTATCTACCAATGCTCTTCTGGCCTCGTAGGTGGAATCGCCCCTATCGTCTACAATCCGTGAACAAAAACTGGTGCAGATGTTCATCATCAAAGCTTCGTCCGGCCCAAATCCGTGCCCGCCAACATTTGGATACCAGTACCAGGGATAATAGGCGACTTCGGAACGGCCGTATGTGGGAGAATGATAATCAATCGCTACCAACGGCCGGTATTTCTGCGCGAATGCCGCCATGGCGATATTCTCGCTCTGAGTAAATGGAGCGGTCCCCTTATATTCCAGCGATTCCGGTACGATCGCGCTTGGCGACGAATCAATAGACCACCCGAAATCGTAATTGCGGTTATTGTCAACTCCGTCATGAATATCAAATACGCCGTTAAAGTCGTTATCGTATTTGTTTTTGCGCCAATCGGTATCGCCGCCTTCAACCACGATATGGCCCTCGGGGTTTATGAACGGAACGCAGTAGATTTCGATATTATTGACAAATCTTGCCGCCAATGTATCTCCGCTATTATAGCGGCTCACTATATTTTGAATGAATGACATTACGACTTCGACTCCCAAAACCTCATCGGCATGGACTCCGCCGCAGAAGAATACCGCTGGTTCGTCCTCATCAATCTGCACATTATCAGAGATCTTGAATCTCAGCATTGCCACCGAATCCCGGCTCGAATATCCCATCGTATCAAGCTTGCAAATCGACGGATTATTTGCGGCGAGATCGGAAAGTATCTGCAATGCCTGGCTGTATCTCGTATATCGCTCCGGGAGTTGAGCGTAGAGATTAGCAGAAAATATAAAAAATATCAGCGATGCCCAAATTATTCTGCAATTTAGTCTCAAACTATCCTCCAAATATGTTTTAATGCACCTATAGAACTGCCTAATTTCAAATCTCATAGAATAGCACTGCCTATTTCAAAAGCGTCATGCGCTTGGTCTCAGTTTTCGATTCTGCATTCAGTCTATAGAAATAAAGCCCCGAAGGCTGCCCGGAGGCGTCCCATTCGACCGAATGATTGCCGGCACTCAGCTTGGCATTGAGTAACGTAGCTACCTTTTGCCCAAGAATATTAAATATTTCGAGCTTGGCATTCTGGGCCGATGGCAATGAAAAATTAATCGAGGTCGTCGGATTAAATGGATTGGGGTAATTCTGAGATAGCGAAAAATGATCCGGTAGCTCGCCGTTGTCATCCATTCCCGTAATGTATCGTGAGCCGGTAGTAAATTTGATAGCTCTTCCATTCGCCAGATTCGCGGCCCCGGGGCTGTAAGTGCCGTTGAAGAGATAACCGATGCCGTCTCGTCGATCTGGAGAACAGATACCCACAGAATTCGTGGTGGGACTTTGAACTAGATTGTATTGAAATATAATATCATTGTCGCCAGTAAGAGTCGGCCATACCGGCTCATCCAGAAAGATAATTTCGAATGTCTGCAAACGTAAATTATCCTGATCCATTGCATTTTTCCATCCAATTATAAATCTGCTATTGGGCTCATCGTAATGATAATAGACCCTCAAGTTATTTCCTTCAAAATCATCCCAGTAAGGCGCGATCATCGCCTGGGCATTTTGAGGGGCGGGAATAGGACAATTATAGAAGCTTGACCACCATGAGTTACCCAATGCTACAAAACCATTATCACAGATCGAAATATTGCTATATGAGCGGCCGTAATACATCACATCGAATGGCAGAGAAATAGTCTCCGAATAGTCGTCCTGCAACGTGACATAATTCCAGGTTAAATTGTCAATAGGCACCCAGCTATAATCTGGATGATATGAATACGATGAATCACTATTGTCAAAGCAGTAGTAACCATAATTATCAGGTCCCATGGGATCGCTTCTGCTGATCAATCCAACGGTTGCTTCAAATGAGGCAAGAACTGTCTGCGGGCCGATACCGTTGATTTCAAGCACAAAGTTGATTACATGGCCAACATAAATATCTTGTGACACTGATACCGTAAATCGATCTTCAGTATTTGTGACTCTGCTGCCCGGACTGCAATCGGAATAATTCGCAACAGAATCTATAATATTAACCTGCCTGTCGTTCGTTCTCAAAATCGCCTGCGGGCTGAGTATCGCCTGGCCGCCCGTATTACGTAATCCAACGATTAAGTCAAATGTTTCATTGGGATCAATTCGTCCATTGCCGTTATCGATAACAAAGATCGAATCTGCCGTCAATGCGGCTGCGACGATTGGAAATCTGAATTGTCCGCTCCAGTGATTACCGGAAGCATCGGAAATATTCATCAATACAGGAACGTTAATTCCATTGGGAGCATCAGGTCGTATATTGATAATATAGGGTTCGCTCGATACCCCTGTCTGGCCAGGCGCGATATTGGAATATTGCGCGCTTGAACGGGTGATTTCGACAAATGGCGATTCGCTCGCGATGGTGGCGGCCACATTATAGGCAGTGTCCGAAATTCCATAATTTTGTAGTGTGACTGGCAATTCGATTGTCTCCGACGGATTGGCTATCCCGTCATTATTACCACGGGAATTCCCGGTCGAATCATCATCTATTGCATGCGATTGGTAACTGACAGTTACGGAATTATTGACGCATATCACGGAATCCAAAATTGGAATATATCCCTGTGCAGTGACCGTAAATTTCATCGTCCCCGCTGTTGACGGAGATATTCCGATTACGCAATTGCCATCGGTTCCGGTGAAATCGCCAGCGAATGTTTCAGTGCCCTTCCACGCGCAGACATATGCGCCTCTCAATGGCTGGCCATTACTATCTAAGACCTGGGCTGAAATTGCGTTTTGTCCTATCTGGATCGTATCCGGGCGGACTGCAGTCATTCTCTTTGGAACCGCCGTCCAACAATTGATTTCTGGATCGCCCAAATCATTGTAGCTGTTAAAATATAATTCTATGTATCCGCCGGGAGCCCTATCGCCGGGAAAAACATTATACATATTCATTTTTCCCATAAGCTCTGATTGAGCCAATGTCACCACGTGCTCGTAAAAAAGACCCCAGTAGATACCTACATCAATTGCGTTGGTCCACGTGACATAGGCATAGTGATTGCTATTGCCGATAAAGCCTGCTCCTCCTCGATTGGCCTGGCGAATCCAGGCTTCACCCATGCAAATATCGATAATATCCTGGTAATCACCTGTTGCGCATACAATAGATGTCATTATTGGAAACTTGGGGCCATTGCTAAGAGCCATTATTTCATTCACTCCATAGTTTGGAGGTGTCCAGCTGTCCGCGTACCCATAGCCGCGGTAATTCACGAATGATACACCGTCATTTATCGTAGCGCTTATTTCCGCCGGATCAATATACCATGACGTGAAAAACGTATCGACCTGGGTGTAACCGGATTGAAGCATAACATCGCGGCACCATAGCTTCGTAAATCGAGGGCTTATGAATGAACCACCATCGCTCCCAGCCACAACTGTCGCACGCTTATACCAACTGGTATCGGACATATAAGGCGTTCTTTCGTAAGTAAACAACTTGGAAACATAGTTGCCCAATTCCGTAATATTGTCGATAGATATTCGCCCGATAAAGGCATCCGGGAAATAATCATTGCCCAATAAAAATGTGTAGTAATTGTCTGATTCAATATCGCTGCCTTGCGGTCCATAAGGATTTGCATACTCCTTAGTCGCGATCCCCCTGCTATTTGGAGCCGAAACATCCGATGTTATTACAATATAATCGGGCTTTATAGAGCAGGTGTCAAAACGTGTTTGAATATAAGATTTAACCACGGAATATGGCGGATTCGAGCCTATAGCGCTTTTAGGAATAAATTCAATGGGAAATCCTTTCGATTTTTTCCAATTGGCGAATTCCTGCAAATAGCTCAAATACTCATCAGGGTAGATAATCCAATATGCTCCACGTGTCATGTGAATTGGATCGAATACGGCTGGATTATCCAGAACCGCCCTATAAATCGGCATAAAGGCTTCCGAGATCTGATTGCCATCGTACGTTATTCTGGAGCCGGCATGATCAACTTCTATCTCGATATCATCATAGACTCGCACAACCGATCTCTCGGCGTCATATTGCACCGGTGCGATAGTAATGGCATAAATTCGCACATCTCTCATCTGCCCGGCAATAGACCCGATAACAATCTGCTGTTCCAATATTGAATTAATGGATTTATCGCTATATTGAAATGATCCGGCTTCTTCCGAATCCGCCTCTGCCAGCGAAATGTCGTTCAATTCAACATAATTCGCTTTTGTAATCCTGAGCGTAGGATCAGAATCAAACGGCACCGCTATCAGCCTGGTAATTGTAGGCAAAACAGAGTTTCCGGGCCCCGTGAATGCTCCGACTGATTGACCAAATTCCACCGGAAGGGATATTCTGTATTTGAAAGCTCCGTCAACCGCGGTTCTCTTATAATCCAGGCTCGAAATTGCTATATTTAAATCTGTCTTGCTTATCGATTGCAGGCGAACATTTGTTCCTGAAGTATTATCACCGACGGGTAAACTGCCCGTTTCCGCATAACCTACTATTGGCGAAAATAGCATTAGGAAAATCATTAAAAATCGAATCATTGTGAAATTCCTCCTGAAGCCTATAAATAATAAATGGTATAAATTCCTGCATAATAAAACAAACATCTTTCGCAATGCCATCGTTCCCTTTTTTTGCCCCGCTAACTAAGGTATTCTCAATTCACACGACTTCGGACAATATAATACATTATGCTCGTTTTTCGACAAAATATTTTTGACCATAAAATGCTCATGGTCAATGAATTATGGAGAGGATAGGATATGGCGACCCCGGCTTACACCTTACTACCATTAAAATCGCGAATCCATTTTAGGCGATTAAGATGCTAATCAAAAGCCGATACGGTCTTATTTTGATAAAACTATTCTATTTTACTAATTCTCTTCTCAATCTTGCTATCAATAGTTTTGGCCTTCTCGACAGCCTCCATGACAATATCTGTAAATTGAAGCTCGGTCGGTTTAATATTCTGTGGGGAGAAACCGAGATATCTATCCGAATTGCTGGTGGCCACATAATCAATTGTCGCAACCGTATATTTGCCATTAGGATCGATAGCTTTTCCTCCGATCATTACGTCCACGACCTTTGGCTGGTCATTCTCTTCCTTCCAGGTATAGCATAATCCTGATATCTGCAGCGAGCCCTGGGAGCCGCCCTTTTCCGCCCCAATATTTTTTTCAGCGGTGCGAATTAGATCGGCGCCTGTACATTCGAAAGTCACGACCTTATTATCAAATGGCAGCATTTCCTTGATGTCCATTTTTGTCACCGGCCCGGCCTCGATATCTTTTCTGATGCCGCCGGAATTGATAAATGCCACATCGGTCTGCATTTTCTGTCGCAACGCTTCCGAAAGCCAGTCTCCGACATTCGATTCGGAACGATACTCCGACTTCCAGGTATCATTCAATTGAGCGATTTTGATATTATAATCTTTGTCTACTTCGGCCTTGAATTCGCTTACCATTTTAGTGATTTCCGGATTTGGTTTGATATCCTTGGAATACATCGGGATCAACTTCCCTCGAAACATCATTATGGTATCGCCGGCGACTGTCATATCAACACGCCCTAAATTCCGGCAATTTGACCCGGTTTGGACAATAACGACTCCATTCACTACTTCCGGTGTTTCGATTCGTGTATGGCTATGGCCACCAACGATTAAATCAATTCCTTTAACGTTTTGTGCCAGTTCTCTGTCGTTTTCTATTCCCAAGTGAGAAAGAACGATTATCAAGTCAGTAAGGGAATCAATTTTGGACACGCAATCTTTAACTACCGGTATCGGATCCAGCGAATAAAATCCATCAAGATTATTCTTGGATGCCATACCCACCATTTGATGATAGGTAAGGCCAATTACTCCGACTTTCAAGCCGTCTACATTGTAAATATGATAACCCTCTTTGGTAAATAGCTGTCCATCCTTGACAAGATTCGCGCAAAACACCGGGAATTTGGCTATTTTAATTAGGGCTCTTAGGTTTGACGCGCTCTTGTCGAATTCGTGGTTTCCCATCACCCAGCCGTCGTAGCCGATCATATTCATCATGGCGACCAATCCACCGCCATAAGCCCCTTCATAGGGAATATCGCAAATCAAAGTTCCGGTCATAAGATCGCCCGCGTCGAGTAAGAGACTTCTCTGAGCGGAGGCCCGTTCCTGGTGAACATAATAGTCTAGAGCTTCGAATCCGCCAATCATCGGTTTTGATGATTCCCAGGTAGCGACCGTTGGCAAGTATGCCGCGTGCATATCATTCGTATGGAAAATCGTAATATTTGTAGGGGTTTGTTGTGCCGCTATGCTTCCGCAAATAACAAAAACGCATAGAATCGCTATTTTAATATTGTTTTTAAGAAACGATCCGGCTTTGTGAGACATCATGACCGCCTTTGTTTTTTATCAGCCCTATTGCTGATTATTCAGTCGAATATTTTTCATTATGCAAAAAAATAAGGATTTCTTAATCAATTGTCTATAGGATAATCTTAGTTGTTCGATGTCCTCGATTTTTCGATTAGTCCGCTTCGGATTCATTCAGAGGTCTGATAAATTTCCTGCAATCAGTAATAGCGGCTTCATGCTTCTTTTGAATATTATTGATAATAGCCAGGGGACAGCGATATTTTATTATGCCTGTTGGTACAGAATTATTGAGCGAATAATGCTTATTATATTCCCTGTCCCTGACAGCGTATGTCCAATAATCTCCGGGCTCGATTGACATCTTTTTTGACGATGAGTTGAAAATCGCTTTTACGCCACCGCCGAGGTCATTCACGGTTTTAAGATTCAATGGGGAAATATAACCTGCCCATCTCCTTATTCTGGGGGCGAAATCAATTTTCCCGGATGATTTGACGCCGGATTTAAGCCTGATAAGTATTGGATGGATTGGTGTATCAGTCTTTATGACTAAGCCTTCGTTTGAATGCTCGAGGCCGGCAATTTTGGCCATTTGGCTGCCCTGGCGATGCAGCTCGGTGACAGCATTTGCGATCTCGATCCAATCTCCATTTTTGAATGATTCGCCGCTGATTACCTCGGATTCTTCAACGCTCAGGGTTGATTGATCAATCGCTTTTATAATACGGGCGACAACCGAGGCATTCTCATCCGACCATTTAAAACCCTCTTCAAATCCGCCAGCTGCCGATACCCCGCGATGAAGCTCAATCCTATAATGAAGATTTCCAGGAATGAGTCCTCCACCCATATCAATTTCGCCGAAGCTAATGGGGATTTGATGCCCCGACTGATCTATTTTTAATGTCAAAGAGATATCATTTCGGGGGAAATAATGATCGAGAAACTCCTTGGCGGCCTTCGGATTGGCTATTTCGTCCACATATAATGCTTTGATTTGACCAACCAATTTCAGCCGCAGACAAGTATCCGGCCCGCCCAACGCTGGTTCTCTTATTATGTCATCATCAATGTAATTTGCTGTCTTTTGCCACGCTTCTAAATAGACGAGAATATTGCCAGAATTCCCGATAATCTCAGGTTCTGGGTAGTCAAATTGAGTGCGAAAAGTGCAATCTTTTTCTATTTTGAGAGGGAAGCCGCCTATGTAGACTATTCCTTTTTTGATTTCGAAATCGATCGTGTCGCCCGGGCCCAATGAGAAATTTTCGATCTTAAGGGCCTTGGAATTATCTGAAGTGATCTCATTCGATCCTTTTGGCACAGCAAAATCGCCCATAATGCTGCAGGCAAGCTGCCGGAAATGCTCGCTCCATATCAATGATTGTTCGTTCCAGTCGGAGTCTAATTCAACTCGGCCCTGCTGTTTTAATACTCCCAGATAATTATTAAGGTAATGATAGGAGAGCCTGGAAAAATCACCCTTCATCGTATATCCTCTATATAGTTTGGCCGGTATACGTCCCGCTTGATCTGGAAACTAATGCTATTTAGCTGGCGATTCACGAAATCTCTTATATGACATATTGAAAAGCCCGTCAAGCTGATATTCCGATTCATTAAAAAGGGCAAATTTGCTTGAAAAATGCTGTTCTAATTTGGAATTTAATTCGTTTCAAAGTTCTTTATTGAACGATTTACCATAGGAGAAATTGAATTATATTTGATCAATTTGGAGCAAATATCATCGGAATATTGTAGGCGAACTCCCATTATTTCCCAGTAATAATCTGAAATTCAACAGGTTAATTATCGCCCGAAAATACAATCTCCAATAAACATCGTTTTCAAAGCCTATAGAGAATGCGATTGAATTGCCGAATAAAGAGGCGGCAACGTGATTGTTCTGATAGTATTCGATATTTATGATTTTATTGAATGGTTCGCAATCACTCCATTAGAGAAGGAGAGAAAATGAGAATCACAAAGGAAGTCATAATAGCGGCAAATAAAGACGAAATTTGGCCTTGGCTGACTGAACAAGATAAACTTGGCGTTATTATAGGAACCATAATTGATCTCAAAATGAAGAAAAATGGGCAGGTCGAATTTAACGGTGGCGAATGCTGGAAAATGTTAAATCCCGAGCCGCCCGAAAAGCTCTCTTTCCGAATCGGAATCATGGGAATGCATTTGACAACAACTTTAGAATTAACATCTAAAGGAAAGAGAACAAATCTGCGTGTAAATATTACCGGTTGGGAGGATATTGACATTGAAAAGGCGCGAATCGAAATGCCGAAAGTTTCTCTCAATTGGGAAAAACGATTAAATAGGATTAAAAAAGTAATCGAATCATTGCCGAAAAGACATTCAGCCAATTCGAGATCAAAAGTATGATATGATAATAATGAGATTTATGGGTAGACGCATTTTATTGCAGAGTTCTTCAATAATATAGATATTTATCCGTTTTCACTCTCTTAATTTACTCGTTTTATTTAAGCTTATTAGACTTGGCTTAAAATTAGATATTTTGAAGTATTCATCCAAAACCACTTACTGCCAAAAGAGTTAATATAGGCATTTAATGGAACTTGAGTTCGTATCAAATCGGTTTATGCATTGATGGTGGATTGTTGTTTAAACTTGACTGGAAAGAAGAATCATCTATATTGAATTCGATTTTCGTATGAAAAAGCTTTTTTGTTTTCGGGCTACATGCGAAAAATTTAAAAGTTAAAAAAAAGGGGATCTAAAGCTCTTCACCAAGTGAGTAGGTCCCCAATTCCTTAAATAACCCTTTTGGAGGATATTAATGTTAACTGGGAAGCAATTAAAAATTAGAGCAGGACTGAATTTGTCCAGGCCGGTAATTCTGATCATGTCAATTGTCGCAGGCATTATCGTGTACGGTTGTGGAAAAGATAAAATAATAACGCGGGAATATATCCATGGTCCGAGTCCGGTATCACTTATTACTCCGGCTCCGGATTCATTTGTAACGGTTGATAATCCCACATTTACGTGGCATAAATCTTCAACTGGCGTTCGCTATCAACTCCAGGTTTCTAGAACTACGGATTTTTTGATAAGATCTATAAATGTTCAAATTGCCGAAACCACTTATACGACTATTTCGCCTCTTTCCAACGCGACCCATTATTGGAGAGTGCGAGCTCAGGACCAGGATAGCTTGTGGGGTGATTGGTCGGATGCCGAAATCAGAACAATTTTTAAGAGCAATTATGTAAATTATGTTAGACCAACTTCCCAAATTCAGACCCGAGGCATTGCACAAGACGTATACCTCAGAAATGATACTGCCTATGTTGCCGACGGCCAATCCGAGCTGACACTGGTTAACGTCATGGATCCTTATAATCCATATATAATTCGAAATATTGATACGCGCGCCGACGATTTTGCCCAGGGAGTTTATGTTTCTCCTACCGATACATTCCCTTACGCGTATGTGGCTGATATGGATGGCAAAGTTCAGGTTATCAATATACCCGATACCACTGGAATTCTGGATTCGATTATTGGCGGCGATCAAAATTTAGAGGACCTCACCGGCAAAATGATCAATGATACTTTATGGATAATAACTGTTCATTCAGGCATGGGCCATTGCCGAGTTAGCTTCTATCAGGTGGTTTATAGTCCGTTGCCCGGACAGTTGTTCTTCAATTATATAGACCTGCCTGCCGATGGTATGGGAGTTGCGGTCGATTCCCAATACGCATACGTCGCCTGCGGGGAGGCCGGGCTGAAAATTGTAGATATTACGGATATTTATAATGCCAGCCTCGTTTCCGGTCTGGACCTGCCCGGTACTTCGTTATCAGTCTATGTCAATGGCAATTATGCTTATGTGGCCGCAGATAGAGCGGGGCTTTTCGTAATAGATATCACCGATCGTCATAATCCAGTCTTAAAGGCCCAGGTTACCACGACCGGACGATCAAAGGATGTTCAAGTTGTTGGCAATTACGCATTCGTGGCGGATGCTGATGGCGGTTTGAAAGTTGCCGATGTAAGTATCCCCGATTCGGCGCATTTCGTGACTAACTACGTTACTCCATACGCGTATGGAATATACGCAAATTCCAATTATGTTTATCTCTGTGACAGAGACCTGGGATTGTTGATTTTTGAAAATGTAGCATTTAAATAAATCCCTGGAGATTTTTTTAGGTTCATTCAATGAACCAATCGGAGGAAGTATGCTTTTCAAGCTAAGGGCGACAACTGTAGTGCTGGTGATATTTTTGGCGACTTCAGTGCTTTCGATGGGGGCGGAATCTGTTAATATCATTTCCGATCTTGGCCAGGAAACGACCGGAATCAATGTAGTGCAGAATAATTCATCAGATGCCAATGTAAGCATCAATGTGCGAACTGCCTCAGTCACTCCGGTAAATCTCAACGGCAAAGAATATAAAGAAATCAAACTACCGGAAGGCGATCACCTTTTCGCCAGCGAAACCACCGAAGAGGGAAAACCCTCAATTCCCGCCCTGACCACACTATTGGCAATTGCCGATCAGGCTGGCGTACAACTCTCTGTTAGCTATTCAGGCTACGATATTATTGACAATATCGAATTAGCCCCGGTTCAGCCTTCTCCGTCCGATTCCGATCCAGCACCGGTACCTTTTACAAAAGACGAATCTTTCTACAATACCGACACTTTTTATCCAGGCGACCTGGCGAAAGCTGATGATCCTGTCATAATGCGCGATATCAGGATGGTTTCGATTACTATGTATCCCGTGCAATATAATCCGTTGCGCAAACAGCTAAGAATTTATCGCGATCTTTCTGTGAGTGTTACCGATGGCGGAGAAGTCATTAATCCCAAGACTACCCACAACAGATATCTTTCAGACGGTTTTTATCCTATTTATAAATCAATGATCGCCAATTTCGATCAGGTTTTTTCAAGCGAGGAATCACAGCGCGGCGGATATTTGATAATTACCAAGCCGGTTTTCGCGGATTCATTGAAAAATCTGGCTTTGTGGAAACGGAAAAAAGGATACACAGTCAAGTTAGTTCAGACCACGGAAATCAATTCCAACGGTACGCCTACAACTTCTCAAGTGCGCAGCTTTATTCAAAACGCATACAATACATGGGAAACACCGCCTGAATATGTAATGATTGTTGGCGATAAAGACCAAACGCAAAGCACGGGGATAGTTGACGCACCCTATACGCGCTCGCCATATACTTACGCGTCCGACAATGACTACGCATGTGTCGATGGCGTCGATTATATCCCCGATATCTTTGTGGCACGTCTTTCGGTAGATAATCCGTCTCAATTGAGAATCGCGGTTTCTAAAATATTGACTTATGAAAATCATCCGTTCATGGGAGATCCCAGCTATTGGCTGAGAGGGCTCTCTATCGCCGGTAACGTCAATGCCTCCAGCCCCAGGACTACAGTGCTTTGGGTTCGTCAGCTTCTCTTACAGCATGGATTTACTCAGGTAGATACATCCTTCCGCTACTCCAGTATGGAAGTTGATCCGCTGCTTCAAGGATATTTCGAGCAAGGTAATTCGATTGTCAGCTATCGCGGCTGGGCCGGATCATCTGGCTGGTATGCCCCTTATTATCAAATTTCAGATTTAAACCGGCTTCATAACAATCAAAAAATAGGCGTCATGGCCTCATTGGTATGTGGAACGGGGGATTTTAACGATGAATGCTTCGGGGAATCCTGGATTCGAATGGGTTACTCTCCCGATAGCCTCAAGGGCGGACCGGCCTTCTACGGTGTAAGCGATCACGACACTCATACAAAATGGAATAACCCAATAATGGTGGGATACTATTTCGGCATTTTCAATGAGGGGGTATATCATTTTGCGGCCGCCGCGGTGAGGGGAAAATTGCAGCAATACAGGACATTCCCTAACAACCGTGGTGTCGGTGACTGGATCGATTTATATTTTCATACTTACAATATGCTCGGCGATCCCGAGCTCGAAATGCGCACGGCAGTGCCGATTCCAATCAGAGTCACATATCCCGATACCTTAGGATTCGGAATCAACCATATCGAGGCGGATGTCGTAGATACTCTTGGCAATCCAATATCCAATGCTTACGTGACATTGCTGAAGATCAATGGTAATGTCGAAGAAGTTTTCAAATTAGGTAAAACCGATGAAAGCGGGCATGTGGCCCTGCCGTTTGACTCTCCAAGTATAGGACCGATGTATATTACTGTTTCAGGCAGGAATCTCTACCCATTTCAGGGCCTGGTGCAGATTATCAGCGACGATATCGCGGTCGGATTCGATTCTTTGACAATCGATGATGACAATGATGGGTTCTCACATGGAAATGGTGATTCTTTTGCCAATCCGGGGGAAACTATCGAATTAGGCACTTATCTCAAGAATTTCGGCAATACGATTACAGCGGTTAATGTTAACGCGACACTTGAGTCTTTCGATAACAATCTCGCGGAAGTACTGGACGGCAATCGGAATTATGGCGATATCGCCCCCGGTCAGAGCGTTCTAAGTACATCGCCGTTTGTAATACATATAAAAAATACCGCGGGCCAAAATGATGTTGCCAGGGTAAAGGTTAACGCGACTGATGCGAATAACGATTCATGGTACTCGGTCATCGAAATCCCGATTAATGCCCCCAAATACAATGTTACGTCGATAGCATTCCCCGGTGGAAATGGCCGTCTCGACCCGGGCGAAACAGTTCAGATGGTTTTGACATTGACAAACTACGGCTCGGTCAACGCTACAGGAGTAACCGGTACACTCACCACCGAAGATGATTATACGACAATCACAAGCGCCAATTGCTCATTTGGAGATATCGCCATTAATGGCTCTGGATCCAATACCGCCACTCCAATTGAATTGACATCCGAATCAGGCACGTTTAACGGACGCACTGTCAATTTGGTCCTTCATGCCACTTCGATGGATGGATCGACATCAGAAGTTCCTTTTTCTATAACGGTCGGCGCCGTAGCCAGTACCGACCCTATTGGTCCCGATACCCACGGATATTATATGTACGACAATACCGATGCCGGCTATGCGCCCGTTCCAACATATCAATGGGTAGAAATAAATCCCAATGCCGGAGGGCATGGATCGAGGGTAGTTTTTGATGGTGGCAATTATGATGACAATACGCAAATAGTCACACTTCCATTTGATTTCATCTATTATGGCGTACCGTACAGATATCTGGCAATTTGCACGAACGGGTTTGTTGCCGTGGATACCGCGGAATACGATATGGCCCATCATCATTGGAATAATTTCTTCAACTGGCCGATACCCGATCCCGGTAATGCTCGCGGCCAGATTTCGCCATTCTGGGATGACCTATCGTTTACAGGCAGCAATTATGGGGTATATACGTGGTACGATACGGCTAACGCAAACTACTATGTCGAATGGTATCATGTAAACCAGCGAAATACATCTGCCGTCGAAACATTCCAAATGATCATTACGGATGCTGCATTCCATACTACTATTACGGGTGATGCCGAAATTACTTATCAATACAATACTATTCTAAATAATGATGTTTCCGAAAATTACGCTACTGTCGGTTTTGAAAGCTGGGATGAGCTGACTGGACTGCAATATACAGATGATAATATTTACACTCCCGGGGCTCCGCCTTTGGCCGCGGGACTCGCGATTAAAATTACTACCAATACCGGTCGTGGCGGAATAGTCGGGTCTGTTAATCTCAATAACGGCGGCAACAATCAGAACGTCAATGTCAGAACATCGGATGGCGAGCATAGATTGACCGCTCGCGATGGAAGCTATTGGCTCAGAAATGTCCCTCCGGGCATAGTCAGTGTAACTGCGGAGGCCAATGGATATCTGCCATCGACTATCGATAGCATTACTGTTGCGCAGAATGTGACTGTCAAAGAAGTTAATTTCAATTTGACACTTTGTCCGACGCCATCCGCGGTAATAGCATCGGAAGGTCTCGGAGACAGGATTGAAATCAACTGGACATTTAGCGGCCATTCTGATTTTGCGGGATATAATGTCTATCGCGGAAGCTGGGAGAACGGCCAATACACCAAACTGAATTCACAACCGATATCCACCACAAGCTTTACCGATAATGTTGTTCCCGATAGCAATGTCTATTGGTACTATGTCACCGCGACCTATGCCGGACAGGGCTGGACCGCTGAATCGTTTGCTTCGAATAGGGATTCAGGGTCGCTGGCACGCATTACCGGAATCGACGATAAACTTGCTCAGATTCCGACACAATTTTCGCTCTCTCAGAATTACCCCAATCCATTCAACCCCACTACCACGATTTCCTATGGTTTACCGAAAACCGCTAAAGTCAAAATCGATGTCTTCAATCTAATGGGGCAGAAGGTGCGCACCTTGGTGAATGAACAGCAGGGGGCAGGTTATAAGACAATCGTTTGGGATGGCAATGACAACTCGGGCAATTCGGTCAGCTCGGGTGTATATTTCTACCGCATCGATGCCGGCGATTACAACGCTGTTCATAAGATGATGATGCTGAAGTAAGTCTCGAATCCAATTTGAATACGAAAGCCCCGACAATCGCCGGGGCTTTTTTATATCTTGCTCGTGTCGTCGGGTCTCCGCACCCGAAGACGACTATCGCGATGCGGCAGGTACGGAGACCTGCCGCCACGGATTATTCTATTTTAACAGCACTATTGATTTTGTCTCGGAAAATCCGTCGGCCTTCAGACGATAAAAATACACGCCGGAGCTGACGCCGTCCGCCTTGAAATGAACCGAATGCTGACCGGCAGGCTTAACCTCGTCGACGAGCGACGCTACGCGCTGGCCGAGAAGATTGAAGACTTCCAGCCTGACTTGCGATTGATTTGGCAATGAGAATGATATCACGCATTCGGAGTTAAACGGGTTTGGGTAGGCGTTATTGAGCGAGAACTGCCCGGGAAGCGGCGCGGATGACGACACCACTGGCTTCACGAAGCTCAGGCCCTGGAATCCCAACGGCGGCTTGGTAGTGGAGGAGCCGTTGGATATGATAAATGACCGCAGGCCTGATTGACGGCCATATAATTCTAATATCAAGGCTTCGCATTGACCGTAATAGGTATCGAGAATGATATTTGTCGGATAATATAATGCGTTGGGATCGTTTGCCGGGGCGCCGAATGACGGGTCGATATACCACATCATTGGGCCGAAAATACCGATTGTACCGGTCCCATAATTGACAGCGTAAATCCTGCCGTAATCATCCTCGGCAACGCCGCCCGGCTGTCGAATGCGATTACCCCAGGCATAATCGTATTGATCGGCGAATGAGGGGCTGGTGTTTGTCTCGGCTCTCATAAAGAAGAGAGTGCCTATTGTCGCGTCGGCGATATAAATGGCCGATGAGCCCGAAATCGAATCCGGGAAGCAGCTGACCGCAATAGGGTTTTGCAGAGTCCAGATGACATGCTGCTCATAGCCGGGATGGCCTATTTTATTCCATGAGCCCTCAAAAATACCGCTGATGCTGAACCGTGAAAGCTTGCCCGTGTCTTTTATATGACCCATATCAACCACGTAAAGATCGGCCGTATTTTGATTGGCGTCGCCATAGGCACTGATAGCCACATCTACGGGCCATTCCAGGACACCCTGGCCAATGGAACGGACGAAGCGAATTTCTCCGCCGCTCAAATTGGGCTGGTACGATAATTCGAGTATCCTGTCATTCCCCCGGTCGCAGAGGTAGATGACATCAAAATTCGGGTCGAACAAGCGGTTGATGGCGTTGGTAGCTATTCCAGAGGGGGATCGCAGCCCGCCGCAGTCTTCGCCCTTATAGGTTGTAATAGATTCCAGAGTGCGCTCTCCAGTCAGGCCGGGCGCGCTGCATTGCCATAAAGTCAGCCTCTGCATGCCGATATCCGATATGACAAATACATCCTTCGGCTCGCCATTGACGACTACATGCAATACCACGGCATCGAATGGCGCGATGAAGAGGCTGGCGGCCGAGTCGGTCCACAGCAGAGCGAAATCGACATTCATCTCCGGGATATTCGGCAGAAGCAGAAAGTTCTTCTGCTCGAATGAAGTCTCGGGCGGCCAGATGGCCGGCCTGGCCGATAGCGATGCCGCGCCTAATACTATGATCGAAAATATCGAAAATAATATCTTTGCCTTTCGCATAAGAGCCTCCATTATTATCGAGTGACTTCCTGCAATTGAAATGTTCGCGCTACCCGATTGTTGCGGTAGTCCACCGCTATCTGATTATGAGAACCGTCTCCCGTTTTTAAATACAGGTTGCCATCATCGCGAAATACTGGAAAATTAAATGAAGTACCAACCTGTATTTTGCCGAGCATTACACCTGTCGATACTGAATATCTTTGTATTATCCCTCTGTCTGGTGACAACGCCAATATTTCATCGCCTGCTGGACTTAATTTATAAAAGGCTTCACCGGACGCATCAACATTAATAAATTTAGAAGCTAATTGACCCGTATGTCCGTCTATAAGAAACGCATATGACCCCGGTGATATGTTAAGGGAATTATCTATTTTAGTTCCTTGAAGCAAAAGATTATAATCAACGGCATCGAAGAGCTTTTTATCACCCTTCCACCCAAGATCGTATATAAGTAAAGTATCCTCAGGGGTTAGGTCAGGTAGCGAGCAAGGAATTATCGCATCCGCCTTCTCGTCTATATTGGCGTCTATGTTAAATAATACTTTATTGTCATTAGTGACTATCGGCCAATAATTTGAGCGGCCGCATGACAATATAAATCCGACCTTTTGAGAGATTAATTCCAGTGTTATTCCATTCAATACTACGGTTTTATATTGGTTTTCTGACCACCCGAGACTATCATGTGGCATAAATCGAAAATGAATTATGATGAAAGCTGATCCGGGGGAAATAACCATGTCTGCGCCCCCCCCACTATAGTTTGCGAAGGGCAAATCAAACAAGCGCCTCGTGGCAAGCTCATAGACACGAGTGAAAATAGGAGATCTTGTCAATGATTCTTGGAAAAATATTCTTCCATTAACTGGATCATATACAACGTTCTCGATGCCACGGGAAATAGTGTAATTGGATTTTGAAAAATCAATTGAATCCGCGATTTCAATGTTGCCTGAAGACCAATCAATCTTGTGAATTTCGCCTATATAGGTATCCGGATATAGATAGTAATCAATGATTGGCCCTGGCTGCTTCGAGGCTCCCAAATCAAACATAATAATCAGCTCTAACATTATTATTGAAGCTATTTTGATTAATTTGAAAATCGTCATTATTCCTCCTAGTGTCTTAACATTGCTTTATCGGCATAACACGGCCCTGACTGCTTACATATGCATTCGGGGTAACCTGTCCAATCTTTAAGATCGTTTTGAGGGTCGCATTGTCCGCAACTGCCTTCCCAGTCATGATTTCTATGATAGCAGGGAGGACAGGGTTCCCAGAAATATAGATCCGGATTTGAGTAATAATGCCCTCCGTTATATCTGCAATAAGTATCGTAGAGTCTGTTTGTCATCGTAGGTTCGGGCCATCTATTGACATGGACGCGTGCATAAAACCAATCTTCAGAATCACCCCATTTGACTTGTAATTCGGCCTTGCCATGATCAACGTTGTTCTTCCAATTCCAATAATCTTCACGTGTGATAGGTGATAAAGGTGTTGTGAGCTGCATGATGCCTATTCCAGCACCATCGAAACCAACATTGGGCCAGCCATTGCTTTTGAATTGCTGATAGTTACTTTCCAATTGTCCTATCACTTCCGCTTGACGAGCACGGTCAAGGTCAATATATCCTTGTCTGAGATAAGCAATGACTATGGCTCTATCAGGATTATTGCCTAATACTATGACATTATCATTCGGTCTAATCGATGCTGTATAAGTCTGGCCCATGTATATTACCATTACATCTAATGATAACATGCCTCCAGCGAAATCAGCTCCAAAATTAGGAACCCAATTTCCGTGACCTCTAATTGTTTCGCCAATATTGTAATTATTAGGATCCCAATATAAATTCATCGACCAAATAAAATCAAGGTCTCCCTGTACCTCTGGCGCCACACCTTCTAAATTTGCGTGACATACAATCCGCGGCATCGCGGGCGTAGCGTCTATGAAATATTGGCTGGAGGGCAAAGGGGAGTCAATCACTAATCTTATCTCTGCGGGCAATATATGTATCAGTGTTGGCATTGATTGTGCTCTGGTCGTCGATTGAGCATCGATGATCGAATATAGGAGTTGTACGTCACCCGGATAGAGCGCTTCAAATTCATTATATTTATTAGTGGTGTTATTGAATTTATATCGGCCGCTTCCTGTTAAAACCGGCCCGCCCGTTTGAGCCCATTCGTATGTTATTCGCGGTTGTTCAAAGAAATATGGATACGGGACAGCGCTAATATTTATCTTATCGCCGACGTGTATGGTATAATCATCAGGGAGGCCTTCGAAATTTATTGGCTGTGCTTGAAATCCGTTAAAGATAGTGAGATTCGTCTCGTGAGGCGGTATAAGTCTCTGCAGACCTCCTGCTATAATTATATCCCAATTTAGGCTGACTTGATCCACATGAAATGGTGTTTCAGTGCTTATCGCTGAAATAGTAGGTTCTACTTCGAATAACTCCTGGCCAACATTTCCCTCAGATACGAAATACCTGTATCCATTATCATAACCTTCTACTATTGCGGAAAGGGGTTGACATTGCGATGGCCATCCATGTGGGGATCCAATTAAAGATCCCAGCATAATATATGTGTTAAAGGGATAACAAACTACGGGATTGTCTGTAGGAAACAATGGGTTTTGAATGATAGGTATATTATGATCAAATGTCAATTTCCACATATTAAAATCATATGGCCACACGCATGTGCCATATGTCGCGATTTGACCATAAGGGACTTGAAAATAGATATATCCCGCATCACTGTTATAGAATAAGGATCTGGCCTGACATTGTTCACTAGTGTATTCCGTAAATCCGGGTCCCCAGAATGTTCCATTCAAAGAGATCGAGGTTTCGAATCCGTTCGCAATAGCTATTCCATATAAGGATGGCGGAGGAAATTCGTTTTCACCCGATAATTCTATTCTGGCCCAGAATCTAATTGATTCATCGGGATCAATATAATCAGGATAATAAATATCGGTTCTACGCCTTAATTCCGTACCGCAAAAATCTTGAATTGCCGCAGCTAATCTGATCTCGCTGCTATGATTTTCAAAACAGATCTCGCCGTATTCCGGGTGTCCTTTGGCGATAAAGCAAATATCTCCATCGCACTTAGGATCGAATGACATCTGAACCCTTTTATAAAAGGCCAAGGATGTAGACCCATCTCTCTGTGGATTATTACAGTTCCATTCCGATGTTACTTTATAATACGCACAATTGCTTGACGTAATATCAACCAGTGTCTCAAATGGCGGATTGGTCAGATCAATAACTGTTCCCCAAATTTGCAAAGTGTAATTATCCAACTTAGATATTAATAGACCTCCTTCATCCGGAATAAATATCTGCGCCTGAGAGTATGACCTTTCAAAGAATGCATTATAAGATAACATTAATACGAATATGACTAAAAAGCAATTATTTTTGGACATGAGGGCCTCCTTTCGATAGAGTAATGTGTTCATCTGCGCAAAAACTATACCGATTATGGATAAATCTATCTAAGTCTATCGTGGTCATAAGATTCTGTGGTCAGAATTTGAGGATATTTTGCCAGCATGTCCAAATATTGATGGGAGTGCCCCTACATGTATGGCCTCTTCCCAATATTCCCCTTGCCAAATACGGCGTTCCTGATTATTTAGAAACCTGTGTAATGATGATTATATTCAAAATAGAGGAGAATCATACATGGTAGATCAGGATAATAAGATGGATAAAGCCCCGACTTGGGAGATCGATTCGATATTCCCCGGCGGCTCCAAATCGGAAGAATTCGCCAAATTCCGCGCCAAAATAGAAACCGAAATCAAATCGGCCACCAAATCGCTGGCCGAACTGCCCAAGAAGCTCGATAAGAAATCAATCCCTCTATGGGCCAAATGGATACTCAAACTGCAGAAAATATATGAAGAGCTCCATCTGGCCAGCGCCTTCGCCGGATGCCTTACCAGCCAGAATGTCAACGACGAAGACGCCATGAAGATCGATGCCGAAATCGATGAGCAATACTCCCGTTGGGGTATGCTGAAGGCGTCGCTGGAATCATTCTCGATCAAGCAGCCCAATAAAGAATGGGACAAGCTGATGGAGGAAAGCGGCATAAAGAAAATCAGCTTCTTTCTCAATGAGATGCGTCAAAAGGCCAAGATGAAGATGTCGGAGCCGTTGGAAAAATTGGCTCTGGAGCTATCGGTCAACGGCTACCACGGCTGGAACCGGCTTTACGATAAAATGGCGGGCGATCTTCGAGTTGATATCGATGATAACGGCCAGCGAAAGATTGTTTCGTTGGGCCAGAATGCCACTCGTTTCTCCGAGCCCGACCGCAAAGTCCGCCGGGATGCCTTCATGAAATTAACCGAGGCCTGGGAGTCGCGCGCCAATTTGGCGACATTGGCTCTCAATTCGCAAGCGGGATTTCGGCTGTCAATATACAAAAACCGCGGCTGGGATTCGCCGCTTTACGAGCCGCTCATGAACGCCCGCATGAAGAAAGAGACATTGGATGCCATGTGGGCCGCGGTCGCCAACGGCAAAAGCAAGATGATTGAATATATCGACGCCAAGAAAAAATTCCTGGGCATCGATAAATTCTGCTGGTACGATCAGGAAGCGCCGGTCGGTAAGGCAAACAAGACCTACTCGTTTAAAGAAGCCGGCGATTTCATTGTCGAGCATATCGGCACCTTCTCCGATGAAATGGGCGAATTCACCCGCATGGCACTCGATAAACGTTGGGTTGAGGCTGAAAATCGCCCGGGCAAGGCCGGGGGAGGATGGTGCTCACGAATACCGATCAGAAAAGAATCGCGAATTTTCATGACATTCGTAGGTAATTTTGGAGGTCTGGGGACATTAGGGCACGAGCTCGGGCACGCCTATCATGGATTCGTATTGAAAGACGCGCCGCCATTCGCCTCGATATACCCCATGAATCTCGCCGAGACCGCGTCCATCTTCAATGAGCTTAGAGTCACCGACGCCGCATTTGAATCCACTAACGATGTAGACGAAAAGCTTCTTTTGCTCGATCAAAAACTTCAGGGCGGGCTGTCATTCTTCTGTAATATTCACGCAAGATTCATTTTCGATTCCAATTTTTACGCCGAGCGGAAAAACGGCATGGTCTCCCGTGAACGGCTCAATGAATTAATGCGGGAAGCGCAGAAAAAGGCGTTCTTTGGAATATTGGATGATAACGATGGATATCATCCGCTATTTTGGGCATCGAAATTGCATTTCTTCATCACCGGCTCGCCATTCTATAATTACCCTTATACATTCGGATTTCTCTTCGCCAGCGGAGTATACGACCGCGCTGTCAAAGAGGGGAAAGCCTTTGCCAAAAACTATCGCGCGCTTTTGGCAGATACCGGAAGAATGACTACGGAAGAGGTTGCGCAAAAGCATCTAGGGATCGATCTGACTAAGCAAGATTTCTGGAATGATGCTGTTATGCGGGTCATGTCGTCTGTCGGGCAATTTAAGGCGCTGTGCCAAAAGGCGGGATAGATCATAAAAAATATCTGTTCACTGAATCGATTAGAATAGACTAAGTCACTGTAGGGATTCAAAATTTTGAATCCCTACTTTGCATTTGTTGAATTATTACAAAATTAAATATTAAATTAATTACGATGATTTATTAAATTTCTTAAGAATATCTTTTATCGCGTCCTTGTGCACCATGAAGCTCAGCATCTTCAAACGGATATAATCATCCCTGAAAAACAGATATCCTTCGAATTTCCCCTGATTACGGCTTCTCGCCGAATCCTTGATTAAAAACCAGTCATGTCCGCCGGCCTTTGTGATACCGACAATATGAATTCCGTGCTCGTCGCCTGTAGTGCCGTTATTGATTCGAAGTTCCCGCGAGTCCTGATTAATATATGCCTGCGGAATATCGAAATCGGGGATTATGGCGGCATCCTCGGCGCCATTATCACCGGGTTCAGACATATCGCCGCCGATTTCCATCGAATACCCTTTGGTTATGGCTGATTTTAGAATAGCATACCACTCATCGAGCGGGACATTGTAATAGGTGGAATCCTTCCACCAATTATCGGGTACATCAAAAAGCGCCTGAGTATAAAATGGTACCTCCAATGTCGACATCAAACTGACATAATCATCGGGATTGATCTTGAGAATTTCAGTAGCGAATTGGATAGGCGTTACCGTCTTGCCATTATACTGGAATGTTTGCGGTGGCTCGCCCAAATATTTATTGAGAATTACTTTGACACAATTGACCACCTCATCTTCATCCCAATAATTATTGGTATTAACTAAAGCAAGGTATGCCGTAATCTCATCAACCATTATTGAATGATCATGATATTTTGCCTCGTTGCGGCCATCGTATACCTCTTCAGGTACACAGCCATAGAGCTTTATCATCCTCAAGACTGCATTGGATTCGGAGCCTTCTCCGAGCTCATAATCGCCTCGTTCGCGGACAAAATGACGCACCTTTTCAAGGTACTCATGATATACAGTGAACATTTCCGAAAGCTTTACCTTTTGTTCCGTCAGCCGCGCGATTTCCGATTCGACGAACGATGTCCCCGAAAAGCTCCAACATGTACCAGTGCGATATTGTCCGAGCGGTGGATTATGGAAAACCTGCTTGAATGATTCAGGAGAAGATGGCTTTACAACCTTACTGAAATCGAACCTCAGTTCCCTGGCATTTTTTCGGGCTTCGTCGCTTTGTTTTTTCTGTCGAGCGCGAATTTCAGCGGTGATGCTATCCTGTTCCGCCTGAATCTTGCGGGCATTCTCCCTGATCTCTTTGAATACCGGCGCAGAATATTTAGGCACGTAGATAATTTTCTCTTTCTGCGCGAAAAGAAGAGTAGGCCATAACAATAAAAGGCCAACGAATATTAGAATCGATCGAGAATATCTCATGGAGAACCTCCCGTTATTTATTGGAATCTTAATTATTGTTTTATGCCAGTATTAGATTCAACGATCATGATTCTTTCTTATATATGATAATCTGCAATCTTGCAATATTGATTTTTCTTCGAATGACGGATCGATTCGCTATATTCATCTTAGACACCATAAAATATTATCTGCTGGACTCTCTTTTCTTCAAATTTTTTCGAATAAACTAAAATCCATTTTATATTTTCGCTTGACTCGAATTCGTACGGGAATTTGTATGTTTGTCATGATAATGAATATCATTAGCGACACTAATTTTAGTGAATATATATACGGCATGGCGGGGGGTTATGCAACTAATAGGAGTAAAATGACAAAATTCGTTGTGATTTGTTCTAATCCCAATGGGGATTCCGTTGTTTTAAACCCTAAACCCATAATTACAGAAAGGGAGGCACAAAATGCCTAAATCACAAACCTTAGATAGGCCGGGAGCTCCTTCTGAATGGGGCCATGTATTCGAGCAATTGCCTATTCAAAAGGTCAGCCAGCCAGGTTGCTATGTGGATCATCTATATGGCAATCTTTACAGGGTAACCCCTGAAATGCTCAACATCGGCGGCACAGTATTTCATGGTTTTGTCAGCAGAGAGCCATGGAATGTCACCAGAATCAGCGATGACTATACCATGCCGATCGACGAAGCACGAATAGTCGCTGCCAACGCGTCCTTAGTAATCAATTTCTGACTCGCCTCAGCGGCATTCAAGGTAATCTACACTATCCCCAGATGTCATTTACGATATCTGGGGATTTTTTAATCATATATTTCGCCGAAGAATCATATCCGGAATGCAAAAAATATTTCTAATTTGATGCTCGAAAAGCGTATGCGCTAAATTCCGGGGTTCATATATTGCTTGTAAGAGAAAAAAGGACAGAGTTAAAATACTGTCCGGCAGACAGGCCGTTTGACCGGCTTGATTCGCAAGGAGTGAGATTATGAATAAATTGCCGCCCACACAGACAATGTACAACGCCTTGTTAAGGCGAGATACGAATTTCGAAGGTGTATTTTACGTCGCAGTCAAGACAACCGGAATTTTTTGCCGTCCGACCTGCCCGGCGAGAAAACCGAAATCTGAGAATGTAGAATTTTTCTCATCACCCGGCGAGGCGCTTTACGCGGGGTATCGTCCCTGCGCGAAATGCCATCCCCTTGATAAGGAGAAGCATACGCCCGAGTTAGTCGAACGTCTATGCAATGTTATAGAGGAATCACCTTCTGAAAAAATTACCAGCGCCAATCTTCTATCAATGGGCATTGATCCCTCAACCGCGCGCCGCCAGTTTCAACGATACTATGGCATGACATTCCATGCCTATCATCGGGCACGGCGAATGGGGATGGCCTTGCATGAAATTCGAGGCGGCGAAAGCGTGATCGGGGCCCAAATCAATCACGGTTTTGAATCGGCGAGCGGCTTCTGGGAAGCATTCAAACAGATTTTCGGATCATCTCCCAGCAATGCAGATCAAATCAAATGTCTATTCGCCAAATGGATCGAAACACCGCTCGGCGCGATGATTGCTCTGGCCGATAACAAGGGCGTTTATCTTTTGGAATTTGTCGATCGGCGCGGCCTGGAAAATGAGATTCTTAAAATTAGAAAAAAAACTAAATGCTATATAGTACCGGGTGAAAACGGCCTTTTGGCGAAAATCGCCGATGAGATTAAGAAGTATTTCGAGGGTACATCATCCCAATTTACTGTCCCTATCGTAACTTTGGGATCGGATTTCGAGGAAGCAGTCTGGAAGCAATTGAGAACAATTCCGCCGGGGGAGACCCGGTCATATTCGGAGATGGCTCAAAAACTCGACAATCCTCATGCCGTTCGAGCTGTTGGCAGGGCCAATGGTAGAAACTGTCTGGCCATTGTGATCCCATGCCATCGAGTGATTCGAGCCGATGGTTCTTTATGCGGTTACGGTGGCGGAATCTGGCGCAAGCAATGGCTGCTCGATCATGAAATCAAAATGATGTCGGGAAAAGCAGGCAAATCCATACCCGGAAAAGAGTGAAATTTAGGATATATAGTCTGAAATTCCGAAATTCTTTTTAAGGATTTTTTATTAATGAAGTGAATGAATGAATGTAATCAGTGTCGAGTGATTTGTCGAATTTTAATAGCCAATCTTTTATATATTCAATATCGTAGTTTCGGTTTTTGGTCATTACAGTTCTCGCGTCTTCAATATCTCTCGGTCTTCCGGCGACAATCTTATGAATAATCAGATCCTCAATTGACGAATATTTTATTTCCGTATCATCAATTTTGACGGCTATCGCTCTCTTTAAGGCGATTTTCTCATAAGCGGAAGTCGAAAAAATGAAATCTATCCTAATGTTGGTCAGATTATCTTTTACAGGCAGGACCATTGTCTTGTTTGCAAAATCAGAAGGGGAATCAACCAACGGCTGCAGCGCGCATTGATTGACAATATCGATTATTTCCGGCAAATGGTCTGTCCCGATGCCCAAAGTAATATCAATATCCGTAGTAAATCTTGGCTCACCATGAATAAGAACCGCCTGGCCGCCTATTACCATATAATCAATATGATTCTTCGTAAGAGCCGACGCGATTTTAGCTAACAGTTTTCTAAACACTATTGATTGCCTTTGCAATCCTAAACACGCCCTCAAGGCCTTCTAGAGGATTATCGCGAAGATGACCCTTTATATCGATAACGAATTTGTACATATCCTCAAACAGTTGATAGTTTTTTTCGATATCCTGAAAATTGGCGCGAATATAGTCGGTCTCGAATTTTCGCCATATTTCATTGTCGATCTTCATGTTTTTGTTCGTTTCCCCAATTTGATGAACGAATGACCTGTTAGTCGCCTAACATCATAATATAGCATATATTTATAAATATTCAATCAGTAATGACTGCGGCACGATCCTAAAATCCGGGGTGGATGATTTTAATCAAATAAAAGCACCCGGCGGAAATTAAACCCGCTATAGGAATCGTGAATATCCACGCCCAGACAATACGACCGGCAACGCCCCATTTGATGCCGGAAAGATTGGATGTCGCCCCAACGCCGACAATCGCCCCGGTAATTGTGTGCGTTGTAGAAACCGGAATACCAAGATGAGTGGCCATAAACAAGGTAAACGCGCCGGCTGATTCAGCGCAAAAACCGCCAACGGGCTTTAGTTTCGTAATTTTCTGGCCCATAGTTTTTACTATTCGCCAGCCGCCGAATGCTGTCCCCAGGCCCATGGCAAGATGGCATGACAATATAATCCACATCGTATTGAGATGTGTCAATGAAAGCTCGGTGCCAGGCTTCATTAATCCACCCGCAATCAAGAGAGCCATTATAATTCCCATTGTCTTTTGAGCGTCATTGCCGCCATGTCCCAATGAGTACAAAGCCGCTGAGAATAACTGTAACTTGCGGAACCATTTATCGACTTCATGCGGCCTCCAACGCCGGAATATCCAATAGACCGCAATCATTACCGCGAATCCAATAACAAGTCCGATAAGAGGGGCAAGGGGAATAAATTTAACCGTTTTCCAGATATTATCCCAACGGATTACGCTCAAACCTTTGTAGGCCAAACCTGCTCCAGCAACTCCGCCAATAAGAGCATGTGATGAACTTGTCGGTAGGCCCAATACCCATGTCAGCAAGTCCCAGACTATCGCCCCTATGAGTCCGGCAAGAACGACATATACATAAACACTGTCAGTCCCATCGATCTTTGCGATTTTCGAGATAGTGTCCGCGACTCGTGGTGCGAATATAAACATGGCGACAAAATTGAAAAAAGCCGCCCACCAGACGGCAACTCTTGGGCTCAATACCCTGGTAGATACCACAGTGGCTATGGAATTGGCGGCGTCATGAAATCCATTGATGACATCAAAAATAAGGGCGATTACAACAGTGATAACGACAATGATCATTATGGGGGTCATGATTAGGATGCCTCTATCACGATTCCCTGGATAATATTGCCCACCTCTTCACAACGATCTGTCGCCTTCTCAAGACGTTCAAAAATATCCTTCCATTTGATTACGAGAACAGGGTCTTTCTCTTCTCTAAAAAGACGCGCCAGGGCGGAACGCAAAATCTGATCCCCCTCTTTTTCGGTCGCGTATATGTCAGAGCAGCATTGCTGGATTATTTCATCATTCTTGCTCATATTGCGAAGATTGCTTATAGCGCCGTTAACTCCGCCGCTGGCTTTGACCAGCACTTGAGTGAATTGCCGTAATTCTCCGCGCATTTCCGAAAGCTCATATAGCATCATTCTTGAAACCGCCGAATCGACTGAATCAATGATATCATCGAGGCGCCTGATCAACCTGTGAATATCGGCTCGATCGATCGGAGTAATGAACGTCCTATGCAAAGCTTCGATACAGGTGCGGGTTATATCATCGGCGTCATGCTCTATAGCCTTAATTTTACTCGTCCGATCGGCCAATTCAGATGGATTCTTGGCAATTTCATCCAATTCCCTGCAGGCTTCAACAGAAAGCTTGGTATGTTTCTCGAAATAATCAAAGAAACCCATTTCTTTGGGCAGTAAACGTTTAAACATTATGGCTCCAAATATTTAAATTTACAATATATTCGCATTGTTAACGCTTGTGAATAAATGCTCATGTTGTGATCAATCTTAAGATATTAATGAATGACAGTCAAGGGCTTTTGAATAGGTCATAACCATATGAATAATCTGATAAATACGATTTTATTATTTCATGTTTAATCATGATAAAAGGAACCTCCCAGTTCGGGTAGGGGTTTTGTTTTTATGATAACTCTGGAATTCGGGGAGGAGCCCAAATGAATACTAAGAGAATATTAATTATCGGAATAGGAGTTGGCCTAATCGTTTCGCTTTATCTCGGCTGCGGCACACCCGGCAAAAATCTTCCGGTAACCGAAGTAACCGCCAAATTGGGAATTGACAATTTTCAGGAAGTGTCGGTCGATGTTGAAAGCTTTTATTTTAAGCCCAATCGGATTCAGGTTATGGCGAATGTTCCTGTGCGTCTTACATTAAAAAGCGGCACCTTGATAATTCCGCATAATTTTTCGCTTCACGCTCCCGAAGCTGGAATCGATGTTAATCAAAATATCGGCCACGGGAAAACAGCGATTGTCGAATTTACCCCGACTAAGACCGGCGAATATTCTTTTTATTGCGCCAAGGATGGCCACATGCATAAAGGAATGACAGGCACTCTGGTAGTGCTTCCACAATAATCTATGCGCGATTTCCTATAATAAGATTGATATTATAATCGAATTATCAATGATTCCGAGCAAAAGCCGGGGCCAAGCGCCGAAATGACTCCAAATCCCTGTCTGCCAGTTCCGAGCTTTTCAAGATATCGTGAAATCACATACAAAACCGTAACCGACGACATATTCCCATAATCCCGTAATATCTCCCGAGAGAATTCGAAGCTATTGCCGTTGACACTAAATGCCTTTTCGTATGCCTCGACAACTTTGATTCCGCCCGGATGGTATAGGTATTGGCTGATATCATTCTTGGCGAGCGAATTTGATGATAGAAAGCTATTCAATTCATTGTCCGAATGCTCGGCGACGATATCCGGGATCCGCTTATCAAAAATCACCTGCATTCCTTGCGAAACTATATTCCAGCCCATCACTTTTAATGAATCCGGATAAAAGG
This sequence comes from uncultured candidate division Zixibacteria bacterium, assembly GCA_963817915.1. Taxonomy (GTDB): domain Bacteria; phylum Zixibacteria; class MSB-5A5; order UBA10806; family UBA10806; genus CAWFQL01. Next base: position 401,857 of record CAWFQL010000012.1, read on the forward strand.
TCGATTGAGTTGCCAGAATTTCGAGACCATTCGCATCGACCTCGTCGCCGCTAATTAATGCAGCTGCGGCGCCATCCGCGAAAAGCGCACAGGCCACCAAATTGCTTTTAGAAAAATCATCATGAATAAAAGTCAATCCGCATAATTCAACAGCGACTACCAGCGCGCGATGAGATGGATGGCCGATCAAATAATGATAAGCATGTGACAGACCGGCGGCGCCGCCCGCGCATCCCAGTCCCCATATCGGAGTTCTTCTAATATTGCGACGAAGGTTAAGCTTATTTATTAGCCTGGCATCTATTGAAGGCGTGGCTAAGCCGGTCGTATTAACATAAATTATATAATCGATATCATCTAAATTGGTTTTAGTGCTTTCCAGCACCTTGGTAACAGCTTTTGCCCCCAGATCAGTGGCCGCGCGAATATAGATTTCATTTTTTTCCGCCAGGGAATGATCTTCACCGAACCACGAAGTCGGTACCGAAAAATATCTGCTTTTTATTCCGGCGTTATCGAATATCGGCAAAAGACGTGAAATATCCTTGAAATGAGCTCCGAATAGATGCTCGGCAAATTCTTTAGCCTCATTTTGATCTACCTTATATTCTGGTAAGGCAGTAGTGATTCCAACTATCTTCGGCATGATTTCCCTTCGTCAGATACTATTCTCTCTTCGTGATAAAACTAACCTCTAATCGTCCTAAGATGTTTCCTAAGCGATAGCTAATGTAGAAAATATAACTGATTGTTTTATGGTCAATATAGAATCATGCGAAAATCATTATGAATCTATCTGTTTTTCAATATGGAATCATAATAACTTGTCGGAATTTCGGTCGCGTCGGATGCCACAGATGATTCAAGCGACTGCGCAGGCGGCGAAAGCAGAATATATGATCCGGAAACATTCGCGGGTTCACGATAACCGAATTTCGATGCCGCCAAACCAATGAAAATCCCCATCACAAATATCGCGGCGATTCTAATTAATGAAATTGGAAGAGATCGACGCTGGCGGGGATTGGGTAGGCGACGGATTTCGCGCGGCGGTTTGGCACTGCCGATTATACCGATATCCTTCTTAATCGAGTTGAATCGATTCTTGCATTCAGCGCAAATAGATAGATGTTCTGTAATCCTGGCAGATTCCAATTCGCTTTCTAATACCTCCAGCGCGTATTTCAAAAGGGAGTCTTCATTTATATGAGTCATTTAGTACTCCTTTCTCTCGTAACTTTTCTCGGCACGACTTGACCGCGTAAAAAATCCGCGATTTCACAGTCCCCAATGGAATTTTCATAATTTCGGCAATTTCCTCATAGCTTCGGTCGCCGTAGAATCTTAATACCAATACATCCCGCTGTTCCTTTTCTAATGATCCAATAGCGTCCATGATTAATTTATCTCTTTCACAGGTCAGCTGGGTTTCTAAAGGATTCGCGGTATCCTGTGTTAATTCCATTCCCGCAATATCGGTTTCACGTCCCGATCTCTTTTTCTCTTTAAGCGCCAATCGATAGGCAATTGTAGTCAAAAAACCATAGACGCTGCCAGTTGTATGCCTGATTTTCGCCTGCAGGGCCCTCGTGAATGAGTCTTGAACAATGTCATCGGCAGCATCAGCTGAACCCGTAATCAGCATCGCCAACGCTTTAAGTCTTGGTTGATGCTCCTCGACCAGCGCCCGCCAGGATATTTCGTCTCCTCTTTGCGCGTCGAAGAATAATTCCCAGTCGGAATTCAAATTGCTATTTCCCCGAGGCATTATTGCATGTAATGCCGTTACTCTTACACCAATCTCCAATTTCCTTTATATCAGCTGCGGAACAACACCAGGCTTGCTCGAATTGGGAGCGAAGATCATCCGATAATATTTTTTCTACATTATCGAGATACCATTGGAAAAGCTTTGGTCTCATATCAGGCGTGATAATTTTAAGTGCTTCGAGATTTCCACAGATAGCGCCCCCATAATTGCCCATTATCATTCGCCCCGCGTCGGTATCGGGGGCGTAGCGTAGACGCCAGCTTCGCAGCCCGCTCGTGCGATATTCATTTATCCATTTGTCGTATACAAGGCTTAATTGCTCTGAATATGATTTTTGAGACGGAGTAACGAGAATTACCAGACCAAGATCCATTCCCTTTTGGACAATATTTTTCAATTTTTCAGTCAGAAAGACCGTTTTTGAGAAATATACCGGCCTGCCCGCCAGCTTGGCCGATTCGATTATTTTGATAATTAGCGTATCCCCGAATGGCCCGGACGGCGTCATGGGGATATTTTGCCCCTTCATGGCCTTGAATATCGAATCCCTTAATTCCATCAATCCCTTTTTATCGATAAAACTGGGAAGACCATGTTCAACCATATAAATCGGATACCATTCCGAATTTAAAAGACTCCTATTGACTATGGTGACATCAGCACGAATTTTCAATATCCGTTCCAATATCCAGCCGGGATATGTGTCATTGTCACCGTTAGTTATTAGAATTGCGTCCTTTTCGAGACTTATTAGCATGTTGTAATTGAAATCCATCACTTCGTCGTAAATAACGCCGCTATTAAGCAATTTCCTCAATGCCAGATCAAGCCTCTCGTCATCTCGCCCGGACATGTAGTGAGTTACCAATGCAAACCAGGGATCGATAAAATTAGGGTCAATTTCAGCCGCTTTTTCGAGATTCTTGCGGCCTTCGGTGTCATCGGGTGCGCCAATATGTTCAAGGGCCTTCAGGTAGAGCAATATTGGATTTGATGGATACTTCTTTAGCCCTTTGTCCAATAATCCCGAGTAATTCTTGTCCCCGGCATATCGGGCCGCATACATCCAGTTGGCATATGCGAATTCCGATGGATATTCATCAAAGTATGCCTTCCAAAGCGTATCTAATTTCGCATATGTCTTCGTGTCATAGATTACCTGTCGCATGCTCCTTATTTCTTCTGGACGAACCACGGTCGCCGCTGAAACCATCGCGGGAAGCAAAACCCCGCTCAGAATCAACATTCCGATAATAGCCAATCCGATAATCCTGCTTTTCATTGAATTCCTCCATTCTTCATCAAATTTCCCCAGTTCAACTAAATAATCCCCAAACCCTTTAAAAGTTCAATGAAAGCGAAAAAAAAGTAATAATCGTCATATTAAACACATCCGCATACCACAATTTAACCCTCAGCGCCGCCTTTATCGATCGGCTTAATATCTTTGCCTGCAAGAAAAGCCTCGAACGCGCAATCGATAATCTCCTTAATCTCTTTTCGCTCCCAATATGCTAACGCTTTAAGCTTCATTAGCTTATCTTCTTTGACAATGAATGTTGCCCGAGTCCAGCCCTGTTTTAATCCGGCCCGTTTGGAATTTAAGATCAACTTTCTCCTGGGAGGGCGAACAACGGCAATCTTTGGTTCAGCTTCAATCGGCTGTATACTGTGTTTACTCTGTTCGATTTTCTCGTTGCCGCTTTTTATCCAGAAAAATGGTTCTTTGCTTCCTTTGATTTCGTCAGCCATTATCTATTGCCTCCTATTATTATAATATTCAATGAGTTATGCGAATTTTTCCATTCCTAATGTCGAATATCTGCCCACAAATAAGCTCATTACAAGAATTATGTAAATTGGTCAAGCGAAAATTTATACTGTATACAGTAAATATATTGTAAGGTCTGTTGGGTGATATTGGCAGTATACGGAGTATACATAAATAGCCTATTGATATCAATAGAGGGATTGAGTATCTAAATCAGACAGTTGTTAAAATTTGAGTGAAATATGGCTTCCAGTAGGGTCTGGGGAGTTTGTTTGATGATAATTGAATTATTTGTCTAAGCAGATTTCGTCGATTATACCAACAATAATTGATCTTAATGGCGCTTTGGGATCATTTACGATCTGGCGAGCAGAATTGCCTTCATCGATTACGAGAACAGTCTCGCCAATTCCCGCGCCGACCGTGTCAATCGCGATTAGATAGCCGCTGACATCGATTCCGGGGGGTGCCACTTTTTCCACGAGCAACAGCTTGTAGCCATCATAGAAGGGATGGTTAATAGTCGAATATACCGTGCCCTGAACCTTGCCAACAATCATTTATGGCTCCGGTCGTTTAGGTCAACTCCATCGACAATCCCGATTACCGAATGATCGACGGGGACGAAAGTCTCAGATAGTGCCATAGCAGCTTCACGGCCGCCTTCATAGTATATTAATTCTCCGGGACCGGCCATGGCGGTAGCGTCGGCGGCCACCAATGGTTTACCCGACGGATTTTGATTCTTATCCAAAGGCTGTACTATGAGTAGTTTCACGCCTTCCAGACCTTTATATTTCAGGCTCGCGACAACAGTGCCTATGACTCTGCCTAAAATCAAATTCTATTCCTGCCAAAGAAGTTTGATGCCTTCTCGATTTCGGAAGCCATCAAATCATCGATCCTCGGTATTACAGTAGTATGCAATATTATATTCTTAACTTTTATTCTATTCGACCCTATTTCAATTGCGGCTTGAACTTCTTCGAGCTTGCCATTGAAGATAGTAAATGAATTTCCGCCTAAATCGTCAGCCAGGCGGATTTCCATCACGATAACTTCCGCTCCCTTCGTACCAGCATCAGCGGCGTCTATATTTGACGCAACAGTTGATGTTTCGATTACACCAATTGACTCGTATTTCCTCGGAGTTCTAAAACCCAATACGGCGTCATGAACCGCATCATGAATATTGGGCAAGAAAACGCTATCGATTATTGTCTCTGGGCGGATTTGAAGTCCTTCGCGATATGATTCTTCCACCGATGCGACATCTCCGCCTATCAGCGTCAGATATTTCCCCGGGTGGACAGTGCCGACCTTGAGCATCACGATCGGAGCCTTTTTTATCATGGCGTCCCCGGCGGTCATACCGGCTGCGATACTGCTAAATTCAATCAATGCTATAGCCGGATAACGAGATTTTTCAGTCTCAGATTTGATATTTTTAGGTGTTGCCATTTATTATACGATTCTGAAATGATCAACTAAGACGCAGCGTCGTTCGCGGGAAAATGTTCTCGGACGAGTGAGCCCTTCACCGGTGGGGGAGGCAATCGTAAATGACGAATATCCTTCGCCGCCATAGCCCAGCCCGGAATAATTGGGACCATTTTTGACAAAAATCGAGCAATCCATTTCCCGAGCCATGCGCGAAAGATTCGTGATATTTTTCGAATGCATCGAGGCCGTATGCCGAAAGCCTCGTTCGCTCCATTTGGCCAGATCAATTCCTTCATCCGCCGACTTAACTTTCACAATTGGCAGGATAGGCATCATCTGCTCGGTTATCACCAGCGGATGGTCTTTATCAACTTCCATTATAGCCAGACGGATATTATCATTAACATTCATTCCAATTTTTGATAGAATTGCCGAAGCGTCTTTCCCGATAAATGATTTATTAACATGCGCCGGTTTGCCAGGACCGAATGTCTTTTCGAATATCAGTCTTTCGAGTCGCGATGATTCCGACTTATTGAGCAATACGGCGCCCGAATTTATCATTGATCTGATCAATTCAGTGGCCACCGATTCCTCGACAAAGACTGTTTTTTCATCGGTGCAGATAATATTATTATCGAATGATGCCCCAAGCACGATATCCCGTCCCGCTTTGTCGATATCGGCGGTTTCATCTACCACGGCCGGAGGATTTCCCGGACCGGCGCAAATTGCCCGTTTGCCGCTCTGCATGGCGGCCCTGACTACCAATTCGCCCCCTGTAACCACCACCAGTCTGACATTGGGATGAGACATCAGTTCCTGCGCGCTCTTGATAGTCGGCTCGACCGGAGTCGTGACAACATTAGGTGGCCCGCCAGCGGCGATGATTGCTTTATTTATCAGCGAAATATTGAATATCGAGACATTCTTGGCGCCAGGATGAACATTGAAGACGACGCCGTTGCCAGCCGCGATCATTCCAATCGTATTGCAGATAATAGTCGATGTCGGATTAGTAATCGGTGTAATCGCCCCGATTACCCCGAACGGCGCCGGTTCGAAAAGCGATAGTCCTCTGTCACCCGAACGAGCTGTAGGATATAAGTCTTCCGTTCCCGGAGTTTTCTCGGTGACAACGATATTTTTTTTGATTTTGTCTTCTACACGGCCCAGCCCGGTCTCGGAATTCGCCATTTCCGCCAATGTCCTGGCATTATCGAGCATCGATTTTCTGATTGAACGAATGATTTCATCACGTTTGGATAGCGGCATCCGGCAGAATTCTCGTTGAGCGGCAACTGTTGCTTTGACAGCGGAATCGATATCAGCGAAGACACCTTCAGTCATAGCCGCCAATCGATTATTGATGACTGTTGGTGACTGTCCTTGTCCAGCGGACATGTATTTAATCACCTGCTGAGCAATGGCGTCGATCTGATTTTCGCTGAGATTGGACATATTTTAATTTTCCAAAATGCTAAAAAATTAGTCTTCGGACACATTCAGAACGGTTGTGTTCTTGCGGAAGATTGTTTTGCCATCAACTTCCCAGTTGTCGACTATCGCCATTACGACCGCATCGCAGGGCCTCTTATCGGTGATCTCTGTCTGTCTTGCTGATGAACCCGTAGCGTAGAGAACGATTTCTCCTACTCCAGCGCCGACAGCATCGACAGCCACCACAATACCGCCGCCGTCTTTGCCGTCGATATCGACATTGCGAAGCAGAAGCAGCTTGGTGCCTTCAAGGCTTTTTTCTTTTTTAGTAGAAACGACTGTTCCTAAGACTTTTGCCAGTAACATCGGATTTCTTTCGTTAAAATGGCGGCCGATGGCCTAATCTTGTTTATTCTGCGATTGGCCTAAATTATTTCTTGGCTCCTCTTGGCTTTTCCGATTCTTCAAACTCGGATGTCCGCCCCAACGGTATAACCATATCGACATTGGAGTGTGGGCGAGCGATAATATGAACCGCCACGACTTCGCCTACTTTCGATGCGCCTGCATGACCGGCATCGCATGCCGCCTTGACCGCTGCGACATCGCCGCGAATTATAGCGGTCACATAGCCGCCGCCGGTTTTTTCATAGCTTACAAGTTCAACCTTGGCAGCCTTTACCATCGCGTCCGCGGCCTCTACCATAGCCGGGAAACTCCGACATTCTATCATACCTAATGCTTCTGCCATGGAAATTACCTCCTTGAGATATTTAAGATATTTATTTGCATGTTTGTGAATTTGCCTTCAACTATTTTCCCATTATTCTTCCGCTAATTCCCTCGATCGCCGCTATTGCCGCGCGATGGCCGACTTCGATATCCCGTTCCTCGCCGCCGAGGTAGATTCTTCCGAATGATCCGAATGCCCGCACTTCAAGGATATTGATCTCGGCCGCTTTTTCAGCTTCATTGGCTGCCAAGGCCGCATAGGCCGCCGGTTCGAGCTCCATTACGAATAAGGTCTGTCCGGCGATTATCATATTGCCGTGTCGAGTACGGTTAATTAGTTGCGTTTGATGATCATCGAGCCGTCGGATTACCTGATTCGATAATACTCGCGGTTTCCAACGGTCTTCTTCTTTCAAATGCAACGCGTCAAGAATCGCCTGCCCCGCTTGTCGGACATCGGCCTGCGACTCTGAATGGATTTCCAGCATGCCATAGAGTCTTTCGACTATCTGCATGCCGGGTGTCACTTTTGTGGATTTGAGGGCGATATCGGTAATTTGATTTATCTCAATACCAGGAGAAATTTCCACATACAGCGATGCCATTCCGGCAACCGGGAGAAAACCCTGCGCTACAGTGCCCAAAAATGCCGCATACTGGGGCTGAATACTATCCAAAAAAACATAAGCTCTTAAATCCGCCAAATTATTCTCCTTAATTAGTACTTTGAATCACGGGGCTTGGAATCGGATGGCTTCGAGCCATGCTTGGCTTCCTGGCTGATTTTTACTCCAGCAGATGCTCCGATTCGCGTAGCTCCCGCTTCAATCATCTTTTGAGCGTCGGCGAGACTTCGAATCCCACCCGCCGCTTTTATCCCCATCGATGTGCCCTTAACCGCTTCTCTCATTAATGCCACATCATGAACAGTCGCCCCGCCCGGGCCATATCCAGTCGATGTTTTTACGAAATTTGCCCCGGCTTTTTTCGCAATTTGACAGGCCGAGAAATTTCTCGTCATCCGTGAGCAATGCTGTTTCGATAATGACCTTGGAAATAGCCCCGCCGTCGCGGCAAGCCTCAACAACCGCTCTTATATCGCGCAAAACCAGATCCTGGTCGCCGCCCTTAAGCGCGCCGACATTGATAACCATATCGATTTCCCTGGCACCATCGCGGATAGCCCTTCGAGCCTCCATGGCTTTAATATCCGGCGTGGTTGCCCCGAATGGAAACCCGACAACTGAGCAAACCTTGACCCCGGTGCCTCTAAGCAATTCCGAACAATACTTGATATATGACGGATTGACACAGACCGATGCGAAATTATAGGCCCTGGCTTCTTCGCATAATTTCTTGATATCCGCCGGAGTGGCCTGCGGATTCAATAACGTATGATCGATATAGTGGGCAATGTCCGACGGTATATCTTTGCCATTCGGAGTATATCCGATTCTACCCGCGCCCGCGCTGATTACGCTTTTAACCAATTCAGCATCTATTTCGGTGGGATGACCGTAATGAATAATCACGGTATTGCCATTGGTGCAAACCAGGCTTTTATCATCAATGACTTTACAGCTTCCGCCCATCAATGATTGAATCCGGTCGGCAATTTTCCGCAAATCGTCGGGTGAAACAGTATTGGTATCGCATTCGCAATCCTGCATTTTTCGGCATCTGCGGCGGATTGCCTTTTTCAATATCGGTAATCATCGCCACCCGTTTCTTATGGCGGTCAATTGTGCATTCTGATGACAAAAACGTATCCACTATCTGTTTGGCCAGTTCGAAACCGATTAGTCCCGCGCCGAGAGTCAATACATTGGCGTCATTATGTTCGCGGCTGTTTTTCGCCGATGAAACATCGTAGCACAGAGCCGCTCGAACCCCGGGCACCTTATTGGCCACAATGCACGACCCGATTCCGGCGCCGTCGATCATTATGCCGCGGGAGCATTTACCATTGCCGACAAGCGATGCCACGGCGTAAGCGAATCTTGGATAATCAACCGAATCGGTGCATTTGGTGCCGCAATCTTCGACCGATATTCCTTTTTCGGAAAGATGTTTTTTTAGCTTTTCTTTGAGTTCGAATCCGCCGTGGTCGGCGCCAATTGCAATTTCCATCGTTTTTCCTAAAATTCGCCTACAAATACGATAACAATAGCCATCTTTAATCATGTATAGCATTGATTTAAGTATGCTGTCAAGGATGATTTTGAATGTAGAGATTGCTTCTGAAAAGTCATGATAGAAGATATGTTTATTTCATTTCTAACTCGCGGAACTTAATAGTAATTTCTAATTGTTAAATTCGCAGTATTCATTATATTGGATATTAAATTAACTTCGGGAGGAGCCAATGATTTTTGGAAAGATAATGAGAACGACTGTTGGACTTGCAATTTCGATATTAATATTTGCACCTATTATACAGGCCAAGAAAGCTCCCGATCCGGAAAGCGTTGTCAATAAGCCATTTGTGCGGCCATCGGCGGGCGCCCCCCGGGCCATGACGGATCAATACGACAATAATGGCTTCGCCAGTCGTCTTTATTTCCCGAACTTTCAATCATCCTTCAAAAGCACTGACCAGATTGTCAACGAATATCTGGCACAAAACCAATCCCTTTTGGGAATCAAGAGTGACGGGACTGATCTGAGCCTTTTTTCAATCAGACACTCTATCGCAGGTTACCATTATAGGTACCAGCAAGTTGTAGATGGCGTGCCGGTTTTTGGCCGCTGGCTGGTTGTCAATATCAGATTTGACAATGTGATATCGTCTGTGATTTCGGATTATGTACATAATATCAATATTACTACCATACCTACCTTGACCTCTAAAAATGCAGAGGAATTGGCTATTAACGAAATCGATGTAAAATCATTCAGCGGTGAGGTCACATCTGAACTTGTAATTTATGCTAATGATACGGAACCTGTTCTATGCTGGAAAGTCCTTATTCCCGCTGAAAAGCCAAGAGGGGACTGGCAGGTTTTCGTCGATGCCAACAATGGCCGCATTGTTGATAAAGACAATACGATGGTTTTTGTCGATGGCACCGGGTACATGTTTAATCCTAATCCGGTTGTATCCGAACAGAACATGAATTTAGCCGACTCATCCAATAGAAATTATCCGGCGCTTACCAACGCTCGTCGGGTTGGGTCATTGCGAGAATTAAATGCTCCTCAGGGAGGATATTACTTTCTCTCCGGACCATTTGCCAATACAGGACCGACATCAAATAGAGCCCATCTTGCCAACCCAGATTCATTTTTCTATAATCGCAATGTAAATCAATTTGAAGAAGTGACAGCGTATTTTCATATAGATTCCTGTGCCAGGTATTATCAAGCATTAGGATTTACGGACATCATGCAATATTCAATCAATCTTAATGTTGGTGGTACCACAGATGATAATTCCTGGTTCCAGCCCTCTTCGCACACAATTACATATGGCACTGGCGGCGTAGATGACGCCGAAGATGGCGACGTAATTGTTCATGAGTATGGCCACGCTACCCAATACAATCAGGTTCCGGGATGGGGGCAACTTGAAGAAGGCGGCGCCATGGGTGAGGGATTCGGCGATTATCTGACTGTAGGTTTCTTTCATTCGGTTTCAGGCGGATGGCATGAAGCTCAGGTATTCGATTGGGATGGCAATCCTCGCGATAATTTTTGGCCGGGAAGAAGAGTCGATGGAAATAAGCATTACCCACAAGATATGGATGGAGAAGTTCACGACGACGGCGAAATATGGAGCAGATGCCTTTGGGATATGCAGAATTACCTTGGCAATGACCTAACTGTCCGGCTCGTGCTCGAAAGCCATTTTAATTTAACACCTAGAGCTCGCTTCATCGATGGAGCTAACGCGATAGTTCAGGCCGATATGGATCTCTATAATGGAGTGCACCTAATGTCTATCGGGCGGGCCTTCTTTGATAGAGGCATTTTTACCGAGTTGCCTTTTCATCTGAGTATTTCGCATACGCCATTAACTGATACCGAGGATTCAACAGGTACATTTGACTTATTTGCCATTTTAGATCATACATTCCCGATTGATTCGGTACTGCTTTATTATCGATTTGATACGACATCCGAATGGAGCACCGGCATCTTAGGGCCATTAGCTCCGCCTCCGCCCAATAGATATGCGGCCAGCATCCCTGGGCCTTCACATCAATCAATGGTATATTATTATCTAAGAGCGGTTGATAGCCTTGGAATTACCGCGACTTTACCGGAGCGGGCGCCTGCAAGTACATTTTCATTCTATGTAGGAATAGATACAGTTCTACCGACAATTACTCATCAGCGGTTAGCGGATATACCATCAATCATGTGGCCGCCCCAAATTCTGGCAAGAGTCACGGATAATATTGTCGTAGAATCAGTAACAGTTGAATTCATGGTCAATAATGGCCCTATCAATATTGCGCCGTTGACCAGAAGCGACACTTCCGATTTAATCTGGAGCGGAATATTTACGGGTTCTGTCCAGCCTGATGATAGCATAAGCTACAGAATAAAAGCCATGGATCAATCATCCCGTAGAAATCTGAATTATAATCCAATCGTAGGATATAATTCATTTAAAATTCTTAATATGCAACAGGTTACTTACATGCGGGACGGTTTCGCTATTCCGGATTATGGCGCTTCCGTATTCGATACTTTGAACGTGCCTGACCATTTCAGCATATTTGACGTTGATGTTTTTGTGGACATCGACCATCCGCGAATCGGTGATTTAATTGTTTGGATTCGCGATCCGTTGGGCCGTTTGGTGATTTTGCATAATAGAACCGGGGGGGATGGCGATAGCATTGTCGGATGGTACGGGGATGACTTGCAACCTGATGGTACCGGGAATCTCGATGTATTCAGAGGAGATTCGTCGCAAGGGAACTGGGTATTTTATGTATCCGACCGGGTCGCAGGCGGAGAAACAGGAGTTCTGAATAGCTGGGGATTGCGAATTGTCGGTACAGGACAGCGTGTAGGAATTAACGAGGATCGCAAAATTCTGCCTGAAGCGTTTACGCTGAACCAGAATTACCCCAATCCATTTAATCCTTCGACCAATATTTCATTCAATCTTCCACAGAGCGGCGATGTCAAACTCGAGATTTTCGATCTTCTGGGCAGACGGGTTTCTACATTGATAGACAATAATTTGATTGCCGGTCCTCACATCTTGACTTGGGACGGCAGAAACGGCGCAACTCAGGCGTCATCAGGTATTTACTTTGCACGATTGACCGCAGGCAATCGAACAGCGGTTATTCGAATGTCGCTCATAAAATAAGACATTTTCAAAAAGACTATATATTCGGGGCCGAATTGGCCCCGTTTTTTTTAGGCTCACTTCGCTAAGTCAAATTACCGTAGTCGGCATTCAAATAATATCATATTCCAACTTGACACCCGATACGGCAAATTATATTATCTTGTCCTAAAATGAGATACCGTGGGAATAACGAGATAAGTCTATGACATTGAATGTTCGCGATGCAGCCGTTTTGCTGGGTGTCTCCGAAAAGACTGTTTACCGTTGGATCTCCCAGCAAAAATTACCCGCATCCCGTCTTGGCGACCAATATCGTCTAAATCGCGCCGAATTACTCGAATGGGCAACCGCCAATCAGGTCAAAATCTCTCCAAAGATATTTGACAAAGATGGAACAGAAGGTTCGATAAGCCTTGAAAGTGGTCTGCGTTCAGGAGGCGTATTTTATCGAGTAGGTGGCACCGATAAGGAATCAGTTATTAAAGAAGTGGTTCAAATTATGCCGCTTCCGGATGAGGTCGATCGTCAATATCTATTGGACGTACTATTGGCGCGTGAATCGATGGGCTCAACCGGCATTGGCGAAGGTATCGCGATCCCGCACGTTCGCAACCCAATCGTAATGCATATTCCGCGGCCTATGGTCTCGCTCTGCTTTCTTGAAAACGCTATCGATTTCGATGCCATAGATCGAAAACCCGTGCATACTCTATTCACTATTGTCAGCCCTACCATCCGAGCGCATCTGAATCTACTCTCTGGCCTCGCTTACGCTCTGCGCGACCCGGAATTCGCGGCGATAATCGGCAAACAGGGGCTAAGAGAGGATGTCTTCGCCGCCGCAAAACGAATTGATTCATTAATCGGCCCTCGAAATGTATAATAGATAAAGCTTTCTTTATGTACTTATTTATTGCATCGTTAATCGTATTTCTAATTGGCGCCCTTCTATCATTAATTATTTCCTCCAAATGGTCTCGAATTGCCGGACCAATAGCGTCAGTAATTGGATCGGCGCTTGCGGCAATTGCCAGCGTAACAGTTCTGGTAAGCGGCCAAAATTTGGATCTGCTGCTGTCGTGGCAGTTTCCGCTTGGCTCATTTCATATAGGTTTCGATCCGTTGACAGCGATATTCATGCTGCCGGTTTCTATTATCAGCGCTCTCGCGGCCATCTTTGGCCAGAAGTATCTTCAAAGCGAAAATAATAACGCTCGGGCAGCCCATTCCTGGTGCCTTTACAATATTTTCATCGCTTCCATGCTCTTGGTGCTGGTGGCGAGAAATGGTTTTCTATTTTTGCTGGCCTGGGAAATGATGTCTATGGCTTCATTTTTCCTCGTGCTCTATGATCATGAAAAGCCGGAAGTCGGACGGGCGGGATGGATATATTTCATAGCCGCGCATATCGGGGTGGCATTTCTCTTAGTAATGTTTTTGCTGATGGATCCATCGGGAACGATGGAGTTCAGCTTGTTCAGCATCAATAGTCAATTCGCCAATACGATTTTTATACTCGGTCTAATTGGTTTTGGCTCAAAAGCGGGGATTATTCCTCTGCATGTCTGGCTTCCTGAGGCACATCCTGCTGCACCCTCGCATGTCTCCGCGGTCATGAGCGGCGTGATGATCAAATTGGGGATTTACGGCATACTACGAATGCTTCTTATTCTTGGAAATCCCAGTGCCAGCGTGGGGCTGGTCGCTGGTCATTATCGGCGCTGTCTCGGGAATTCTCGGAGTGCTTTACGCTATTGCTCAGCATGATTTGAAAAGACTGCTGGCATATCATAGTGTCGAAAATATCGGAATAATATTCCTCGGTATTGGTATCGGAATTCTGGGTATTTGCTGGGGCAACAGTCTCATGGCGATTTTGGGACTTTGCGGTGGATTACTTGCATGTGATTAACCATGCCATATTTAAGAGCCTTCTTTTTATGGGGGCAGGGGCGATCAAGCATGCCGCGGGGACATTGGAAATCGATAAATTAGGCGGACTGCTAAAAAAAATGCCCTTGACCGGATTAACATTTCTAACCGGCTCAATCGCAATTTCAGGACTACCACCTTTAAATGGTTTCGTAAGCGAATTCTTTATTTATTTCGCGTCACTTTCCAGTGTTTCGAGTACTCAACGACCATGGGCGGGTGTCCTTGTAATCTCGAGTTTGGCGATTATCGGAGCTTTGGCGGCCGCCTGTTTCAGCAAAGCGTTTGGAGTAATATTCCTCGGCGAATCCGAAGTAATATCTTTGCCAATGCTCATGAAGTTCATTCTGCCATGCTGACTCCAATGATTATATTGGCGGGACTTTGCGTTTTTATGGGGTTGAGCGGATTCTGGCTTCTAAAGCTCGTATTGCCGGCCGCGCATCAATTTTTGCCTAATTCAAATGGCAGTTATTTCGCTTGATTCGCCGCGTATGGCTCTCAAATGGATTACATTGATAGGAATAGCGCTGATCATATTGCTTTTTGCGATTGCGATTTTTAGAAAAATACTAATCAATGGACGTTCGGTACGGCAGGATGTGACCTGGGGATGCGGCTATACGGCGCCGTCTCCGAAAATGCAATATACGGCATCATCGTTTGCCCAGCCGATCGTAAATATGTTTCGGGCAATATTGAGGCCGTCATCTTCTCTAAATTTATCATCGGAGTATTTTCCTTCAGAGCGCAGCCCTGCATTCCCATACTGACGATTTTTTCCTGAAGCGAATCTTTAGCCCGATATTCAAAGCCATGATATGGTTTGCGGGCGGTTTCAGACGAATACAAATGGGTCAGACACATCTATATATTCTATATATCGCTGTCACCATTCTAATTCTGCTAATCTGGAGACTTGGATAGCCGATGAAATCACTCTGGTCATTATCTCACATAATTACGGCTATTCTCCTTAGTCCACTTCTTCTCAGTGTAATCAATAGAACCAAGGCCTTTTTCGGAGGGCGGCATGGTCAGCGGCTTTTGCAGCCATATTTCGATATATTCAAACTTCTCCGCAAAGGAGCTGTTTATAGCGGGACCACAACTTGGATTTTTAAGGCGGGCCCCATGGTCAGCCTGGCTTCGATAATATTGGCTCTTACATTAACGCCTCTCGGAACCATTCGCGCTCTGATTGTTTTCCCCGGTGATATTATCGCGTTGGTTTATCTTTTTGGATTGGCGAGGTTTTTCGTAGTAGCCGCCGCCCTTGATACAGGATCTTCATTCGAAGGCATGGGCGCGAGCAGAGAAGTGCAATTTTCTGTTCTGGCGGAGTTGGCGTTGATGCTTGGAATAATCGCGCTGGCGATTTTTGGAAAAAGCTTCTCTCTCACCTCGCTATATAGCCAGATTGGAGTAAAAGAATTGCCGTACATGATTACCATGGCGCATATGCTTGTCGCCGCGGCCCTTTTGATAGTTTTGCTTTCTGAGAATGCCCGAATACCATTTGATGATCCCAATACGCATCTGGAGCTGACTATGATTCACGAAGTCATGGTCCTGGATCACGGTGGAGTCGATTTGGGATTTATACAAATCGGCTCGGCCCTGAAGCTTTGGATATTCGGAGCGCTTTTTATCGGCGCTGTCCTGCCGATAAATACTGGTCATGCCGGAATTAATCTGATAATTGGCGTCGTGGCCATTTTCACATTAATGGTTATCGTTGGAATAATAGAATCAGTCATGGCACGATTGCGTTTACTTCGAGTGCCGCAGCTTTTGGTAACGGCATGTATTTTTTCATTATTGGCCCTGATAGCGGCGGTGAGGCAATAAATGGAATCACTAATTGGGGTTTTGACCGTCCTTTTGATCCTGCTTAATTTTCGGCTTTTGGGAACGAGTCGTTTGGGGGCAGGAATACAGACAGTCGCGATTCAGGCGATTGTATTGGGCATATTACCTGTATTGACAAATCCGTTGCCTTCGATACAATTTGGAATCGTGCTTTCAGCGGCGACAATACTGAAAGCCGGAGTAATGCCATCGCTCATTCGGCAGGCGGCTCGCGAGGCAGGTGTCCAACGGGAGATTGAGCCTATCGCTGGTTTTACAACATCGCTCTTGATAGGCATCGGCCTTTTCGCCGTATGTATAGGCATATCTTATCGCCTTCATTTGCCGGCCCAGATGAAATCGGGACTGCTGGTTGCAGTTGCCTTGTTTACGGTTTTTTGCGGCTTCTTCCTGATTATCTTCAGGCGAAAAGCGGTTACTCAAGTACTTGGTTATCTAGTTATGGAAAATGGAATTTATCTTTTCGGAATGGCATTTGCAGTGCATGAAGTTTTCCTCGTTGAAATTGGCATTTTATTGGATGTCTTCGCGGCAGTATTCGTGATGGGGATTGCGATTTATCATATCAGCCGCGAATTCGATCATATCGATTCCGATAAAATGTCCTCATTGGAGGAACGATAAAGTGATCTGGGCGCTAATTTTCCTGCCTGTCGTCTCGGGCGGCCTGGCATTTTTGATTAAAAACGATAGCCTTCGTCGAAGCTTGCTTTTGGCAGCTTCATTCATACATCTTGCCCTTATTGGAATTGTATTTTTAAGATTCGACGGCTTATCGCAGGAAAGCTGGCTGGGTATAGACGCGTTATCGCTCCTATTTCTGGGAATTACAGATATTTTATTTTTGGCGGCATCCATTTATGCTGTTGGATACCTGAGGCATAAATCCGAGAGCTCCGATCCCAAATCAATTTCACGCGTAGATTCCGGCCTCAGCGCGGAGACAGTTCTAACTGGATGCATGCTTTTATTTCTCGGTTCGATGACCCTCGTAATGGTAAGCCGCCACCTTGGCTTGCTCTGGGTTGGTATCGAGGCTACGACCTTAAGCAGCGCGCCATTGATATATTTTAACCGAAATCAGGGAAGCCTCGAGGCGACCTGGAGATACCTGCTGATCTGTTCGGTCGGTATCGCCCTGGCGCTATTGGGGAATTTCTTCCTGGCTGTCGCCACTTCAGTCGCGGCCAATGAACAGATGCGTCTGTCATTGGATCAATTAACCCGGCATGCTCGATACCTGGACCCGACCTGGCTTAAAGCGGGATTTTTACTATTGCTTGTTGGCTACGGCACTAAAATGGGGTTGGTGCCGATGCATACCTGGCTCCCGGACGCCCATAGCGAAGCACCCGCGATGGTCTCGGCGTTATTATCGGGGGCATTGCTTAACTGCGCCTTTGTCGGAATTCTTCGAGTTCTGACAATACTGACAGCTGCCGGTCTTGGCGATTTCGGAAGGCAGCAAATGCTTTTGTTTGGAATGATATCTATGGCAGTCGCGGCCTTATTTCTAATCCTGCAAACCGATTTCAAACGGATGCTTGCCTATTCGAGCATTGAGCATATGGGCGTGCTGGCGCTGGGAATCGGCCTCGGAAGCGCTGCAGGTTTCGGGGCGCTATTTCACGCGCTTAATCACTCATTGGCAAAGGCGGCCTTATTCTTGATTGCGGGAAATATTCTGATTATCTATAAAACTAAAAAAAGCGAAAATATCGTTGGCATATCGGCGAGCCACCCCTTAACAGCGGTATTATGGGCGGGAGGGACTCTCGCGATTTTGGGATCGCCGCCATTCGGACTTTTCAGCAGTGAGCTAATGATTCTCAAAGGCATAATTTCAAATAGTCAATGGTGGATAGCCGCCGGATATCTCATATCGTTGGCCGTCGCTCTTTCTGCGATTTCATACAAAGTTTTCAGAATGATTTTCGGAGCGCCGACCGAGCCGTCATTAAAGAAGTTCGATAAGCCGTGGATGATTATCGCGCCATCGATATTGATATTGTGCGTGCTTATTATAGGAATTTATTTGCCGCAACCATTGGCAGATTTACTTACATCGGCGAGCGCGGCAATAGTGGGTAAATAATGAATATCAAAGCATTAGAAATACATAATGGCAGCGCTATTTCTTTGAATGATTGTCCGCTTGTTTCAATCGAGGATTTTAGAGAAGCAATTATTTCCGATATTGAAAATGACTGCCATATCTCGGCGCTATTTTGTTCGCCGATCGAAAATGATTTTAGATTATATGCGATCATAAATAATCCGCCGCAGGGGATTCTGAAAGTTATTTCCTGCAATGTTGGAAAAGAATATCCTTCGATTACTCTCGAATGCCCTCAGGCGCATCTTTTTGAACGAGAAATATTTGAAAGTTGGGGCATCAATCCCATCGGCCATCCCTGGCTGAAAAAAGTGCGCTTTCCTTCATCAAATGATTCAAAGAAATCATCAGGCATTGGCAAGGTGGATTATTTTTCAATCAAAGGTTCCGATGTTCACGAGGTCGCGGTCGGGCCGGTTCATGCCGGAGTAATCGAACCGGGACATTTCCGTTTCCAATGCCACGGCGAGACAGTCTATCATCTGGAAATATCGTTAGGCTATCAGCATCGGGGAATCGAGCAGGCGTTGGTTGGAGGTCCCAATCAACGAACCTTGCATTACATGGAAACTCTCGCCGGAGATACGACAATCGGCCACGCTACCGCTTATAGCCAGATAATGGAATCGCTAAGTCGTATCAATGTCCCGCCATCGGCTCTGAGTATTCGAGGAATCGCTGAGGAATTAGAGCGGTTGGCCAATCATGCGGGAGATCTCGGCGCGATTGCCGGGGATATCGGCTTTTTACCGACTCAAAATTACTGTGGTCGGATTAGAGGCGATATTCTGAATATCACTGCCATGCTGTGCGGAAGTCGATTCGGCCGAGGGCTCGTAATTCCAGGCGGCGTGAATTACAATATCAGCTCAAAAATGGCGGATCAAATATTGGCAAAGATCGAGACAATCTATTATGATCTCGAAAATGCAATTACTTTGCTTTTTGAGACACCGTCGGTATTGGCACGGTTGGAGGCTGTAGGAGTACTATCGAATACGGCGGCGAAAGAAATCGGTATCGTGGGTTTGGCGGCGCGCGCTTCGGGCCTCGAACTTGATATCCGCAATCAGTTCCCATACGGAATCTACAGATTTTCCAGTTTGCCGGTATTCACACAAGCCGCCGGTGATTGCCTGGCGCGGGCCTATATTCGTTGGCTTGAAATAAAGCAATCAATTCTATTTATCCAGCAGCAGGTCAAATCACTCGGTAACGGGAAGAATGCCAATGAGCTCAGAGAAATTCAAACCGGAATGCTGGCGGTGTCGTTGGTGGAGGGCTGGCGCGGAGAGATTTGCCATGTAGCTATTACAAATGAAAACGGGAAATTTTCTACATACAAAATAATTGATCCATCATTTCATAATTGGTTTGGATTGGCGTATGCGATGAGAAAC
This sequence comes from uncultured candidate division Zixibacteria bacterium, assembly GCA_963817915.1. GTDB lineage: Bacteria > Zixibacteria > MSB-5A5 > UBA10806 > UBA10806 > CAWFQL01. Next base: position 421,645 of record CAWFQL010000012.1, read on the forward strand.
CAGGAGATTTCTGATTTCCCATTGTGCAATAAAAGCTTCAACCTGTCTTACTGCGGACACGATTTATAAAGGGATAATCCAATGCTCGCTATCTTGAAAGCCAGATTTATACAAAAATATAGGACCATGAGATATCCAAACGGTCCATTGCCCGAGCTATCAGATCGCTTTATTGGGAGACCGATAATTAAAAAAGATTGCGTTAAAGACTGCCATTCCTGTCAGGATATCTGCCCCACAAAGGCAATCAAAATAGTATCGGGAAAGCTGCAACTGGACATGGGGCGATGCCTTTTCTGCAGAAGATGCGAGAAGGCGTGCAAACAGAATGTTATCGAATTTTCGATCAATCACAGGCTGGCGGCGGCAAAACGCAGCGACCTTATTGTAGGTATCGATTCCCCCGACCGGGCAGAGGCCGTAAATAAAACCGCGGTTAAGTTTTTTGCCAATTCACTAAAACTCCGCCAGGTTTCATGCGGCGGTTGCAACGCCTGCGAGGCCGATTCCAATGTTCTCTCGACCCCTGCCTGGGATATGGGACGGTTCGGGATTTCATTCGTTGCCTCGCCGAGGTACGCCGATAGTTTACTGATTACCGGGCCAGTCACCGAGAATATGAGAGAGGCGCTTCTAATGACCTACAACGCCTTGCCTGAACCTCGAGTTGTAATTGCGGTTGGTTCCTGCGCGGTCAATGGCGGGCCGTATATCGATCACAAATCTGTCTTGAATGGCCCCGATAAAATATTGCCTGTCGACCTGTATATTCCGGGATGCCCGCCGCATCCCTTGACAATTCTCGACGGTCTCCTGAGATTCATAGGAAAAACGCCCAAAGATTAATCGGGCGGCGGAGTGCAGGAGTGACTAAACTTCTCGCGAATTCATATTCCGCAAAGGAGGAAATATCTTTAACGCAGAATCCCTTTCCGAATTCCACAAGCGGGTGCATGGCAATCTAACGAAATTGCTTGAGCACTGCAGTCAATTCAATGCAGAAGAGTTGAATCGAGAAATAGCTGGCTTTGGCTATCCGACCATTCGCCTGCAGCTGCATCATGAGATTGCCGGAGAAAAATACTGGATCGGCGTAATACAGGGACGGATGGATGTTGACGATGACGACCCGGATTATCCTACAATCGAATCATTGGAGGCATACTGCCAGCAGATATTTTCAGCGACCGAGAAATATCTGCATTCCGCCTCGCCGGATGAATTAAATTCCCCGCGCCGCATGATAACCTGGGGCAACAAAGAACGCATATTGATACCGGCCCACATAATCATTCGAACACAGACTCATTACTACCATCATCAAGGCCAGATTGTCGCCATTTGCCGCCTGCTCGGCAAACCGCTCAATGGGAATGACTATCCGATAGAATAAGAGACAAACATAGGTTCTGCTTTATATTAACGAGAATAAAGATTTAAGCTATTATTTGTCCGAGTCGAGGCTGTCCGAATTACTTAATTTCATTCCGAAAGCGTTAAAAAGGAATGAATAAATATCGGTTTGTTCTTCGACAGTTTTCGATAATGGTTTTCCAGTGCCATGACCGGCTTCTGTCTCGACCCTTAGCAGTTTGGGTCTTTGGCCATCATCGATTGCTTGTAAGGCCGCAATGAATTTATAAGAGTGAAGAGGGGGGACGCGGTCATCGTTCTCTCCGGTCGTAACCAAAATGGGTGGGTACTTTTTCCATTTTTTTACATTGTGGATGGGTGAATAAGAATACAAATATTTAAAACAGGAAAAGCCTTCATCAACACTTCCATATTCGCTTGTCCATTTACTTCCGACCGTAAATTTTTGATAACGAAGCATATCCGTAACCGGTACCTGGCAGATTACAGCTCCGAAAAGGTCTGGGTGCTGTTCCATTGTAGCCGCAACTAATAAACCCCCATTACTGCCACCTTTTATCGCCAATTTCGATGGCGAAGTAATTTTGCCTTTGATCAGCCATTTGGCTGCTTCCGTAAAATCGTCAAAGCAGTTCTGTTTGAATCTTCTCTTGCCGCCTTGATGCCAATTCGGTCCGAATTCACCGCCGCCCCTTATATTTGCTACCGCGTATACGCCCCCACTCTGAAGCCACATTAAATTGGCTGCGGAAAATGAGGGCTCCATATTAACACCGAAGCCTCCGTAACCATAAAGCAAAGTGGGGTTATTTCCGTCGCATAGCAGGTCCCTATTGTAAGTAATAAACATGGGTACCGTTACGTGATCAGATTCATAGTAAACCTGGCGAGTGACAAACTTTGAAAAATCAATATCATACTGAGGTCTATAAAATTGCTCAAATTTATCACTTTTGAAATCATAGCGGTATACTGTGGGGGGCACCACGAACGACTGGAATGTAAGAAACATCTCCGAATCTTCTTTCGCCCCCGAGAGAGCAGAAAAAGTGCCAATTGTCGGCAATTTTAATTCCCTGACAAATTTGCCGTCAATATCGAAAATCTTAATTATATTCTGAACGCTATATAGATATATCGCCACAAACTGATTATTGACCATGATGGCATATTCCAGGATATCGTCACTTGGGGGAATGATTTCGCGCCATTCTTTCTTGGAAGGCTTATCCAAATCGATAGCCACGACTTTACCCGTGAGACTCTTGAGTCCCGTTTTGAAAAAGAACGTCTTTCCTTGATTGCCTATATAGTAATAGTTTACGTTTTCCTTTTTCATTAGCTGAACGAAATTGCCGCCTGATTCAAGGTCGCGATAAAAAATATCTAGTTTACTGTCAGAGCCGCGATAAACATATATGAAGAAATATTTGCCATCATCGGAGATGAAAGGAACCGGAACTGATTCCTTATCTTTTGGTGTCTCAAAAATCAATGAATCCTGCGATTGAGGCGTGCCCAATTTATGCCAATAAATTCGGCTATAATTGTATTGATCGTTTTCCGCTACTGTTTCAGGATCAGGCCAACGATTGTAGAAAAAACCGCCGTCCGCCGGATCCCAGGCGATATCAACGAATTTGCACCATTTCAATATTTCGTCATAATTCTTGCCGGAATCAATATCCCTGATATGAACTTCCTGCCTATCGCTGCCGCCATACGAGAGCGCGTAAGCGAGATATCTGCCATCGAGGCTAAATGCTGTATTGGTAATAGCAACTGTTCCATCGGAGCTAAGTTGATTTGGGTCCAGGATAATAATTTGCTCGCTGTCGAGGGATTTTCGCATTCTCAGGATAGGTTGATTTTGAATGCCATCTCTGCCGAAGTAAAAATAGCGATCGCCATGTTTTAAAGGCATGGAATTATCTCTGAGGCTGCTATTATTGGTCAGAAAATTTCTGATATGCTCCCTTTGCGAAATTGTATCAAGATACGCATGTGTAAGGCTGTCCTGGGCATTGGCCCATGCTTTTGTTTCCGGGGATTCCGTTTCTTCCAGCCAACGATATGGATCCCTGACCTTCTCACCATTAAAATAATCGACAGCGTTCTCGGTTCTGGTTTTCGGATAGATGATATTTTGGGCAAAAATAATTGATGAACTCGCCAAGATTATAAAGATGATTCCGAGGTTATTATTTTTGATTTTCATCAAGGTTATTTCGTTTCCTTAATTGTTGTCAAATTATAACAGCGTAATACTATGAATTATTATTAGAATCCGCCTCCATAGTCAAGCGTGAATTTGAAGGTTTTCTATTGGGGCTGAATAGCATCAAACGCCCTCAGCTTTAATTTCGTCAAACAAAAAAGGGCCGGCACTTATGCCAGCCCTTAGCTTATCGGTCATCCGCCCTAGGGCGGAAGCATTCGATATTGCAGGTCGAAACCTTCACGGTTTCAACTTAGCCCTTAGTAGCGGGAACGTCCGCCGCCGCCGCCTCTACCGCCGCGATCGCCGCCGCCGCCTTCAGTGCGGGGCTTTGCGACGTTGACTGTCAATGCACGACCGTCGAGCTCTTTGCCATTAAGATTGGCAATAGCCGCTTCGGCCTCTGACTGATTGGGCATCTCGATGAATCCGAATCCCTTGGATTCTCCACTCATCTTGTCCTTAATGATGTTTGCTGACGAAACCTGTCCGTGGGCTTCAAATGCCGCACGAAGATCGTCTACTGCTGTCTGTCTTGAAAGATTTCCGACGAATAAATTCATCGTTTTCTCCTTTTTTCGTTCAACTTGCCGCTCACTTCGTTAGGAGCGATTTTTCCGGCAAAATTAAACACATTGGTGCGCGTCATTGCGCTTTGTGTCTCCCGATTAATTTCGTCCAAGGATTGAGTGTTAGGCAAGGCTTGAGAAAACTAATAACGGGGATCGTTACCGCAATAAGGATAGCGGCTCCATTTTCTAATGTCAAGGATTATTATTAAAAAAATCACAAATGCTGTTTTTGGCATTTAAACTTGCGTTATAGGCATTTGGGGCATTGTCTATGTTTGGATCCGGGATTCTTGATAAAATGGGCAGCCTGCAAAGCTGCCCTCGATTAATTACCATTAATTATTCGAAATTATTCCACTCTGCTAACCTTGGGTTTGATATTCATATTCGGAGCTACAACCGACCGAATAGCAGGGCTATCGTTGAAGCCGGGATTCGGCGGAGCTAATTGACCCATAGGAGGGCAGCTTGGACAGGGAACTGGCAAATCCCCTCCCTTGAAGTAGTTTACCATATAGGTTATGTCCAAACCATTAAAGCTGCAACTTCCATTGACATCTCCCGGCGCGTAAAAAGGACGAAGCTGTCCTTCGCCAGAAACTTCATAGTAAATGCATGCCCCATTTATCTCCATAAATCCGTCAATATATTTCCCGCTATTTTTCATATAGGTAAGAATAAACCTTTATCGTCGTCGACTATTTTCTATCTAATTTCCACAAGAAGGCGCGTATTGATTTTATATACTGTTCGGGTTCTTCTTGCATAGCCATATGCGAACTATTGTCAAATATCACAATTTTGGAGCCGGGCGTTAGCAGTTGGAAAGACCTCACGGTCGAGGGCACTGCCTGATCGTATCGGCCAGCCGTGATGAGTACCGGGATTTTAATTTTTGATAATTCAGCCGTACGGTCATAATTTTTCAGAGAACCGGTCGCCCGGAATTCACTTGGACCCCACATCGTCGAATATACCTCGGTTCCCGTTTGCATGATTGAACTGTCAATGTCGACTGGTAGCGGATCAAGACGAGTAACATACCTTTTGTAGTATTCAATCATCAATTGACGGTATTCGCCTGTATTGGTAGTGCCTTCCAGTTCATGTTTTTTTAATGCGGATGTTATAGAGTCGGGAAGAGTCGCCAATAAGCTATCGGCGTCGTGGTGCCAAACTGGCGCGCTAATTACGGGACTGGCGAGGATGACACCCTTTACGCCCTGAGGATTAGTCATAAGATAGTCAATGGCAAGCGACGCGCCCCAGGAGTGACCGAAGATATAAACCTCGCTTAATCCTAATGAATCTCGCACAGCCTGTAGCTCCGTGACAAATCGCGGAATATTCCACAAAGTGGTATCGGTTGGCCGTTCCGAATGGCCCGCTCCGAGCTGGTCATAGTAGATGACTGGTCGATCATCTGCTAACCGAGCTAACGGCTTCAAATAGTAGCTAGGGAATCCCGGCCCTCCATGAAGAACAAGTAACGGTGTCGCGGATTTATTGCCGACTATTCGATACCAAACGCGGCCCCCATCGACCTGAATGAAGCCCTCCCTGGTTAGAGCCTGCTGGCTGCAGCTTGATGTCAGAAGGGAAACTATGACTAGCGTGGTGATTATCAAAGCGGACGCGAAAATTTGTCTTTGTGTCATTGTAAAATCCCTTCCTTTTATTTGTCATTGATCAAAAATGACAATATTAATTAGAGATATAGGAAGTGTTTACGGGGCTTGCAAGCCTAATATGTTTTGCCTGAGCTAATCGAACATTGCGAGGAATATAAGAAATTTATGATGTTGGAATTATCTCGCCGATGGGCAATCCGAGCAAGGCTCGGGCGCAGGGCCACCCTTGAAGTAATTGACTAAATATGTTACGTCGAGGCCGTTAAATGAGCATGAATTATTCACATCGCCCGCGACAAACCAGCTATTATCGGGAGTGCATTCACACATATAGGGAGGAGGATCGCCTCCCTTGAAGAAATTGACAGAGTAGGTGGCGTCGAGACCATTCAACGTACCGCTATTATTTGCATCGCCTACAACATACCTGCAGCTTGCGAAATACGCGGTGTCGGATATTACCGATATGGATGTATCACTGAGAACCGAAATCGCTCTAATTGAGAATACTGCCCAATCGCCCGGCGATGATAAAATAACCGAACTGTCGCAGCGGGCATCAGATGGGGAGACCCCCGTGAGCGAATCACTTACACTAATGATTATATATGACCAAATATACGATTGAACCGTATTTCCATAACCTGGAGGAGACCAGTAAATTTTTAGATGCCCATCGCTATCATCATAGCGGGCAAATGCGTTTTCCATAAGGCATAAAAGAGAAATGGCCATGATGATGATCATAAACACTGGTTTCAGGATTCTGTAAAGTTTCGTATTCTGTTTTTGACTTATCACAACTGGCCAATCAAGAAGATTGTAATTTGCCCTAAGTTTCTGCATTTACATTTGCCTTAAGGCGCTCTTAAGACAATATAAATAGCCAGAATCTACAGTCAATATCATTATGAATATCGGCAGTGACTGGGATTTTAAGAATATGTAAATAGTGCCAGGCAAGTTCGGGCTCCAAATCACTACGGACAATCGATTTAGATATTGGTGGATAAACGTCAAACATGCAAATCCGTGCGCATTTTATCTCGAATTCGCGAGTAAATGCCTGCTTTATCTCTTGCGTCTAAATTGAGTTTGATTATATTAGATATCGAATGTCGGCTTCTATTTATTTGAAAGGAGGCAAATGAAATTAACGATTGTATTAGCTTTGTTGGTAGTCATTATTGGGCTCACACCGCTAGTAGCGTTGGCACAATTTAATGATCATGACGGACATTTGGTTGTTAGCTGGCAGCCACCCGCCTATGGCAACCCACTCGACCATTACATTTGGTCATATACAATTAACGGTGTAGTCGATTCAGTTACCGGGACTTCTGCCGGCGTTGACACGCTAAATAACTCCGTAACCTTGACTGCGATAGGCGATTGGGCGGTTTTTCATATTCGTGCAGTTTCTACGGTCAATGATACTTCAACCGTAGCTTATTCTGATACCGCCTTCTATAATACGGGAGAAGGAATAGGCCCTCCGAGGGGGGTGACCTGGCAGGGCCCGTAGCCTTTGAGCTGCAGGCTCACCCCAATCCTACCAATAAATCGGGCCTTGTTTTAAGTTGGCAGGTTGAAAAAGAAAGTATCTATGATATCACGATTTATGATATTTTGGGCCGAAAAATTAAGACACTTCTCAAGCAGACAATGCCATCGGGTTTCTACAGTCAGCGGGCCGGCGAGGGTCTCGCGGCAGGCATCTATTTCGCTGTTATTTCTCGTCCTGACAATCACAGGGTTGTCAAGTTCACAGTCATTCGCTGATGATGGCATAGCGTTCCCCGATACAGCAAGGGTATCATTTACGAGAACAATCGCAAACGATACTGTCATCATAACATTCAATAATTTATCCTCCGATTCGGTGAGGAATTTCTTTTTGTCCGATTTTACTGACTCGCAAGTTGTCGAGATTGAATGTCTGGTGGATAATGCTCCATGCGGTAATCTTGTTGTTGAACGGGAGTTTAATAGTGTTTATGCTGGAAAATTTTCGACCCGCTGGACTATGGGGGGCTTCCTTCATACTGCTTATTTGAAATTTTTCTCTGAAAGTTATTCGAGTAATGAACTCAGTTGGAGCGCCGGCCATCCTTATGCTATTTTTGGAACGATGTCGACCAATATCGGCATAGGCCCTCCCCGCGATTTACACTGGGAACAATAGAGGAAATGGTAATGAAGCATATAGACCGTCGCAAATTTATAGGGGATGTTGGCAAGTTGGCCGGTGGGGCATTAATGGGCGGCTATATACTGGATTCAGCGCTATTTTCCGCAGAACGGGCTAATGCAGCTTTAAGAAGCTATATATATTTGGCGAAAAACGGAACACCCGCCCAGAACGTTGCCAAGGTTTTCGAGATGCGTTTTGGAGGGATTGAAAATTTCATTGGGGCTGATGATGTAGTTGTTATCAATCCGAATGGGCAATGGCCAAATCAAGGCGGATCCAACTGTGCCTGTTGCATGGGGCTAATAGATCTTATTCTTGATCGGCCCGGCGGATTTAATGGCGAAATTATTTTTACCGAAAATACGCAGGGCTCGACTACTGGTTATTGGACCGCTTCCGGTGGCGAATTGCTTAGGAATGGACCATATAATTTCAATGACATGATCACTCATTATCACAATAATAGCCATCTGAATGTAAGCGGAGTACGGATAAGGAATAATCAATATGATGCCGCAAATTGGCCGATAATCAATGGCCCCGCCCAAGGGCAAGGATGGATCAGGCCGGAGTGGCAATCACAGACATATAGTTGCCTTTTTTACTTGCCATATCCTATTATTCGATCCCCCTACTCTAATAAGCTCATCGATTTGAAGAACGGCATTTATGACAATGGCTATGATGGACAACCAGGTTTGAAATTTATAAAAATGCCAAATTTAAATAACCATGGCTATAATGGAAACCAGGACTATGCAGGTGTCACAAGCGCAATCAAATCCTTTCTGGGGATAACTGAATTAGAGAATGGCACTGGCTCTTATTTCAATGATGGTGTTCATGCCAATATGCATGCCTATCACGCCAACGGCTGTTCCGGCAACGAACCTCAAAAGGCATTTTTGGCTGGAGAGGCGATCGGCGCTTGGATGAATCATTGCCGAAAACCCGATCTATTCTTAACTACAGCCGAATGGGTAGGATGGGAATCTAGGACCGGTTCGGGCGCCAGTCAAGTTCGTACGGTTGGAATTGCCGAAGATCCTGTTTCTCTGGATTATTTTATGAGTAAATATGTGTTATTGCCGAGCCATCCCCAATCACAATACTTTGATCCAGGCTTTGATATCTCGAACAATACGACCAGGCAGACACTCAATGGATGTAATTCAATGGGGTACGGGACTGTGAATGAACAGGAAATGGCGGCGTATGTATACGATTTCAATTCGCCTTCAACATTCCGATTTGATATAGACCGAATGATTAGAAAATTCAAATCTGGTGAAGCCACCCAACAGGACGTTTTGAATTTAATTGAAATGTATAATTCCGGTAATTAAATCATCTAAATAGATTTATAGAAATTAGATACTATGAGGATTACTCCAGCCTGATATTTCCTATATAAAGCGAAAATTCAGCACGCAAATCGTATGCAAATAAATGGATTGCTCTCATCTGGCCCAAATCCATTTCACGGGTTTTTGGGGCCATTTTTATTTTTTCAATTGGGATATCGATACTATTTAATCCGGGAATAATCTTATAGGTTGCATTAAAGCGGTCATTGAATTCCTGATTGTGATGAAAATCTTCAATACGCACAGTTAGGCTGATCGTGCTATCCAATGGAGAATAGACCTCCATATGAAATAAATTATAACCATGCCAGTCCGGATAAGGCTCTTCAATCGTTAAGGTTGGATACTGCGCCGGCAAAAAAGAAATCTGCGTTAGGTTATCATCGGCAAATCGATTTACAAAAGAATCTGGCGGCTCTTTTAATATCGCATCGCGCGTGAATAGAAATTTCGATTGCCAAAAAGATTTGAAATCGCAAATTTGGGGAAAGATCCTATTCCGATATACATACGAGCCTGACCAGAGCGCCAGCGGTGTTGCAGCTGCAATGATTGCTATCGATGACAAACCGAGTATTATAGATTTTAAACTTTTAAATTTCCCAATTTGCCATAAACTTGCGGCTCCGCTGATCAATGAGTAGAAACCCAAGAATGAAATCGCGCCGCCAATATCGCGCATCCAATCGTAAATATCTGGTTCACCCGGCGCCCAAAATTGAATAATCTCCACTAAACCGCCCGTTAAGATGGAGGCTACACATGCTATTAAATAATTTCTGAATGAATTTTGCCGATTTGCAGGGGAGAGTCGATTCAGCAGGGCAAGAAGCAGCAGCCCCATAAAGCCGAATAAAGGCGTATGCCCCGAATTATGTATTTCGCGCCAAAGAAGAGTATCACTTGGAAGATCCAAAAAGAAAATGATAATAAAAATCCCCATTACGGGGATTAAAATCAATATGATCGAGAAAATCTTCTTCATTTAATATTGCTAAGATATCTCCGAATGAATCGCGATTTCACTATAAGCATCAAATAATTAACGCCTTCGTTTAATCAACGAATGACTACTATTTTCCCTTGCGTAGTGCCGCCGCCGTAATCCACAACGTAAAGGTACACGCCAGAAGCCAGTTGGCGGCCCTTATCATTTCTGACATCCCAGACCCATTCCAATGGACCGATATCCGCAACGTTTCTGACCACATCGCCTGAGACAGTGGCGATGGTAATTTTTGATTTTTCGGGTAGATTCGTGAAGGTTATTCCGGGAAGCCCCTCGGACGCGCGGAATGGAATCGGGTAAGCGTGAATATCCAGTACGGCTGAGAATGCTATTGGAGCAGTCCATAGCATGTTGTCGGAGCTTGCCCTCCAATAAAACGAACCATTTTTATCAAGAGGATTCGTTGGTCGCCAAGAAATCGGCGATATGCCATCGGCGAAAATAGGGCCCGATTGAATCGGCGATGAAAAATCAATACTACTATCGACTTCAAAATAAACGATTGCCAAACCAGAGATATACCTGACCGTGAACGTCGGTCTATTAGACACAATTTGAGCGCCGGCAATAGGAGCTATACAATCGGCGCTTGTTAACGGCTGATTTATATCTGTTGTCATTAAATTGAAGCTTATGACCGGCGACCAGCCGCTGGAATCGGGGCCATCGTTCGATTTTGCCCGGCATTTCCAGTAGTAGGTAGTTCTCTGTGAGAGGCTGTCAAAAATAAAATCGGCGACTGTATCGGCAGATAATTCCTGCTCCAATCGAGGATTGGGGAAACTATATACAGAATCCAATGCGAATTCGTAGAAGATATTCCTATATGATTCTACCAACGAGGCAACTACTGTCGCCGCATGAGCGGTAGTATCTATTAATGTTCTAATTTGCTCCGGCACTATTATTCCGCTCGAAAACGTATCTATAACAGCCTCAGGCGAGGCGTTGCCGACCTCATCGTAAGCCCGGATCGCGACAAAATATCTTTCACCCGGTGTCAAGCCATCTACAATACATACTTGCGGTGAATCAGCGGGTGCGGGTGCCGGTATTGATCCATTAAAGAACGACGCCATATTCCAATCAAATGCGCTGCCGGTATCTGGCATATATTTTATTAAATAAGCGGTTGCTGTTCCGGACGTACTGTCATCTCCCGGAGCATTCCAATGTAACTCGATTGACCCATGGCCATTGTATGGTTGGCCACGATAATTTGATGGCGCTGAAGGCGCTGTTGTATCCTGACCCGCCTCGGTTCCATATATTTCCATCTCGGTAAGCCAGATAACCGTGGGATAAGAAGTTGGTCCCATATTGGGAGTTTGATAATATCTGATGCGACTCGTTACTCTTGGTTCGAACCAGGTAGTCGAAGTGCTGTCGACAACCGAATTATTGACCGTATCAATATCCGCGAAAGCCCCGGTGGTTTCATTCCAATATTGTATCCTATACTGTCTCGAACACATCCAATAAGAGCTGTTCCAGGCCCAGTATATTTTCAAGCCCATAACTGAAACTCGTCGACCAAAATTAAATTGCACCCAATGCGGCAGCAAAGCGCTTTCGGCCGATGCCCAAGTAGTGAGAGTGCCGCCGCGGGGATTAACAACTGAATCGTTAATGCGAGCAATTGAATATCCGGCATATGAGCTATCAACTGTGGGCGTGATGCCTATGGCTAAATCCGTATAAGCAACCGACGTATCCGTATGGAATTGATAATCGATACTTACCGCTTCATTATTTGATGCATCTTTGGAGCGAACTCGGAAATGATAGATCGTATCCGCAATAAGCCCGCTAAGATTCACCGAATGGCTCAACGTCAGCGAGGGGTTGAGGGCAGTCGTTGAATCATATCCGGTGGTCAAGCCGTAATTAACCTGACTTGTAGCCAATTCATTTGTATTCCAATTGATTGTTGCGGCATGATCTGTGATATTGCCGGAGCCAACATTACTCAATGTCGGAGGAGTTGTATCCGGTAATGCGATATAATTCTGCCCCGAGCTATTGGAATTCACTCCGCTATAGCTTCTTGACGCCGGCGAAAATGTGTAGCCATTCAAAACAGGTGTAGCGGTACCCGACCAGTTGGAATCTATGGTTGCTGTATAGTTGCCGCTGCCATTTGTTGTGGGATTTCCGGGCAAGCCATTTATAGCCACTCCCGCCAAACCGTTGCCCGCGAGTGTAACCGTGCCCGAAATTGTGTAAGTAACCAGATTCGGCGCCAGGGCACCCATATAAGTCGGATAAGCCCCACCGCGCCCTCCGGTTTTGACCGCTGACGGCGACCCGGCCGTTAGGTGAAAATCGTGATTGACAGGATCTGCGAAGAGGGGATTGACGTTGACCGAGTTGCTATCATAGTGAATATTGGCAATGAAATTTGGCAAATTATAAGCCGTGCCGTTCCAAGAAGCAAAATTACTTGAGCCCGAATTCCAATAGCAGTTAAAATTTCCATATAGATTTTGAACTATTCGGGCGGTGGGTTTCGTAAATCCATAGGAGGATTGTAAGACAATATTATTGAATATCTGCGGGGTTATTAATGGCTCGTCCTCGCCAGCGGCATAACGAGAATATATTCCATTTCCCACATTGTAAATTGTATTATTATATACCGAATTCCCGATATTAGTGTATTGCGGTCTAGTGCCGTGGTTAAGCGTCCCAGGTTCTAGGTTAATGCCGTCTCCACAATTGTAAATGATGTTATTGCGAATTGTATTGCTATCGCAATCATAAAAGGCGGTGATACCCCTCGCCCCTATATCATGTATTATATTATTACTGATTGTATTGTGGCTGTTTGTTTGTTTTAGGAAAATCCCACCATCGCAAGATCCGCCCGGTTCGTTGAAAACAAAATTGCCTGTAATCGTGGAATTTCGCAAATAATAGAAAAGCATACCGGCATGATTTACCCAAGTGCTATCAAATGTCTCATAATTGGCAAAGGAACTGCAAGCTTGAATCGTCCAATAATCTTTATATTCTTCTAATCCAAGCAGGATAATACCGCCGTTGTTAGAGTCCCGGCTAACTCCACCCGTTGAATCAATGACACAATTCTTGATGGTAATATAGCTTGATATGCCCCAGCTTGCTATTCCTCTGGAAGTTTTCTTCTGCACTAAAGAATCAAACACGATGTCATGGATATAGTGATTAAAAATAAGAATACCATAACTACTATAATCTGCACCGACCGTTGTAATGATTGGTCTCGGATACGCCGAATGAGCTTTGTAGACAATGGGATGACCCGGTGTTCCGCTATTAATGGGAACAAGCGTTCCGTGCGCTCCGCTTTCGCCCCAACCCGGCGTAGCATGAGATTCTCTCCACGTTCCACCCATGATTAGCAATGTATCGTTAGCCACGAGGGTGCTACAGGCATGACCTAATGTTAACCACTCATGTGTAGTGTCAATACCGGAATAGCTATTATTGCCATGGTTGCTCACGTAATATGTACCGCCGTAAGCTAAGCCTGGAATTAGAATCAACATCATTATTATAGAAAGTCTGCGAATCATGGTTGTGCCTCCATCTTTCATATCGAAAATCTACTATATCTTATATCGTCTATAAAAGCAAATTCTATTCCCCTAAACAAAAATACTATTAATTTGAAATTTGATGCGAGTAAATGACTTGCGATAAATCACAAATATGCATTTTAACGAGTAACTGCTCAAAAATCAATATTGTTCCATTAATGAACAATATTATATGCCGATAAAGAGGTATGTGATTCCATTAATGACACAGATAATATTTCTCTTCATATTCAAAAAGACTCTTATTAAACTTATTATCTAGGCGAATTGATTCTATAGCCTTTGGAAATTCACAAATTTAGCATTGCATGTCCAGGACCACGAAAAATAGATTTTATTGTTGACTATTCCCTACTAATTAGTATAATTGAACTGGAAGGTTTAGCATTGCTATTAATTTTAATTAAGAAATATGATTTCGCACAAAGTAGATTTTAAATCTTAACCTTAATAAGTTATTAATGGGGAATTAATGAGCAGGGCTGGAACATTGATACGATATATACCGACAAATTTGCGAAATAGATTGAAGCAATCCTATTACCATTATCTAATCAAAAGAGATAAATTTGAATCTGAAGAACCAGAATATGATTTTATTGACAGCATCATAACCTCTGGCGATTGGGTTATTGATATAGGAGCTAATATTGGAACATATACAGCCAAATTTTCCAAATTAGCCGGAGTGGAAGGTAGAGTAATTGCTATCGAGCCGTACCCTGAGACTTTTGCAATATTAGCAGAAAACGCAAAACATTTTCGCCATCAAAATATTACTTTAATCAATGTAGCTGCTTCTGATATTCATGGCAAAATTAGGATGAATGCCCCCATTTCAGCTACGGGTCAAAAAATTCATTGGCAGGCACATATTATAAGCGATCAAAGCCTTGATAAGGGCGTTAATGTGCTATGCCTTCCGATTGATTCATTAAATATATCTGCGAATGTCAAGGCAATTAAAGTCGATGTTGAGGGTCATGAATATAACGTCATAATGGGGATGATAAATCTTATAAAAAGGGACAGGCCCTTACTAATAATCGAAGATAATTCATCTGACATCGATAAAATATTGAGCGATATTGGCTATACTATACAGCGCCTGCCCGAATCCCCCAATAAGATTTTTAGCTTCCCGCTTTTAACTCAATAATTTTTGTTTTCTATTGGGCTTTCCTATATCAATTTTCAAAATGAATTAGATATACAAGCTCAAGGTTTTCCCTGTTTGTACCCTGCTCACATTCCCAGAGGTACTTTCGAGATTACCCAGCGGAATTTGCCGGAAGCAGTGCGCGGGATTGAATCGACAAATTCTATTTTGATCTTCATATCGTCGCCGAGCCTTTTTCGGAATTCATCCATGAGGTACTGCGTGTCTTTTTCGCTGTAGGACGGCAGAGTAATAAGCTTGATCACCAGATGCTCGCGGTCTTCCTGTATTATCTGCGATTCCGCCACGTTGTGCATCGGCTTGAATGGATGAGTCAAAATCGATGATGATATATACCTGCCATCCGGCGTAGTGACAATATCCTCTGCTTTGGTCGTGACATCCTCCATAAGCGGGAAGCCTCGTCCGCAGTCGCATGGCTTTTCTTTAATCCCGGTCATGTCGCTTGTGCGATATCTGATGAATCGGCATTCCATAATTATGCAGACCGGTAGCAACTAGCCGGCCCATCTGTCCCGGCGAGCAGGGCTGGCCATCCTTATCGATAATCTCGCTGATTCCAAAATCCATGTTAATATGATGACCCTGATGGCTGGGGCATTCTCCGGCAAATGCCACTCTCTCCGCGAGACCATAAAAATCGTATAATTTGCATCCGAATGCTTTCTCGATCGTCTCGCGTTGAATCGGCAAAAGTGTTTCCGAAGATGTAAATACTGCCTTTACCGGAAATGTCTTTTTCACGCTAAGAAGATACCGAGCCATAATATAGACTGTCGAAGGATACCCTTCAACCGCGGATGGCTTTATCCGATTCAGATGATCGAGATAGATGCCCAAATTATCAGCCGACATGTGAAAGCTGGAAAAGAACACATGATTGAAAACATAATTTGAACGCCAGAAAGGCGGTTTCTTTTGCGTAATCGGTACGACCATTCTGCCGAGAAAAAATGCAATCCTGTCGCCAAAATTAATACCGGCTCCGGTCTTTACTCTCCAATCGACCACATTCTTGATCAGGCATATTTGGCGATCATAGTAAAATTCAAGCGGCGAGCCGGTCGTGCCGCTTGTATGCCCGATTATAAGCTCAGATCGTTTGAAATTACGCGCCGTAAGCTCATCGAAATTGGCTTTGATGTCCTCACGAGTCAAAATCGGCATCTTAGGCAAATCATCGATAGTCTTGATATCATCCGGTCGAAGTTTGAGAGCATCCATCTTTTTTCGGTAGTAAGGGACATTCTCGTATGAATGCTTTATTATTGCCCTTAATTTCTCGTTTTGATATTCACGCAGCTCATCGACAGACAGCCATTGGTTTGCCTCGAACTCCGCAAGAGCCTTTCTGAATTTAGCCCCGTACTCTCGACGTAAAAGCTTGAAGCCGTAATAACTGACAGCCAGATTTTGCAGAAATGCCGGGCTGGAATCGTAAAGTTTTTCGCTCAGTTTACTCATTTGCTGTGTTGTTTAATACATTCCTGATTTTTTGTCCAATAATATGCCAGGAATATTTATCGACCACAAGCTTGCGCGCGTTAAGTTCAAGTTTTTGCCGCAATTCGCTGTTTATCATCAGATTAATGACATGTTTGGCGAATCCTTCGGCCGTATCCGAGATCAATATATCCTGACCGGGAGTAACTTCAATTCCCTCGCATCCAACTTTCGTCGATACCAATGCTTTGCCGCAAGCGAATGCGTCGAGTATCTTAAGCCGTGTTCCGCCTCCGACCCTGATCGGGCAGACATATACTGCCGACCTGGCGATAAAATCCCTCGTATCCTTAACAAATCCATGCACCTTTATCGAACTATCTTGTAGCGCCATTTTCTTAATTTCATTGGGCGGATCCTGGCCGATTATATTCATCACTACATCAGGGATCGCTTTCTTGACCAATGGAAGGACCTCATCGCAAAAAAATATCATGGCGTCGCGATTTGGATACCAATTCATTCCGCCAGCGAAAACCAACTCATTCGAAGGTTCACCTGATTGCGGCGTAAAATATTCAATATCGGTGCCGTTGGGGATAGTCTCGAATTTAGCATCGGGAGATAATTTTCTCAAGTTGTCCCCGTCGCCATCGGAAACAACGAAATTAACATCGAATTTCCCGATTTGTTTCGTTTCATATCCCCGTAATTTCGCTCCCTGTATAAGCAGATATAGTTTCAATAATGGATTTTTCTCGTTGGCTCCTCTCCGCAGTAGCAAATCCGATTCTACATTATGATGATTGAGTATTTTGGGAATATTACCTACGGGACCGGCATATTGAGCCAGGTCGATGGTATCGAAGAATACCAGATCGAATTTGATCTTATGAAGCTCTTTTTCGATTTCACGTCGCATTAACTTTGCTCTAAATTTCCATAATGAATATGGTGAGGTCGAAAGTAAATTGCTTAGAAGCAGAAAATTCCATTTTAATTCACTTTTCTCTGCTGGTATATCGAAGACCTTAATTGATTCGCAATAACCCGATAGCACCTTAACTGCCGCATCGACGCTGTCTTTATCCTGCAGCAACGCCTTCTGATTTAATGCTAATAGATGCACTTTATTGTCTTTGGCAATTTCCCTTAAGACATTGAATGTTCGCTGGAGCGATCCCCCGTGCGGCGGATATGGTACAAAATGACAAATCATCAGAATATTCATTTTGATCTTAGCACCTCTGAATAGACTTCTAATATTCTTTTCTTCTGGATATCCGATGAAAACTCTTCTTCGATTCTATTCCGCGCACCTGAACTTAATGACACTTTTAAATTTGAGTCATTTAGAATCGCCAGGCATGCGTCGGCAAGGGCATTTGCGTTCACGGCATCCACTAACAGTCCGGATTTATTATGTTCGATGATCTCCACTAAGCCGCCGACCTTAGTTGATACCACAGGTTTCCCCATTGCCATTGCCTCCAGGACAACCATTGGTATACCTTCGTGATGCGAAGAAACCACAAAAATATCCATGCAATTCATAATATCCGCGATATCGTCCCTGAATCCCAATAATTTAACCGAATCACTTATATTCAATTCTTCCGTTTTTTTTTCGAGATCATTTCTTAAAGGCCCGTCTCCTACCAAAAGAAATTTCGCATTTTTTTGAGTTTTGCGGATATTAACTGCCATTTCAATAAAAATATCGTACGCCTTTATCGGCACGAGCCTTCCGGCAGTCCCTATGATAATATCGTTTTCACTAAGGCCCAATTCTAATTTTATTTTATTTCGGTTTTCTGGACAATGGACTGCCGAGAAATCCACTGAATTATGAACCGCTGTAATTTTTTCAGCCGGGTATATATCGGTTAGCTGGCTTGCGAGATCATTAGAAACCGCGATTAGTCTGTCGAAATATTTTTTTGAATAATAAATATTGAGAGCATTAATAAAACCACTCTTTATCCTTTTAACGCCTCCAAATGGTTCCGCGGCGCCATGAACAGTCTGAACAAGCTTCTTAATGGCGCATCTATTCTTAACCATTCCCGCGAGAATATTTTCTTTATATCGATGAGAGTGCAATATGTCGATATTTTTTGCCCGAAGTTTTTCAGTGATTAAATGACGCAATTGAAAGAAGCCGTGTTTGCTTTCATCAAAAACCGAGACATCTATTCCAATTGACTTCAATTGTTCGGCAAGTTTACCGGGATTTAGCACAATCGCAGAAATATTAACTGATGGTTCAGTCGATAATGCCTTGACGAGAATATACATCTGAACTTCGGCCCCCGCCCAGAGATCGCCGGATGCCAAATGGCATACATTCATCTTTTTGTCGATTGCCAGGTAATATACCTTTCACCTTTAAAATACTCAAACCATGCCACTAATATTGAGTAATTTGCCATTACAAAGAAATATGGAATTTTGAATAGCTTGTTTTCTCGAAGTCTTTTAATTGCGAATGCTAAAAATGCAATGCCATAGAAAATAATTTGACAGAGAAAGATCGCCCGGTAGATGCTACCCCGATGTAGTAGATAAGTGTTGGCGATAAAAGCGACTATTAACGCAAATGGCACTAGCCATCTTGCTAATTTATGGCTTAGCATTTGAATAGAGTAAAAGCCATATTTTAACGGATTTAAGATATATTTAAAATGCATAAGTACATCAATCCCATGTACAACTGTGCGCACTTTACGCTTGAATTCCTTTTTATCATCCTCAATTATATTATAGTATCCTATGGCGTCATCATCGGAGACAGTCCGATAACCATTTTTATAAGCAACTATAGGCAGATAAAAATCGCTGGACATATCATCGTGCCATTCAGCACACAACGAATGTCGTGTCGCGTAAAACGATCCGCTAGCCCCGATTAAAGATCCCACTTTGCTCTCTAATGCTCTGAGCACCATCTCATACCTTACATAAAGGCCTTCGCCCTGTGATTCATTGTTTTCATTAGCAATAATGTCTGTTCCGGAAACCACTCCGATCTTAGGATCGGCAAAATTACTTACAATGATCGAAATCGCATTTTCTTTTAGGAAAGTGGTCGCATCGGACAAAATGATAATTTCGCCACTCGACTTTTCTACGGCTTTTCCCTGGCAAAAGTGTTTCCCATGTCTCTCTGGAAATGAGATTAATATTACGCCTTTATTTTGGTACGATTTTACGATTTCATCCGTCTTATCCGTGGATCCATCGGATGCAACTATAATTTCCATCTTATCTTTCGGATAAACAGTTCTGAGGGTGCTATCCAATTTTTGTTGAATCCGTTTTTCTTCGTTGTAGGCTGTAATTATCACGCTCACAAAAGGGAAAAACTCCTTTTTATTTACATTTTTTTGGATCATGTATGAGAGTATTTTTAAAAGTACAAAATATCCCAAATATGCCCAAATGACCAAAAATATCGCGGAGGTGAATGCAAAATAGATGGTCATTTAAGAAGCTCCAGATATAACTCTTGATATTTACTAATCATTGTCTTAAGAGAGAATAATGAAATCGCAAACTCTTTTCCTCTTTCTCCCATCTCAAGCCTGAGTTCGTTATTCAAAACAAGCTCTGATATTCTATCGGCCAAACTGACCGGATCCCCCGGATTTACGAGATAACCTGTCTGGCCCGATTTAACTACTTCAGGTATGCCACCGACATTTGTGGCAATTACGGGTCGAGCGGCCATCATTGCTTCGACGATAGATACGGGCAAACCTTCGGATATCGAGGCGAGCAGAAATATATCGATACTTCTTAGAATTTGTGGGATATCCTTTCTGAACCCGAGGAATTTAATTTTATCTCTTAGTTGATAACTGTCGATCTTATCCGATATTCTATTCTTGATAGTGCCATCGCCTTCTTCTCCTATTAGCAGAAATTTTGCGCGGCGATTTTTCGAACAGACTAGTTTGGCGGCATCGACTAAAATATCATGCCCCTTTGGTGTCCTGAAATTGGCAATATTGGCAATTAGAATTTCCCCATCATGAAAATCAATCTCTTTTTTAAATGCTTCAATACTATAATTATTGTCTTTCGGATATTCTGGAACGCCATTATAAATTGTTTGGACCTTCTTTACAGGGAATTTGGCTTTTAATAGATATTCATTCTTCATGAAATCGGCGACGAAAATTAAACTCGACGCGAAATTTCTGATCAAAAAATACCTTAAATTTCTATATCGTTCGTGAGCGCCCGGAAGCGCAAGCTCATTATGAAATGTGCAAATTACAGGGATGCCTAGAATCTTTCCTGCTATACTTCCGTAGAGATTAGCTCCAGGAAGATGAGCGTGTATCACTTTAATTTCATTGTTTCTGCAAAATCTGATTAACCTAAACAAAAATGCGAAATCCCATGACTTCTGACTGGGAATTACGCTGACTTGAATTCCATGTTCAGCCAGAAAATCATAAAACCAACCTGGCCGAAACAATGCCACGCTTGGAATAAAAAGATCGCGATCGAGATTATTGGCAATATTGAAAAGAACGGTTTCCGCCCCGCCAGGTCCGCTGGTCTCATTGAGAAAAAGAATATTGAAAGGCTTCCTCGTCATCTATTTAACTGTCCAAAGTCATGCTGAATAAGAAAGTTGCCTTTTCTAAATTTACAGGATTTCATTATCTATATAAATCCTATGCCACAATTCGAGACTAACCAATTCCCACAATAATTCCCCATGGTCAAATTTGCCCGATAAATGCTCATTCGCTAAATTTCTGACGACGGCAGAATCTATATAACCTCTTTGGGCATATTTTTCCTCCGAGAACAGCTTTAGATATCGTCCCATCCCTTTATCATCGCGGAACCAACGAGATAATGGCACTCCAAATCCCGATTTTTTCCGGGTTATTATTTCCATTGGCAGGGATTTTTCGGCTAATTCTTTGACAATCGCCTTTGTATCAAATCCTTTGATTTTTAGATTTAGAGGGACTGTCGTAGCCCATTCCACTAATCTATGATCAAGAAATGGAACTCGGGCTTCAATGCTCGCCGCCATACTCATTTTATCCTGACGATTCAATATCGATACTAAATAATTTTTCAGATCGATCCTCAGAATCGATTCAGTCAAATTGCCCGGATTTATTTGCCAGCCAGGGATTAAAGACAGTCTATCTCGGATATAGCTGTACCCGCTCGAATTAGCCAGTATTGCACTCGCCTGTTGCGGGGTGACAAATGATGAATTCAAGACGGCCATTTCCTGCAATTCCAGTGGAAGCAATTGAGCAAGCTTATTCATCCTTCTCATATTACCATATTTAGCGACTTGGCTAAATACATTCTTGGCAAAGCGCGGAAATCCATATAGGCGTGAGTAGATTTTCGCGATATTATACCTTGGATAGCCTCCAAAAAGCTCATCGGAGCCTTCGCCTGTCAGGACAACGGTGACAAATTGCTTAGCTAATTGGCTTATAAGAAATATTTGCACGGAATTCGCATGGTTGAGAGGTTCATCATTATGCCAGATCATTTTGGGCAAAACATCGGCAAAAGTCTGATTATTCACAGTGATAGTATGATGATTCGTGCCGAATTTTTGCGATACCATAAGGGCGTAACGGCTTTCGTCAAAATCCTTTTCCTCAAAACCCACTGAAAAAGTATTGAGATTAAAGTTCCCTAAGCGGGAGGCGTATGCGGAAGTTAGACTGGAATCGACTCCACCGCTGCAAAACGTGCCGAGGGGTACATCGCTCATCAACCGATACTTAACCGAAGCATTCAGCAGCTCATCGAGTTTGGTGACTGCTTCCGACTCGCCCATACGGAGATATTCATTCGAATTCGGCAGATCCCAGAATTTCTTAGTCTCGATTTTGCCGTTCTCCAGAATTAAAATATGCCCCGGCAATAGATTATAGATATTCTTAAACATTGTTTTCTCGCCGGAGACAAACCTGAATATCAAATATTCTTCCAGTCCATCTGCGTTTATCTCGGGGCGAAGGAAATCACTTTTGAAGATTGATTTTATCTCTGACGCAAACGCGAATCCCTTATTAGAATGATGATAATAAAGCGGCTTGATACCCAATCGATCCCTTACCAATATCAGGCGCTTCTTTTTGTCGTCCCAAATGGCAATCCCGAACATGCCATTCATTTTCTTGAAGCCGTCAATTCCTTCTTCTTCGTATAGATGCAGAATGCTTTCAGTGTCACTCTTGGTCTTATATTGATGTCCCTTGGCAATAAGATCTTTTCTAAGGTCCTGATGGTTGTATATTTCGCCGTTGAATATCAACCAGATATTTCCGTCTTCATTGCATATAGGCTGATGTCCTGTGCTAAGATCAACTATGCTAAGTCGTCGAAAGCCCAATCCGGCATTATTATTGATATATATTCCGTCATCATCGGGACCGCGGTGCGTCATGACATCTCTCATCTGAATGAGGATATCCTTATCAACTATATTATCTTTATCTCTATTAACTATTCCGCAAATCCCACACATTATCCAGCTCCATTTAAGCGATTCCGACTTTCCTTATTACCGTAAATCAAATTCCATCTTAATCCAACTTGTCCATTTCTGAAGTCTTAATCGATATTTATCATATGATTTATATCGGCGGCGGCATTGTTGAAATTATATTCAAAGCCTTTCAAAGGCACGCGAATTTTGCCATGTTTTCGCTTGTATTCATTATAGTCAATATCTCTGCGCAATAGCCGCCTATTTTTCATCTATTAACATAATCCCTTATATACCTAATCAAGTTTATTATAGAGCCGCCGCAATAAATGAATAGTATCTTATAAATATTCAGTTTCCCATTAGAATTTACAGAAAAAATGCGGCTTTTCGAATAAAAATTGCCATTTTTTAGGGACAACAGCAAATCCTCCGCCGAGTTTCTTGGCGAGCTGACAATTGTTGAAATATGGTAGAAATTCGCCGGACTATGAAGATCAAGTCCGCAAAATGCCTTAAGTTCCGGATGCCATTTCTTAAAACGAGAAAACATTCCAACCGACCTGTATTGAGGCAAATATTTCCTTTCCTGTCTGTTCCAGATTTCGCACCCGTCCAACATCCTGATCCAATTAGAATCAAATGGATAGTTCCTGACCGTAGGGTGAGCCAATACAGCCGCGCCGCCATTTGATTGAATATGCTTGATTATTGTGGCGGGATCATCAGAGGTACATGTCTTAACAACTCCATAACCCAGAATATCGATATCGTCATGGCATCTAAATTCAATCCCTGGGATTATCAAGAAATCGGATGTGGATAAATGCGCACATCGATTAGCCAGATCGGCCATAGATGATTCATTAATGTCATACGAATGTTCGGTAATGGCAATAAATTGAAATCCTTTGCCCTTTAGAAAATCGGCTAATTGTTCCAGGGAGAGCGTGCCGTCATGGGAAAGATTCGTATGAAGATGTAATGCTCCCTGCAGTTGCCCGATACCATTCATTATCGATTGCCCTGAGCCTGGTTTGTCAATTTCACCTCATTTAATCCTGAATATTTGCTTGCACCATACAATAAGCTCATGAAAAAACGGCCTGATATCGCTTAATTTTAGGACTTCATATTTCATGTTTGGTTTGTAGAATTTGCAGAATTCGAAAATTGTCCTGATTCGTCCGAATGATCCGTCAGGCAAATGCAATTTCTTTCTAGATTTGAACAACCGTGCCAGGAGATGATCGACATCTCCCATGAGCCATCGCGATTGAACTCCAATCTTATAGTCAAACTGAGGTTTTATATCGCCATCGATTGTCATTTTATAGAGCATATATGGAAAATCCATATCCGAATCAATTGCCAATTGCAGTGATCCCCAGAATCTGGCATTGATTTCCATTATCTTAGGAATATTATTCTTGGCATCCAATTTGAATTCTACCATCGCCACGCCATGCCAATTCAGAGCTTTAAGAAGCTTAAGCGAGTAATCACTGATAATGGAATCAGGAGCTATAGATTCTCTCAATACGCTTACCCCTCCGGAAGGGGGTATTTCGCGAATTCTCCTATGAAAGAAGATCGCCTTCGCATCGCCCTTATTAAATAGAGCAAATGCTCCGAGGCCCGGCCCCTGTATTCGCTCCTGGATTATTGGAAGCGGCATAGACTTATCGCTATTTTTCAATTTAGCAATTAACTCATTTTTTGTATTAGCGTAGCCCACACCGGTGGCAACCCACCCAGCGTCTGATAAATATTTTGATCGCCTGGGTTTGATAACGACGGGATAATCAAAATCAATATTTGAATTAATTATATCTTCTACACAACCGGGGCTATAGCTTTTAGGGAATGGTATTCCGATTTTCTTGCATAGATCAATGACTTCCGATTTTTCGGATGCCCGCATAAATTGCTCTCGTTCAACGATTGGAACTTTAGTCAATTTCGCGATTTCCTCTTTGTATTGTGCCACAAGATAGCAGGTCAAATCGGTTGTTGGAATAATCATGGCATATTTATTCCTTTTAAGCTCCTGCAATAGAGATTCTATGAATTTCAGAGGATATTTAAGAGGGGAGATGTATTCAAACTTAGCAGCGCAATATTTGGATCTTGAGGCCAGACAGGGAATATTGTCCTCCCCAACAGTCACATTTATGCCTCTTCTTCCCAGCGATCTTACGATAGCCAATGACGAACGTTGCCGTCCATCCAATACCAATACGGATTCCATATTATTTTTGCTTAAGCCCGCCATTTCATTGTTTATTCAAATCTGCTAAGATGCAATGAAAACATCGCTCTTGAGAATTTGCCTAGAGGTCCGATTGAAATATCATTGTGAATTCCAACCCTTCCTAAGGCGAATATATTTTTTACTTTAATTCCTGAATTCTCGTTTCCTACAATAAATGCGTATTGATATCCGGCCTTTTCGACAGCCTTTTCAATTTCCTCATTATGGTTACCATTGGGATATGAAAATGAAATTATCGGCTTTTCGATTTTCTCTTCAATAATCTTTTTTGATTTATGCAACTCTTCATTGACCTCATTTAGTTCAATGATAGTCAATAGCCTATGCGACATCCCATGAGATCCAAATTCTATATGAGCCTTGCTCATTTCTTTCACTTCGTCCCAATTTAGCATTAAACGATCTTCTTCTGCGCGCGCGGGGGCAGAGCTCGCCGCATTCTTTAATTTGCCTATTATATCGTAGATGATACTAATTTCTACTGATTTTAATTTTTCTATTAAACTGTCTTTATCTTGGATTATGAAATCCAAATCGTCAGCCAGCAAATTTTGAGCAGATTTTGAATCCGGTAATTTCCCCAACGAATTCGTTAATACGCTCTTTAACATATCCCGCGTAATTGCCGGATTCGCCAATATCGAGCTAATTTCATAAAACCAAAATATCCTGCCACTACCAATAAAATCAACTGCCAAAAATATCGTCGCCGAAACGCCATATTTGTTTAGTATGGGATAAGCGTGAATGAAATTATCCCGCCATCCATCATCAAATGTGATTAGCACTGATTTTCGGGGCAAAAGGTTATTGTTTTTGATGGAATTATCAAATTCCCTCATAGAAATCGGCTTATATGTTTTTGCAAGAAATTCAATCTGCTTTTCAAATACTTTATTATTCACGTACAGACCGGGCTGAAGGGAATCCTTGTCAGTGGTTTCGTCTATTATTCGGTGATACATCAGGATTAAAGGACGGGCTTCGCCCGAAAATTTCCCTTTCAAATAAGTAATTATGGCCAGGATGCCTGAATAATACATGGCAACAGCAGCCAGATACTTTGCGATTCTTTTTAACTGTGCGATCATATTAAAAACTATTTTCCAGTTAGGCATTCAAGAATTTTATCTACATCGCGGTTCGTTAAATAAGGATGAGTGGGCAGAGTAAAAAGCCGATCTACAACAGTCTGAGCCCCATTAAAATCGAATTCCTGATTTGCCAGGTATCTTCCAATTCCCGGTATTTGACTAATTGTCGATGGATACATCGCACTAGCCTTTATGCCATATTTC
Organism: uncultured candidate division Zixibacteria bacterium; assembly: GCA_963817915.1. Classification (GTDB taxonomy): domain Bacteria; phylum Zixibacteria; class MSB-5A5; order UBA10806; family UBA10806; genus CAWFQL01. The sequence continues at coordinate 448,274 of CAWFQL010000012.1, forward strand.
GAAAGTCTGAAAATGGCCTTATCTCGCTCATTTCTGTTGCGAGCCATGACGGGAAGACGCACGTAAATCGTATTATTGTTTTCGCTATATCCGGGAATTTTATAACGATCATCGCATGATAGTCTTTCACCAATCATTTTTGCATTTTGGGATCTAATCGCATTAAAATGATTTAGCTTATGAAACATCGCGGCTCCGGCGCACTTCTGCAACCGCGAGAGACCGCCTATTTCAAAGTTTGGCTCAAAGACCGTCTGGCCCAAGTTGAGGAATGGCATCTTATTGGGCAGCCAGTATAATCTTGGATGAAGCATTAAGGCATACGCGATAATCTTCAAAAGCGCAGATAATTCATGAGCCGTTGAATATTGGCGCATTTTCTTAGCAGTTTTCTCTACAATTACAGCGAGCTCATCCTTATTTGTGATTAAAATGCCGCCAAGATATGTAGACAAGGGTTTGCCGCGATCAAGACTGAATATGCCAGCATCACCAAAACTGCCCGCCGGTCGATTTCCAAATCTTGATCCCATTGCCTGGGCTGAATCATCTATTATAAAAACATTATGATCTCGACGGATAGGCAATAAATTATCCCAATTACTGACAATTCCGAACAGATTGCTTGGTACAATCGCCAGGACTTTATCGAAATTCAGTTTCAATAGTTGTCCATAATCGAAATCCATGGTCGATGGGTCAATGTCGACCAGCCGAATCTTCAGTCCAAGCTTAGCGACCGGAGCCGCAACCGTAAAACAAGTATAAGCGGGGATAATCACTTCATCCCTTGATGAATCTGATAGCTTCATCATGCCATCAAGCGCATGATAGAGAGCGGTTCTTCCCAGATTAAAAAGAAAACAATGCTTCGCTCCGGTTAGAGTCTTTATTTGGTTAATAAAGATTGAAGAGTTCGCTTCGGGCTTAAAACGAGAACCGAGCATTTTAAAAATGTCTGCAGTCGAGATCGGAAAGCCTGCTGGAGGAACTAAATATGGCATAAATTAATTTCTCGCCAAATTCCAATTTTAGACGATTTTGTCCGACGATAGTGCTCAGCCATCAAAATTTAACGCCCCAATTGCCTTCTGATTATTGGCCCTAAATATCTCGTCATTGACAGGGGCACAGTCTTATTCCAGGCCGTGCTGAAAAATTTCATTGTATTGGATGAGGAATCAATTGGGCCATGCGAAGGCCTATCATTCTTAGGGTCAGCATTCAATAGATAATGATTGTAATCTACAAGTTCTGCTCCCCATTTTTCCTTAAATATCTTTTGCCCATCGTACCGTATCGATCCAAAGTCAAAAAACTCATATTTATTTTCAATTCCCCATTTGATGAAACGCCAATGACAAAGATCGTTAGGCCGCTTATCCCAATAAGCAGGGTCCGAAACAGTATTGATAATATGTATGCCTTTACCAACAGCAAAACCCAATAATGACGCGATAATTTTGCCTTCATATTCCGCCCAGAATATTTTTAGATATTTACTGAGATTTTCGGCTATTTGGGAATAATAGGTAAGAGGGTGGGCCGGAACTCCGAGCCTTTTCATCGATTGCAAAAACAGCGGGTAAAAATTATCTTTTATCATCCCGGGATCGGATTTTTCATAGCAGGTCACATTATTGCGTTCAGCCTTTCGAATAGCCTTGCGAACCATTCGATCAACTTTGGTCTCGAAAAATAGATCTGCATCAGCCTCCAATTTTAATATCCCGCGATAATGCTGATTGGTAGGAATTAGATATTTGTCCCGTATATTTTGGGGGATACCAAACCCGCCATGAATTTCGGCGGACTTGACCTTTGCCTGCACCAGTACTTCTCTGGTCAGATTGAAGACATCATCATATTCTTCTGCTTTCAAATCTCCAAGCAGCAAGCCACCATATTCTGAGAATGGTTGAGAAAGTAATTTTTTTCCGAAGAAAACACTATTGAATATAAAAAATGGGATTATTCCGACTACGTTCTCGTTTTTTTCCAAAAGATAATAATGAGGCTGATAACGATATGAATTCTCGACGACCTTTTTATACCCAATTAGATGGCAAAATCTGCCTTCCGGGTGATTAATAACAAAATTGTCCCAGGACGTCTGATAAGATTCATCCGATGAAAGCGGCGTTAAATTTATTCCGGATAATAGTTCTATTTTTTTATTCAACTTCTTTTCCATTGGATAAATTCTAAATTAATTTGATTCACATTTCATTTATTTTAGGAGGTTACAGCTTGCGCTACAAATTCTCGAATTTTCCTTTTCTGCTATATTTTTCAAGATGAAAGTAAGGGAGTAAAGAGTCCACATTTGTGGGTAGTATGCGGCCGATAAAAATGTTGCTGTCACAATATACCCTATTATTGAGGCTGGAATCGCGCTTGATATAACCATTATGGTCTCATCGTGATTTGCAATAGGCAGCTTTCTTATATTTGCCACTGTCTTTAGCGCATAGATCATCAAAGCCAGATACATTATTATTCCAAAGACCCCCAGCTCTCCCATAACTTGGGGAATCGTCCCATGAAAAGTCCTTCCCCATTGCGTATTTCGATCCCGAAATCCTTGCACATATTCAGGCATCCTGACCGGACCATTGCCTGCGCCCACACCCGTTAATGGATTATCCATCATCATCCTGACTCCAGCCATCCAATATAGTCGCCTTAGACGTGCTGTGCCTTGGTCAGTCTGCTTTATAGACATTATCTTTTGCCAGTAATCGGATGATGCGAATAGAGTCATGGCAATAGCGGCAAAGATTGTCATTGCGATTCCCAGCCATTTCTTTTTGGAGTAAAATATACTAAAAACCATTAGAGTTACCAAACCGACAAAGCCTCCCCTGGATGAACTGATCATTACGCCTATCGTAAATACGAAAAAAACAATAAGGCTAAAGTATTTTTTAGATGGTGTTTTGGCGTACACAAAATAATAATACGCAAATGGTATGACGGCAATTAATGCTAAAGCAAAATCAGCCTCGTCTCCGATAAATCCACTCCCCGTTCGTCCGCTCGAACGGTCTCCGGCTGCATTAATAAATCCTACCACAAAGTAATTTACAAAACCCTTATATGAGTGATAGAGATGAATAATCAAAATCAACCATACTATGCCGCTTAATCTTTCTTTGGTGTCGACCACATTAGTTGCAATCAGGAATATTACAAAAACAGTAAACATGGCTTGGGTAGTATCGTAAGCAAATCGGTTATTGGCAGCTGTTATTATTGTCAGGCCCATCAATGCAATGAGAAGGATATAAATTGTATTAAAACGCTCCCAGCGGATATTCCTATGATTTCTCGAAAGGCTCACAATCCAGGAAATAAGCATAAGCAATTCGATAATCATTGTGACTCGTAATGCTTCGAAGGCGGGGAATATATCAACAGGTCTTAGATATTCACACAAAAAATATAACAGTACGCCGGCGTATACATTCATTAATACTACGATACCTACAACAACTGCGGGCACTATCGCGATTACGGCAAACTGCAATTTAAATGGCAATAATGCGAGAAGAATGGCCGCTATAATTGAAAAGATCAAAAAGAAGATAAATCCAAGCCGCCTGTTTGTAATCAGGTCGTCTTTGGTTTTAATCCAATTGGAATTTATGAAATCAGCCATTGTAAATAGCTCTTAGCATTAATTACTACTTCTACTCCTCGCATCCCTTCCAGGATCGATCTTAGCTCAGCCGCCAATAAATTGCCTTATTTTTAATGGATTTCTAACGCATTTTTTTACAAAATCCTTTTCATCTTGATTGAATATACCCGTAAAATAAAGCAAGGCTGGGAATAAAAATGTTAAAAACAAACTCGAAATCGATGATAAAAATACATTTTGAATGTTAATCACAAACGAACAGGTTAATAATATCGCATAAATGATGGTCACCTGGAGAATTTTTGACCAGGCATATTCGATATGCAAAAGATATTGTCCAAATAAATAGATAAGCACAGCGCGAATAGCGTATGAGAATAATGTCGAATAAGCTGCTCCGATACTACCCCAACGTGGTATAAATAGAAAATTTAGCAAAAGATTAATTATACCGGCAATTGCTGATGAAAGCGCGAAATATTTGGTCTTATCATTGACCAATATACCCACTCCGACTATAAGAATAATCCCATTCAAAACGTACGCAAAGCTAATGAGTGGTACCAGTTTATAAGCGCTCCAGTACGAAGGGTTAGAGATTAAACGGAGAACGTCCTTGGATAGTATTGAAAGCGCTAAACTTAAAAACATGGAGCCTAAGAGAAAATAAGTAAATACCTTGGATATTGTCTCCTTGGCGCCGTCCTGTTTCACGATATCGAACATACGGGCGTGCCATATTTGTTGGAATGGAGCCACAAATAAAACTGATATCAGCATCCCAAACTTATAAGCCAAAGAATATAGTCCTACAGAATCCAAGTCGCGATAGTGGTTTAGGAAAAATCGGTCGGCAAAGGTCAGCATAAAGGCGGAGAGATCAGAAACCAGGAGTGGCGCCCCAAATTTGAACATATGCAATATTATATTTCCACTGAATTTAAATTTCGTTTCGCGGAAAGTAGACCAAAGGAGATATGCACTGATCGTAACAGAGGCAATTAGTGAGCTGTAGAGAATTCCGGCAACACCCATTCTAAAATACACAAGAAACACAATATTGAGTATCAGGCTAAGTATCAGTCTAACAGTTCCAACTAATATGTATCGCAAGCTCTGTTGTTTTGCTCTTAGATACACAAGTGGAATTTCTATTCCGGCTGAGAAGAACATGGTTGTGAACATAATGCGGAAATAGCCAGAATATTCCACTGTTCCGAACACCAGTTTTGTAATAGAATTAGAGAGCAAGTAACCGGCCGTGGCCGTAAATCCCATTATCACTAGCGTACTTATAATTGATGAACTGACGACCAATTTTCGTTCGTCTGTGTTTCCGAATTTGTAGTAGAAACGCATGACGGCCGCCGTCATACCGGCACCGACTATGGTGGATATTACATCAATCGTGAGCGTAAGAAGCTCCAATATGCCATATTCGGCCGGTACCAGCAGATTTGTATAAAGCGGAATCATAAGGAACGATATAATTTTGCTTAGAACAATACCAAGCGTATATATCGATCCATGTTTAGCTATATTTTTTATTTCATTATACATGCCAAAGATTTGAAAGATTCTCCCGTATCCAATGTGATAGTCGAAATTTGAAAATCTTTAGAATCTAATTTGAATCCCTCAATTCGTTAAATTGCTCATGATCTGAGCCAATTTCTCAGTTTGTTTGCGTCTTGTAATTTCCCGCAGTTTTACTTTGTCGCTTTCGATAGTATTTGTCCCGATATTTCTTTCATTCATAAGTTTAGTTATGCAATTCTTTATTGCTTTCTTGTCGTTAATCCCAGCTTCTAAGACACTATTAAATTGGCTCAAAAACTCACTCGTCATTCCTGGCGGTATTAACGCGAGAATCTTATTGCCGGTTGCCAGATATTCGAATGTCTTACCGGGGATTGCGGAATTTGCCATTTCGGATTGTATTACCAACAAAACATCGGCATTCATAATCTTGTCGAAATATCTATCTTTCGGAATCGGCCCGGAACTGAAAACAATTCCGTCCAATTTTAATTCCCTAATCAAATTTCTTATCTTCGCGTCGCCGAGATCATTCTTGCCCACAAATTCAATCCGAATCTCTTCTTTATTTATGAGATTTTCTGCAATCAATTCGGAAACTGCCTCGAAAAAGGCAGATGGATCCCGGCCCATATATAATGTGCCAGCATAAAGAAAGCTTAATGGTTCATTTTTATTTTTTGTCATCTTCACTCGGCCTTCAAAATCCTCTTCATCATAGCCATTGAAAATTGTCGAACATTTCCCGTCCTTCAAATAATACTTATTTTTGAATTGACTGGCTATTAACGGTGTAGCTGTAATGATAAGTCTCGCTTTCGTGATTACGGCCCTTTCAAGGCATCGTTCTACAAAATCGGAAAGCTTGTTTGAATGAGCGTATAATCTGACTCCCATCGTCCACGGATCCCGAAAATCGACGACCAATTTTCGGCCCGTGAAAAATTTGGCGGCCAAGCCAATCAGATGTCCAGTGAATGGCGGACCTGAAGCATATATGATATCTATTTTATTCTTCCTTATCAGCTTGATCGCGGCAAATACTCCGGGGAAAAACCAGCCGATATGTTCATCCGGCGTGGCAGATAATGAATCTATTAATTTTTTCCATAATGGCCTCCTAATTGGGAGTCTTTCACCGGCAGAAGCGGTACTATCACTGATTTTTTGCCCGGAATTATTTTCCGGATTCTTATGTCGTTTGATTTTTTTTTTCAACATCGAAATAAGATCATCGAGCGTAAGCCATTTTGAAGTGCGATGAATTTTAAAACTATATTCGTGGTCAGATGTGTCTACAGTGGGATAATATCTGGTTTCTACGGTTAAAATATATGGATCCCAGCCATAACTAGGCAAATATTTGGCAAATTTGACGCTTCGAACAGCTCCTACTTCCAAATCAGGATGGAAATGATAGGCAATGATTAATACTTTTGGCATTTTACATACTCTAATAACAAAATTACCTGATGAAAATAATCATTCCCATATCGCGGGAGATGCCGCATTTCTATCACTATTATCACATATCCCATATCTACGCTAATTCCAAATTATTCTTTCATTGAGTCGATACAAATCATATTGAATTTCCATCTCGGAAACCCCATCTGCTTTCTGAATTGGTTCCTAAATCATCCCCAATTCCTTAAGTTCCTTTTCAAATCTTATTTTATACATATATGGAAGTATCTCGTCATAATTTCCAACCGCTATATCCTGGAAATTGCCATCTTTTTTGCATTTATAATAATGCTCCTTGCTCCTATAACCGATGACTTCGGCCGGATTTCCGAGGACTATTGCCAAGGGAGGAACATTCTTGGTTACTACCGCGCCCATGCCTATAATTGCGCCTTCTCCAATTTCGATTCCCGGCATTATCATGACTCCGGCGCCTGTCCAGACGAATTCCCTTATGACTACAGGCTTGAGTTCGACACCGTTATCGAATGGTATCCTTTGGGCGTTGCGATATTTATGCTGGACTGTAAAAATAGTACAATTGTATCCAATGCCAGTGTTTTGGCCAATATAAAGACCACCCTGTGAATTGATCATCGTCCCACTATAAATTGAGACCCTATCTTTTAAAACAACCCTGTTCGGCATATTTATAAGTACATTATTGTCGATTTTAATGTCTTTCCCATATTCCTTGAACTGCTCGGGTAAATATTCTCTTGATTGGCTTCTTAGAAATTGGTCATAATTCCATGATAGGAATTTGTAAATCAGGCTTTTACCAAATAGCTTCTTAATTATATTCATATGGTGATTAATTGACTCAAGTCGAAATTGTCAATCCCTAAAATTGTTGCTTATCCCCGGTTTCCTGCAAAATACCGAACAGGCTGCTTAATATCATATCGGCATCCTAATGTCAACTTACAGCTTGTCACCGGAGCTAAATATATCAACTTCCTCAACTTAAAAGAAAATTCTTGCGGAATTCAACCTTATTCCATAATCTAATAAATTCATTTCCACTGCCGACAAAAAAAGGGAGGCATTTGATGGGAAATATTTGCTGTTTTGAATCCAGTGGAGTGATATGCCGAATCGATAACTATAGGAAGACAACTGAGAATTATGGCTAAAAAGATTATCCTAATTACAGGCGCCAGACCCAATTTCATAAAGGCGGCGCCGCTATTGTCGGAATTGCATAAACATTCCGACAAAATCCAAACAATTTTGGTTCATACCGGACAGCATTATAATCATAACCTTTCTCAGCTTTTTTTCGAGGAATTGAAAATGCCCAAACCCGATATTTATCTCGGGATCGGCTCCGGAAGCCATAGCCAGCAGACCGCTGGCATGATGACTGGCCTCGAAAAGGCATTTGAAGATCATAAACCGGACATGGTCGTGGTTTTTGGAGACGTTAATTCGACTCTGGCAGGTTCGTTGGTAGCCTCGAAAATGTGTATTCCGATCGCTCACGTCGAATCGGGATTGAGAAGTTTCGACATGACAATGCCCGAGGAAGTAAATCGAATCGTTACCGACCGACTATCAGATATCTGCTTTGTCTCCGAAAATTCAGGCATGGTGAATTTGCGAAATGAAGGAGTATCGTCGGAAAAGATGTTTTTTGTAGGCAATATTATGATTGATTCTCTGATTAAACATCTCGAAGTTTGCAGGAAATCGGCAATATTGGATACGTTAAAATTGACCCCCAAAAACTATGTGGCGATCACACTTCATCGTCCATCCAATGTCGATAACGCTGATATTCTCAAGAAGGTCCTAATGGTGCTTAAAAATATAAGTAAAAGAATACCGATTGTATTTCCTTGTCATCCAAGGACTAAGAGCGATTTAGAAAAATTCGGACTATTGGATTTTGCTGAAAAAGATAATATTCGAATAATTGAGCCGTTGGGGTATATCGAATTTCTCAGGCTCCAGAGTGACGCTAAATTTATCTTAACGGATTCCGGGGGAATTCAGGAAGAAACCACATATCTGCATATTCCCTGCGTTACTTTGAGGTACAATACCGAACGACCTGTCACAGTTGATGTTGGTAGTAATGTGCTCACCGGGCCGGAACCTGAAAAGATATTGGCGGCGGTCGACCAAATTTTTAATAGCACCTTTAAGGCCGGCCAAATCCCGCCGCTCTGGGATGGGGCTACCGCCGGTAGAATCGCCGATATCATATTGAAGAAATGCTAAAATCTTTTGTACAATCCATATTACAGGAATCAAGCTTATTGCGGATTCGTAATCTATTGAGCTCCTCTTAAGGTGATAATGACAGAAAAGATTAATTCCAAATTCGAACGATATTTTGAAAATGCGAATCTTCCCAACGCAAATGTCACGGAGGAACAGGGGTACTTTTCGCGGGAAGACAAGCATCTATATTATTTTTTGTGTGCCCCTAAAAGTCCTTCGAATATCGGCATGGTACTCTGTAGCCCATTCGGTGAGGAGAAAGTACGAACGATAAGGATTTTTATGTCGTTCGCGCGTATCATGGCGGCGCTGGGTATCACGACTATGTGTTTTGACTACTACGGCGATGGCGACAGCGAGGGGAATTTCGAGGATGCTACTTATGATGATAGAATAAGGGATATTCATGCTGCTATCGATTTTCTAAAAATTAAGAAATCAATCAAGAAAACCGGTCTGTTAGGCTTGCGTTGGGGCGGTACCCTTGCTGCCTTAGCTGCAGAGGATATCAAGCCAGATTTTCTTGTTTTGTGGGATCCTATTGTAGACACTGCCAAGTATTTTTTCAATGCGCTTAGATTAAATATCGCGTCTCAGACCCTGATTTGGGGTAAAGTGAAAAAAAATCGGGAAGCGCTAATTAAAGATATGGAAGCCGGCGAAAATGTGATAATTGAAGGCTATCCACTAACTGGAAATCTTTACAACAACGCTATCAAGAATGATTTGAAGAAGCAGAATTTTAAATTTAGCGGCAAGGCTTTAATAATCCAAATTTCAAAAAGCTCTGGCGAAATAAAGCAGGAGATAGCAGACTTGGGCAGGGCTTACAGCTATTCCGAAATTCATGCCGTTGACAAGGAATTCGAATGGGACAAAAGTATAATCTGGGAGCCTTCGCCGCCCCAGCTTTTTGACACAACCATAACTTTTTTGGAAAAAAATGGATTTGTTTAGAGAAGAAGCCTTTAGTATTAAGAAGGATAATCAACAAACTCTTTACGGCATTATCCATAATCCAGTGAAACCCAACGGTTCATTGGTGATATTGCTTAATATCGGGATGCAATTTCGAGTATGCCATTCACGGTTATTTGTTCTGCATGCCCGCTTTTTACAAGAGGCGGGATATACGGTTGTGAGAATTGATACGACCGGGGTTGGTTACAGTCAGGGAGAGCATCAAATTGAACGCTCGGTTGATTTATTTGACTCAATTCAAACAGGTTTTTTCAAAAACGATGTTCTGGAAATAGTAAAATATTTCAAGCAAAAGCTGAATCCTGCGAAAATATTTCTTGTTGGCCTCTGCGGTGGAGCGTTATCGGCGATTTTCTCAGCCATCGAAGACGAAAGTATCAACGGCATTATATTTACTGCGGGGCCCATAACATTGACATCAGCCGAATTCTCATTATCAGCCTTACATCCATTTGAGGCCGAGCAAATGATGAAGGGATATCTCGGTAAAATAGCAAATCCAAAGGCCTGGGGCAGATTTTTTTCCGGAAAAACTTCTTATAAGGATATTTATTACTCGATCAAAGTCAGATTGACCGGTAAATCGGTCGTCAGCCGTCAGGATTCCGATGATGGTATTGCTGCTACGAATAGTTCAGAGGAGTTTAAGGGTGAAATTTTCAATCAGGCGTTTTTTGAAGCATTTAAGTCGCTCATGAAATTCCGCAGACCAATTCTATTCATAATGCCTCAGTTAGATCGCACCACTTATGATTTTGATAAGATATTCCTGCCCATGCTTGTTAATTTTAAAGCCGAACAGGCGTTTTATAGTGTTGCACGCATTGAGAAGGCCGACCATACTTTCACTCAACCAGAATCCGTCAGGGAAATGTTCAATATCACTCTTGACTGGCTAAATAAAAATATAAAGTAATTATTGCCTTATAAAAATTAATCGTCAGCTTTGATGGAAATTATACTTATTCTAATTCGGACTATATACCGAGTTTTGTCCTGAAGACTTCTATGCCTGATACATATTGCTTGAATTTCGTATAGTCGCTTGGAATCGGGTAGCGTCGCAATGCAAATAGATTCGGGTTAGCAATTGTAAAATCAAAACCCTCCATACCGGTAACTGCCGCTATATACCCGGAGGTTTTCAATATCTCGATAGTCTCATTGTCGAAATCATCCTGTTGTCCGTTGGGATAACAAAAAATATCGGCTTTTGAACCCAAATGCTCTTCAATAATCCGTTTGGGTTCGACTAATTCTTCAACCTTTTGTTTTCTGGGAATTTTGGTGATTATTGGATGAGTAATCGTATGAGGATGGAAATCGATTTTTGATTTATGCATTTCGTCTATTTCATTCCACTTTAGCGGTTCGTATTTTCCCATCGGCTGGCCGGAGATATCAATTCCCATCACTTGCATCAGCTTATCAATCAGAGTCAATTTTTCTTCATTTTGAAGTTTTTTGCAGTAGCGAGTGACGGTCAACGCCAATCTGGCACGATTGCTGAAATCCAATAGCTGTTCTTTCCCCATGCCGCAGAAGCTGAGATCGACCTCGGTTAATCTGCACTGTTCAAACGCGAATTCGATCTTATCCCACCATAAAAACAGCCTTTTTTCAATAAAATCGCTCGTTAGAAATATTGTCGCGGGATAATCATATTTGCGAAATGTCGGGAAGGCGTTGAGATAGAAGTCGCGATATCCGTCATCAACAGTAAAGACAACCGACTTATAAGTATTCCGTTTTTCGATAATTGCCGCTATATAATCTGATAGCGATAGTACCTTATAATTATTTCTCCTGAGAAAATCAAAGTACCGTTCCAGTAAATCGTTAGTGATCAGCCCATTGCTGCTATCTTTTTGGTGGATGCTATGGAGCATGAATACAGTTGCCGTGTTTTTAGTAAAGCCCGCGAAAAATGGATATAGGTTTAATGCGTCGGCGATCTTAAGAATGAGTTTTTTCATATTGCCTTAATTTTTAATATCGAGAAATTTCGGAGCTCTATTTTGTTCTTACAAGGCATTCGCCGTCTTCCACCATAGCGGTATACCCTCCGATGATATAGCCGTCGCATTTTAATAATCTGTCAAGCATCTCTCGTTTTTTTTCGGGGGTTATGTATTTCATATCGTACTCTTTATATGGGAATAGAGGCAGGTTTTTCATGGCATTCTTTTGTTTTTCGAGATATTCCTCCAATGTGCAAATAACCTTGGCAGGATTCCCCGCGGCGACCGAATGTGGCGGTATATCGGAAGAAACTACCGAATTTGCCCCCACGATGGACATAGGGCCGATTTCTACACCGGGCAGAATAACTGTTCTGGTTCCGAAATGGCATGATTCATGGATAATGATTCTGCCAATTCTCGTGGCGTCGATATATTCATTCGGCATGGCGTCATGGGCCAGGATGACGCACAATTCTCCAAAACCGCAATTGTCTCCAATCGATATCAGAAAGCAGTGAGGAGCATCGATCCATGTTGACATCGGCAGGTTGACGCCTTTGCCAATCTGCATGCCCATCTCGCGCAAATTTTCCCAACGGCGAATTTTCCTTTGAGTTTCAAACTTTTCCTTTATATGTCCAGCAGTCCGATATATAAATGACAACATTATATATACCTCCTATCATCACTATTAAGGCGAGGGCGATTCAACATCCGCGATCCCAATTAATCCAATTTCCTGGTAAATATCGGCCGCATCTTCAAGCCAACATAATCGTCCAAATTAGTATATATTCAATTTTCGAGGATTTCCACCAAAAATGGAGGCTAATATCTAATGTGGATATGTAGTATCTTGAAAAGCGTTATTTTCGATTAGTTTTTTTGTGCTTGAAAGAGCCCGAAATCAGAATTAGCTTGCGGATAAAATTATGCGTATTTAGTTTAATTATACTTGTAGCGTATTGGGATTACCTAATTACGCTTGCGTTTCCGGAGGCCTAAAATGGCAAAACTCGCAGTGATTGTCGTTAGCTGGAATACGGAAGAATTAACCAGAAATTGTCTAAAATCCGTAGAAGCTGAACTTAATAATATAGACAGTGAAATCTGGGTGGTCGATAATGCTTCATCTGACCTCTCGGTTGAGATGATAAACAATGAATTTCCCCGTATCAAAATTATTGAAAATCGTGAGAATTTCGGATTTGCCCGCGCAAATAATCAGGCCCTGAAAGCCGCTGAGGCAGACTATTATCTATTGCTAAATTCCGATACTATTATTCCACAAAATTCCATCAAGAATATGCTGAGTTTTCTTGATTCCAATCCTCAGGCCGCGGCTTGCGCCCCCAGGCTGATTAAGAAAAATGGCGAAGCCATCAATCCGATTCAATCATTACCGTCGATCTTCGGAGAAATCAGAAATTGTTTTAATTATCACTTCTTTCCAGTGGGCAATATCATGAGGAGGCTATTATCTTCCAATACTAAACTCAATAAAAACGATCAGCGTCCTATTCAAAAAGAAATATTATCCGCGGCATGTTTGATTATCAGAAGGGAAACTATCAAAAAAATCGGCTATTTAGGCGAAGAGTTTTTTCTTTTTTCAGAAGAAAACGACTATTTTACCCGTCTGAAAAATGCCAAACTCGATAGCTATTATTTACCTAATATTGATGTCATTCATTTAATAGGGATGAGTAGAATGAACTTGAATCAATATGAATCGGATTACAATTTCTTTAAATCCAGAATATTATATTTCAAAAAATACTGCAGTTATAAATCGGGAATATTAAAGCTGGTTTATTGTTTCTTTTTTTATTGGTCCATAATGACATTGACACTTTGGAGAATCATCAAGAAAAAAAAGAATGAATGCGGAGAAAATCTATATAAAAGCTTGCTTAAAACATTGTATTTGCTCACTCTGATTACCGAAGCCTTTTCACCGGCCATGGAAGCCTTTTAGCCGTAATTATTAGTAGTATTCCGATCTGAATGCAGGTAAACGCTACGAAAAATAGTTACTGCGCGAATTATGAGCAATGCTCAGATTTCAATAAGCGACTTAAGCTTATATGCTGCATGGGAGAGCTGTTATGGGCATTATATACAGCCTTTCATTGTACATATGGGCTCTTGAATCGCCCGGAATGTCCGTGCTAAGCCGTTGTCTCACAATGCATTTTTGAATCACATTAGAGGGCATGATTGTTGCATTAAAGTCATTGTATAAGGATTCTTTCCGATATTAATTTTGAAGGACAATAAATGGAGGTTTTATGAATAGATTTCTTTCATTCGCTTTAATAATCAGCCTTGTCATATTGGGAGCCAATCTCGGAGTTGCCGGCAATTTTTCGAATATCATGATGCTCCACCATTCTACCGGAAATAATTTAATTAATCAAGGTGGAGTGCGTAGCCTGATCGCGGCCTACAACACCGCGCATGGCACAAACCTCGAGTTTTGGGACCACGGCTATAATGCAGATGGCGTGCACAATCAGAGCGGTAGTTATTTTGCCAATTACAATATTCCCAATGATAATACCAACCCAGACGGTTTGTATGCATTGTTTATGTTGCCAATTAATAATCCTCCTGATAATGCATTAAGCCGATTTCTCCTTGCGCATCCAATGGGGGTCGACACCGTTACCCATGATGTGTTTATTTTCAAATCCTGTTTTCCAGCCAGCGATATTTCGAGCGAGCAAATGCTGACTGATTACCAAAATTGGTATTTGGCTATGCGCACTATTATGGATGCCCATCCCGAGAAGATCTTTATCCCGTTTACTCCGCCGCCATTGGTCAGGAGCGCTACGACAACCGCAAATGCCGCACGCGCCCAGCGATTCGCCGATTGGCTGACGTCTTCGACGTACCTATCCGGCCATCCCAATATTATTGTCTTTGATTTCAGACATTATTTAATGGAACATGACTCGACTTCAATTTATTACAATTGCCTGCGCGAAGTTTATGGTGGAGCTGGAAGCGATTCTCATCCCAATTTATTGGCCAATCAAACGGTTGCTCCGATATTTGTGACCTTTCTGACTGACGCAATCACTGCTTATCAGAATCTTCAGGGCCTTGACCCCGAAGATATTGGTTTGAGCATTCCGGGAAAATTGAGTATTCTGGGGAATTATCCTAACCCCTTTAATTCGTCTACCATAATTGAATACAGTCTGTCATCGGCAGGCGAAGTTACAATTGATATTTTTGATATTTTGGGGCGGAATTTAAAAAGCGTTCCAATCGGACTGCGGGAAGCGGGCCGATATTCCTATAATTGGCAGGCCAATGGTTTGTCTTCGGGCACCTACATATTTAGGATAGGCGCCAATAATTCATTTGTCTCAAAAAAGATACTATATTTGAAATAAATTTGAATTTGCCCGAATTTATTATGGAGAAAATGAAAGCGTCCTATTAACTGTAGGGCGCTTTTTCTTTCAGCTAATTGAGATGAGTAGTAATCTATCGAACGGCCATTATGGGAAATGGCGAATTCTATCTTCAATAACTTCGAAATATTCTGCTAGTGGAAGAATGAGCGATAACGCTAAGGCTTTTCCTTCGCTAAAGATTAAAGTATGGCAAATTATCTTACTACTCCTTCTTTTCCCGCAAGCATTTTCTGATTGCCTGTATTGCACTTTCTCCAACTGCGCCCCACGCAGTCTCTCCTTTTTTGCTTAAGTCAAAATTTGGATCTTTTATGTGAATGGAGAATTTGGTTCCGGCGGATGTTGTAATTGTAAACTTTTCAATATCAATCAATATTTTTTCGTCATGTATCGATCGCTGTTTCTCAAAATTTGTTGACGCTGAAACAATATCCTTATAAAAAAATTCATGTGTAGTCTCATCTGAGGCCTTGCCCGTAATTAGATCAAATGAGCACGAGTAGCATAGCAATTGATCTTGACCAAATGATATTACGGACAGTAGCAGGGGTGTAAATCTCCATTTCTTATCCCTGCCGAATTTTTGACGATATTGGGCATTGGTTCGATCCGCGATATAGGTCAATTCCGAACGAGCAACTATCTTGGCATGATCGAAAGAGAATTTATCCATCGAAATGACATTGATCAGATTTTCTTTGTCTTCGGCCAGATACCAGTCCATTTCTCCGGTCGAGGGCATTTGCCATTGATGCCACGAGATTCCAAAGAGTCCCATGCAAATTACAATCGCCGCTGCGATTATGATTTCCTGTGAAATACTTAAACCCATAATTAATGCGATTGCGCCTACAAACAAACAGAGGCGAGCCCAATTTGGAGATTGATCAAAGTAATTCTTTATACGGAATCTCTTCGTTTCTTCATGAATGTTGTCCGGTTTATTCTTCCTGACTTTATCTTTTACGTACTTGTTTTGGAAATCCAAATGGCCAAGCATTTTTTCTATTTCGGCCTTATCCTGGTTTAATTTACTGACTTCAATCATAATACTACCGGGGCCCGGGGGAGGGACAATGAGCCCATTGTCTTCATAATACCCCCATTTTATTATGGCGGATAAATGAAGATAATGTGCTTTAGAATTGTCAAGTTTGATTGCGGCGTTTAGATGGCTTTCTATTTCCTGTACTTCTCGCTTTGTAATTGACTTTGGCCGTCGGCCTTTTAATAACGATAAGGCAAGATAATAACGCGCGTTTGCGTTCTTATAATTCAGATTGACAACTTTCCTGAATCTATCAATTGCCTCATCGTATAGCCTAAGTTCGAGACAGCCCAATCCAATCGCATGATGGTATTCTTCATTATCCGGATTTGATTCGGATAAAATCTTAAGCTGATCTATATATGCCCGAGCATTGTCATTTTTAATTTTGTTGAAGTCGGCCAAATTCTTGATATAAAGCTTATTTTGGCACTTGTCGCATTCGTCGAGAGGTTCATTTTTCGGGGGACCCGCAAGGCAATAAGGGCATTCAAATCTTATGGGCATGATATTTTACCAGGATAATCGAGTTTTCATTGATCCAGTTTCCAATTAGACCTCATAAATATAATGATATCAAAGCTTCGTTTTTTCTGTCTCATTGGATCGCAACCCGATTTGCGATTGACCTTAGCCCGATAGCTCGCTGTCCCAAGAGAATCAAATCCGCCCTATTATCGATTCCTGATAAGTCCAAATTCGAAATGTCTGTGCAAAGAATTTTAATATTATCAGCAAGCAATAGATATTCTTGATTGCCCTTAAAAGAACCAGCATGATTTATTGAATACTTAAATTTCTCTTTCAATAACTTTATTTCATTTCGAATCTTTTCTAATTCATCATGCGAATCCGAATATCCTTTTGCTTCAGATAAACGATCTTCTTGTGCTTGAAGCAATAAGCATAATTCTCTTGATGCGATGACATTGTCTATGGCTTCCGGACCTATGCTTGACGCAGAATCGGCATGCATAAGAAATACGCATATTACAGTTGCCAAGACAAATGCAAGGATCTGGGCAATTAAAAAATATCTACCTGAAATGAAAGTATCGGGCGTAAATGCCCCACCGACTGTCAGTAGAAATGATATGCCAATATAGCCAAGTATAATCATTCCGAGTGCCGGCAAGATCCCAGAAGATTCTGTCAACTTGATCTTTGATATAAATATTTTCTTTAGTAAACCGCCGATCACCCCCCATGCCAAGGCAGTCAGAATCTCAATCCAAATTATCCTGAGCCAGAAATATGGAGATCGATTGTTCCCCGGGACTAGCAAAAGGGGTATTATTATTGCTGATACCGCTGTAATTATATAGCCGAATATCGAGATGGCGCCCATTCTTTTATTCTCGTTAAATCTATTCATAAGGGCAGCTAAATCTTGTCTAATATATCCTTCTTTTTCATATCGTATTCTTCTTTGGAAATTAGCCCGGCATCAAGCATTTTCTTGATATCGTTCATTTTGGCGAAAGCGTCTCCGGGTATCGATTTGTTAACCTGACTTGAACCTTCCTCAGTCGAACCGGCAATATTCTGACCTATTCGCCTGCCAGCCTCGGCCCCAATACTTATACCCGCGCCGCCCAGCAGAAAAGCGTTTGCAATACCGCTATCATTTTCAGCCGCCTTTTCGATAGAATCGAGTATTTTCATTGTAGTATAGGCGGAGCCCACTTTCGAATTGCTAATTAGATCTATTTCCATCTTTTTACCATAAACTTCTTGGATTTTCGCCATCTCTTCTTGAGGAATTCTGATTGACTCAATATTAAAATTGGTTATCTCAATACCGAATCGATCAAATTCCTTGAATAGATTATTCTCCATTTGTTTAGAGAGCTCATTCAATTTTGAATTTATATCAAATATTGAAACTTTATTTTCAACCATTATTTTTGACAGCATATCACCGACTCGCTGAGCAATTTCGCCTGTAAAATATTTTACAATCTTCCGGGCATTAGTTATCCCTATTGTTCCGACGACCTGAGAATAAAAATTTCGAGAATCCTTGATCCTCAAACCCCAGTAGCCATTTGCGCCCAAATTTATGGGTACATTAATTTTGGGATCCATAAGCGGAATCAGCCCATTGGTCCCCCATCCTAGATCTCGCTTTGCCGTCTTATTGAAAAACCAAATTTCGGCGGTAAATGGAGTTTGATTGCCAAAGGCTAAATTTACAATCTTATTCAATAATGGAAAATTAGGAGTAACCAGCGTATGAGTCCCGGGGCCGTATAAATCAAGCGCCTGTCCGCCTTTGACTAAAATCGCTTCCTGGCTCTGATTCACTATTAATTGACTGCCTATTTTAATCTCATCGCTTGGATATTTCCAGACTAAAATATCGTCAGATGAGGCATCGAATTTTATTCTATCAAGTGTATCCATTTTTTTCTCCAGGATTAATTTTATGCCACTCTTTTTGATAAATGCTACAGCCAGGAAGACGATCTAATATTAGTGTAAAATCCGTTTTGAATTTTTACGAGTTTTAATTGTCGAATTAAATCGAAAGCGATTCTTCGGCAGATTTCGTCCGGCATGAGTATTATTAGAACCATGCACGCGCTCCTTAAATACTATCATCAGCGTTTCTGGGGAAAACGCATAACGACTAATATTTAATTATAGAGTCGAAGCTCTAATTTGTCAAATTATAAAAAGCAAATGATCGATGCAGAAATAATGATTTCAAAACCTGATAACGGTGCATTAATCGCGTTACCGGCATGATATCGCAGGAACATTTTAGCAGAAAAAAGGTTAAGTTTATCCAATGGGCAATTGACCATCCCATGGCAAATGCCCGCGTGGCAATTGATAAATATCAATAAGGAGCGGCAACATGCGTAAACTCATTGTCTGTAATTTTGTCACATTGGATGGTCTTTATGAAGGGAAGGATAAACGTATAAACTCGTTATTTGCCGACCTGCATGAAGATTACGCGAATGACGATAGTTTCGATTTTTACAATGCTGAACTGATGCGATCCTCGGACTTTCTGCTTCTAAGTCGCAATTCATTCCTGGGCAATAAGGATTACTGGTCGGGCGTCCCGAATAATCCCAAATCAACTAATATCAGACGTGAGATCGCGGGGCTAATGACCTCTATCGAGAAAATCGTCATTTCGGACAAACTGAAAGAAGCGGAATTAGCGCCTTGGGGAAATACGCGTATCATCAAACGATTGGATGCATACAAAGAGATTGCCGAACTCAAACAACAACCTGGCAAAGACATCCTTGTGATCTTGAGCCGTCTGCTCTGGAATGATTTGCTTGTACATGATTTGGTGGATGAATTGCATCTTGCTTTTTTCCCATTGATCGGCGGCGAAGGCACTCCGTTATTTGACGGCCACCCACGAGTGTCACTTAAGCTCGTTAAAACTCGTACTTGGGAAGGTTCGGGTAATATCCTCGCCCGCTATGAAGTCAGCCGCAAGCCGTCAATAAAATAATAGTTTAGGGCCTGACCGGAACGGAATATCACCCTAAGTTCAATAGAACCACATTAAATTGATTCAACGAAGGCGGGGGGAATCGAATCCCGTTTTCCTTAAATAGAGTGTGGGTTTATGACTGCGGTGCCCAAATGGGGCCAAGTTTTGGTAACGTAAATTTTTGGATTTCGGCCTATCGCGGCCTCCAATCAAATATTACTCGAAGTTTCTCTGAAATGAAAAATCCATCAAATAAAAAAAGGGCTGGCAAAATACCAGTCCTTTATTTTATCGGCTATCTGCCCTCAATGGAGCAGAATCGTTCGATATCTCAGCCAGCTAATGCTGGCCTCGCCTTGCGTCCTTCGCTAATAGCGGGAGCGACTGCTACTGCTACTCTCTGAACGTGGCTTAGCAACATTTACAGTCAACGCGCGGCCATCAAGCTCTTTGCCATTCAAATTGGCGATCGCGGCTTCGGCCTCGGACTGGGTAGGCATTTCGATAAAGCCGAATCCCTTGGATTCGCCGCTCATCTTGTCCTTAATAATGTTCGCAGATGTGACCTGTCCATGGCTTTCGAATGCCTGACGAAGATCGTCTACTGCTGTCTGTCTTGCTAGATTTCCGACGAATAAATTCATCGTTTTCTCCTTTGTTCGTTCATCTTGCCGCTCACTTTGTTAGGAGCGATCCTTCGGCAAAATTAAATACATTTCTGCGCTTTATTGCGCTTTGTGACCTCAGATTAATTTTTACCAAGGATTGAGTGCTGGGCAAGGCTTGAGAAAACTAATAACGGAGATCGTTACCATGACAAGCATAGCGACTATGTGCTTGAATGTCAAGAACTATTATCATGTGTTTTCGATTCGGCCTGGCGAACACGGCTGGTGACGTCAGGTACTTTATTAGTGTTTTTCAAGCCATTCCAGTATAGCGCGAAGACTGCCTGTGGCCAAAGCGATACTCGTATCCGCCGCGCCGTAATACATGCGGATGGTGTCGCCATCGGGAGCTAAAGTGCACCCGCAGGGAAAGACTACATTGTCTACATCGCCTCGCTGCTCGTAAGATTTTTCCGGACCAAAAATCCACTCGTTGCTTCGCTTAAGACATAGCTCCGGTGCCTGCAAATCGAACAACGCCAGGCCAAGTCGATAAATAGCGCCAGCTGCATTTTGTCGAACCCCGTGATAGATTACAAGCCAGCCTTTCCCAGTCTCGATAGGCGGAGACGATAGACCAATTTTATTCGCATCCCACCACCCGCCAAGCCTGGCCTCCAACATTAATTTGTGATTGCCCCATTGGCGCAAGTCGGATGAATAGGAAATCCACATGTGGGCGCCGGGCGAACTTACCGGGCGGTGAATCAATGCCCAGTTTCCACCGATACGATGAGGCAGTAGGGCCGCATCTTTATCTTCAGGCTGCATTATCAAACCATAGCGCTCGAAGTGATTAAAATCCTCGGTAAGCGCCAGGGCTACGCCCGCGCCGTCACGCGTGTAGGCGGTATAAACGATAGCGAATTTCCTTAATTCGGGCACATAGGTTATGCGCGGATCTTCAATGCCCCACAATTCTTCCGGGAAATTACTCGGGATCCGCGAGTAAAGTGGGCTGAGAATCAATTTTCCAGTTATCTATGCCGTTGGCCGAGCGGGCAGCGCAAAGGTGGGAATGGCCGCGACGGTCTTCCACGCGACACAACAAAAGAGTGGTTCCGTCGGCCAACAATACCGCTCCAGGGTTAAATACGCTATGCGCCGGATAGGGCCAATCTATCAGCGCTCAATATTGGATTTTGGTTATGGCGAATAAAAAGTTCGGGATATTGATTGCTCATTTTGATTCTGCCTCGATAGTTAGAAGTGGATTTTCAGCTAGTCGTAATTCAAGCAATGATTGTAGAAAGGCCAGTGTCGACTCGGCCCCTTGATTCTCGTTAGGCCGGTCCGGATGCAGGCCATCCCGGCAACCTCCAGTTGTTGGATCGTAAACTGGAAGATTCAGGTCGTTGCGTCCGAGAAACCATTCGAAAGCGCGACGGGCTTCCTTGCGCCAACGTTTATCTCCCGTGATCCGGTAAGCTTCGAGGCAGGCGGAGACCATCGCCTGAGCCTCTACCGGTTGTTGATCGAATCGGGCGCGCACGCCATTTTGCTGATAAAAGCCATTGGATCCGATAGGCACAAAATGCCCTTTCTCTGACCGTTGAAGATCGGCCAACCAGCCAAGCGCTTCCAGTCCGGTTTCGGTCATGGCGGCATTCGGTATTGATTGGCCGCACATGAGCAACGCATGCGGTAAGGCAGCGTTACAATAAGTCAGTTTATCTTCATACCAGTGCCAGTTCTCCGAGCGATTATCTTGATACAATTTCAATAATCGTCCGGATAATTCCTCGCTGACCTGGTTGGCTCTACTGTCACCGGTAAACCGCTGTAAATATTCATGGATTCCAATAAGCGCGAATGCCCAGGCGCGCGGACTGGTTGTGTTAAGGATCGCTGGCAAAGCCTGTTCAAACAAGCGGCCGGCCATACTTTGTAAGGCTGGTATGTTCGATCGTCCTAAGACAATGCCCAAGCGCCCATAACGTGCGGCCGTGGCTATCATCGGAACCGTTAACTTCCAGCCAATTACGCTGATAATCCATAAAGTTACGAAAACATCCCGTTTCAGTATTGAAAGCATACCAGATAAATGCAAGATAACGGGAGGCCAGTTCCGGGGCTTCTCGATTACCTATTGCTTCCAGAAGAGCGCTTACCATCAACGCACGGGCGTTGTCATCGGTGGTGTATCCCTCTATATAATTGGGGATCGTGAAAATGGCATGTTGTAATATGCCGGTCTCATCTGTCATATGATGCAAGTGGTCTGTTTTAAGAGGCGGCAATTCACCGGGACGTTTGTCCAACGGCTTAACCGCGAATTCCTGCCGAGCAGAAATGACGCCGCTCCGCCCGCGCGCGTTCGAAGCTTTCCATATAACGACTCGCCACCTGCGGCCAGATCATATCTCTTCCAAATATGTAGGCTTTCTTGCGCATAGCATGTCGCTGGGATTCGTTGTCCAGGAGACTGATTACCTGATCGGCCAGCGCCGCCGGGTCCCGAAAAGGTACCAACGCTCCACGTCCGTCGGCCAGCATCTCTTCGGCATACCAGTATGGTGTTGAAATTACAGCCTTGCCGGCCCCTACAGTATAAGCAAGCGTGCCCGATGTAATTTGTGCGGCATCAAGATAGGGCGTGATATAAATATCCGCTACGCTTATAAATTGAATAAGCTCTTCCAAACTGACAAAGCGGTCATAAAAAATCACTTGACCCTCTACACCTTTCTCCTGAGCCAGCCATTGCAGTGATAGCCTGTATGATTCGCCGTCATTCCGCAATACATGGGGATGGGTAGCGCCAAGAATTATGTATACTACATTTGGGTATCGGGCTAAAATATTGGGAAGGGCTGAAATGACATTCTCGATCCCTTTGTTTGCCGAGAGCAAACCGAAGCTAAGTAAGACAATTTTGCCTTCGACTCCAAACAGGTCTTTGTGAAAACTTGGATCGACAAATGGCACGTCAGGAATGCCATGAGGGATTAAATCGATCTTTCCCCGGGTCTACACCATATACTTCTTGCAGAAATTCCACGCCGCGCGCGCTCATAACCACCAACCGATCGGACAGGGCCGCCACTTCCTTTAATACTCGAAGCTGATTGGGATCGGGGTTTCGCAATATGGTATGTAGAGTCGTGACAATAGGCATCCGCAATTCTCGCAAGAGGGCCAGAATATGGCTGCCAGCATGCCCTCCGAAAATACCATATTCGTGCTGGAGAGATATAAGATCTACATCGTTGATGTTCAAGAAATCGGCGGCGCGACGATAGGAATTAATGTCTTTTTCGGTAAGTTCAAACCGAACACGGGTTGGATATGCGTAGCCGGCCTCGATATCATTTACCGGAAGCACGATGCAGGTTTTTTGACTGTACTGGGTGGCAATGGCCTCACACAAATCAGTAGTAAAGGTGGCAATGCCGCAATGGCGCGGCAGGTAGTTGCCGATAAATGCGATGCGATCAAGTTTGGAATTATTAGAATCGTTATCCATATATTAAATCTCTTTTCTGTCGGCCAGATTCCGTTGCAGCAAATTATGACCTGTTAACTAAAAGAGGCGGTTGTTCCAACAACTGCCATTACGGGTTCGGTATAAGACTCTTGCAAATCCCTGCAATCTAGGATGGCTGAACCGTTAATACCTATAGTAGCCATTTTGCGTTTCGAGTGCAAGCCATATCTAGATCGAGCACCATTGGCTGCATTATTGATAACTGAGGGTATTAATGAAAAAAATAATTCGATCTATAAATAATCCATAGGGGATTGAATGGGAGTTTGAAGTTTCATCTCTAAATGCAAGCCACTTAGGAAAATTTGACAACTTAAAATCTGCTAGGGAGACCTCGCGACCATAAGGCCAAGCTTAGGAAATAGAAGTAAACTTGAGTGTCAAAATAAAATACGAATGTTTTCAACTGCATTTGCACGATTTAGGAAGCCTCAAATCATTGTGGAGGCGGGGGGAATGGAAGTCTAGCAGTAAGCAAATTCAACATTGTATTAAAATGAAGAGCGATGATCCGCTAATTTTTTATCATTCATTTGCAAAAGAACATATATAGCAGTTTTATTCGCCCTCGCAATTCATCTAATTAATATAGGGTTAGATTTTAACGTGGCAATGTTAGGCATTCTATTGGAGGCTATGTATTTCGATTTTTCTTCTTTCACACACATCATTAAAATGATGGATATCGGAAGTAACCAAATAATCAATGTGCAAACTTTCATTTTGAAGCATATTTCGAATAATCATATCTACAAAACTAACGCGCCTTTTACCTCTAGCTGCCAATTCAATGGTCTCTTTTAGTGCCCTATCTCTATAAGGAGAATCATCTATATATGATACAGATAATTCTGCCATACTTCTTTCAAATTGAGCTACGCACAAACTATTTCCTAATAATCTAGTATTTAGAAATTCATAAAGAGTGGGCCAAGGCAATGCAAAATTAAAAAGCCTAATTTTCTCAAAGGCCATAATAGATTTCTGATGATATTGATCGTTTTTATCAAGTAAACCAATCCAGAATACAGTATCGGCTAATATGAAACGCGGTATCTTATTCATCCTGACCACTTCCCACTGTTTTCGCTGCATATCCGAGCCAAGGAGCCACTTTTCTCTGTCCTTTGATAAAACTCCCAATTGATTTGCCATTTTCAACACGCACAATGTAAATTCTATCTTGTAATCTTAAATTCATCGCTGCAGACAAATCTCTCTTTATTTCATCCAAAATATTCTTTTCATATTCATAATAAAAAAAAGAAAAATTACCTACGCATTCCTTGGCTTCTTTTGAATCTAGCCAATGAAATAAATTCATATAGTCGCCATCTATCCCCAAATCGTAAGATAACCAAATTGCCATTTTCATTTTTACCTCCATGCTAATCTAGACCAAGACTTTAGCTAATATAATAAATAAAACGAAGTCTATCATTATTTTTTATTTAATTCGCTTTTTATATTTATCGACAAGATTTTAAGCAATTAAATTTATGAATAAAGTTAAGTCGTATTTTCTGCTAAGCAGCAAAATCTAATATTTCAAAATATAAAGGCTTCTTCAAATCCCTTAACGACTTAGGAAGCCTCAATTCAATGGAGGCGGGGGGAATCGAAGTCGCCATAGGCGACCAAGCCCCTGGCTTGCCTTGCCCGCCTCAGGCGGGCCACGTCCGAGGATATCTTTCGTCTAACCATTTACGGCCAACGCCTGATTTTAAAAATATTTCCCTTTCCCGTGCAGCATCGTAATTTTCAAATTGCTCGGTATGGATCAATTTAAATTCGCCAATGATTTGGCCGCCCTTGGTCTGTCCTGAATGATGTTCAGATAGACGACGTTTAAGATTGTTGGTTATTCCAACATATCGCTTGCCCTCTTCTCCCTGTAATACATAAAGATGAACCATTTAAAATTCTTTATTAAATTCAATGGAGGCGGGGGGAATCGAACCCCCGTCCGAAGATGCCTCAGAAAAACCTTCTACACGCATAGGCAGTCATTTGATTCTCGACAATTGGAACGCCGACAGCCAGGCTTTCCTTTTGTCCAGCCCCCTTTTTTTTCGCCCCGCAGCCGGAGACATTCCGCAAGGCTATCTTATCAGTATCGACGCTCTATCCCAAGCCGATAAGCAAGCTTAAGTAGAACGAGCCACCAGTGTTTTAGGCAGCTAGTGCGTACGAATAATCGTTGGCACTTGTAGTGTTTCCCGGTGTTTAACGAGATACTGGGACCTCGGCGCGCCAGTTTGACCTCGACTATCCCGTCGAAACCAATCGCCCCCATGTTTTCAAAGAGCAAAAATAACACTTCATCAAATCAATATAAACATCGACTTCAAGGCGGTCAATCTATCTATACATTTATTTTACTCCATTTTTTGTTCCAATGTTTCGAAATATACTTTCAATTAATGTCCGGATTTGGTATAATAAGCGGCGGTATGAATTGGTTATCATTAAACCAATTGGGAATTGAATGACCCTGTTCGGGATACTGGCAGGGCTTTGCCGGGGATAAAATTGAGACCGGGATCTCCGGTACAATTTTAAAATACAAACTCATGAAATCAGACATTTTTTCAATAATAGCAGGTACAGGAAGCTATATACCCACAAGAATTGTCAGCAATGATGACTTCCTCCAGAATGAATTCTATAATGTCGATGGCATCAAAATCGATAAAGACAATCACGAAATAATCAATAAACTCAAAGAGATTACCGGTATTACCGAACGACGATATGTTACCGACGATCTTAAAGCATCCGATATAGCCCTAATGGCCGCCCAGAATGCTTTGCAGTCATCCGGTATCGACAAAGAAAGTTTGGATTATATCATTGTCGCTCACAATTTCGGCGATATCGGAGCCAATAATAGAAGATCGGAATTCGTGCCGTCACTGGCAGCGAGGGTAAAGCATAAATTGGCCATAGCGAATCCTTATACAGTCGCCTATGATTTGCCATTCGGATGCCCCGGGATGGCTCCAGGGTATTATTCAGGCCGATTACTACATTCGATCCGGCGATGCCAAACGGATCATGGTTATAGGTGCAGAGACATTATCCCGAATTTCTGACCCGCACGACCGCGACAGCATGATTTACGCTGACGGAGCCGGCGCAACAATTCTGGATGCCAGGGAAAGCTCGTCGCCTGTCGGGATTCTGGCTCATGCCACACGTTCGGATACGCTTAATGAAGCGTTTATGCTCTGGATGGATAAATCCAATAATCCCAATCATAAAGAAAATGATTTATTCCTCAAGATGGATGGCCACAAGCTTTACGAATACGCGATCAAGACAGTTCCTCAAGTCGTAAAAGATGCTCTGACCAAGGCAGGGCTGGCTCTGCGCAATGTCTCAAAGGTTTTGATGCATCAGGCCAACGCCAAATTAGATGAAGCTATTTTAAAACGAATATACAAACTCTACGACGAAAAAGATGTGCCCGACGATATTATGCCGATGACCATTTATCGCCTTGGCAATAGTTCAGTTGCCACCCTGCCGACAATGCTTGATTTCCTGCGGCAGGGGATTCTCAACGGCTATAAATGGAAAAGTAATGATATACTGGTGCTTGCCTCGGTAGGAGCTGGTATGAATATCAATGCGGTAATCTATAAAACACCCTAAGTAGTAAATGCTTCATAGAATTAATATTAACGTCGCCGATATCCGCAAAAAGCCCAAATTCAAATCCGAGCGAAGAACTCAAGCATTATATAATGAGCCCGTCGAGATTTTAAGCAAGGGCAAGCTGTACTCGCGCGTAAAATTGCATGACGGTTTTAAGGGGTATATTAATAACCTTTTTATATCGAACGATGAAAGTCGACCTGGAGTAGATTATACCGTCAAATCAGTTCTGGCCTCTGCCTATTCTATCCCCGGCAAAAAATCTTCTATAATCACAATGCTGCCGTTCGCGGCAGAAATTAAAGCCGAAGTTTATTCCGACAGTTTTGTCTTATGCAAATGCCATAGATATGGTGATTTCTATATCGATAGAAATGATCTTGATTTTATCTAGCGAAAAACCGAAATTGACATTCGATAAGGTCCCCGAAATGATCGATCTACGCCATGAAATTTATGGGTGTTCCATATCTCTGGGGCGGCAGGTCTTATTTCGGAGTCGATTGTTCAGGTTTTGTAAATATTATTCTGAAATACTTTGGCCTGATAATGCCAAGAAAATCGAGACATCAGAAAGAAATTGGCAGGAAAATCGGGCAGACCGAAATTCGGCCCGGAGATTTACTCTATTTCCCGAAACACGTGGGAATTGCCCTGTCTCCAACCGAGTACCTTCACTCCAGCCTCTCACAGGGCGGTGTCCATATCAATTCATTCGATCCGACTCAAAAAAGCTATCTGAGATATCGCGATTTGACTTTGAAGGCTATTAGAAGAGTGACTTTAGATTAGATAATCGCATTTAGGATAATTCATCCGTTAGATTTCTTTAATCCCATATTTTTTCATTCTATAAATAAGCACATGGCGCGGAATTCCAAGTCTCTTTGCGGCTTTGCTCTGGTTCCAGCCGCAGGCTCCCAATGCCTCCGCGATCATCTTTATTTCTGAATCAACTAAAATAGATGGGCTTCTGGCGTTGTCATTTTGAGAAATAATGCCATTGGGTTTTTGGTTTAGTATTTCGTCCGGCAGATCAGTGATCTTTATCTTTTTGCCTTTGGCAAGAATTATGATTCTCTTTATGAAATTTTCCAATTCTCTGACATTGCCAGGCCATGAATAATTCGTCAAAGCGTCTAAAGCTCTATTATCAAATGAAACAGCTTCGTCATCCGAAAATCGCCTGGCAAAATAATCGATCAGCATCGGAATATCATCGCGCCGTTCCCGCAAAGGCGGTATTGTAATTGGAATAACATTCAGTCTATAAAATAGATCCTCGCGAAATAGGCCATTCTTGACTCTCGAAGACAGGTCCTGATTCGTGGCGGCTATCACTCGAATATCAATCGAAATTGATTCGTTCGATCCCACCGGCTCGACGATTTTTTCCTGCAATACTCTCAGTAATTTGGCTTGCAATTCAGGGTGAAGATCCGCGATTTCATCGAGGAAAATTGTGCTATTATTGGCGAGAATAAATTTTCCTGTTTTATTCTTTATCGCGCCTGTAAATGACCCCATGATATGCCCGAAAAGCTCGCTCTCTAGAAGATCGCGCGGGATGGCGGCGCAATTTACAGTAATCATCGAGTTCGCTGCTCTGTCGCTGTAACGGTGAATTGCCTTGGCCACTAAC
This sequence comes from uncultured candidate division Zixibacteria bacterium, assembly GCA_963817915.1. Lineage (GTDB taxonomy): Bacteria > Zixibacteria > MSB-5A5 > UBA10806 > UBA10806 > CAWFQL01. The sequence goes on from CAWFQL010000012.1 coordinate 477,499, forward strand.
TCCTTACCTGTTCCTGATTCGCCCGTGATAAGAATAGTGGCGTCGGTAGCGGCGACTTTCTTAATAGTTAGAAATATCTCCTGCATCGGTCTTGAGACACCAATAATATTCGAGAATGAATATTGACCATCAAGTTCGCGCCGCAGCCTGATATTCTCATCTTTTAATCTTTGGAATTCCAATGCCTTTTCAACAGTCATAAGAAAATCATCTCTGTCAAACGGCTTGGTTATATAGTCGAATGCCCCTAATTTCATCGCCTCGACTGCTTTTTCAATTGTGCCGAACGCGGTGATGCAAATAACGGGCATATCAGGGTAAATCGCTTTTGCCTTCTGCATCAATTCCATTCCGCTGAGACCGGGAAGTTTCAGATCAGTTATGAGGAGGTTGTAAGCGGATTTCTTTAATAATTCCAGGGCTTGCTCGGCAGATTCCACCGATGTCGAGAGATAACCTCTTTGCTTGAGATTATAATCGATAATTCTTCTCAACGATTCATCATCGTCGACTGCTAATATGCGATATTCTTCCATAATTATTCGTGTACGTCAGGCAACCGGTAATGTAATCGTAAAGGTAGTGCCATTTGCTGGCGCGCTATCTACCTTGATCTGTCCGCCATGTTCGTCAACTATCGTCTTGGCAGTCGCCAAACCTAAGCCTGTACCGTGCGCCTTGGTCGAGAAAAAAGGATCGAATATTTTCACCAGGTTGTCGGGCGCGATTCCTTTTCCGGTATCGGCAATTGTAATTTCGACAGATTTTGGTGAGTCATCTGATCTTAGACGATTTTCAATCATTATCGTGCCGCCGTCGGGCATGGCCTGCATGGCGTTGATAATTATATTCAAGAATAGCTGATGCAGCCTGTTCTTGTCGCCCATAATATGGGGGAAACTGCGCGGTTCGAATTGAATCTCTATATGATGTTTCTCGAATTCATTTAGCATCTGCCTTAATATGGTCGAAAGTAATTCACCCGCGTCCAGATCAGTCTTATTGATTGGGGTCGGTTTAGCGTATGAAAGATAATCGCCCACTACAGAATCAAGGCGATTGACTTCTTTTTCTATTATCGATGTGAATTCGGTTCTATCATTTGCCGGCGTGGTTTTATCTTTGAGAATCTGCACCGCTCCTTTTATCGACCCCAATGGATTTTTTATCTCATGCGCGATAGAAGCAACCATCTGCCCCATCAACGATAACCGTTCAGATTGACGAAGCTTATTTTCAGCTTCATCCTTTTTCTTGCGAGAGGCTTTTTCGCTTTCAAGCAATATCCCTGAAAATCCGCCAATTGCGAAATAGAATACTATTTCCACCAATTCGCTATAAAGCTCATTGGGATCGTTAACTGGCTTTATTCCTATATAAATTATTGAAAAGACACCAATGACTGTTGCTGTAAGCAGCCCGCCACGCAATCCAAACCAGATCGCGCCAAGCACAATCGGGATATAGCAAAGCCGCCCATGGATCGCGTGGATGAAATGGGAGTGCCCGATCATCGAGCCGAAAAGTATATCGTAATAATGAAATGTAAGTGTCAATGATGTGATTATGATCACCAGAATCAATTTTGTCCGTTGAGTAAGCATGAGATATTAATAGCCATAATTCTACAAATGTCAACAAAATTGTAGAATATTCTACATAATACGATCTTTACCACCATTTATTCAACCCTCAGTATATGCCGGTAATTCATTGAGTTATATTGCCTTAGACGTTTTCATGTCGATCTATATGAATATGGTATGTTTCTTGCATTAGGACAGATAGTATGAAGCAATGATGGTGAAGCAAAAAAATAGGATGACAAAGTAGAATTTTAGTAATTAGTTAGATATCAAATATGGTATAGGATCAATATAATGTGATGAAAGAACGAAATAGGAATGAATAATCTCAAATACATTATCGCCTTATTATCGGCGTTAATTCCTCTAACTCTTCAGGCTCAGGTAAATGATACACTCACCTTGAATGATGTCCTCAAACAAGTGATAAGCCACAATGATCGGCTTACCGCCGCGCGCTACATGGAAAAAGCAGCATACGCCAAAATCGGTCCCGCAGGCGCCTGGGATGATCCCATGCTGATGCTGGGTGTGGTCAATGTTCCTACATCATTTGATTTCAAAATGGACGATATGACCATGCGAATGATTGGTATCAGCCAGAATATTCCTTATGCAGGGCAAAAGCATATGCAGACTAAAGCGGCCAGAGCGGACGCCGAAGCTTCGGGAGAAGAAAAACGAGGCATGGTAGTGGATATGGCTACCGCCGCAAAGTACGCTTATTACGATCTTTATTATCGCCAATTGATCCTGAAAGATATGAATGATCAAAAACAACTGCTTCAAGATATCCTGAATTCGGCGATGGCGAAAATTCAAACGAACCAGGCAAATCAATCTGATGTATCAGCTGCTCAAGCCGATCTCTGGCGGCTCGAATCAGAGATCCTATCGACTCAGCAAATGATCGATGAGTCGCAAAATAATATTTACGCATTAATGGGCAAGGAGCCGGTGGTCGGATCGATTAATTTGAAAGAACCGGAATTAACTTCATTGCCAAATGATGCAAGCGATTGGATTAAGTCGGCGGGCGAGTCTTACCCTCCTTTGCGAAAGATGAAAAAGCAAAGCGATAGCTATAAATATTCGGCATCGGCCGCTCGAAGAATGCGTTGGCCGATGCTCAATCTTTCGGCCGATTATGGATTCCGTTACCCCGACCCCATGGGTATGGCGCGGATGAATATGGTTAATATTCAAGCCACCTTATCTTTGCCGATATTCTCAGGCCGTCAGCAGGGAAAGATGGCGCTATCCATGTTCAACATGAAAGAGGGCGTCGATGCCGAATACAATCAAATGCTTCTCGATATCAAGGCCGATCTGCAATCGTTGCATACAAAGGCGAAACGGCTTACTCAGAGTCTGAATTTATATCGGGAGCGAATAATTCCGACGGATTACGACGCGTATAAAAGCGCTATGGCAGGATATACTGCTGATAGAATTCAATTCATAAATCTACTGACATACGGGATTACGATATATCGCGATAAAATCGCTTCGAATCAGATCGCTTTTGATTTATCACGAACTATCGCCGAGGCGGAAAAATATTATGTCAATCCTGATGATTATGGGCTAACAAGGTAAAGCAACAATTTTTAAAGGAGAAGATGATGTCCAGCGAAGATAAACATTATCACCTCGATGACGAGCCGTTGCCTGAGGGCGAAGAGGCTCCTCCGCCATTGACTCATACAATGGCTATTATCAGATGGTGTCTTCTGATAGGGCTTTCGTTATTCGCCGTATTCATGATAGCTAATTATCTCGGTTTCGCGCCCTGGGAAGCCAGAGGGGAGAATATCACTCAATATCATTGCCCGATGCATCCTACATATATCAGCAATCAGCCGGGCGAATGCCCCATCTGCGGCATGTCGCTCGTTCCCATAAATAGCGATGGCAAGAACGCCGCAAAAACAGATACTTCACAAATAAAATCAATGCCCGCGATTCCGCCCGCTAAAAAGATTTCGGAAAAAGCCCAATATTACTGCCCCATGGATACTGAAGTTGTTTCTGATAAGCCTGGCCGTTGCCCCAAATGCGGCATGGACCTTGTCCTGAAAGAGATATCATCAGATTCGTCGGCGATTAAATCAGAATCCGAGAAAAGCCCATCCGATAGTGCGGCAGTAATACAGGCAAAATATACATGTCCTATGCATCCCGAAGTTATTTCGGATAAGCCCGGACGATGCCCTAAATGCGGCATGAATTTGGTAAAGATGGCCAATGAAGATAAAAAGATTCAAAAGCCGGGCGATTCAAAAGCAAAGAAAACAACCATTAAAAAGGAGTCCCCCAAAAAAGCTCAATATATATGCCCGATGGATACCGATGTAGTCTCCGATAAGCCGGGAAGATGCCCCAAATGCGGCATGGACCTGGTTCTCAAAACCGCAAAAGATGAATCTATGATTATGCCAGATGATCCCCCGCAAAATGCGTCAACAAGCAATACCGATCAGGGAATGGAAAATATGCCGGGGATGGGGGAAACCACGACTACTTCCGCAGTCCCGGAGAGTTCATCTGTCCCCGGCCTAATGCCTGTGACAATCGAGCCTCAACGTCTGCAGTTGATTGGATTACGCACCGGATTTGCCGAATTGAAGAATCCTGGCGGCAAAGTTCATATCGTGGGTTTCGTGACTCCCAATGAAACCAAAATGAAAAATATCCAGACCAGGGTCAGCGGATGGGTGCTGAATTTGGCGGTGGATAAGACCGGACAATATATCGAGGCCAATCAACCATTGATGACACTATATAGCCAGGATCTATATCAGGCAGAACAGGATTTCATGGTGGCGCGCGATGCCGCTAAGACCGGTGTAGGCGATTCGGCTCTTGCCAAGATGCGTCTGCAATTAGTTGACGCTTCCAGGGAACGATTGCGCTTAATGGGTCTTTCGAATAATGAAATTTCCGAAATCGAAAAATCTGATCTGCCAAGCGCGCAGATGATTATTCGCAGCCCATTTTCTGGCTATGTGCTCGAGAAAGCGGTTTTGCCAGGGCAATTTATTTCACCCGACCAGAGCCTTTTCACTATTGCCGATTTGAATAATGTCTGGGTTATTGGGGATGTCTACGAGCAGGATCTGCCTTATATCCATACCGGACAGACAGCCTCTATGAAGCTTACATCTTATCCCGGCGAGAATTATGAAGGCACGATATCATATATCTATCCCTCGGTTTCTGAGCAGACCCGAACAATAAAAGTACGAATTGAATTCCATAATCCATCGCTGCATCTTCGCCCCGGAATGTATGCTGAGGTCGAAGTTGACCGCGGCGGAAATAAAGCCCTTGTGGTGCCTGCCGAAGCCGTAATCGATGGCGGCGAAGTACAGTATGTTTTTGTCGTTCGCAATGGCAAGCATTTCGAGCCGCGCAAAGTCACGATCGGCCGTTCATCGGATGACTGGATGGAGATATTAAGCGGCCTTTCCTCGGGCGAAGAAGTGGTTACCAGCGCGAATTTCTTAATAGATTCCGAGAGCCGTCTGAACGCGGCAATTACAGGCATGGGCGCCGCGCCAAGCATGCCCGATATGCCTGATATGCAAAAAACAACTTCTGAAAATGGAAACAGATAATTATTAAAAGAGCTGTATAATGATAAACGCAATAATAGATTACTGCGCCAGGAATAAAGCCATCGTCATAATTGGAACGCTGTTCGCGATTGCGGGCGCTTATTATGCTTTGAAAAATATCACTCTCGATGCTATTCCCGACTTATCCGATACTCAGGTCATAGTTTTTTCGGAATGGATGGGTCGCAGCCCTGATCTTGTCGAGGATCAAGTTACCTATCCCATTGTAACCTCATTGCTTTCCGCGCCCCATGTCACCGCTGTGCGCGGTTATTCGATGTTTGGTATGTCATTTGTATATGTAATTTTTGAGGACGGCACCGATATGTACTGGGCGCGGAGCCGTGTGCTCGAATATATGAGCCAATTCCAGAGCAAATTGCCCCAGGGCGTGGCGCCTATAATAGGCCCGGATGCCACATCGATCGGATGGATATTCCAATACGCGCTGATAGATACCTCCGGAAAGAATGATCTCGCCGATATGCGAACATTCCAGGATTTCACATTACGATACGCGTTATCATCGGTGCCCGGAGTATCCGAGGTAGCCAGTATTGGAGGCTATCAAAAGCAATATCAGGTCGAAGTCGATCCCGATAAGCTTCATGCCTATAATCTCTCTATAGGCGATGTTACCCGGGCAATCCGCCAGAGTAATAATGATGTAGGCGGGCGTGTCATCGAATTAACCGGGCGCGAATATTTTATACGGGGTAAAGGGTATATTCGAGACCTGGAATCGTTGCGGCAAATCTCACTGGGAGTCGATGGCGATGGAACACCGATCCTATTGGGCAGTATTGCCAAGGTCGGATTTGGTTCCGATATCCGTCGAGGAGTCGGGGAATTTGACGGAGTCGGCGAGGCTGTCGGCGGTATCGTAATCATGCGCCACGGCGAAAATGCGTTGGAAGTTATCAACCGGGTAAAGAGCAAAATTAATGATCTAAAATCGACACTGCCGCCCGGCGTCGAGCTTAAGGTTGTTTATGATCGAAGTAACCTGATTAATAGAGCAATAGATACTCTCAAGCATAGCCTGCTCGAAGAAGGAATAGTCGTTGCTATCGTGATTTTTTTATTTCTCCTACATTTTCGAAGCTCATTGGTGCCGATCATAACTTTGCCGATAGCGATCGGCCTGGCATTTATTCCGATGTATATTCTGAAGATCAACTCGAACATTATGAGCCTTGGAGGTATTGCCATCGCGATCGGAGCCATGGTCGATGCCAGCATTGTCCTTGTTGAGAATGCTCATAAGCGATTGGAAAAAGCCCCTCCCACTGCGGATAAGAAGGAAGTCATCATTGCTGCCGCAAAAGAAGTCGGCCCTCCGATATTCTTCTCGCTCCTGATTATTACCGTGGCCTTCCTGCCGATTTTCGCGTTAACAGGGCAAGGGGGAAGATTATTCAAGCCTTTGGCCTATACCAAGACATTCTCGATGTTCTTTGCGGCAATTTTGTCGGTTACTTTAGCTCCGGCCCTGATGACAATACTTATTCGCGGGAAGATAAAGCATGAAGCCAATCACCCAGTCTCCAAATTATTAATCAGATTATATAAACCATTTGTATATGTCGCTCTGCGCAATCCAAAGACGACAATCGCGATCGGTTTGGCCGCGATTATAGCGTCGATACCTATGCTTCCCAAGATCGGGTCAGAATTCATGCCGGCTCTTAACGAGGGTGATATTCTTTATATGCCGACAACATTCCCGAATATTTCAGTCGAGCAGGCCAAGCAGTATATGCAATATCAAGACAGAATTATGAGATCATTCCCTGAAGTGATTTCCGTTTATGGTAAAGCCGGCCGCGCAGAGACTCCAACTGATCCCGCTCCGCTGAATATGCTAGAGACAGTTGTCCAGCTAAAGCCGCGCGAGCAATGGCGAACCGTGGAAGTCAAAAGATGGTACTCGAGCTGGGCTCCCGGTTTCGTGAAATCGATACTTCATCCTGTCTGGCCGGAAAAACGGACTATCACCTGGCAGGAGCTGATCGACGAATTCGATAAAGCCATGAAATTCCCCGGTTGGACCAACGCCTGGACAATGCCAATTAAAACCAGAATCGATATGCTTTCTACCGGTATCAGAACTCCAATCGGGGTGAAAGTCTTTGGTAACAATCTCGATGAGATTGAGAAAATCGGCATGGAATTGGAGCAATCGCTCTCGAAGATTCCCAGCACTCGAAGCGTTTTCTCCGACCGAAATACCGGTGGTTACTTTATCGATATTATTCCCGATAGATCTGCAATCGCTCGCTATGGATTATCAATGAAGGACGTTCAGGATGTCATCGAGGCGGCTATCGGCGGCATGCCGGTAGAGGTGACAATCGAAGGAAGAAATCGTTTCTCCATTAATGTTCGTTACCCGCGGGATATGAGGCAAAATATCCAAAGACTTAAAGACGTACTTGTTCCGATTCCGGATTAATTCTGGTCAGGGCGATGGTGGCGGCATGGGAATGCTGGATACTGATAATATCGTCAATACCGAAAATCCGCCTATGCTTGTTAGTACAGATTTGAATGGAATTTATAATCCATGGGAAAATTCGAAAAAATTGCAATCAATGAATAATATGGGCGGCGGAGGAAGCCAATCATCATCCATGCCTCAGGGAGGCAATGTCACTGGCGGATCAGGTTTCAAATCGCAGCTTCCGATGGGCGGACAGGGATCCGCCTCAAAGTATAAGTTTTTCCCTGAAGGCGGACGGCATGTGCCATTGGGACAGATTGCCGAAATAAAGATCGTCACCGGTCCCCCTATGATTAAAGATGAGGCCGGAATGCTGGTTGGATATGTATTTGTCGACATGGATCAATCGCAACGCGATATCGGCAGCTATGTAAACGAGGCCAAAAAAGTTGTCGCCAACGAAATCAAAATTCCGCCAGGATATTATCTCAAATGGACAGGCCAATACGAGCTTTTAGAACAAATGTCGAAGAGAATGAAAGTAGTTGTTCCTATCACACTCATTCTTGTAGTCATCCTGCTCTATCTCAATTTTCGAAATATCACAGAGACGCTTATTGTATTGGCATCGGTGCCATTTGCCCTCGTGGGAAGTGTCTGGCTCATGTATTTTCTCGGATATAATTTCTCTACAGCTACTTGGGTTGGAATTATCGCGCTTGTGGGACTTGCGACCGAGACGGGGATTGTGATGGTATTATATCTTGACCATGCCTATGAACGGCGCAAGGCCGCCGGCAAGATGCGCGATCTCAATGATATTATTTGGGCGCACATGGAAGGCACTGTTATGCGGGTCAGGCCCAAGCTGATGACAGTTGGAACGACGATGATAGGATTGGTGCCACTGCTTTGGGCGCAAGGCAGCGGAGCCGATGTCATGAAAAGAATAGCCGCTCCCATGGTCGGCGGTCTTATCAGTTCGACATTCCTAACTCTTGAGATTATCCCAGTGATTTATACATATTGGCGCTACTGGCAAATAAAGCATGAAAAGAAATCTCGAGCATCGGAATAGGGAGTTGCTATTTTAACGGACGGCAATATTGACCGCCCGGCGGCAGGATTTCCTGTTGGCTTGGCGGATTGGGCCGCGGGCGACCATTGGCCGATATGTTCGGAATAAATCTTGCATTTGCCGATCGATTCCCATTTCTCGCCTGAATTGTAATTCCAGTCGATAAATTCGCTTCCAGCGCCCGTCGTCGTGACAAGATAAGAATTGCCGACAAATCCGAATCTCTGCGCCTGTCCCTCAGGTGATGGAGTATCGCCACCCGAAGGATCGACAGGAAGCCAGCCATAATTCGGCAGATATATCTCGCACCAACGATGAAAGACTTCATCCTCCGATGCCAAATCCCCTCTGATGGTTATTGCGCCTGAATATCTCGCCGGAATTCCCGCCGCGCGACACATTGCTATATAGACAAAGCTGTATTCTGAACAACTCCCGTTGCCTCGTTCAATGACCGCGGGCGCGACATTCCAGCCGCCTGATAGCTCGTAAGTCAAATGATCGATGACCCAGCGATAAATTTTTCTGGCGATCCAATATGGATTGGATTCGTTGCCGATTGCGGCCTTGACCGAGTTTTGAATTATAGGATTCTTCAGGTCGAATTTGGTATCGTCGGATAGATACTTTTCGCTTATGTCTTTTGGAATCTGTTTTAATGAGCCTATCTTGCCGGGAGTGACAAAATATCGAGTCTCGTATAGATCGGCCGTAATTAGATAAGACGCCCTGGCGGAGCCGCCTGAAGGAATATTCTCAAAATGAAATGCCGCAAATGGCTGTCCCCATTTGTCGGTCACATATCGCGGGCTGGAAGTCGAAAAATAGGCCGGCTCGCCAATAATTGTCTGATGCTCTGAATTGGATGGAATCGCCAGATAGATGTCGAGTGATTTCAGAGTATCCGGGACCATAGTTTCTGACTTCGTTATAGTAATTCATATTCTGTCGCTGGCATTTGGTCTTGGAATAGAGAACTCCGTCATCTGTCACAATGTTATAAAGTGAATCAGTTTGAAAATCGACGTTGAACAATTTATCATTTACAAATGCCAGACCCCAGGGAAAAGGCCCGGGGGATTCAATTATCTTTATGACATCGCCAGTCTCAGGATAAATCATATAAATTCTATTCTGCATTCTATCAGCGGCCCAGAGATAGTTACCATCAAATGCCAGCCCCGTTGTCGAGCCGGAAGGCGCGGGGAATGATTTTATAGTCGTGCCGTCATCCGCGGATATTTTATTGATGGTTGATTGGTCGGCCAACCAAAGAGTCTTGCCATCCCAGGCCATTCCTGTCGGCGAGGTCACCGGGGATGAGATGGTCTTAATATTGACACCAGACTTGATGTCTAACTGAATTATATTATTCTCTTCGGCGTCGACTACCCACATATAGGAACCATCCCACGCCAGCCCGTAAGGTCGAAATGTTGGCGCGGATATCGCGTTGATGGTATTGCCGGTAGTCGGGTCAAGCGCGTAAATAGAATCGCTTTTGAAATCCGCTATCCATAGATTGTGTCCATCGAATGCCATTCCGGATGGGCATGATGAAACTGGAAACGATTTCAAGATATCTCCCGGCGTTGTAATCAATGAACTGCCGGTTAAAAGGATACTCAATATTAAAGTATGTAGCATCGCGCCTCCCGCCTGATTTTGAAGGTTTCCAATTCTATTAAATTATACTCCGCATTTTGGCCGGACTCAAGATGATTTTAGACTGCAAAAATGCAGAATAGCCGCATAGAGTAAAATCTATATTTCTGATTTTCGAAATTGCAGCTTTATAAAATGCTTGCTTTTCCGAGGAGCATTTCTCATTTTATTGTAGAGCTTTTTGAAAATGCTCTTTCTATTCGCGATCGGTTTTATAAAGCGGAGGATTCAAATGATGGACATATATCAGGAAATTGTCAGATTGCCATGCTGAGGGGAGACCATTCGCGTTCGCGATGATCGTCAAGGCGATCGGCTCCGTTCCAAGGGATGTCGGCGCCAAGATGATTGTGTATTCCGATGGTTCGATCGCCGGGACAATCGGTGGCGGCAATCTCGAGAAATTGGTTATCGATGAAAGTGTCGAATTGCTTAAAGGCGAGAAGGTTCATTTACTAAAAACCTATAGACTCGAAGAATCAGGGCCGGACTCTACCGGTATGTATTGCGGGGGAGAGGTCGAGGTCTTTATCGAAGTGAATCCCAGACCGGATAAATTGATTATCTTCGGAGGCGGACATATTGGCCGCGATCTTGCGAAAGTCGCCGCAGGACTGAATTTCAAAATTATTATTGTCGATGAACGGCCTGACATCTTGGCCCAATATCAAAAACCCATTGAGACATTTCTTACTGACGAGAGTTTCAGCACCAATTATCCGACGATCGACAAGAACAGCTACATCGTTATAGTCACTCACGGCCATCGCTGCGATAAGCAGGCTCTTGCCAATGTTATCAATAAGGATTGGGCTTATGTCGGCATGATAGGATCAAGAAAAAAAATAACAAAAACCTTCGCTGAATTGGAAAGCTCGGGCATAAAAAAATCGTTATTGGAAAAAGTCCATACTCCGATCGGACTCGATATCGCCGCAGAGGGTCCCTATGAAATCGCGGTAGCAATTGCCGCCGAGCTTATCGCGATTAAAAGAAAAAAAAATCATCCTGAGCGTCAATTCTCCAAAATTATTTAATCAATGACCAGGGATAAAGCGCATAGAATGCGGCGCAACGAGATAAATCGTCGATTTCTACATATTCATTAGGCGCATGTGCCATTTTTTCCTGCCCCGGGCCGTACCCGAATGTAGGTATATCGAATATTCCCATTGTCGCTACACCGTTTGTCGAGAATGTCCATTTGCCGATATTGACTTCGGAATTGAATAGCTGCTTATGGCATTTTGAAGCAAATTTCAAAAAAGGATGCTCTTCTCTCAAAGCCCAGGTCGGATATGTCTTAGGGGTTGGATATACTGTTCCCCGCCAACTTGGAACTTCGTATTGCGGAATCTGCACCTGCGCCCCGGCAGTTTTGACCTCGGCCAATGATTTCAATTGATCGACTGCGCTTTCAGGAGTTTCGCCCCATGTCAAACGTCTATCAATATATATCGCGGCCATATCTGCCACCGCGCACAATGATGGCGAGTTCGAACGTATTTGCGACGCCGCCAATGTCCCTTTGCCAAGAAAATCGTCTGATATCAATTGGCCGTTGTATTTTTCCAACGCGGTAATTATCGGCGCCAATTTATAGATGGCATTGACTCCTCGTTCGGGGGCGGAGCCGTGGCAGGAGATTCCATCGACTACAATCTCAATCTCCATTCGCCCTCGTTGCCCGCGATTGATATTGCCATCGGTTGGTTCGGTTAGGATCACAACATCCGGGCGGATTTTATCTTCTTTGATTATATATTGCCAGCATAGACCATCGCAATCTTCCTCCTGAACCGACCCGACAAACAAAACCGTAAATGGTAATTCGCTCTTTGATTCCGCCAATATTTTCAAAGCGGTTATCATCGATGCCATCCCGGCCTTCTGATCCGATGTGCCCCGACCCCAGACCTTATTGCCTTTTATTTCGCCGGAAAATGGTTCTGAATTCCAAAGTTTTCGTTCGCCGATATCGACCGTATCGATATGAGCGTCGAAAGCTATCAGCGGCCCTTTGTTTCCCAGACGCGCGATTATATTTCCCAGCTTGTCGATTTGAACATCATCCGCGCCATTCTGCCGAAACTCATTTTCGAGAAATCGAATTATTTTCTCTTCTTTCCCTGAAAATGATGGAATCTGGATCAGTTTCGAAAGTAACTTAGCCGAGAAATCCTTTAACTCGTCGGCTCCCTTATTAATTATTAACGGATCCCTCATTGTCATTCGATTATTTCCCATGATGGTTGATATTTATCCAATTCCTCTTTTGTTCGCGGATCCATTGGATGCGGCCGATCGGGTATCTCGACATCCTTTTCGACGCCGCACAATGGAGTCGAAAAATATCTCTGGCCGGTATCATTTATCATGGTGACAATCCGTTTCAATTCTGGATGTTTTTTCGCCAATTTGATCGCGGCCGCGATATTCGATCCCGATGAAATACCACAGAATATTCCCTCTTTCGATGCCATCATCCGCGCCATATCCAACGCCTCTTGGGTGGTTGTCGTAATTACGCCGGTCAGCATAGATACATCGAGATTGATCGGCACGAAACCGTCGCCTATACCTTCGATTCCATGCGGTCCCCATTTCCGTTTGGCAAGAAGTGGACACTCGGCAGGTTCGATAGCGTAAAGCTGTAATTTGGGTTTTTGCTTGCGTATAAATTTGCCTACCCCGGTAAGTGTACCACCAGTGCCTTGCGTGGCGATAAAAGCATCGAGCTTGCCGCCGGTCTGTTCCCAGATTTCAGGGCCGGTTGTCATAAAATGTGCCTTTATATTGTCTGGATTATCAAATTGCGCGGGCACCCAGTATCTTTTAGGGTCATTAGAGCGAATCTCTTCGAGTTTATTCAATGCCAGATCAACATCGCTTTCGCCGCCGGGCGTATAGACCATTGTTGTGCCATAGGCGATATCGAGCATCTTGCGTTCTTCCGACATCCCTTCAGGCATCACGATAATACATGGATATCCCTTGACCGCCGCTACGAATGAGCATCCGATTCCGGCGTTGCCGGTGGAGCATTCCAAAATCGTCATTCCGGGTTTTAGCTCGCCTCGCTTCTCAGCGAGATTGAACATATTCAGATAGATTCTATCTTTGAGACTTCCGGACGGGGAAAAATACTCAACCTTTGCCAAAACTTCGCAATCAATTCCATTCATCTTAGGAATTTTATTCAAACGTACCAACGGAGTTCTGCCTATCGCATCGAATATGCTTTTTGATATTTTTCTGTTGTTATCCCACTTAATTGCCATTTACTCTCCTCACAATTCTATTTCAACAATTTACCTATTTCTTTTTCAATTACATCTATATCAGGTTTGATGGCTTCTTTCTCGAATTTGACATTCTTGAGGGCCGTATCTACATCCTTTAATCCATGCCCCGTAATAAGCAAGACTACTTCTTCTTGTTGCTTTAAATATTTCTTTTCTTTCAATTCAAGCATCCCCGCGAATGCCGCTGATGCCGCCGGTTCCGCGAAGACCCCACCCGATGATGCTAATATCTTTTGTGCTTTTAGAATCTTGGCATCGCTTACTGAGAAAAATCCGCCGTTAGAACCGTAAACCGCTCTTAAGGCCTTGATGCCATCCCGCGGATAGCCGACTGAAATCGAATCGGCGATAGTACTTGTACTTTCAAGCGGTTTAATTTTCTTATTCTTTTTAAAAGCCCTCACGAGCGGGTTAGCACCGTCGGCCTGGATACCATAAAGCTTAGGAATTTTATCTATCATATCCAACCGGCGTAAATCGCAAAATCCCTTGTATATCCCGCTAATAATACATCCATCTCCAACAGGAACAATGACTGAATCCGGAGCGTGGCCAAGCTGGCAGGCTATCTCCAATGCCGCGCTCTTTTTGCCTTCGCCTGTAAATGGGTTAACTGCCGTATTACGATTATACCATCCGAATCTTTCGCAGGCTGTCTGGCATAGATCAAACGCATGATCATAATCGCAATTCAATCTCAATACATGGGCGCCATGCATTAAGATTTGCGCGAGCTTCGGCTTCGGCGCGTTCTTCGGTACGAATACTACTGTCTTCAATGATACCGATGATGACAATGTCGCCAGGGAAGAGGCCGCGTTGCCGGTAGATGCCGCCGCTATTACATCGGCCTTTGCCTCTCTCGCCATCGCAATTGCCACGGCCGACGCCCTGTCCTTGAACGACGCCGATGGGTTTCTGCCATCGTCTTTAATCCAAAGATTTTCCAGGCCGGTTAATTTCGATAGATTGGGGGATTTAAATAAAGGGGTGCCGCCAATTACGAGAGAGGGCAGGCTTTCGATATTCTCGAACGGGAAAATATCGCTAAATGCTTCGAATACTGATTTGTTTCGCCGTAAATGAAATCCATCGCGATACTTTGATTTCAGGTCATCTAAAGGATAGACAACATCGAGTGTTCCCTCGAATTGTCCGCAATGCGGGCATGTCAATGTTTTGGAGTCCGCTTGATATTCGGAATTACAGGTTACGCATTTAAGGTGATATTTCAAATTCGCTCCCACAGCCTTTTTGCTTGTTTGCGTGCTTGATCCAAAATATTCTTATAATCGAATGACGAAAACTCTCCATCCTTCAATATCCGTTTGCCGTTCACCCAGACCGAGTCCGCTTTTTGATTGGCCAGTCCATATAAATAATGCCCATAGATATTTTGACTCGTTAATGGGGTCGGGGGATTGTAGGACCATAGCACTAAATCTGCGGAATATCCCGGGGCTATCTTCCCGATTTTCGCGCCGGTAATATTGTTGAAAATCTGCGGATTTCCGTCTATGAGCATTTTAGAGATTATATCAAATCCGTAATTTGAATCTTTCTTTAGATGATGAGTAAGATATAATAGCGATTTCGCCTCTTGCATAATATCAGAGCCGATTCCATCAGTGCCTAACCCGATATTGACTCCTTCATATTTCCACCATTCGGCAATTCCGACAGCGTTATTCTGATTCGAACGAGGGCACAGGATCAAATTCGCGCCGGATGATTTTAGCAATTCTATTTCGTCTCTGTCGAGATGAACTCCGTGAATTGCGAGGCTCTTATTGTTCAATAAACCATATTTTGCAAATCGTTGAGTAGCCCTGATACCATATTTCGCAATAGAATCGTCTTGATCGAATTTATCTTCGGCCAGATGGAAATGATATCCCGGCGAGAATTGCCTTGTTGCTTCCGAGATATTTTTCAGACTTTCATCCGATAATGTCATTGAAGCGTGAAGTCCGACCATTGTATTCAAAAGGCCGTTATTTAGATTTTGAGCTCGCTTTTTCCAGGGCCAGTATAGTTTCATTCAAGGCCTTCGCTGAAATTTATTTTTGCCTTTTCTGTCAGATAATTCAAAACATATCGAACCTCGGAGCCCTATGGTCTCGAATGCTTCCGCAATTTTGCTCAGTGAGCCTTTGATATTGGTCTGGCTCGAATGATGATCCGCGACTGCTGTCACTCCCGATAATACTGATTCGCAAAGACCAATCATGGCGGAATAATAGATATCATCAAGATTCAATGCTTCATCGAGCCGCCACCATATATTTTCAAGTATCTCTTTGAAATTTGCCGAATGCTTTCCTGTGCCTGCCCAGCCGCGCGCGAATGATGAATATAAATGATGATGAAGATTTACCAGCCCGGGTGTCAACAATCCTGTATCGATTTTTTCAACACCGGCATCGGGGTTGGCGGTTTTCAGTTGATTGAAATCGCCGACAGAAGCAATAATTCCATCTTCGACTAATATAGCCCCAGATTCTATTACGCCAACCTCGGAATTCGTAAACAAATAAGGGGCTGATATAATATTCTTTTTCGATTTATTTGACAAATAGTCCTACCGGTTTGAATTGCTTAACATCAATAAGCCCGTAGTCGGTAAGTTTTAGCTCTGGAATCACCGGAAGCGCGAGGAAGCTCAAAGTCATCATCGGCTCTTTGAGTTTCGAACCAAGTACATGAATTACATCAATCAGCTTTTCAACATCGTCGGCGACTTCCTGCAACGGCCTGTCCGACATCAAACCCGCTATCGGTAATTTTACATCGGCCAATACCTGACCATCGGCGACCGCCGCTATTCCTCCGCCGATCTTATTGATATGAGTAACAGCCTTAAAGATATCGCCATCATCAACACCCGCGACAATTATATTGTGCGAATCATGCGCTATCGATGTTGCCACAGCTCCGCGCTTGATCCCGAATCCCTTGACCAGACCTTTTCCAATTCTGCCCGAGGCCGTGTGACGTTCCAATACGAATAACTTCAGGATATCCCGTTTGGTATCAGATACAACTTCACGGCCATTAATTTTGGGATCAAAAAGTCTGTGTTTGGTGATAATCTGATCCGGAATAATCTCGATAACCCTGACTTTGCCCTTCTTGGCAGGGATATGAAATTCATCGCCGTTAAGCCATTTAATATTGACCGTGCTTCTGATAATCGGCTTCGGGCGCGGAATATCTTCATATATGGCCTGCCCGTTTTTCCCGACCAGCACACCTTTTTTGAAAACCTCGGTGATATTCATCTTTTTGAAATTATCAAAGACAACTAAATCTGCCACCAGTCCCGGCGCAATTGCTCCCAAATCCTTGAGGCCGAAATATTCGGCAGGATTCAGGGTGACTAGCTGAATAGCGGTGATCGGATCGAGTCCCAATTTGATCGCCTTTCTCACAACACCATCAGTATGCCCAGTTGCCAGGATATCGCCCGGATTATGATCATCGGTCACCAGCATGAAACGGTTCTTATTTGACGCATTTACCAGCGGCAACAGGTCTTTCAAATTTCTGGCCGCGGAACCCTCGCGAATCATCACATACATTCCCAAACGAAGCTTTTCCCGCGCCTCTTTCAACGTTGTTGATTCATGATCCGACGATATCCCCGCTGAAATATACCCCGCAAGGTTTTTACCACTCATGCCGGGCGCGTGACCCTCGACCCGCTTCTCCTCGGTAATCGCGATCTTTTCCATCAAATCCTCATCGCCGCCGAGAACGCCCGGATAATTCATGACTTCTCCCAAGCCGACCACCCATTTTTCCCTGAAAAATGGAAATATATCGAATGCCTTCATTGTCGAACCCGATGTTTCTAAATTGGTCGCTGGTACACACGATGGGAGAGTGATAAATACATTCAACGGATTATACTTCGATGATTCCAGCATATAGCGAATACCATCATATCCTAAGACATTGGCGATCTCATGCGGATCCGCTACAATAGAAGTCGTCCCGCGAGGTACGATCACTCTCGCCAGCTCGGGAATAGTCACCATCGATGATTCCACATGGAAATGGCCTTCGATAAATCCCGGCGCGACATATTTGCCGTTCATGTTTATACGCTTAACCGATTTATATCTGGGACCGACTCCGGCGATTCTATCCTGATAAATAGCGATACTGCCTTCGATAATTTCATTGGAGAAGACATTGACGATTCTGCAATTATCAAGGCTCAAATCGGCCATTCTCTGATCCGAGGCTACCTCGATTAGCTCCTTGATAGCCCTGACTGATCTTCGAGCAAATGGATTAGGCGACATAATATTTCCTCAATACCATTCTGATTTGACTAATTAAATTGTTTTAATTCCAGACAGCTCTTGACCGGCTGGGTCAAAAGGCAAAGTCCGCAACCGACACATTTTTCAATTGAAATATTGGGCGTGCGATTTTCATGGTTCCATTCGATCGCTTCATGGCCGCCATCACGGCAGGCTATATAGCAATGACCGCATCCGATACATTTTTCTTTCACTACCTGACTTCTAACTTTTATCCGCGGCAGATGATCATGATCGACTAAATTGGGCAGCGCTTGTCCGATAAGCTTGTCAACCGATTCGATATTTTTCCTTAAAAGATAATTATCAAGCCCCGATGTCAGATCATTGATAATATCAAATCCATAGAGCATCACCGCTGTGCATATCTGGATATTGCGCGCGCCAACCGAAAGCAGTTCCACTGAGTCGCGCCAATCCGATATGCCGCCATTACCGGATATTACGAGCCCCTTCAGATTTCTGGCAATCTCCGCGACTGTTCTCAGCGTAATAGCCTTGATTACCGGCCCGGTTAATCCCGAATATGTCGATTTTCCGCTGACATTCGGCTCTGGAGTCAACGATTCGATATCTATGCCCATTAACGCCGGAATCGAATTAGATGCCGTGATGCCATCGCACCCAGATCGTTGCACTGCCTTCGCAATTGCGACTATATCAGTAACCTGCGGAGTAATTTTTATCAACACTGGCAAATTGCCGGCGGCTTCCTTCACCCAGGTCGCGGCCCGTTCTGTGGCTGATTCGCTTTGTGCCAGCATTTTCCCCGGATCTTCTCCGATATTTCCCTGCGGGCAGGAAAAACTGCATTCGATTAAATCGACTCCGGCATCCTTGAGCATCCTAACGAGCGTCTGCCAGCCTTCTTTCGACCCCGACATTATCGATGCCGCTATCATCTTCGATGGGAATTCCTTTTTGAGAATTTTGACACGCCTTACTATCTCATCGATATGATAGCCGCTGATTAAATCGATATTACCCATTCCGATTGCTCTATCATCATTTTTGATTGAGCTCATCATCGGATAAGCTAAATCGACTTTGGTTCCTTCAAGCGAAGTTGTCTTCAGCACTAACCCTGCCCAGCCGGCTTCGAGTCCTCGTCTGGCTATCGAAAGCTCATCGGTCGATGGCGCCGCTGATAATATGAATGGATTCTCTAACTCTATGCCGAGAAAATTGGATTTCAGTCTGGTTGATGTTAGGGTCATAGCTTCGTATCTTTCAAAAATGATAATATCTTCTGCGCCGCCGATTTCCCATCGCGCACCGCTTCGACTATGGTACCTTCGCCTCTCGCGAAATCACCACCCGCGAAGATGCCTTTTATGGATGTTGTCAGATCGCCATTAATTTTGATTTTATCAGCATATCCGGAATATAGACCGACAGCAATTATGGCTAATTCCACAGGTAGTATAAATTCAGTGCCTGCCACATTTCCCGGTATTCGTCTGCCGCCGGAATCTAACTTGTCTGTTAAACTAGTTCTGACACATTTGATCGACGCAAGATTCCCGGCTTTGGAAATAAATTCTATTGGGGCGACCAGGTAGTCGATTATCACACCCTGCCCTTGAGCCTCTTTGAGCTCCGACTCCCAAACTTTGATTTCTTTTGGCCCGCGTCGGTATAGAAGATGAATTTCCGATGCTCCAAGCCGCGCCGCTGTCGATGCCACGTCGAGTGAGACATTCCCACCGCCGATTACGACAACTCTCTTGCCTTTTAACGAAGGATATTTGGATTTCCGGGCTTGCTCCAAAAACTGGAGAGCGTGGATTACCTGTGGGAGATTTTCGCCGGGGATATTCAACAATTTTCCCTCTGAAAGTCCGGCCGCGACAAAAACCGAATCATAACTGCCGAGTAACTTCGTGGGATCATCGATTGTAGAATTTAAATTGATTTCTATTCCAAGCGCGATAGCGTGCTGGATATCCTTCGCCAAAATTTCGTCAGTCAATCTAAATTCGGGGATGCTGCTTGACGGCACGCCGCCGATATGATCACCCCGTTCAAAGATTGTCACTGCGATTCCGACTTCGGCTAATTTGATTGCGCAACTTAGCCCGGCTGGGCCTGATCCTATGATCGCTACTTTATTTCCGGATTTCCTTACAGATATATTGCCGAAAGTTTCGGAGCTAGTAGCGTAACTATGAAGCTCCCTTATCATCAAGGGCCGATCTATCTTGGCTCTCGTGCATTGTGTTTGGCAAAATACTTCCTCCGGACAGACCGCTCCGCAGGTTGCGGCCATTGGGTTGGCATCTCGAATTAATTCGGCCGCGTATCGAATATTGCCTGATTTAATAGATCTGATAAAATTCGGAATTGGTATCGATGCCGGACATGCTTTTTGACATGGCGGATCAAAACAACTCAGACATCTCAAGGCTTCGTCATTCAACCAGTCGCTCTGTAATTCAATATTTTTGGAATTTTCTGTCGAGGTTGTTTTATTCATCGCTTGTTGTCATCCGATCATCATATTCTTTTATAAGGATAGAAAATAAACAATATTAATGAAAGCCCAAAAAGCCCTTATATACCGGAAGGTCCGGGGTCTTAATAAATTCATCCTCATTTGTTGCCGCCAGTAACCCTATGAGAAAAAGCTCCTAAATTCTCCTCAGTAATAATAGTCGCCGCCTTTTTCAACGCTTCGATTATTTGGATATATCCGGTGCAACGGCATAAATTTCCGGCAATAGCAGTCTTTATTTCAGCTTCATTCGGATTTTTGTTTTTGAGAAATAGGGCAATTGACGACATCACCATTCCCGGCGAGCAAAATCCGCAATGAACTGCATCGTATTCCAAAAAGGCTTTTTGGATTGGATGAACCTCATTAGCCATTCGGGGAGTAACCCCTTCGATTGTCCAAATAACCGCGTTGTCAATCTGTGGCGCT
Source organism: uncultured candidate division Zixibacteria bacterium (assembly GCA_963817915.1). Lineage (GTDB taxonomy): Bacteria > Zixibacteria > MSB-5A5 > UBA10806 > UBA10806 > CAWFQL01. Next base: position 498,450 of record CAWFQL010000012.1, read on the forward strand.
AAAACCAGGCAGGCATTGACAGCTTCGCCGTTGAAAAGCACGGTGCATACTCCGCACTCGCCGATCTCGCATCCGCATTTGGTGCCATAGTATCCAAGCCCATCGCGGAGGAATCTAAGCAATGTCCAACTGATAGGGACTTCCTTTTCGTATTCGATCCCATTGAGGCGGAATCTGACAATAACATCCTTTTGCGTGTCTATGTAATTAGCGTTTTTCAATTTGTATACCCATCGTAATTAAATGCTTCGTCCAGGGCCCTTTGCATCAGGCCGATTAAAACCGGCTTTTTGTAAGGTGTCGACCAGCGATATCCGCTGTCCTTAATCATCAGGTCAGCCGCTAAATTCGAGACTTCTTCAAATAATTTTGGCGAGCCGGATTGCCCGCGTAAGATGCGTTCAATTTCATTTATCCTAGATGGCACAGGGAAGACTGAGCCTGCGGAAATCTGCGCGGATTTAATTATATTCTCTTTATCTTTTGCCAGAGAAACAGCCAGAGTCATCCTCGATATATTCACTGCCTGCCGTCTGCCCAGCTTTATATATGAAATGCCATTTTTATCAGGCTTAGTTTTGCAGGTAATTGAATGCAATAATTCATTCGGCTGAATAACGGTCATGTATGGCATAGTAATGAAATCAGCCAATTTTACTGATCGTTTCGCGCCCTTACTTATCAGAATAAGTTCGGCATCATATATCAATAATGCCGGCGCCGTATCCGCGCACGGCGAAGCGTTAACAATATTGCCACCAATTGTACCGCGATTTCTAATTTGTTGCGACCCCACCATGCTTGCCGCAATCGAAAGCAAAGGGAGATTGTTTATAATAATTGAATTTGTCGCAAGCGAATTGTGAGTCACTGCCGCGCCGACCTCGATAGAGTCACCATTTATCTTTATAAAATCCAATCCAATAGAAGCGACATCTATCAATTTCTTGGGCTCACCTCGGCGAAGTTGGGGGATAACATCCGTGCCGCCTGCTATCGGAGTGTAATCGCCCGAAGACATTATATTCAACGCTTCGTCTACTGTCCGCGGACGAGCAAATTCATTCACGGCGATCATTCTATGATACTCCGGGCCTTCAATGAGCCTCGTTTACTGGCGCGCGATAATTGTTTTCCCAAAAGCACCCTTTCAAGGGTCAACGGCAGATTTCTGATTCTCATACCGGTAGCATTGGCGACAGCATTCGCAATTGCGGGGGCGGCAATCTCACAGGCAGGCTCACCTAGTGATTTCGCGCCGAATGGCCCGACCGCGTCTGGATTTTCGACAAATACAATACTCATATCCGGGATATCGCAAGCGGTCGGAATTAGATATTCATCGAAATTTTCCAACATCGGTACGCTGTCCTCTTCGCCATATTCTTCCAAGAGCGCATATCCTAGACCCATGGCAACACCGCCATAGATCTGCCCCGAAGCCCCGTTAAGATTCAGCGCTCTGCCGAGATCATGCGAACTTATGAATTTGGTCACCTTTACCTGGCCGGTGACAGTATCAACCTCGACTTCAGCTAAATTCGCGGCATAGACAAATGTGAAATAGGCATCTCCCTGGCCGTCTTCTTCATTCCAGGTAGTCGATGGTGACTTATACCATCCGAATTCAAAAAGCGATATTCCCTTTTTAAAACCTGCCGCCGCTAATTCGGCAAATGTCAGGCGTTGTGAATATTCTGAGCTGTCCACTGTCGAGTGGATTTGATTGCTTTCAAATACCAGAGAGCTCTGCGGGCAATTCAATATTTCCGCCGCCAATGGTTTCAAACTATCCGTCAGCTTTTGGCAACCAATTCGAGCCGCGTTTCCCGCCATAATGCTGGTTCGCGATGCCACCGTGGGACCCGAATCAGGCATTACCGAAGTATCTGCACTCAAAAATCTAATCTTATCAATTGTTATTCCAAGCTCTTCGGCAATCACCATAGATATAGTAGTAGCAGAGCCCTGTCCCATATCGACCAGCCCGCACGACGCCACAATCGAACCGTCGGTCTGAATTGAAATAGCGACCCCAGCAGCATCGGTACCTTCAGCGCCAAGCGAGACTCCTCTATAACTACATGAAATCCCGATTCCCTTTTTTATTTTGTCATTGCTGCCCTGGTTGTCTTTCCATTTTGTTTTGAAATTTCCCATATTGCCAACATTGGCCAGAGCATCACCGACACTTACCTTATGATTCAATTTCTGGCCGGTCGCCGTGATGGAGCCATCCCTAAGAGTATTCAATAGACGAAATTCCATAGGATCTTGGTTCAACTCTGCCGCAAGTTCATCCATCAATGATTCCACAGCGAAACAAATCTGTGGCGATCCGAACCCCCTCATCGCGCCGGTGTAGCAATTATTGGTATATACAGCGTAAACATCGGTCTTCACATTCGGCACGATATATGGCCCGGTAGCCTGAACCACCGAACGCCACGTTACGAATGGTGACATGGCGGCGTACGCGCCGGCGTCGGCGTGAATAACTATCTCCATCGCCTGTAGCAGACCATCCTTGCGCGCGCCGACCTTATATTTCATTTTATATGGATGGCGTTTATAAGATTCTCTCATTGAATTTTCACGGCTATTGACCATTTTTACAGGCCGTCCGGTAGCGATCGCCAGTAATGCTGCCCGGCAGCATAGCGCGCTCATAGCTTCATCCTTGCCGCCGAATGATCCGCCGAGAATCGCTTGTAAAATTCGAATTCTATTCAACGGCAAATTCAATACCGATGATAAAACCCGCCTTATGCTATACAAATTCTGAACCGATCCGGTTATGGTTATGCCGCCATTTTCTCCCGGCTCGGCCAAGACCGCTTCAGGCTCCAGGTATGAATGCTCGATTTTTTGAGTGCTATATTCTCGTTCGATAACAATATCAGATTTAGCAAATCCATCGGTGATATCCCCACGTTTGACCTTGTGATGATTGCAGAGATTGCCTTTTTCATGAACCAGGGGAGAGGCAGGTTTCAATGCTTCAATTGGATCGGTTACGGGCTCTAATGGTTCATATTTGACTTTAATTTGTTTGGCGGCTTCCTCTGCGATTTCAACAGTTTCGGCCGCGACTATCGCTACCACATCCCCAAAAAATCTCGCCTTATCCACGCATAAAACCATTTGATGCGGTTCTATCGCCCCGAATGATTTATTGCCGGGAATATCATTGTAGGTCAAGATCGCCCGCACACCTGCGATTTTTTTTGCCTTCTCAATATCAATCGAAATTATCTTCGTGTGAGGAAAATCAGTATACTTTACCGCTCCATACAATTGCCCGCGTCGATTATAGTCTGCCCCGTACATGGCTCGACCCGTAACCTTATCGAGCCCGTCAACGCGAGGGACGCTCGTCCCGATTATCTTGAATGTTTTATCGTCCGGCTTAATATCAGGCATCCGAATCAATTCCCATCATTTGTCGCAGGCCTCGTTTCAATAAAACCGCTACCATCTCTTTTCTGTATATTGCGTCCGAACGAATATCATCGATCGGCCTGGCCTCACTTTTCGCCATTTCGCCGGCCTTTTCGATTATATCGCTATCGAGCGTTTTATCTTTCAGGAATTCTTCAGTCGCACTTGCCCTGATAACAGTCGGCGCAACAGCACCCAGCGCGATTTTTATTTCGACGACCTTCCCCTTTTTTAATCGTTGCGCTCGAGGCTACGGAAACTTTGCTTATCGCCAGTGCTTTTCTTGTGGCCAGCCGAAGGAAGAAGCCGTGATTGATTATTTTTGTTAATTTTATGGATGTAATCAGTTCGTTTGGTTTCAATACGGTCATTCCGGGACCTTTGTAAAATTTCTCAATTGGAATCAATCGCTTACTTTTTATAGATGACAATTCCAGTATCGCACCTAAAACGTATAATGGAGGAATCAAGTCCCCCGCCGGGGAGCCGTTGGCGATATTTCCGCCTATTGTCGCGCGATTTCTAATTTGAACCGATCCGGCCAGAGAAGCCGCTTCCACTAATTGCGGCGCATGTTTCCTCAACAGCGCCGATTTTTCTATCTCCGCGAATGTTACCAGCGGCCCGATGGAAACTGTATTCTTAACAAACGATATTTTATGAAGTGACGACACTTTCTCCAATACCAGCAATTTCGGCCAGGGCTTCGATAACTGATCATGGAGCCTGACCAGTATATCAGTACCGCCGGCGACAGCGACCGTGTTTTTGCCGTTCTTAGCTTGTAATGCCGCCTTCAGATTGGCAGGATTTATCGTCTCTATAACTTTCATTTTTTCACTGCTGATGTCGTAATATTCTCAGCCGCCATCTCCACCGCCTCGATTATTTTACTATATCCGGTGCAGCGGCACAAATTGCCAGATAACGATCTTTTTATTTCCAAACGTGTCGGATTCGGATTTTTCTTCAATAGGGAAGAGGCCGATAGAATCATACCCGGTGAACAAAATCCGCATTGAACAGCACCGGTCTTTTTGAATGCTTCCTGTATTGGTCTGAAATGATCGTTATTCTCGATTCCTTCGATCGTGGTAATTTCCCTGCCGTCAATTTGGGATGATAAAATCAGACATGAACAGACCGGGTCGCCATCTAAAAGAACCGTGCAGGCTCCGCATTCGCCTTTGCCGCATCCTTCTTTTGTCCCGACAAGCTCAAATCTTTCGCGCAACAGATCGATTAATCGTTCTCCACCCGACGCTTCAATCGCAACCTGTTTTCCATTCAATTTAAATTTGAGCTTCATTTATTGTGCATTCCCAGCCATATTTTTTCGGGGCTTATCGGCAATTCCTTTATTCGCACTCCAACCGCGTCATAAACAGCATTGGCAATCGCAGGGGCAATCCCCATCAACGGCTGCTCGCCAAATCCCTTGGCGCCGAATGGTCCTTCCGGAAAGGGATGCTCGACAATTATTGGAATTATCTCAGGCTGATCTTCAGCGGTGGGAATTATATAAGTCGAAAATTCGGAATTCCTTATAGAACCCTTGGAGTCGGCAGTCATGTTTTCCGAAAGTGCGTAACCGATTCCCTGCAATGTACCGCCTTCAATCTGCCCTTCCACTAATGCCGGATTAATTGCTTTGCCGACATCATGCGCGGCCCAGATTTTCAAAACAGTAACTTCGCCTGTTTCTTTGTCTACTTTGACTTTGGCCAAATTAGTAGCCCAGGCATAAACAACATAGGCATCGCCCTGGCCTGTCTCGTCATCGAAGCTGGTCGAATGAGTCACATACCAGCCTTCAGCCGCTAGACGTTTCTTTTTCATTACGCACGATTTAATGACATCAATTAGCGGGTGAGTATCATTGTTGATTATTACCCTACCATCATCGATTTTTATATTCGAGATTGGTTGATTATACTTAAGGCTCGCCTCTTCCAATAGAATGCTTTTTATTTTCAGACAGGCATCGATTAGCGCATTGCCTGACATTGTCGTCGATCTCGATGCCACGGTCGGCCCTGAATCTGGAACACGGCTGGTATCCGCGGGATTCATTATCACCCATTCTAATGGCGTTCCCAATTCTTCCGCCACGATTTGCGAAAGCACGGTTCTCATTCCCTGGCCGATTTCAGTCGTTCCTACGGAAAACAGAACTGACCCATCGGCATGCAAGATGATATGCGCTCCTGTACGAGCCAGATATTTACCCCCGGCGCCGAGACCGACTCCATAATAGATCGTCGAAAGACCGTAGCCTATGCCATCGTCCTTTTTCGATTTTGGAGACCACCCCGAAACCTGAAGAACCTTGTCGAGCGTCTCTTCCAGTCCGATGCTGTTATTCAGTTTTTGTCCGGTGACTGTCGTATCTCCGACTCTCAGCAAATTTCTTCTTCGAAATTCTACCGGATCCATGCCTATCTTTTCCGCTAATTGATCCATCTGCGATTCAACCGCGAATATAATTTGCGGCGAGCCAAAACCCCTGAACGCGCCCGTCGGTACTTTATTGGTAGCGACCGCATAACTATCAATTTTGGCGTTTTCGCATCGATATGGGCCGACCGAATGAGCTGTCCCTCGAAATAATACTACACCCGATAAAGTAGCATAGGCGCCGCCATCTATCACATATTCGGCTTCGACCGCTTTTAATGTCCCATTTTTATCAACGCCGGATTTATATCGTACCCAGGCCGGATGACGTTTGGAGGTGCAGATCATGTCTTCTTTGCGATCATAAACCAATTTGACGGGACGTTTTAATTTCCATGCCGGCAATGCTACCTGACAAGCCAATAACGATGGCACATCTTCTTTTCCGCCAAATCCCCCGCCGGTCGCGCATTGAATGACCCTGACCTTATTCTCTGGCAGACCCAAAATTGTGGTAATGGCTTTTCTAATATAGAATGGGCATTGCATTGAGCCCCGGATTTCAATGCTGCCATCCGGATAGGGAATCGCTATCATCGCCTGTGGTTCTATATATGCATGTTCCTGATACGGAGTTCGATATTCATTCTCGATTATAACTTCGCATTCTTTGAATGCCTGCTCCGGGTTGCCCCGTCTGATCTTTAGATGGCGGTATATATTATCATTTCCAAAAAGATGGATATCCTTGTGATTACGCGCCTCCAATGGATCAAGTAATGGCGCTAAATTTTTTATTTTCACTTCGATATTCTGAACAGCTGCCCGTGCGCTCTGACGGTCATCGGCAACCATAATCGCGATCGGTTCACCGATATAATTGACTGCGTTTTCCGCCAGAAATGGCTGATCGTCAATTACTATCGGTATGCAATTTTTTCCCGGAATATCTTTGAATGTGAAAATGCCCTTAACGCCATTATTTCCTATAATTTTGCCTGTATCCAATTTTTGAATGACGCCGCGGGCGATCGGGGAACGGACTATTGCAGCATGAAGCATTCCATGAATCTTGTAGTCATCGGTGAAAAGCCCGGCTCCGGTTACTCGTTCTGCGCTGTCTGAACGAATTACTCTTTTCCCTACAACACTCACAATTTCCTGGCCTTATCGAAATCATCCTGCGTATCAATATCCTGCAATATGCCGGGATCGTTGACCTTTAATCGGATAACCATTCGCTCGTGATTTTTTATAAGCTCCTTAAGATTGGCCTCTTCCGATGATTCCAATGATTCCCTGATGATATGCTGCGTAATAATAATGGGATGACCCCGACGATTATCGTAAACCGGAATTACTATCCTATTCGTAAATTTCTGCCAGGTATCGAGAAGGTGTTTATATGTTCCGGCCGCTACGAACGGATGATCGACCAGCGTTACTAGAGCTCCCCCAATTTCCGAATGCAAAACCGAAAGAGCGCTTTTCAGGCTGGAAAATTGTCCTTGTTCCCAATTTTTATTCAGTACAAATTTAATGCCCAGCCTGTTGGCTTCTAATCTGACTTCGCTCCATTCAGAACCGCCAACAACATATACATCAGAAAAATCAAGTTTCTTTAAATTTCCTGCAATTACTTCAAGGAAGCTCATGCCTTTTAATTTCAGAAGCGCTTTATTCTTGCCGATTCGCTGTCCTTCACCGGCAGCGAGGATAATGGCCGCTATTTCCTTTTTTTCTGAATTCATATTATTCAAAAATTATACTTCGATCTTTCCACCCATTGTCATCGCCATAACAGCCTTGCAGGTGTGTAAACGATTTTCCGCTTCGGGATATACCCATGATTGCTTGCCATCGATTACCGAATCCGTCACTTCATTGCCCCTGTCCGCGGGCAGGCAATGCATATAGATAGCGTCCTTTTTCGCTAATGACATCATATGATCGTCGCAAATCCAGTTTTTGTAATTCGCCGCCAATTTCAATGCCTCTTGCGGCTTTCCAAAAAGCTCCAATATCCCCCAGCTTTTGGGATACACTATGTCGGCATTTTCAAATGCCTCTTCCATTGAATCCGCTATCTCAAATTTCGCCCCATTTTGCGAGGCATTCTTTCCGGCTAAATCTATTTGGTCCGCCATCAATTTAAATTCCGGCGGATGTGCCAGAACAACATTCATTCCGTATCGTGTCATCAAAGTTATCAGACCCTGGGGAACCGATAACGGCTTGGCATAGCTTGGAGCATACGCCCAACTTACAGCGATCTTTTTCCCCTTAAGATTATCGCCGAATTTCTCCTTTATTGTCATTAAATCCGCTAATGTCTGAAATGGATGATCTATATCGCACTGCATATTGAAAACCGGTACTGTAGCGTGTTTCGCTACTTCGCGCATGTAGCTATTTCCTTCGCCAGGTACAAGGTCGTGCCTGATCGCGATGGCGTCCCCATACGATGAAAGGATTATTCCCATATCTTTGGGACTTTCTCCATGGGCCACTTGTGAAGTCGATGCCTCAATAAAATGAGCGTGCCCGCCTAACTGGGTTATCCCGGCTTCGAACGAATTTCGAGTCCTTGTGGATTTATCAAAAAAGAATAGAAAAACCGTTTTATCTTCTAAGAGCCTGTGGGGAATTCCATTATGCTTCTTGTTCTTTAAATCTTTTGCCACCTTCAACGCCAATTCTATTTCATCATTAGACCATTCCTGCGTTGTGATATAATCTCGACCTGTCAGTTTTTTCGCGTTCATTCTCTCGTTTTGCCTTTCACAAAATTAACCATTTCGACGCATTCAATATGCGGCAAACAGACTATAAAAATGTTTTGCATTTGATAAGATACACTAAATCATTATGCGGTTGCAAGTTATTTCAATAGTTTAAGATGAGCTTTTATCCCCGCTGCTAAAACGCCGATAAATGTTCTTGACGAAAATATCTTATTAATTAGATTAAGTATAGACAGTAACTGGTTTTGATTTTTCGATAAATTCAATGGCTTGGAGTTTTTGCGCCTTCTGCGATAATTAGATGCTGTCGATTTTTCGGGAATTGATGTCCAAGTAAAATTTTGTCAGGAATTAGTTGATGATGCCGCAGGAATTTGACAATTTATCAGCTGAATTAGATTCTCTACGCGAACAAATTACCAATCTTAATAATCACATAGAAAAGATTCAAAGAGAAAATGAATCGCTAATTTCAACCGAACGCAAATTCCGGGATCTGATCGAATTGTTGCCCGAGACAGCATTCCAAATGAATACTGATCTTATTCTGACTTATGTAAACAAAGCGGGCCTGGAATTAATGGGATACACTCAAAACGATATAAACAACGGTTTAAATGCCCTTGAAACGATTATTCCTGAAGACCGCGAAAAAGCTATAGAAAATACCGCCAGAGTTTTAAACGGCGGGAAAGCTGAACTTAAAAAATATACGGCATTAAGAAAGGACGGGACCACTTTTCCCGCAATCATCAAGGCTATCCCCATTATTGAGAATAATATAATTACCGGGATGCGAGGGATTTTGGTTGATATATCAAGCCGGGAGGATTTTGACAGAATCCAGGCAGCTCTGGTTAAAATTTCCGAATCGCGAAATCTCCATGGTAAATTTGATGAAATGCTTGCCGAAATTCATAAAATTCTTGGCTCATTAATTGATACCACCGATTTTTATATAGCCCTTTATAATAAAGCCGATGACACCTATGATTTTCCTTATTATGTAAGTACAAAATATAAATCAGCCTGGACATCAAGAAGTATCAAGAAGCATTTGACCGATTATGTCCGAAAGACAGGCAAGCCTTTGCTTGCCAATCATGCCGTTTATGAAGAGCTCAGTGCTAAGGGGGAATTTGACATTGATAAAGATCTTCCATCAAGCTGGCTTGGCGTCCCGTTAAAAATTGCCGGGATTACCATAGGTGTGGTGGCCGTTAGAAGCTATGAGCCATCTCTCCAATATAATGAAAATGATCTTAAGATTCTCGATATGGTTTCCGGAAATATTGCCATGTCTATAAAGCAAAAACGCGCCGAAGACGCCCTTCGGGAAAGCGAAGAAAAATATCGATCCTTCATAGAAAAGGCATCGGAACCGATCTTTTCTATTACCGAAACCGGCGAATTTCTCGTAGTCAATGTCGCCGCGGCAAAATATCTTGGAGGCATCCCGAAAGATTTTATAAATAGGTCGATGTGGGACCTTTTCCCCAAGAAGATTGCCGATAAACAAATGAAATCGGTGCTAAAATCTATAAATACTCAAAAAGCTCTTACCATTGAAGCCCGAACAATATTAAACGGACAGGAGAGGTGGTTTAGTAATAAAATCGACCCTGTTCAGGACAGCAAGGGTTCCGTCAGAAGTGTCCAGATTATCGCGTCCGATATTACAGATAGAAAACGAAATGAGATAAGGGAAAAGGCCCGGCTTAAGCTTCTTAATCTTCTCAGAGACGCCAAGAATGTCGATGAGTGCCTTGAATATGGCTGCAATGCGATTTATGAATCGGAACTGTTCAAAAGAGCTGTTTTAACTCTTCATAGTGACAAGAGAGAAATAACCAATATTGGGTACATTGGACTGGAAAAATCAGTCATCGCCGCCGCGTTGAAAGCGCCCGCTCCCGATCCGCGCATGTCGGCGCAGATTACACAGGAAAAATTCCGAATCAGCCATTCATACTTTATCCCTAAAGAGGCGTATACGGGAATTCAGAATCTATCGCAATACATCAGCCAGCGAAAAGAAAAAGATGAAGAGAAAACATCGTGGAAGGCCGGCGATGATTTGTTCGTGCCTGTTTTCGGAGATAACTCCAAACACTGCGGCTGGCTTTCCGTGGATACCCCATTCAACAAATGCAGACCAACTACTGATGAAGTGATAATTCTCGAAGAAATCGTGGATATCGTCACCAAAAAAGTACGAGAAATCCAAAGCCTCGATGAGCTATCAAAGGAACGTAAAACGCTGCACGAAAAAAATATCGCTCTCAAGGAAATTCTTGATTCCATAGAAAACGAGAAAGATGAAATTAGAAGGCAGATATCATCTACAATCGACCAAACCATCCTGCCCGCCCTAAGCAAACTCATCAAGAGAGATGGAACAGTAAATAAAGCCTATTATAATGTTATAGCTCATGATTTGCAGCGGTTAGCGGCAATTACAGGCAAGGATGATATCCTGGAGTCGTTATCTCCGAGGGAATTTGAAATCTGCACTCTGATAAAAAATGGAGCGTCCTCAAAAGACATAGCTGAGGCCCTTAACATCTCAGTCTCCACGGTGCAAAAGCACCGCGAAGTTATCAGAAAAAAACTTGGACTCATTAATCAAAATATCAACCTCACGACATACCTGCTTAAAAAATGACTTTCGATTATCCCACCCCGGGATCTGCTGCAAATCATTGCACTCGTAAAATTAGCAATTGGCGTCTGTCAACCCTTATATAAAGTCGACCTTACTTTATTGCGTATCTGTTAATACGCATTTAGTGGGTAATCTATCCGTATTGACTATCACATGGATAAAACATACTTTAATCCGGTAAATAGACAATATATTTAAGTTGATGCAAACAATTTAAAATTGAATTAGTCCTAATTTCTAATGCTTCCTGACGCTTCCCAAAATATTTCGCGACGAAAAAATGCGAAAAAGGAGTGTATCCATTGCTAAATCGTCTTAGTAGTACTCAGGTTTTTGCGCATCATATAAATTTCGCGTGCCTGCATGATTCAAGAGAAAATAATTTAACCATAAAAATGATGTTTATTGGTGGATTGAGGTGAAAAGATGAAAAGATTGTTATCATTTCTGATTGCTGTAATCATGGTAGCGGTTTGTTCCGCAATTTCGATTGCCGCTACAAATGTGAGCCAACCTGTCTATATTACCAATAATGATAGCGAATACGATAGGAGCCCTTCGATTGTCTTTGATGGCTCATACTATTGGCTTTTTTATGTGAAAGGCGATGACGTCAACGGAGTGCGGGGCTTTAACGGCTACAATCCCGAAAATGATACTTATGTCGTCTATTACAAAAGGGCGACTTCTATAGCTAATCTGCCTTTGGACGACGAAACCCAGCTCTATCGATCGTCTTCCCAAAGACCTACTAATTTTGACCAATCAATGGTGTCCGCGGCTTACCTTAATAATAAGATATATGTTTTTGTCTCCAGCGGTCTTTCGAGCGCTGATAGGGGACTATACTATTATATGTATAGCGGATCTGACTTGGTCAGGCCCGTTCAACCTTATCTCCAATTCAATATCTCAGGGTAGCCATGTCAATATCGCCCGCGACAATAGCCACATATATATAGTATGGAGCTCATCCGATGGTAGTACCGATTGCTACACCTGGGATGGAATTACACTCAGCTCCAAAATTGATGTAACTGACGATGGCTCGCCTGCAGTTGCCTTGGCGGGAGGCTCGCTTTATGTTGCAGGAACTGATAATATCACCGGCGATATCGAGGTTTTTTCTGCTGCGGCCTCAGCAAATCCCGTATTTTCCCATCATTCAACCGCAATGACAGGCTTAATCAATTCCAATGCTGAGCTATTTAACAATGGTACTTCTCTTTGCCTTATCGCAGTGCCTTATGATAATGCTATCGAAAAGAAAAATCTTATCTATTCCGGATATATCGGTTCATCCTGGTCTCCGGCCAGAAGGATTAGCAGCGGCGGATATTCGGGCGCGAATTGGTGGGAATTCTCGCCGATCGGCTATAATGATGGTTTCGATTCTTACGTTATCTTTTCCATGGAATCAGAAGGGACTACTTATTCTGATGCCGAAATCGCGTTCATAAAACTGAATTGGGATCTGGCCAATGATCACGATTTCCATATCCAAAATGCCATTAATCTTGCCGCCGATAATGACCAAATCAATGTGTCGGCAGGTGAATACTATGAAAATCAAATCGTGATAGACAAACCGGTTAATATTACCGGTGCCGGATTGGCCGCCACCATTATTGACGGAAGCAGTGTTACCGGATTACCTGGCTCAGGTCTAATCCGTATTATCGCTCCCGGTAATGTCACATTCAGCGGCTTCACTCTTCGCAAAGCCGGTAGTGTGAATGGCAGCGATAGATTTGGGATATACGCCAATTCAAGTGTACCCGGTTTCGAGTATAATATCAATAACAATAGAATTATCGGCACCAATGATCCCAATGACGCCGGCGACTATGGTGTCTATGCCAGCAGTGGACATGAAAGCTTCAAATTCATTCAAAATGAAATCTCCGGTACAGGAGCAAATCCGATGCTGGTAGAGCTTCATGAAGGGCCTATCGAAATAAGCGAAAATTCGCTCGATGTCGGTGTGTGGGGGTGTGACGCTATTTTTATAATGACCTATGGCGGTTTGGATATTTCGACATTGCAGAAAATCAGCGGTAATAGCATTAATGCCGGCACTGGAGGGCCATTCGACTATGATCACAGGGCCTCCGGCATCACATTCGCGAGTGCCTATACAGGAACCCAGGGCAGGTTCTTGAATATCCAGATTACCGACAACACGGTTTATAATCTCAATTCAAACCGGAGGGGAATAGGGCTTTGGAATAACGCTCCGGCTGGAAGTGGCAGTATCGGCGATATTGTAAATCCAGTCATTGCTCGTAATACCATAACCGGAGTGCCGGGTGCTGACCAGAGTCTTGGTATTAGACTGTTGGGACAAATCTCCAACGCCTCTATCATCAACAATTATATTGATGGTGCGGCAGTAGGCTTTAGAGGACAAATCTGGAATGGTCACATCGCGTTAAATTCAAATATCTACTCCAATAGTTTCACGAATAATACTCTCAATTTAGAATGGCAGGGAGCAGCTGCGATTAATGCCTCCGACAACTGGTGGGGGATAAATACGCCATCCGGTGTGGCTTCCCTGGTCAGTCCATTAGTAGATTATACGCCCTGGCTTTATTCCGGCTTCGATACCGATCCCGGTACCAATGGATTCCAGGGCGACCTGGCAATATTATATGTCGATGACAACAGCTCTCAGACTGGCTCTATAAGCAGAATTCAAGAAGCAATCAATCAAGTTACCGGTACCAGCGTATTAATCGCTCCCGGCAATTACATCGAGCAGGTGGTGGTCACAAAACCAGGCTTAGTCTTAACAGGTGCTGGTTCGCACAGCGACCCATTGACAAACACCATAATTCAATCGCCAACTTCACTCACATATTATTTTAGAACAAGCTTGAATAATTATCCTATCATCGGTTTTGATGGTATTGCAAGTGGCAGCATTCAAAATTGCAGAATTGATGGCGCAGGCAGGGGCAACAGCAATTATCGCTTTGTTGGAATTGGATTCTGGAATGCAGGCGGCTCTGTGAGTAATTGCATTATTACCGGAATCCAGGATACTCCATTCAGCGGTTCCCAGCATGGAAATGGCATTTATACTTACAATAATACCGGCGGCCCTTATGTTATTAACGTGGACAATACCGGTATCTACGATTGCCAGAAGAACGGCATGACATTAAGCGGCAACGGCATGACGGCGAATGTGTCAAATTGTCTGGTTGTCGGTCACGGTCCGACTACCATCACTGCCCAAAATGGTATTCAGATCAGTAACGGTGCGATAGGGACAATAATTGACTCCGAAATTTCAGGCATTAATTACACGGGTTCACAAAATGCTTCTGCATCCGGAGTATTGCTTTATTATCCTCCGGGAGCCGTTACCTTAAGCGGGAATAGTATTCATGATTGCCAGGGTGCACTCAATGCCTATTTCGCCAGCTCTCTTAACATCGTGGGCAATACCTTCAACCTAAACGGCTTTGCGTTTATATGGGGCGGAATCGGGACGATCGTGAATGGCAACACGTTTACAAATAGCGATCAGGCATTGTATGTATCCGATGATACAAACGCGGTATTTAGCAATAATGTCCTTAATACCAACAACTACGGAATCATCGCGGATGGCGCTTGCCTTAATCAGAATTATACCGGCAACACGATTACCGGAAATATGGCGACCGGTATTGTTGTTCAACCTTACGATATTTACGAACCGGCAGGGATGTCATTCCGGGCTAACAATATCAGCGGGAATGCCTCAGGAC
The DNA here is from genome assembly GCA_963817915.1 of uncultured candidate division Zixibacteria bacterium. Taxonomy (GTDB): domain Bacteria; phylum Zixibacteria; class MSB-5A5; order UBA10806; family UBA10806; genus CAWFQL01. The sequence continues at coordinate 513,458 of CAWFQL010000012.1, forward strand.
TCGAAAATGCAACCTCGAATCTAATAGATGCCACCGGAAATTGGTGGGGGGATGTGCAGGGCCCGCTGGTATCTACCCTGCGCTCCGGGAATAACCTCAGAGTCAGACCAAATTGGATATCGCGGATGGATGGATCGCCCGAAGATAAGCCAAATCTCGCCGAAAGATCTCTTCTGCAGAGTGCGTCCGAATCGGGAATCTCGAAACAGAAAATATCAGCTTCAGCCTCCACTTCCCGCGGTGCTTCGGGCAACACCATAGCCTCGATTCTTACCAATGGCGACGGCATTTCAGGTCTTATTGATTATTCTCCCTGGTGGGGCGCCAATTACGTCGGAGATCCTCATTCATCACCATGGGGTTGGTGGATGAATCCTTCAAATGCATCCAATATCCAGGAGTCAATCAATTCAGCTTCATCTGGCGATAGCATTCTTGTTCTCCCCGAAACTTACTCGGGAACCGGCAATTTCAATATTGATTTCGGCGGAAAGAATCTGAGACTATTCGGCGCCGATAGTATCGAGAATGTGATAATAGACTGTCAACATGCTGGACGGGCCTTCCACTTCCATAGTGGCGAGAGCTCATCGGCAATGGTCAAAGGATTCACGATTAAGAACGGCTCCGCAACCGGAAACGGTGGAGCGATTCTAATCGAAAATTCAAGTTCCCCGCAAATTCTACATTCTTTGATAATTCAAAATCGGGCCAGCGGTAATGGGGGGGCAATTTGCATTTCAAATTCCAGCCCGTCTATTAGAAACAACACGATTCTATGGAATAGATCAACGGGCGATGGCGGAGGACTATATATCGCAAACTCCAGTCCCATCGTACTGCACACCATTATCTGGCAGGATACCGGGTCTGTCGGAAATGAAATTGCGGCTTCAGGCGGTAGCCCATCGATCACTTACTCTGATATCGACGGCGGTTGGCCGGGCGAGGGCAATATCGATTGCGATCCCAATTTCTGCGACCCGGAAAACGGCAATTTCTATATTTCAGATCTCTCTTGCTGCCTTAATTCCGGCATAGGCGGAAATAATATCGGAGCGTTCGAGCTTGGATGCACCGGCGATTTCATCCCTGGCGATGCAAATGCCAGCGGTACTGTCAACGGCCTGGATGTTGTCTATATGGTCAATTATTTCAAGGATACCGGGCCGCCTATTCCTGCCCCGATCTGGCGCGCCGATGCCAACGGGAATTGCATGGTGAATGGGTTAGACGTTGTTTATATGGTTAATTTCTTTAAAGGCAGCGGCAATGGACCTATCGATGGAGATTGTTTTGGCAGTGGAGTAAGCTCAAGCTCTCAATCAGAGAGCCGTTAGAGCGATGACGAAATCAATAACAAGAGTTATTCCCGATAATAAAGGGAGGCAAAAGAGCTAAAAAATCCAGGTGACCGGTTGATGCGGTAAAGGATTTCGAATCTTGAACCCCGCCATTATTGTTGATCTGGGATAGCAATAAAAGCTGAGGGGGGCTGGCAAAGCCCCCCTATTTTATTTACTCGATTTAAGCCATTAAAAAAACCAACATTACCATTTAAGGTTGATAATGTTGGTGTCAGGGAATGTTCGGACAACATTGTGGAGGTGTGAGCCTCATGTTGCCAAATCCTGTTGCGCGTACGTCCACACGCAATAAAAGGCCAAATTACCCTTTTGTCAATACTACTAATATGCGCATATAATGCGTAGTGCTATATACGTAATCGCTTTTTGCCCAGTTCTGGAATTCGCTTAAAGTGTTGTAAATAAGCGGATTAGCGTAATTTGCTGATTTTTGGCAAATTGGGCAGCTCTATAGGTATTTTTTTTGTCAGATTTCATTCTTTTTGAAAAGAAAAATGCGGAAAGATTGTCTTTCGCTTCAAATGGGCACCCGGCCGGGTCATTTATTTTCAAAATGACCCAGCCTGCCCTTCCCCTTTTACCCTCCCCAGGACATTTAACCAAGATAAAAGAGGAGCGATTTCCCTGAAGGTTTAGGTTCCTGAATCCAACTATCAAAGATCATTAATCAGGATCCGTCCGTGAATGAGGACTTTGGCCGTTTTATTTTTCTTCCATGAAAATTGACCAGTATCAAATACCCTCTTAGCTGCAAATTCACGATAAAATAAAAATCTAATGTGTTATTTAATCAACTTTATGGTTTATGTCAACACGAGTAAAATACGGATAGATTGCGTATACAATTATACGCATTAATGGCTTTGCAGGAAGGTCGCCAGATTTATTTTTCTGTTCGTCAAACCCAATTTTTTTCGTATCACTTCACGATGCTTGTGAACTGTCGCGATTGAAATCCTAAAGGCGCGGGCGATATCATGTGAATTGGCGCCTTCTTTGATCATATTGCATATTTCTGCTTCTCTGGAAGACAGCTTGGAGTACAAGTGCGCCGATCCGCCGCTGGAATCGGCAATCTCTTCCAGCCCTTTCCTTAATAATTCATAATAAACGAGGCTGATCGAGCCATCCCTTTTCTTTACTTTATGAAGAGTGGGGAGAAGCTGGTTGTCGACCTTGTTTATTATCTGCTGCCTGATTGCATTTTTTTCGCCTTCTATATGTGCCATGACTTCTCGAAGCGCGATATTTTTTTCCTGCAGGGCGATTCTCTCTTTATCAAGTGTATCCAGACTCATAATTTCAAGTATCTTCTTGCAGGCTATATCAACGAGCTCTTCTAAGTAGGCCGCAATTTCGCTGTTTGGCCGATTCCCGTCGAACGGAGTATCGGCCGACAGCCAGCCGATGATTTTCCCAGAGCTATCAAAAAGCGGTACGAAAAATTCATCGTTAGTTTTCCATCTAAGCCCGGCGGCCCCCAAATCTTTGGAGGGCTTTATCTGTCGGCCAAAATCATCCGCGAAAATGCCGCTTTCGGCCGGTACAAAGTATGAATTGCTAATTCGAAACTCGTCCTGCGTCATCTTTCTCGATAGATCATCGTCCGGCGCCGGAGAGCTCCTGGCGGCCATTAAAGTTTTTGAATCCAACCCGTAATGCCCAATATGGAGAATCTCTTTTCTATCACCATGAATTGTCATTACTGATCGCTCGAATAAAAGCGCGTCATAGATGGCGTGGCAAGCGTAAGAAAGGCAGTCATCTATCGAATATGACGTCCTGATTTTGTTCAAAAGGTCTGAACGAGCCTTTTCGCGGGCGTTTAGCTTTCTTTGTTCCGTAATATCAGTCGCGATAATCTGGACACCTGAAATTATCCCCTTGCTGTCTTCAATCGGCTGGACTACGGCATGTATCCATCTTATTTCTTCATTGATAATTGTTTCTACAACCTGATTCAGCGTCCGATTATTCGCAATTGCGTCATTTATGATCCCGATATGCTTGAGACCCTTGTCACCGGGAAATAAACTGGATATTGATTTGCCGAGAAAATCCTCTGGTTTACCTCCCAGGATTTGCGCGGCATTCTTATTCATTTGCAGGAAAATCATATCGTGCGAAATCCAGCATATAGCCTCGACAGCATTTTCCATGAGCATGCGAAACTTTTTTTCGCTATTAATTACCCCCTCGGTCGCTTTCTTCCTTTCGGTGATATCTATCATGGAGCCGAACGCGCCGATATATCGGCCCTTTTTGTCGAATCGAGGAGTTCCCGAAAGCATTACAGTTTTGTAATTGCCCTTGCCCGTGAGAATATCCAATTCATAGAGAGATGGCTGCCCCGACACGCGCTGCTCAAGCTGATTTTCGATAATTTTAAGTTGGTCATAAGGAATATAATTTAGAATACTTTGTCCCTTGACGCTCTCGAATGAATCTTCTTCAACAATCCGTAATAGCGCGGGATTGCAATACTGAATATTATGGTTTTCATCTATTATACAAAGCCCTTCAAAAACAGAATTGAAGAGCTCATGGTAATGGACACCGAATTCTTCCAATGACTCAACTGATTTCGGATCATTTTCCGAATCCTGATTCTCAGAACGTTGATTCCTTAATGAATCAAGCTCTCTGATCAAATCTTCTTTTGATTTAGAATAATCGTCCATTTTTCTATCAATAGTTTATTAAAAACCGTTCAAATATATAATGAATATGCGGTTATTCAAGCTATTTCTTAGTTCGACAGAGTTATATTGTCGGATTCCAATCCCCAAATGACATTACGCCTATATAATATGTACCATTTTCCAATTTTAGATCAAAATAAACATCAATGCTTCCGATAATTATTGAAAAAATAGCCGATTAGACATATATAGGCAAAAAAAGGAGGATTTGTGAAAAAAGGTTTCGCTATTTTACTCATGTTGGGAATGCTGATGGCCTGCGGCTCATCGAGGCAGGTGACTCGAATGGATTCGAATTCGGTCACCGATTTGAGCGGCAAATGGAATGAAACCGATTCCCGGTTAGTTGCCGAGGAGATGGTGTCCGATTGCCTGCAAAAAGTATGGTTGACCGATTTTATTGTGCTCAAGGGGAAAAAGCCGGTCGTCACTGTAGGGACTATTAAGAAATTCCAGCAGTGAACATATCGACACCGATGTCTTCTCTACCGATTTCGAACGGGAGCTGATCAATTCCGGCAAGGTTAGATTTGTAGCCAGCCGCGAGCAAAGGGGAGAAATCCGCGATGAAAGAATGGACCAGCAGCAAAACTCGTCCGAAGAGACTATGAAGAAGTTCGGGAGAGAAGTAGGCGCTGATTTTATTCTGCTTGGCGGTGTTAAGAGCATCACCGATCAAATTGAAGGCAAAAGCACTATTTTCTATCAAACCGATTTCGAGCTTATCAACCTCGAAACCAATGAAAAGGTCTGGATCGGCAGCAAGGAAATCAAAAAGGGTATCTCTCAAGGGAAAGTTAAATGGTAGAGTTCGTAAGAGTGCTTGTGTTTTGGTTTTCAATGTAAAATCATCGGCAGCTTGCTAACTGAGCTTTCATCTTATGAAGGTTAATACAAATAATCAATGGGGCGTTTTCAAAAACGCCCTTTTGAAAATTCAATTGATTTCAATAAAACGGCAAGAAGCTCGTTATTTACTCGCTGTTTCCTTAATTGCCTTGATTTTTTCGGGTTGTGGCGCGGTCGCTACTCGGATCAGTTTTTATAAGCCGATTACTGAGGAGCTTAAATCCGGGCAATTTAATAAAGCGATCGCAAGCTTTGATCAGGCGAGGAAAAAGGGCAAATTCGATAATAAGGACAGGTTTGTTTATCTCATAGATTCAGGTCTCTTAAATTATTACGCGACAAATTACGATTCCAGCAACCAAAAACTAAACCTGGCCGAGAGTACCGCTGAAGATCTTTACACCAAGAGCCTTTCCAGGGCCGCCGCTTCTATGGTTCTCAATGATAATATTCTGGAATACGCGGGCGAGGATTATGAGATTTTATATACCAACCTGATCAAGGCACTGAATTATGTCTCGTTGAATAAATTTGAAGATGCGTTTGTTGAAATAAAACGCGCTAATCTGAAGTTAGAACTCCTCGATCAAAAATACGGTGAGGATTCCACAGAAATCCAAAAATACGCTGAGAATGAAACTCCCGGCGCCCAAATCGATTATTCGGCCCTTAAAATCCGATTCAGTAATGACGCTTTCGCGCGTTATCTAAGCATGCATCTCTATGCCGCCGATGGTAAATACGATGACGCCGCGATTGACATGAACCTGCTGATGAAAGCATTCGAGACACAGCCCAACGTATATAACTTCAATATTCCTGATGCCAATTATAGCTCTCCTGACGGCGCGATATTGTCGGTGATCGGATTGGCAGGCCTCGCTCCCACTAAAGAAGCCCTGAATCTTCGAATCAGAACCGATAAGCAGCTGGGTTTGGTGCAAATACTATATACCGATCCCTGGCGAAATGATAGCGAATACGGCCATTTAATATTGCCGGTAAAAGAAGATTATTATTTCAAATTTGCCATACCGCAGCTGGTCGAACGGCCTTCAGTCATCAAGACTATTAAAGTATATGCCGACTCGAATTGCATCGGCGAATTGCAATTAATCGAAGATGTGGGAAAATTGGCCATAGAAACATTTGAAATCAAGAAAACCATGATTTATTTGCGTTCGGTTATCAGGTCTGTCGTCAAAGGTCTGGCGGCCAATAAGCTGAAAAAAAAGGCAGATACCGGCGGCTTGGAAGGATGGCTGAAAAAGGCGGCTATCGATGTCGGCACCGATATCTCTGAAAATGCGGATTTGCGTTGTTCTCGATTTTTGCCGGGCAGAATTTTTATTGGAGATTTTGATCTAATGCCGGGGACATATAATCTGTCTATAGAATTTTTGGATGAATATGATGTTATTGTTAAACGACAGGCTTTTTCCGGGCTTTCAGGTTAGAAAAGACGGCCTGAATTTAATCAGCGCCTTTTCACCTCAATAGAATATAATCCTATTATACTTTTCCTCTGATATTAACCTGTGACTGCAGGTAATCAATAATCTCATTATTGGAATCGAATTTAGTTACCTCGATTTTAGCAAGTTCAGCGAGCTTCATGGTAGCGTTTTTAGACGCTTCCCAATTTTCTCCCGAAAGCTCATTGAGATAAACTACTTTCTTTATACCGGTTTGCACTACCGCTTTCATACATTCTGAACAGGGGAACACTGTGACATAAAGGCTGCAATCCGTTAGGTCTCGCAGCGCATGCAAGATTGCGTTGAGCTCGGCATGGACTACATAAAGATATTTTTCCGGTCTTTCCTGCGGAATCTGATTGTCATCGAGATTTCTCGGAAAGCCATTATAACCTGAACTTATAACCTTCCTGGTCTTTTTATCAATAATGACCGCACCTACCTGAGTGCTGGGGTCCTTTGATTTCAAAGAGGCCACAATTGCCAGAGTCATGAAATATTCTTCCCAGCTTAATGGCTTCTTCATTTTATACTCTTCCTTGGATTTGCCTCTGCTTAGCCTTTACGATAACCAGCTACATAATTTCAGGCCCAAATATAAACTTGCCTAACGATGATGACAATAGAATAAAAGACGCAATTCATCATCTTTGATTAATGATATCTATAATCCATTTCAAATACAAAGTATCATTTATCGCTTAAATCGATGATAATTACGCAAGTATTGTGAAATTATTAACAATCTCGGGGTTATTATTATTTATATAAAATATTAGCTGCAAAAGAGTTAGCCTATATTGAGAAATCAAGCTTGTATTGCTCTTGACATTTTATTGCTGTTTTTATATTCTGAGCTCAGTTGTTAGAAGAGAATTAACCGCGGAAATGTAATGAGGTGATTAGGCTCTTTAGATAACCCAAAATCCTTAAGAATGCGAAAAACTAAATCGGAATATTTCGATTTTTTTTCGTGAATAACGGGTTATCCTATTTCTGCATTTTACAAATTGTGTGAAGGGAGATAATAAATGACTGGTAAGGCTTTTAACCCCTTTGTCATGGCTCAGACGCAATTCGATAACGCAGCCGATATTCTCGATCTCGATGCGGGGACTCGAGAGCTTCTTCGCAATCCGATGCGCGAATACCATTTCAGTATTCCGGTGCGAATGGACGATGGCAAAACTAAAATCTTTCGCGGATTCAGAGTCCAGCACAATGATGCCCGCGGCCCGGGAAAAGGCGGCATCCGTTTCCACCCGCACGAGACTATCGACACCGTGCGCGCCCTATCCATGTGGATGACTTGGAAATGCTCGGTCGTGGATATTCCACTTGGCGGAAGCAAGGGCGGTGTTATATGCGACCCACATAATCTAAGCATGAAAGAACAAGAGCAGATCTGTCGCGGATGGGTTCGCTCCATGGCAAGAAATGTCGGGCCATTAACCGACGTGCCCGCTCCCGATGTCATGACCAATGCCCAGCATATGCTCTGGATGTTAGATGAATTAGAAGCTATTCACGGTCAGAAATTGCCCGGATTTATTACCGGCAAGCCGGTAGGGATGGGAGGCTCTCTTGGAAGAACCGAAGCCACGGGATACGGCGTAATATATACGCTCAGAGAAGCCCTCAAAGACATGGGAATCAAACCCGAAAATACATTGGCAAGCGTACAGGGATTCGGCAATGTCGCCCAGTACGCGATTAATCTATACCAGCAGCTTGGCGGCAAAGTTATCTGTGTTTCTTGCTGGGATCAGAATGACCAAAAATCTTATTCATTCAAGAAAAAAGATGGAGTCAATACCGAAGTCCTGCTCGGCATCACTGATCGTTTCGGTGGAATCGACAAGAATAAGGCCAAAGACCTTGGCTACGAGATTCTTCCCGGAGAGGCCTGGATCGAACAAGAGGTTGATATCCTGATTCCAGCCGCTATCGAAAACCAGATAACAGCCGAAACTGTGACCAAAATAAAAAAGACTGTAAAAGTAATCGCCGAGGGCGCGAACGGTCCGACTACTCCTGATGCCGATAAAGTTATTCAGGATCGCAGAATATTCGTGATTCCAGATTTTCTCGCCAATGCCGGCGGAGTAACCTGCAGCTATTTTGAGCAGGTTCAGAGCAATATGAATTATTACTGGGAAAAAGATGAAGTGCTTGGCAAATTAGATATCAAGATGACATCCGCTTTTATCGCGGTCAGCGAGTTGGCAAAAAAGAGGAAGCTCTATATGCGCGATGCCGCTTATCTTATCGCGATAAATAGAGTCGCTCAAGCCTGCAAAGATCGTGGGTGGGTATAATAGATTTGAAATCGACGCATCCCTGGTGATTTTTAGGGGTTTGCCGATGGCAATAATCTAAGTCTGATACAACTTCGTTACCGAAACTAAAGAGATAAGGATCAAGGCTTGACTTAGGCGATCCTTATCTCTTTCTTATATATAAGATTGAATGGCCACTTTGACTCAAGGAGTCGTTTCGTGGACAAAAATGCTGATTATTCTTCGCTTGATAATTTAGCTCCATTTGAGCGCAAGTTTTTTGATTCAGCGGAAAATTTTACATATATCGGTTCAGGCTCTATCGGAGGGAAAGCTCAGGGGCTCTCATTTATAAAGGATTCGCTTATATCCCGAATTGAACCTGACTCATTTCCGGGCATTACTGTTGATATTCCTCGATTGACTGTTTTAGCCACAAGTATCTTCGAAAAATTCATGAAAAGAAATAATCTATATGAGATTGCTCTTTCGGATTCGCGCGACGACCAAATCGCGCACGCGTTTATCAAGGCAAATTTGCCGACAGAAATAGTAGGTGATCTCCGATCACTAAGCGACAAAATCCATTCTCCGCTGGCTATCAGGTCATCGAGCCTTTTCGAGGATGCCATGCACGAACCATTCGCGGGGGTATACTGCACGAAGATGATTCCCAATAATCAATTCGATGCTGATACGAGATTCAGGATTTTGGCGGAGTCGATAAAATTCGTTTTTGCTTCAACATTTTTCAAAGAAGCCAAAGAATATATTTCTACCACCGGCCAGTCTCCGGCTGATGAGAAGATGGCTGTGATTATTCAGGAAGTAGTAGGGCAAAGGCATGGCATTCGTTATTATCCCCACATTTCAGGTGTCGCCAGATCGTACAATTTTTATCGCACCGGACACGCCCGGCCCGAGGACGGAGTGGTCGATCTTGCCTTGGGACTTGGCAAGACTGTAGTCGATGGCGGTAAATCGTGGAGCTATTCGCCTGCCTATCCGATGGCCAATCCGCCATATAAAAATATCAGAGATATGCTCAATCAGACACAAACCGATTTTTGGGCTGTTAATATGGGGAAGCCTCCTGCTTATGATCCTGTAAAAGAAACAGAGTATATGGTTCAGGCAAATTTAACCGACGCTGAGTCCGACGGTACATTGGATTATCTTGTTTCAACTTATCAGCCCAACAATGATCGTTTGACTATGGGACTAGGCTACGATGGTCCCAGAGTCATTAATTTTGCCCCCATTCTCAAACTCGATGAAATCCCGCTAAATAAATTAGTGCGCTTTCTCCTAAAGCTCGGCGAGGAAGTATTGGGCAATGAAGTCGAGATTGAATTTGCCATGACCATAAGTCCAAAGGCCGACGTGCCGGCAAGGTTCGGATTCTTGCAGGTGAGGCCAATGTTTGTTTCTCACGCGCGGGTTAATATCCCAATTGATGAAATGGACTCTCCAAATCTGTTGGCCGCCTCCAATAACGTGCTCGGTAATGGCATGATAAATAACATTCGAGATATTGTTTGTTTAAAAAAAGGAGGATTTACCGAACGTGAATCCCATATAATAGCCAGCGAGTTGGAAAGGATTAATCACCGATTGATCGCCGAAGGATTGCCATTTCTTCTTATAGTGTTCGGACGATTGGGGACTACAGATCCGCCGTTTGGCATACCCGTCAGCTGGTGGCAAATATCCGGCGCGAAGGTTATTATTGAGACTACGTCGAATGAAATGAATCTGGAATTATCCCAGGGTTCGCATTTTTTCCACAATGTCCTTAGCTCACAGGTTGGTTATTTTTCGGTGACACAATCGGGTGTTGATTCGATACGTTGGGAGTGGTTGATTAATCAACCGCAAGCTGATGAATCTGAATATATCCGGCATGTGAAACTCGCATCGCCGCTTAAAGTAAAAATAGATGGGACCAATGGTCGTGGTGTGATTTATTATGGATGAACAAAAAAAATCGACAGATAAGCTCGTTTGGTTCCTGAAGGAAAGAGCTAAAGAGCTCAATTGTCTTTATAAGATCGAAGAGCATCTCAACGATCCCGACAAAGATATAGGCGAAATTTGCAAGGGAATCATTGATGTCATTCCTCCCGGATGGCAATATCCCGATATTTGTCAGGCAAAAATAACTCTGAATGGCGTTACGTATAAATCCTCGAATTTCAGAGAGACTGAATGGGTTCAGATGGCGAACATAATTGTCCTCGATGATGTCATCGGGACACTGTGGGTTTATTATATCATGGAAATGCCGGCTGCCGATTTCGGCCCGTTCCTGAAGGAAGAAACCAAATTGATCGGCACGATCGCTGAACGTCTTGGTAATTTTATCGCTCATCAGAAGATGAGACGCGTTTTCGATGAGTATAAGAATGCGGCGCAGGACCTCATTGATAAGTCAAAACCTGAATGGCGTATTATCCTGGATTTATTAAGGGAAACAGATAGGAGTCTTTTCCTCAGGATATCTCACAAGATGCTTAATCATCTGTGCTGGAACGGCATCGAGGATGCCAAGGGTCTGATGCGGTATTATAGCCCTGATGCCCGTCCCGGCGAAGAGGGTCAATCGTCCCAGGAGAATAAACCTTTCCAAAAGAAGGTACTGATTTCATCGAATGATTTTCTAAGCGATGAAACATTCAAAATTGCTACGGATAATCTGCCATCGGAAGAGATACTGGGATATATACAGAAATGGATTCAACAGGATAAACTCAATTTCCTGGTTAAATCGCTTGTCAATCTTAATGCCTCGATGTCGGAAGTCGCGGACGCCGTTCGTCGTTACCAGAGAATGACTCCAGAGGGCATTGATATTCCTAATCCAATTAGAGAGGGCGTGCTGGTATCTCTTATTCGCCGCTTCTTTTCCGACCAGCTCGATTTTATTAATGTCGCCAAAAACTATGTTGGGATAGGCGATTTTTACAATTTGATACAAAATGTTATCTATACAGATGATAGCCACGGCAAGCTCGGCGGAAAGAGTGCAGGCCTATTTATTGCCATGCAAATACTTAGGAAATGCGGCGATCCCGGGATGCTGGCAAATTTGAAAACTCCCAAGACCTGGTATATCTCATCAGACCTACTTATTTATTTCATGCATCATAATAATTTCGAAGAAGTGATAGAACAAAAATACAAAGATATTAACCAGGTAAGAGTGGAATATCCGCATATAGTTCAGACATTCAAAAATGCCCACTTTCCCCCGGAATTTGTTAAGGGCGTTTCGATGGCGCTGGATGATTTCAAAGACAATCCATTGATTGTTCGCAGCTCCAGTCTTCTTGAAGATAGAACTGGCGCCGCGTTTTCGGGAAAATATAAAAGTCTCTTTATTGCCAATCAGGGAAGCAAGGAGGAACGGCTCGAAGCGGTATTGGACGCCATCTCCGAAGTCTATGCGTCGACATTCGGGCCCGACCCAATTGGATATCGTATCGAACGGGGCCTGCTTGATTTTCATGAGGAGATGGGAATAATGATTCAGGAGGTCGTCGGAACAAAGGCCGGAAAGTATTTTCTACCCGCTTACGCGGGAGTAGCTTTTAGTAAGAATGATTTTCGCTGGTCTCCGAGGATCAAAAGGGATGACGGTCTAGTTCGGCTTGTCCCGGGGCTGGGAACACGCGCTGTGGATCGCCTGAGCGATGATTACCCGGTATTGATGTCGCCCGGACAGCCGGGACTTAGAGTCAATGTTACCCCGGAAGAATCGATTAGATATTCACCGAGGAAGATTGACGTTATCAACCTCGAAACGAATACTTTCGAAACAATCGATATAGGCGTTCTGCTAAAAAACTGCGAAGACGAGTACCCGGCTCTTAAACAGATATTCTCCATCAACCAGGACAGGCATATCTCGGAAATCTCCGGACTGGCCCTGGATTTCGTTCACACCGAATTTATCGCCACCTTCAATGGCCTCATTGCCAAAACCTATTTCGTAAACACGATTCAATCGATCCTGAAAATTCTCGAAGAAAAAATGGGCGTCCCTGTTGATATAGAATTCGCTTCAGATGGTCGCGATTTTTACCTTTTGCAATGTCGGCCCCAAAGCCATTCCGAAGAAAGTATCGGCGCCGCAATACCCAATGACGTTCCCGAGGATCGAATGATTTTCACTGCCCGAAAATTTGTATCGAACGGGCGAGTCCCTGAAATTACCCATATCGTCTATATCGATGATCAAAAATATTCCGAGATTGGTGATCGGGGAACTTTGCTCGAGGTCGGTAGGGCTGTCGGGCGATTGAATATGCTTTTGCCCAAACGGCAATTTATCTTGATAGGCCCCGGTCGATGGGGAAGCAGGGGTGATATTAAATTGGGAGTCAATGTCACCTATTCCGACATCAACAATACCGCTGTTCTTATCGAAGTAGCGCGCAAGCGGGGCAATTATGTTCCTGATCTATCCTTCGGAACCCATTTCTTTCAAGACTTGGTTGAGGCGCGCATCAGATATTTGCCATTGTATCCCGATGACGCCGGAATAGTTTTTAATGAACGATTCCTGAAAAATACTCCTAACGTCCTGACTGAAATCTTGCCGCAGTATGGTTATCTTTCCGACACTATACGGGTGATAGATGTGCCCAGATCGTCAAATGGCAGAATTTTGCAAATCTTAATGAATGCTGATTTGGATGAAGCGGTCGCGTTGCTTGTCCAGCCTGATTTGGGAATTGCAGCTCCCATCCAATTGAAAAATAATGTCGAGCATTCGGCCGACCATCATTGGCGCTGGCGAATGAGAATGATCGAGCATATCGCGTCGCAGATTGACCCGGCACGCTTCGGTGTTAAGGGCTTTTACGTATTTGGCAGCACCAAAAATGGCACTGCGGGCCCCGGAAGCGATATCGATATTTTAGTGCATTTCAAGGGAACGAAGAAACAGCAAGAGTCGCTAAGTCTCTGGCTCGAAGGCTGGAGCCTCTGCCTCGGCGAATTGAATTATTTACAAACAGGTTATAAGTCGGATGGACTGCTGGATATTCATATTATAACCGATGACGATATCGCCCACAGAAATAGCTACGCGATTAAAATCGGGGCTGTTACCGATGCTGCCAGGTCGCTTCCACTAATGAAGAAAGATAAAAGCTAAATTATTTTCCTGATTGCATCGCCTGGATTTTCAGGATCGAATATAACCAGCGAAAGCTCTTGGCCGTCATGGGCGGCTGAAAACATATTCGTTTTTCCAATCACATCCTTCCATGAGCCGGTTATCCTCGCCGATTCATGAATATGACCATGCAATGTTATCAGTGGCTGTTTCGATTCGATTAATTTCCTAATGGCGATACTACCGACATGCGGATCCAACGGTACATGGTCAACCATTTTGCCATCCGATGCTATCCTGTCGAGTTTTGTATCATGCGGCGGCGCGTGAAATAAAAATATCGAATTTGTAAGATCATTATTTTCTATAAGCCGATTCAAGTCATTTTTGATAGTGCCATATCGAAAATCATGCTCCGGTACCGGCACACTTCGATAGCCTTCCTCCGGCGACACATCTCCGGGGTCGATATATCGCGAGACATCATATTTTTCCCAATCCTTCAAGAGGAATGGCGTCGGCGGCACATAAGAATAACCATAAACAGTATATTGTCCGAATTCTACTTTGCGTTCGTTAATATATTCCCAAATACCCTTGCCGCTGGCTTCTATTATTGCCGGCTCTTCGATTTTCCAGTCGTCATTGCCGAGAATAATGAATATTCGAGGATAGCTTTCATTTAATGACACCTTCAACTCCGACAATCTTGATATTAGAAAGCCGTTGATGAAGTCAGCATGATAAGCGCCCTTCGTTGCCATCGATGCCAACCCCGATGGCAGAATATCGCCACCGATAAATACCGCGGCCGGTTTTATCTCCTTGATTGAGGCAAAAAGCTTTTCATATCGATCAATCTTGCCATGTAGATCGGATACGAAAAAGCAAGTCATTACTTGTCCGCCTTTGACTATGGAAATATTATTTTATCTTTTGAATGGCCCTGGGCGATTAGATTTTTTCTTAGCTCTATCTGCATCATAGGAGGGCCGCAAACAAATATCGCGGTATCAACCGATGGTTCCGGCAAATGCTGTTTCATCAAATCGGGAGTGATTCGTCCTTTGCCCATGCTCCAATCCTCTGGCGGAGTGTCTAGAATATAGAAGCGCATGAAGCTTGGATAATTTTCGGCGTAATCGTCGAATTCATCCCGCAAAATTATATCATCTGCCGTTTTGTTTGCGAATAATAATGAGACCGAGACATCAAGCTTATTGGTAATAATATATCGGATGATTGAAATCATGGGCGTTATTCCAGTACCGCCCGCCACGAGTCCGATATTTTTTGCCATATCGTCTTTAAAATGCCCTCCGACATGGGGGCCGCTCATCCATATATCGTCGCCGACATTGTGGTCATGCATGAATTTCGAGACCATCCCATCCAGGTAACGTTTGATTATCAGCTCAAAATATCCGGCCGAGCCGGATATCGTAGTCGGTGTATACGGGCGAAATTCGACCGGATCAGTTCGGTCGGGATATATTTTCATATGGTCGCCCGGCAGATAATCTATCTGCGCTCCGGGGGGAATTGAAAATCGAAATTGCTTCGTATCATGCGTGATATGATCGATATCTATTATGCGATACGGTGTCATTAAGATATTTTTTTCACCCATGCCGCCCCTCCCGATTTTAATTACGCTTGAATGGTTTATATCCTATCAAAACAGGGTATTGCTCTTCGGGGGATTTCTCTGAGAAAGTAAAATGGCCATTCTGCGGCTCGAATCCAACATCCCTCAAAAGCCCTTCCCATGTATCCAATGAAAATATTCCGCAAATATGCTGGTCGAGTTCGACTCTCAAATCTCCATTCTGGCGAATCAAATAAACGAATAATAAGTCATAGATAGTATCATTTGGATTGGGGTCGTAATAATGTTCAAAATAGGTGATTTCGAGCCCGTTATTCGAATGAGTCTGAACCCTTGTTCTGAATTGCCTGAATTTTTCGGGAGTTTCTTCAGCAACAGTCAATATCATTCCGCCCTGCTTCAAATGGGCAAATGCCGTCTCGAATACGAGCCGCAAATCATTTTCAGTAGTCATATACGCGATTGAATCATATATCAACACTATATCGAATTGCTCATTCAGGCGGATATTCCTCATATCGCCCTGAAAGTATTTCGATTCCGGGTTTAGATTTCGCGCGATAGATAGCATTTCTTCGCTCAAGATCGATTCCGGTAATATCAAAATGCTGTTTGAATGTCTTATCTATATGACCGCCTCCGCATCCCAAATGCAGAAGCGTTTTGGGCTGAATTTTGCTGTTTGATACAGCTATATTCGAAAAAAACTCGCCCTCTTCAATATAGTCTTCCGGCGGGCTCATGACTGGCCAAATCCAGGCCATATCCTTGTATAATCGCTCTTTTTTCCTGTCCATAATTGGTATAAACGCTCAATAAAGCATTAATGTGTCTATAAATGGTCTTGGCTTTTATCTATCGCAAACCTGTTTAAATACACGCATGAAGTTGCCGCCCAGAATCTTTTTAATATCAACTTCATTGTACCCGCGCTTGACTAATTCTTTCGTAATATTGGGCATCATTGAACAGTCGGAAAGACCGTCTGGAAGTCCATGGACACCGTCAAAATCCGAACCCAGTCCGACATAGTCAGGGCCGACCAATTTTACTATATAATCAATATGATCAACTACAGTGCCGACATCGATCTTGAGCGAATCTGTCATCTTTCTCATTTCGGAATATATCGGCTCCATCGCCTTGTGACGCTGGCCGAAATCATCTTTGTATAACGCTTCGATGGAATCGATTTCTGCCTTATGCGCAGTCTCAATTGAATCTCTTATGGTGTTCCATCTGGCCGAAAGATATCCGCGATAAAAATTGATCCCGATTACTCCGCCATTTTTCGCGATAGCCTTAATCTGGTCATCGGTAAGATTTCTATCGTGCGGGCAGATATTATATACACATGAATGCGAGGCAATGATCGGGTCTTTTGTAATTTTCAAGACCTCTTCAACTGTGGCGGGCGAGGCATGAGAGACATCGACAATCATCCCCAATTCGTTCATTTTCCTGACTACTTCACGACCGAAATCGGTTAATCCATGGAATGCCGGCTTAGTATCGGCCGATGATATGCACCAATCGCTGGAGCCGGTATGAGTCAATGTCATATACCTGACTCCGCGATCGTAATAATGCTTCAGATTGTCAAGGCTATCCGCAATCGCGACACCGTTCTCGATCCCTATAAAGGCCGCAATTCTGCCGCTCTTGATGATACTTTCTGCTTGAGCCGAGGTTTTGCAGACCGCAATTTTATCGGGATAACGGCTTATTTGCACTTCCAGCGAATCGATCATTTCATCGGCCAATGGTCGGCATTTGGCCTTAGGCGTATTGGAATCAAGCCAGCAGGCAAATACCTGGAGCTTTATTCCGCCCTCCTGCAGCCTCGGTATATCCATGTGCCCCGTGGAATCCCTTTTCCCAAAATCGAATCCGCCTTTCATCATTCGCAGTACGGTATCGCTATGCAAATCCGCCACCAAAGCGTCATGATGAATTCTTATCGGATCGTTTATCTTGCTGGATCCGGCCAGAATACCTCCTAAGAGAATTAAAACAATTAAAGAAAATCTCTTCATCATGTTTTTATACAAATCTAGTCATAAAAATCAAGAGATAAAAACCATTGTTACTGATTGCTACCAACTTCATGCTTCCGAGGCATTTATGATTTATAAAAATTGCTCAAAATACTTGCTTATCCATAATATTGTGCTATTATTAATGCAGATTCACTTCCTTGATCTGCACCAGGGGTGGGCGGCCCCGCAACCGCTTATATTTTAGAACTTCATATTTTAATTTTGGCGCTAAACTGATAAGATGATTTTAATTTGGCAGAGGAGGAATGAGACAATAGAGAAATCTGCAATTTGGTGTTTGTAGTATTTTGGGCCGATTGAAATGAAAGAGGAGAGTTGTCTTATGAAAAAATCCAATGTTACTGTCATGATTATGGCAATTTCAATTGCTGTAATTGGAATATTTACCGCCAATGCCGCGCCGCCGCTAATCAGTTATCAAGCCAAATTATGCGATAGCAGCGGGAATCCTGTCCCCGATGGCAATTATCAAATGATCTTTAGCATCTATGGCGATTCCGTTGGTGGGACACCATTGTGGACAGAGGTCCGTCCCGCAGTTTCAACTTCAAGCGGCTATTTCCACCTTAACCTGGGAAGCACCGAGCCATGGGATGAACGGAATATGCTGGGGCCATCAACACGATATCTGCAAATTCAGATCGGTAGTATGCCTCCGATGTCACCTCGCACGAAACTTACCTCAGTCCCTCAATCCGTATTTACTCAAAGGGTGTCCGGGGATATCGAGACATCCGATAGCAGCCTTACGCTTCAGCGGGGAACACAGGCGGTTCGATTGCTAAATGGTCCCGAGACAATAGGACTCGTTATAGAGGATAGGCCAACTGATCTTGTAAACGGTAGGGTCTTCCGTGCCGGTATGGATTCCACCGGTGTCAATTTCGGATTGGATGGTCCTAATGGCAGCAAGATGATCGAAGCCACTGCTCAGTCCGGCGTTGCCGGCAGGGCTAGTTGGGTGATGTTCAATCCCCAGCCCGAACCGCCCGGTCATGATCCTTTCAGGCTTTTCGAAGTGAGCACAAATGGTCTTGGCCAGGCCAGCTGGGTGATGTTCAACCCTCAGCCGGAACCGCCTGGCTCTGATCCGTTCAGGTTGTTTGAAGTCAGTACCGGTGTTGGTGGCGAGGCCAGCATGGTCATGTTTAACCCTCAGCCGGAACCGCCCGGTAGCGATCCGTTTCTTACATTAAGAACAAATGTCAGTGGCGCAAATTTCTCTATGAACGCACCCCAGGCGAGAGGTGCTGCCTTAGTTAATAATCACCCTCAGATAAATATCAGGTGCGATAGCACGGCCAGCAGATTGCTTTTGCAGAGGGGGCGCACTATGGTTGGCGGCCCTTCAGATAGCACCGGATTTTCCATGTATGCCGATTCTGTCAGCAGCGAAATGAGGTTTTTCAATAACAGTAATCTGCAACTGAAAATTACCTCCAACGCAACCGGGGCGACACTGGGTTTTATTGATGATGGCAGCGAGTATATGGGTGTAGAACCGGCCCCGTGGCATGCGGGCGGCGAACTCACAATGAGCGATGCTGCAGGCGGTCCGACGCTGGTGTTATCATCAGACGGCATGGCCAGTATTGGAACAGGGAATCATACGAATATTCTAACAATAGCTCAATACTCCTCAACCGATCCTATCGCCGATGCCTGGACTACATACAGCTCACGCAGATGGAAAACCAACATCGAGCCGTTGAAAAATCCATTATCGAAAGTTATGTCTCTGCGGGGCGTATCATTTGATTGGAAAGAGAATGGCAAGCACGATATCGGTTTCATCGCTGAAGAAGTCGGCGAAATTGTGCCGGAAGTTGTCGCCTACGAAAAGAATGGAATTGATGCGCAATCAGTCGATTATGCTCGTCTGACTTCCTTGCTCGTTGAAGCGGTGAAAGAACAGCAGAAAATGATAGACGATCTCAAAGCCGAATTAGTTGATTTGAAAGCGGAAATTAACAAAAAAGCCGATTTGGGCAAATAAGGGGGTTGCTAATCATGAAAAAGTATTATGTCTTAATGATAATCCTGTTATTTGCATCATTCGCCAGAGCTCAGACTTATCGCATAGATTGGTATGTAATCGGTTCTGGCGGCGGTCATTCGCAATCATCTGGATATCAAATTGACGCCACTATAGGGCAGCCGATCGTCGGTTCATCGTCATCAGCATCATACATTATCGATGGTGGCTTCTGGGCCGGCGGCGCTCAGGGCGGCGCATGCTCCTATGTCGTCGGCGATGCCAATAACAGCGCCACATTCAACGGCCTCGATGTTACCTATAGTGTCAACTATTTTCGGGGCGGGGCCGCGCCGCCATATTCCTGCGAATGCACCCCTGGTAACATCTGGTTTGTAGCTGGCGATGTCAACAACAGTTGTAGTTTCAATGGTCTCGATGTTACCTACATGGTGAATTACTTCAAGGGAGGTTTAAGCCCCAGACCATGCGCGCAATGTCCGCCGGCGAGGTTTGCCCCAGCTGTATTGCCGATTGTGGAGCCGATACAGAAAACAATCATTAGTGGCTCGAGTGATTAATAAATGTAAAATTTGACATCTATTTTGATAAGGCGGCCTGCCTTGGCCGCCTTTTTTATACATAATGATAATTGTTCTTACTTGACATAAAACTATATAATAGTATATTTAACCTATATTCTTCTGACGGACCCCAGCCGTTGAAGATAATTGTTTTTACAAATTAATATCCATTTTTTGAGGGATATCTTCATCCTGAAAATGAATGAAACAATTTTGCAAATTATGATCCCAAGCATTATGGCGAATAATCTAATTTTAATACAATCATAAGAAATAAGCGCAAAATATGAATATTTTCAATTTGAAAAAAACCAATTTTAACGGGAGAGACGCAATGAAAATCGCGAAAACAATTTTACTGACAGTATGTGCATTAGTGGCAATGTACACATTCATTTTTGCCGCTGACGCGGGTAAGATCGGTTCTTCGGGTAAGCCGGGAGACGCAATCACCTCGGTGCCGCGCACTTTAACTTATCAGGGAATTCTCAAAAACAATACCGGCCAGCCGGTTGCCAATGACACGCTCATGGTCACGTTTAGGATTTTCGACCAATTGGCCGGCGGGACTATCTTCTGGAATCGCGATATCAGCGTTCACACTGATGCCCAGGGGATGTTCACCGCATTGCTTCCTGAAATGAACCTGTCATTCGGTAACGACTACTATCTTGAGATGCAGATCGATGTAGCGGGCCCCATGACTCCGCGCCAGATGCTGACCATGTCTCCTTATGCCGCTCGTTCAGATACTGCGGATTTTGCGGCTAACGCTTCCTCCAACTGGACTGTGAGCAATTCTGTTATTCAGACCAGCAACTATTGGGGAATAGCCCGCGGCAATGCTGGCAATGTGTTATTAGGTGATAGCGCTCGTACGATGGTGAATCTCGGCGTCGCCTGTACCACGGGAACCATCAGCTATAGTCCATCTTTTTCTACAGTTGGCGGTGGTTTGGGAAATTCTGCCGGCGGCGAATTTGCAAATGTTAGCAGTGGGCATAATAATACAGCCGGGGGCTCGTCAGCTTCTATCGGAGGCGGTAGTGGCAATAATGCCAGCGGCGGGGCATCCGTGATCGCCGGAGGGTACAGCAATACTGCCGGCGGCCCGAATTCTACGGTCGCAGGGGGGAATAGCAACACCGCCCCTGGTCAGAACGCTACCGTAGGCGGCGGCGGTAACAATTTTGCTAATGGCAACAACTCCACCGTTGGCGGGGGATGGTATAACATTACCAACGGCGATTCGAGCTTCGTAGGCGGCGGTCTTCACAATAGTATCCACGGCGTTGGTGGCACAATTGGCGGCGGAAGGGCAAATACTGTTTCAATGGAATATAGTGCCATTACTGGCGGAGAATTAAACAACGCCAATAGCTATAATGACTTTATCGGTGGCGGTTATGGGAATACCGTCAATGGTGGCCATAGTGTCATAGGTGGCGGAGGTAATAATATCGTAAATGGCTCCCAAAGCGTGATAGTCGGAGGAAGCCAAAATATCGCTGATTCTTCAAATTCATTTATTGGCGGCGGAGCATATAATCATGCGTCCGGACACTATAGTACAATCGCAGGAGGGGGGGCTAATAGCGCCTTGGGATCGAGGAGCACCATTGGCGGCGGAAGATATAATTCCGCTGGAGATACAGCTTTTGTCGGAGGGGGATCTTATAATAACGCGTCGGGGATAAGTAGTACTATCGGGGGTGGTTCATCAAATACCGCAAGCGGCCCCAATGCTACCATTAGCGGCGGCCAGAGCAACGCTGCAACCGGGCCGTACGGTACCGTTGGTGGAGGCATACGGTAATATAGCCAATGCAAGGTCCGCCATTGCTGGAGGAACTGGCAATATGGCTCTTGAGCAGGAGGTCTCTATTGGTGGAGGGGCTAACAACACAGCCAATGGTTTTAGAAGCACAATTGCCGGCGGTGCTATTAATACGGCCTCGGGCAATTACAGTATTGTGAGCGGAGGACTCCAGAATAACGTCGGCGGAGCTTTCGCGGGCGTAGCTTCAGGATGGCAAAACACTGCAGGAGATGCCGCAAGTGATACAGGCGCATTCGTTGGTGGGGGTCGATCCAATTCCGCAACAGGAATGTACAGCACAATCTGCGGAGGCAGTGGCAATCTATGCAGTTGGGCAATAGTAGCCGACAGTGGCAGGGGGAGGATAGTAATTACGTAGCAAGATTCCAGTTTGCAATATCGGTGGGGGTAGCTATAATCGCGCAACCGGTGATTCGAGTTTCGTAGGCGGCGGCGGCCACAACATTGCCGGCGGAAATAGCAGCACGGTGAGTGGCGGCCGAAACAATAGCGCAAGCGGCGACGCGAGCACTATCGGCGGTGGTGAAATTAATACTGCGAGTAGCGCAGGCGCTGCAATAGGCGGTGGGGGCGGTAATACTGCAAGCGCTATGTATAGCTATATTGGCGGCGGCGCTGCCAATTACGCCCCAGGTAAATTTGCCGCGGTTAGCGGCGGATGTACCAATTCGGCCACCGGTGACTCGAGTTTCGTGGGTGGCGGTAGTAATAATACTGCCAGCGGAGTTGGCAGCTACTGTCGGAGGAGGTCCAACACCAGATGCAATGCTAGCGGCGGACAATAGGCGCTACAATCGAGCGGTGGCGTAAACAATGCTGCCAGCCTGGATTATGCAACGGTAAGCGGTGGTGTCATACAATAACTGCCAACGGCCAATATTCTGTGATAGGTGGCGGAACCAACAATACGGCCAGTGGCACAGCACTCTACTGTATGTGGGGGAGACGGCAATGTTGTCAGCGGGCGGCTGTAAGTATGGCTTTTGGGAGTGTGTTCATCTACTAACATTCACTTGCGGTTGGCTTATTCGAATCCAGCGAATTCAGGTCGTCTTGGGCGTAAATCGCGATGACAATGATGGTGGAATAAATTACCCAATTCACGTTGGCACGAGTACTTCCAACGGCAATGGCGCTTATCTGACAGCAGGCGGTGTTTGGACTAATGGCTCCTCGCGCACCTTCAAAGAGAATTTCACTCCATTTAATGGCTCTGAATTGCTCTCCAAAATTTCGAATTTATCGATTACCACATACAATTACAAAAATAGCGCTGAGAAGCATGTCGGCCCCGTGGCTGAAGATTTTGTGGGTGCGTTCGATACTGGCGTGATCCGCGAATCCGACAGCAAACGCGATGACATGTATCTGTCCTCCGGAGACGTAGCAGGTGTAGCATTGGCCGGAGTGCAGGAATTGATAAAGAAGATTGAGCAGTTAGAAAAAGAAATAGCGGAACTGAAAGCCCAGCAGGGAAAGAGGTAATTTTATGATCAATAAAATTTTGATTTTGATAGCAATTTGTTCTCCCCTATGCTTGGCCCAGAACTATCAGATTGACTGGTATGTCATCGGATCTGGCGGAGGCCATAGTCAATCATCTAATTATCAAATTGACGGCACCATTGGCCAGCCGATTGTGGGACAATCTTCTTCGGCAAATTATCAAGTCGACGCCGGTTTTTGGGTAGGCGGCGCTCAGGGCGGCGGATGCTCGTATGTTGTCGGCGACGCCAATAATAGCGCCACATTCAATGGTCTCGATGTCACTTACAGTGTAAATTATTTCAAGGGCGGGGCCGCGCCGCCATATTCCTGCGAATGCACTCCTGGTAACACCTGGTTTGTCGCTGGCGATGTCAACAATAGCTGCAGCTTCAATGGCCTTGATGTTACCTATATGGTCAATTACTTCAAAGGTGGAGCCGGGCCGATAGCATGCGCGCAATGTCCGCCGGGTGGAATTGCAGCATCTCCGGCAGTAATAACGCCGTCTGGTACACAGGCCAATGATAAGCCGAATATGGAACAGGGCTCCAGTAAATAGAATTATATAATCAAATTTACAATCAGGCCGGGATCATTAGAATATGGTTTCGGCCTTATTTTATTCAAATGTAATACAATTCTATAAAAGCTGTTTTGACATTACTAATTTATTAAAAGATAACAAAAAATACTTGACAATATAGAGGCCATTGCCTACATAAAGGTGTCCGACATTATAAGTATTAGTAAAATAGTTGAAATCTTAATATCCGGAGGCCTCACCATGTTAAAGAAAGCCGTTGTTATTTGGTTGATGTGCTTAGCGTCCTTTGCATTCGGACAGCAAATTTTGTTTATCCCCGCTGGTAGTTATGAAGTGGGTATCCAACCCTATGCGGTATTTTCTGCTGACCTTGACGGAAATGGGAATGATGACTTAGCAATAGCAAATTATGGTTCAAATAGCGTAACTATCCTCAAGAACAATGGCGATGGAGCTTTTCAGCAACCTGTAAATTATCCAGTGGGAAGTGAACCTATATCAGTACTTGCGGCCGATCTTAATGGGGACGGAGATAACGACCTTGCCGTGTCTTATCTTAATTCCAATTGCGTTTCCATACTTATGAATAACGGTGACGGGATTTTTCAGGATACCATCAATTATGTCGCCGGAAATTCAGAATTTCCATTAATTGCGGCCGATTTTGATGGGGACGGGAATAAGGATTTAGCTATCACAAAAGCCGGTGCACACGGCATTAGCATTTTGTATAATGGCGGAAATGGTATTTTTCAGAATGCTGTCAATGTTGAGATAGGGGAACGGGCAACCTGTGGTTTTGCCGCTGATCTCGATGGAGATAGTGATATGGACATTGCGGTGGGATGTCAAGATTCTCATAGAGTTTCAATTCTGCGTAACAGCGGGAACAGAACTTTCGAACCACCGATTTTTTTCGCAGCAGGAGATTATCCCGTTTCTATCTTCGCCGCGGATTTTGACGGTAATGGAACTAATGACCTTGCAATCGGAAATGCATACTCAAGCGATATTTCCATTCTGCTTAATAACGGGGATGCGACATTTAATACACCCATCAATTATGGCGGGGGAAATGGTCCATATACATTGTTTGCGGCCGATTTTGACGGTGACGGAGATTATGATTTGGCAACAGCATGGCAGCAAGCAGTTTCGGTATTAAGGAATTACGGTAACGGCACTTTCCAAGAAAGAACCACCTTTGGAACTGGTGGGTGGCCGTTTTCTGTCTATGCTGCCGATTTCAATGGAGATGGGGTAAAGGATCTAGCTTATACAGACTACGACTATAATACCGTCTCTATCAGATTTGGCAGTGGTAGTATTGGTTGTTTGTACACGGTCGGCGATGCCAACGGAAGCGGCATCTTCAATGGTCTCGATGTAACCTACAGCGTCAATTATTTCCGAGGCACTGGCAATTTGCCCCCTAATTTCTGCGAATGCCATCCTCTTAACGGTCTGTTTGTATCGGGCGATGTCAACAACAGCTGTAGCTTCAATGGCCTGGACGTAACCTACATGGTGAATTATTTCAAGGGCGGGGCGGCGCCTATGCCTTGTGCGAGTTGTTCGCCGGCGGGAGCAATACCGCCTTT
Source organism: uncultured candidate division Zixibacteria bacterium (assembly GCA_963817915.1). Lineage (GTDB taxonomy): Bacteria > Zixibacteria > MSB-5A5 > UBA10806 > UBA10806 > CAWFQL01. The sequence goes on from CAWFQL010000012.1 coordinate 538,956, forward strand.
AAAAGTGCCGGGTGAGAAAGCCATCGAGAGTGGCGTAAGTGATTGAATACTAAAGAGATAATAATTGTTTTTACACAGGGCGGTCCTTGGGGCCGCTTTTTTTAATCTTTATTCCTTATTGATAGTTATTCCTACTTGACAAAAAACGAATCTTATATATTTTAAAAGCATATTCCTCAGCAGGTTCATTGGCCTGCGCTCTTGAACATTTTGAAAATGTAACGACCATGATTTTAAGGCATATCTGTATTGATATCACAAGGATTTTATCTGTGTATCGATTCAAAGAACCTGATGGCGTATTTTTCAGTTTAGTAACGAGCATATGGAATATCAATGTCGACTAATCTGCCAAAATGAAATTTAATATCCTTCATGAGTTGCAACAAGGGAGAAAGAAAATGAAGATTTCGAAACTGTTCTCGATTTTTATTTTTGCCACCATTATTTTCGCTGATAATTCACTACTAGCTGGAAATCTTGGCAAAAATAAATTTGACGAATCATTCATAAACACTATTACCAATTTTGCAATACAGCGCATCTTGACTTATCAGGGTATCTTGAAGGACAATTTGGGAAATCCAGTTCCCGATGCCTCATATAATATTGTATTCAGAATTTACAGTACTTCAGTAGGCGGTTCGGCACTTTGGGGCAGCCCGTCAGTACAGGTAACAACGAATCACGGGCTATTCTCAACCTCAATTGGTCCGATATCACTGCCGTTCGATACCCCGTACTACTTGTCTCTGCAGGTCGGTGCGGATCCCGAAATGGCGCAAAGACAGACATTGACCATGACTCCATACTCCGCCAGTGCGGATTCAGCCAATCACTCTATTTCATCTGATACCAGTACAACAGCTCGCAACGTTCTGGATAATAGCATCACCAGCGCGAAAATAGTTAATGGCACGATCCTATTTACAGATATCGCTCAAAATGGAGCGATCAAGCGGTCAGGTGATGAAATGGAACGGTGCGTCTTGGGTGGCCAGTAACGATTCCATCGGCGGCGGAAGCGGCAATACAGGCTGGGTAGATGCAGGGACGATAGTATCTTTATCAAGCCTGGGCGATTCGGTTGGCATCGGCACTTCGGCTCCCACAGCCAAGCTTCAAATTGAAGGAACACTAAAAGTCGCAGACAAGGCCAATATCGGGCCGTCTAATACAAACGCAGGATTGAACGCCTTCGTAGCCGGATCGCAAAATATTGCCAGCGCAAATTATAGTACTGTCGGAGGAGGGCAAAATAACTCGGCTCAGGCGATATATGGCTCCATAAACGGCGGGAATAGTAACAATGTTGGCGGAAGCTACGGCACGGTAAGCGGTGGGCTTGGTAATAATGCCGCAAATAATTATAGCGCAATCGGCGGCGGTTTCGAGAATTCGGGAGACGGAGAATATAGCTCTATAAGCGGGGGATACCAGAATACCAGCGCAGGTTTAGTGGGGGCCATATCAGGAGGACAGGGTAACACTACCAACGCTTATGCCGATTTTATCGGCGGCGGAGCCTTTAATTCTGTTTATGGCCTTACCGGTACTATTTGCGGAGGTCAGCAGAATCTTGTCAGCAATGACCATGGCACGATCGGCGGCGGAATGGCGGATACGGTCATGGGGGTCTTCGGCGGAGTAGCTTCGGGATATTCCAATCTTGCCGGTGATGCGGCGACAGATTCGGGAGCATTTGTGGGTGGCGGTTACAATAATTCGGCGATGGCGTTTAATTCAATTGTCGTAGGCGGATACAATAATACGGCCGCCGGTGATAATTCAATTGTCAGCGGAGGTTATAATAATTCCGCGACAGGAGCCAATTCGACCGTAGCGGGCGGAAATTCTAATTCAGCTACAGGCGGCACTTCTGCTATTGGCGGCGGAACTAATAATGTCGCGAGCATCGATTGCGCTGTTGTCACGGGGGGGTGCTTCAATACGGTTTTGGGGAGCAGTTCCGCAATTTGCGGCGGTGTTCAAAACTATGTCAGCGGAACTGCCAGCGTTATTACCGGCGGAGCCTTTAATCATATACTTGCTGATTACGTAATGGCCTTTGGCGGCAATGTCCGCATTACCAACCCATATCGGATCGGCTTTTTTAATTCGATTTCGCCGGGGCGTCTCGGGCTAAATCGGGATGATAATGACGGCGGCATAAATTATCCGATTACTGTGGGCACGAATACTTTCAATGGCAACGGAGCCTATCTGACTGCGGGCGGCGTCTGGACCAATGGCTCTTCGCGGACATTCAAAGAGAATTTTACGCCATTCAATGGCTCATGAATTGCTTTCCAAAATATCAAATCTATCGATTACTACATACAATTACAAAAATACACCGAGAAGCACATCGGCCCTGATGGCCGAGGATTTTGTCGGGGCATTCGATACCGGCGTCATCCGCGAATCCGACGGCAAGCGCGATGATATGTACTCTATCGTCCGGAGACGTGGCAGGCGTTGCATTGGCCGGAGTGCAGGAATTGATAAAGAAGATTGAGCAGTTGGAAAAAGAAATAGCGGAGCTGAAAGCTCAGCAGGGAAAGAGGTAATTTTATGATTAAGAAAATTTTGCTTTATATACTTATTAACGCTCCGCTCTGCCTGGCCCAGAACTATCGTATCGACTGGTATGTCATCGGATCTGGCGGAGGCCATAGTCAATCATATAATTATCAGATTGACGGCACCATCGGCCAGCCAATAGTAGGACAATCATCTTCAGCAAACTATCAAGTCGATGCAGGTTTTTGGGTTGGGTTTGCCAGCCCGCATGGCGGCTGCGTTTATGTTGTAGGGGATGCTAACAATAGTGCCACATTCAACGGTCTCGACGTTACCTACAGCGTCAATTATTTCAAGGGCGGCGCCGCGCCTCCATACAGCTGCGAATGCACACCGGGCAATACATGGTTCGTCTCCGGCGATGTCAACAACAGCTGCAGCTTCAATGGCCTTGATGTCACTTACATGGTAAATTATTTCAAGGGTGGAGCAGGCCCTATGCCTTGCGCCGATTGTCCCCCGGCGGGAATTGCAGTATCTGCAGGCTCAACATTACCAACTGATGCACAAATACCAATTAAGCCAAATATTACACTGAGCCCCAGCAAGTAAAAATTGATATTAGTTTATATTCGGGCCGGAATCATCCTAAGGCGATTCCGGCCTTTTCATATTTAAAACATGCATATTGGATACCATATTTATCCAATAAAACCAAGATATGTGTTGACAGATTGCAGCATAGGTTATATTTTATAATGCGAACATAATTCTAATGCCTTCTTGGCCTCTTTGAATGAACCTAAAAAAAATAAAACAAAAAAACAAAATTGTGGAGACCTTATGAAGAGGATAGCTTCAAATTTGGGAAAGTTTGTGCTTCTGATTTTTGCCGGTGTCTTATTAATACCGGTTTTTTTATCCGCTCAAAATCTTGAATTTATGTCAAGTTACGCATTGCCAGATGGTGCGTATGGGATCACTTTGGTCAATAATCTTGCGTATATCGCCAATGATATCAATGGTATTCAGATACTGGATATTACCGACCCTTACAATCCCTCTGGAGTAGGCAGCTATGACACGCCGGGGTTTACTAGAAACTTGGTTGTTTCCGCAAATTATGCCTATGTGGCCGATGGTGAAGGCATTGTGATTCTCGATATTTCCAATCCCGCGGCTCCAGGCTTTGTGGGCTCGAGAGCCCTGGGCGGCACAGCGCTCACTGTTGCTCTTTCGGGTAATTACCTCTATGTGGCCAATGGATACAACGGCATGATGGTTATTGACGTTTCCAATCCTGCTGATCCGACTACTGCCGGTTTTTACAGTTCTTTTGGATATCTCATGGGAGTTTGCGTGCAGGGCAATTATGCATTCGTCACGGCGAATTATACCGAGCCCGATTATGGCCAGCTCATAGTATTAGATATTAGCAATCCGGCCAATCCCACCTGGATGGGGGATGTTAATATTAATTATGCGGGCGCCTACGGAGTCAGCATTTCGGGCGATTATGCTTTTGTGGGAGCATTTACCTATGGCATGCGAATATTTGATATTTCCTACCCGCCTTCACCCGCAATTTCCAGCGCGTATGATACGCCAGGCTCCTGCAAGCATATATTCTCAGTTGGCAATTATGCCTTTGCAGCCGATGGTCTCTCAGGCATTGAAATGTTCGATATCACCGATCGAAACTACCCAATATTGCTTGATAGTGTCGATACGCCCGGCAATGCTTACGATGTCATTGCTGCAGGCGAATATGTTTATATAGCAGATGAATCATCCATGGAAATCTACAAAATCACGCAGGCCCAGCCGCCAACATGCAGCTATGTCACTGGTGATATTAATGGAAGCAATACCCTAAATGGGCTGGATGTAACCTACGGCGTTAACTATTTTAGGGGCGGCGCTGAGCCTCCATATACATGTGAATGTACTCCCGGCAATATCTGGTTTGTAGCAGGCGATGTCAACGCTAGCTGTTCCTTCAACGGCCTCGATATTACCTGGATGGTAAATTACTTTAGGGGCGCTGAGCCTCCGATGTCATGTCCAGATTGCCCGTCAGCGCGCCGCTGATAAGCCTCAATCCAAAGTAATTGGTTTTCTTTAAATAACTATCCGGCTTCGACTCTGGGAACCACCAGTGCCGAAGCCGGATTTATAATTTTATAAGAATTTTCGGCTGATAATTTTGCTTGACCGAAAGCATCAAACGAAGGAAAATATCGCAACAAATAAAAAAAAGGGGTTGGGAATGAAATTTATCTCATCGATTCGAAAAGGGGAATATGTCGACGCCGGTCTTTTGATTCTGAGATTAGGTCTGGGCGCAATGTTTCTATATCACGGTCTGCCGAAGATTTTTGGCGGCCCGACAATGTGGTCGCAGATCGGCATGGCAATGGGTAATTACGGCGTCACTTTTGCGCCGTTATTCTGGGGCTTGATGGCCGCGCTGGCCGAGGGGTTGGGCGGCCTGTTGCTTTTGCTCGGGCTATTTTCTCGAGTCGCGCTGGTCTTTATGGTGATCGATATGATAGTCGCCGCGACATATCATCTCGTGACCCCCGGGCAGGGGTTTGCCATGGCATCTCACGCCATAGAGGTCGGCATCGCATTTCTCGGCCTGATATTCATCGGTCCCGGAAAATATACAATGATCAATTTATTCCATTCCAGGAAATAAATAAAAAAAAGCCCGCTCGAATTCGAGCAGGCTTTTATTTTAGCCAAATTAAAGAGTGTCGTCGGGTGGCCTCACCCGACGATTTTTCGCACGGGGTCAGGAACCCCTTCCAGTCACATGCTATTTAAAAATTCAATTGCATTTTAATATTCGGCCCGACGGTACGTTTTTGAAAATCAACTGGTGAATATGCAATCTTTAGATTTTTGCTCAACTTTATTTCGTTGAATGATAACCCTCCCTCACGATTCATCCGCGAGGCTGTGACCGGAGCATCGATCATCGACCAAACAGCACAACCCAAGGCCACGCCAAAGCCCGTCCAGGCTACTCCGCCATTGCCATAAGGCTTGTCTATCCAAGTGCTATAAGTTCCGTAATCTACATAGGTTTCTTCTGTATATGGTAATTGCGTGAAAAATAAAATATACCCTGTCAGGCAAACTCCAAATTGGATTGCTCCTTTAATGGGCTGATTATTATAAACCTGACCTGCTCCCGGCACCAGCCATGATAAAACAAACGCAACGGCCGGATTTTTCCTCGCAAAACCGCCTTTATTTGCGGTCACGTTCGATTGCCCGATAATTGGTTCCTTGGTGATCTTGGTAATATCGTCATATTTATAGACAAATATATTACCGTCTTTTGTTTGTATTTTGAGCGATTGTCCCGGTATCTGCTCAAGTATGCTGCCTCTTATAACACTGCCACTTTTCAAATATACGACATCTTCCAATGTTTGTCCGGCCAAAACCGAAATCTGGCAAAAAAGCATGATGATAAGGATTGCGCCGATAAATCCAATGCTCTTCATTGTTCCTCCAAAGCCGTGCTTTTCATATCCAAACTGACAACTTACACTTCATTAGAACCTATATGTCAATCTAAGGTTCGGGCATACTTATGGTTTTTTCAAATCTGTCGGCGAAAATAAAAGTGCCAGACCTTTATGAATTGCAATTGATGAATACACCATCTTATTATTTATCTTGGTCTTGCTCGTTGGCGCGTTGATCATAGACCAGATGGCACTACCAAGGCCGATTACCAACCCCATATAGGCGATAACAGCATTCTCGCGGGGTCAAGAATCCTTTCCTGACCCTTGCTAAATTAAAAATTCAATTGCATTTTAATATTCGGCCCGACGGTACGTTTTTGGAAATCAACTGGTGAGTATGCAATCTTTAGATTTTTGCTCAACTTTATTTCGTTGAATGATAACCCGCCCTCACGATTCATTCTGGACGCCGTAACAGGAGCATCTATCATTGACCAAACATGCATTCCAAATCCAACCGCAAATCCTGACCAAGCGATCGCGGCATTGCCCTTATCCTCAGTACCCCAATAGCCATAATCATATGTATCATAGTAGTTATATTTCCAGACTTCTTCCGTCCGAGGCAATTCTACAATGAATAAGGTATATCCGACTATTGCACCGGCCAACTGCAAAATTCCCTTACCGGTTTGCCCATTATACATCTGGCCAACTCCCGGAACCAGCCAGGAAAGCACGAATGATATCGCGGGGTTTTTATAACCGGCTGGCCTATTAGTCAACGGTCTATCATTTCTTGTCCCGGGGGGCGACTCTTTAGTAATTTTTTCTACTTCGTCGATTTTATATACAAAGACATTTCCGTCTTTGGTCTGAATCTTCAGAGTCTTGTTTGGGATTTGCTCCGTGATTATTCCCCTGATAATGCTGCCATTCTTCAAATAAACTACATCATCTAATGATTGCCCGATGCCAATTACAAACGGCATAGCTACCAAAATCGCCAGAAAGAAAATCACTAACGATTGCTTCATAAGTCCTCCCATTGCGGCATTTTGCCGTTTAATTTGCATACTTATTAAAATTTCAAATACAAATAAGGCAATAACATAGCCTGATTAAATAGACTATAATTACCTAAATTAGTCAAGAAATTTATTTCTATGCATGGTCGGGTCTCCTACACGACCGACCGGTATCTTTTTATCCCTGTGCGGTCGGGTTGTCAGACCCGACGGCCATCCAATTTTATTTTTTCCTGGTGGGGTCGGGTCGCCGTACCCGACCGCAAAGTGCATGTTTGGATATTATCCCTTCAGCGCCGGCGACGCCTCCCGTAATGCCTTGAAAAACTCCGGGATTTCGCTATCGAATATCATGATTCTGCTTTTCTGATATTCTCCGTCAACCTTCTTCGATTCGCACATACTTAGGTATTTACTGCCATTTGATGCTTCGCGGACATCGATAAAATACATTCTCGTCTTGGCCTTGATCGAGGCCGAAAATAACGATTCTTTTCTCTCTGGCATAATTCCTCCATTGTTTAAATGCCTTTCAGTTCATCTTATAATCTGCATTTTCCCGCTGTCAGCCTGAGTAGGTTGCGATTCCGAATCCGCCGACAGCCGGATGAGAAACCCGACATCATTCAGCCCGGCTTTCGTGTGGTCGGGTCTCCGCACCCGACCATTCCTATGCTATCGCGTCGCTTGACTCGACTACTAATCACCTCCGGGCGGCAGTCGTCCACGACTGCCCCTCACCTGTCATTCCCCATCCGTCGGTCGCCGGACTCAAGAGAGCTCGATGCGGAATCCATCTTGTTTTTCTTTCCTTTCTTTCTCGTGCGGTCGGGTCTCCGCACCCGACCGTTACAGTGTCCTATTCTCTCGCCACCGCCATAATCTAATATCCACCACTGTCAGAACCTGTCAGTGAAATTTCAATTATTTTAAAAAATTTTGGTTTGCTCTCAGGATGCCCGGCGCATTTAATTGCGTTTCGCAGTTTACTGCGACCGCACCGCACCTTGCGGTCAAAGCAAGCTTTGACACGCAGATAATTCTCGTGCAATCGGGTCTCCGCACCCGACCGTTTCTGTGCCCGCTCCTCCCGCCACCGCATAATCTAATATCTCCCACTGTCAGAACCTGTCAGTGAAAATGAAGAAAGCTGAAAATTTATTAAAATATTTATTCTGGATAATGAAATATATTTGGCGTTATATTGTAGTTAAATTGACAGTAGGAGGAAATATTGCCCCATCCAAATATTGACCCGAACAGCGTTCGTTTAGGATGCATAATGTCTGAAGACCCATTAGATGATTATATTTACGCAATACATCCTCAATCACTTGCTTTCAGTTACAAAGATTATGACAACATTGGAATGAAAAGCTGATACAAGCTAATGCGATTATAGTCTGTTTGGAGAGCAAAATATTGACGATAATAATCGGAGAGCTATATTAATCACTAAACTGGCCGGAATTATACCATGATAGCTATAGTTATTAACGGCGATGCAAATTATGCGACGATGCATTGTATTATCCTATCATTTGTGGTTTTAATTGAAACGAGATTTGTCAAGGCATTCAGATTATGAAATGCGTAACTTCCATCAAATTATGGGGGTGCAGAAGTGAGGTAATAGTAAACCTCGCAAATACGTTAAGTTCTCGTCTACAGGAGAAATGATGGCAATCGAGTCGTTTCGAGAGCGCGGATTCTCCTCATCCAAATTTCCTGAATTATCGACGAAAGAGGCATTTTATGACCTTCACGGAACTGTTACGTAATGTATAAAGCTGACTGTCGACCCAAATAAAATAATTCGACCTTGGGTATTTCATATTTCTTTCTAATTGGAGCGATTGTCTAATTATTATTTGAAATAGGTGCTATGCCAAGCAGTTTTACATCATGTGGAAGTCGTCGATAAGGACTTTTCACCAAGGTGATTGTCAAGGCAAATTGCTCACCTAATTGACCTTTATCTCAGACAGCCTTTCAACTGATCATACATTTATATTGTACACATCATTAAGATCAATTGCGTGAAAAGTGGAATAGAGATGTAAGAGATTTATCAATGCAAGGTGATTCAACACTTTTTCCAATATCTGAAAAGGATATTGAGTCCATAAAGCTGATAGTAACACCTCTTGAAACGAAAATAGTAATAATTATTACGAGATAGATATTCGGACCTGGGTAATGGAAACTGGCACAGCTTGATTTACCGGCTATTTAGGATTTCTCAAAAAGCTTTTGAATGTGTGGCTAGTGCCAATGATAAAAACTAAAATAGGACCACCAATCGCTTCATGAGTAATTATTACAGGTGCACCTATATCGGGACAAACTATTAGTCATAAAAACCGTCCTTATTCTTAGGGAATTACAAGATGATCCCAGGTCCTACTATTCATTTACAGACTTTCCAGACTAACCTGAATTGAGGTCACTTTAGCGAATGCTTTTCCGCGGTTTCTTGAATCCCTTCCAGCCCCATCCTGTCAGCCATCATTCCTCATTTCCACTTTAATCTTGCCAAAAATGCCATCCCTGTTTATCTTGAAATTAGAGTCTTTTGGGGCAGTAGCTCAGCTGGGAGAGCGGTACGTTCGCAACGTACAGGCCGGCGGTTCGATCCCGCTCTGCTCCATTTAAATTATCGTGCTAGGCGGGGAGCTAGCGGTGCCCTGTAACCCGGAAACCGCTATACCGGGGTTGAATTCCCATCGGCGGGCCCGAGACTTGAGAAATTTGCCCGGCCGGAAACGTCCAATGATGGCCTCAAAAACTGTCAAAAGGACCAGATCCCGCGCAACGGACGACCGTCCAACCCCGTCAGGACCGGAAGGTAGCAGCGGTAAGCGGTAACGGCGTGTGCCGCGGGGAAGTCTGGCCCCAGTGAATGGCCGGATCGAATCCTCGAGGCGACGGAACAACGATGGGTGCACGTTTTATTTTTTGATACGATAGGGGAAAATGTCTTACTTAGCTTTGGCAAGACGATATCGACCCGGTGACTTCGAGAATATTCTCAGCCAGCACCATGTCACCACTACGTTCAAGAATGCGGTCAAGAGCGGCCGTATTTCGCATTCGTATCTTTTCTGCGGCCCGCGCGGCACAGGGAAGACCACGACCGCCCGCGTCCTTGCCAAGGCCCTAAACTGCGAAAAAGGCCCGACACCGGAGCCCTGCGGTCAATGCAATGTCTGCAAGGAAATCACCATGGGCTCGTCGCCCGATGTTTTCGAGATCGACGCCGCCTCCAATCGCGGTATCGATGATATCCGCGACCTGCGCGAGAATGTCCGTTACGCGCCGGTGGGGGGAAAGTACAAGATCTACATCATCGATGAAGTTCATAGATTGACCAAAGAAGCCTTCGATGCGCTCTTGAAAACATTAGAGGAGCCGCCATCTCATGTCATCTTTATATTCGCGACAACTGAACCACAGTCTCTTCCGGCAACTATTCTTGTCGCGCACTCAGCGATATGATTTCAAACGGATTCCCGATCACATCGTTGGCCGAGGCGGTCAACTCTGTAGCTTTGAAAGAAGGTTTAGAGATTGATCCCAACGCCGCCCTGCTGATAGCCAAAAAGGCGGATGGGTCATTCAGAGATGCCTTGTCACTTCTTGATCAGCTTTCGAGCTTCTCCGAAAAACGGATCGATTCCGATCTCGCCGCGGAAATACTTGGGTCTGGTGAAAACGGAATTACTGCAGAGTATTTCCGAGGGAATTATCAATCATGACGTCAGGCAGACACTTGGACTTTTCGCGCAATTATTCCAATTCCGGCGGCGATTCGCAGGAATTAGCCGAAGCCTTGTCCGGATATTTCAGAAGCCTTCTGCTGATAAAAAATGGTGTCGATGATGTCGAGATTTTGGCTCTGGACAAAACCGAAATCGATTCGGGCAAGACCTTGCTTGGCGATATCGATACTGTCGATCTACTTAGATATTTTACCGCCTTCGCCGATTACAAGGGGATGGTCAGGCAAGGTCAGGACCCCGATTATTCGTTCGAGATGACTTTGGTCAAAGCCTGTTCGATGGACAGGGCTGTAGCATTGGATGCGATATTGAGAAAGATACCATCTGCGCCCTCCACAGCCAGTCAAACGGCATCATCCAGGACTGCGCCTGCGAGATCGCCGTCTGCTCCTCGTAAAGAAGCGACTTCTCCATCTGACGAGATACCCAGCGGCCCTGAGCCTGAAATGTCTGATAATATCGATTCGTCAATTCCGCTTGAAAATGGTGTCTCAGCCAATTCTGGTTCTATCGGTGACCAATGGAAGGACTTGTGCCAGTTTATTTTCAAACGAAGTAAGCCGTTATATGCCTTATTCATGATAGGCAAGCCACTCAAGTTGGAGGATGGAGTTCTGACAGTACAATTCGAATCGGATTACAATTACCAATATGAGCAGCTTTCCCTATCTGAAAAAAGACAAGCGCTCGAGGAATCCCTGAAGGCCTTCTTCGGCACACCAACGAAAGTAAACCTGATTAAAGGAACTTCGTCCAATCAGAATAATGTTAATAAGAAGAGCGCCAATGACTCAAAAAATATTTTCGAGGGAGCCCCGGGCGCCAAGAAGCTTTTTGATCTGTTGGGGGGCGAAATTACAGGTCAATAAGCAATGGGGGAGTTTTTAATATGCATGAATATTTTTTAAAATTAATTAGAGGAGCGTATATGGCTAAAGGCCTCGGTGATTTGATGAAGCAGATGCAGGCCATGCAGGCTAAAATGGAAAAGATGCAGGAAGAGTTGGCTGATAAAAGGATCGAGGCCTCGTCCGGCGGCGGCATGGTCAAAGTTGTCGCCAATGGCAAACAGGAAATTCTCGAAATTAAAATTGATCCTGAAGTCGTAAATCCTCAGGAAGTCGAAATGCTGGAGGAACTCATCCTGGCCGCGGTAAATCAGGCCAAAGAAAAGGCTTCAGAGCTTCAGATGGAAGGCCTTTCCGGCTTGACGGGCGGATTGAAAATACCCGGTCTGCCGATGTAGTAGCGGTATGCCGATAGCATTAGATGAACTCATAATTGCCCTATCCTCCTTACCAGGCATTGGTAAAAAAAGCGCTGCCCGGTTGGCGTTTTATCTGCTCAAACGACCCCCCGAGGAATCGGCGGAACTTGCCCAACGAATTATCAAAGCCAGACAGATATTAAAACCTTGCACCAATTGCGGAAATCTCGCTGAAGACGATCTTTGCGATATTTGTGCTGATAACAGTCGAAATAAATCGGTTGTTTGCATTGTCGAGGAATCATCCGATGTCGCCGCCATCGAATCGACTAATGAATACAGAGGAGTCTATCATGTTCTTTGGGGCGCGCTGTCTCCATTGGATGGAGTTGGCCCCGAGAATCTAAATCTCTATACATTGAAAAATAGAATTAAATCCGGTGTCACCGAAGTAATTATTGCCACCAACCCTTCCACGGAAGGCGAGGCGACATCTTCTTATATTTCCGCAATTCTAAAAGATACCGGTGTCAAGATTACTCGCATTGCTCGCGGACTTCCTGCGGGAGGTTCGCTCGAATTTGCCGATAAGACCACGCTTTCGCGAGCCATGGAAAATCGTACCTCGATAGAATAATCCATATATACCAATTTTGCGGCAGGTCGGGTGCCGGCTGAAGCCGGCTTTGACCTGCCGCAAATCCTATCCGATTCAGAGAAAAAAATAACCTCCATCGGGAGGGACCATAATGGAGGTTATTCCTGTTACGCGTTTCAGGTAATTTCACTTGGAGCGCGTATACCCTGTTATCTAACTGCTAATTCGGCCTCCATGTGGATCATCATGGATTCTACTGTAACCAATTGCTGAAATTTGCTGAGCTGACCCATGTCCAGAATTGTACGAGCCCGTACAATCGCCTCTAATTCGGCAATCTTATAATTGGCGAGGAAATCGTAGTATTCTTTCACCAGGCCCTGGACCGCGATACTGTTCATGTCGGTCCAATTGGATGTGAATTTTTCGATTTCGGCCAATCTGATATCTGCCTGCACCTTTGCGTCCATCAGCTTCTGCTGTGTGGTCTTTTCAATGATCTCCAATTTCTTAACCTGGGAGTCGGTTAACGACAACGATGTCCTATATTCAAGTATTTTTGTTACTTGAGTTTTGGGGAGATCAACGGCCATCGATGCAGTTGCGAAAATCATTACCATGGCCATCGCGATTCCTATTGTTTTTCTCAACATTCTAAACCTCCTGTTATTGGGATTTTGTTTTATTTGACTTATCGTGTTCGGCTTATTATCTTTTTGAACATAGAGGGCATTTAACGAGTTCTCCTGCTTGGGGTCTCTGATCTTCCGGATTAATATGGCGGCCAACCAATTTTGCGGAAGACCAAAGCCCTCTTTTTTATTTCACACCTTGATATACGGAAAATAAAAATGGCGGTTTCATTTATCTTGAAACCGCCATTATTAATAAAAATTTGCTACTTATGCTTTGATGCTAACTAAAATCACTCCTAATAAAATCAATACCAATCCTGCCCATTTTATCGCGCCGAATGGTTCTTTGAGCCATATAAATGATACCAAGCACTACTAAGGCGTATCCGGTGCTCATCAAAATCGGATATGCGACCGACAATTGAGTTTTCGAAAGAACCACTATATAGCCCGCCACCGATGATACATATCCAGCCAGCCCAATCAGCACAAAAATATTTGTTATCGAGGCGATTCCAAATTCGGTAATGCTCCTTGATCCCATTACGCCGACCTGGTTCATTCCAATTTTTAGAAATACATGTCCGCAGACATTCAAGGCGATGACAAATATCATGAGAATTATAAACATGGTTTTCCAGTTCCGCTTAGATTGTGTTTTCAATTTATATTGTTAATAAGATTTGAATAAGGCTCCCCATTCGCTGGTTTTGAGCCAATTGTTGAAGATCTTCTTGCCCTTGAATGGATACCACAACCTGTCATGATAAAATGCCGATGCGAATACGAAAATATAGACCAACGGAGTATGGAATAACAGTTTTTGGAAAATCTTCAATGGAGAAAACCAGAAAATATCACCAGCCTTGGACGCCAGATTATCGCCTACAGTGAACCCGAAATTGACTTTGGAAATATCCTCACCCCGAATTTCGATCTCTTCGATTCTTCCGCATCCCAGGCCAGCCTCATGGGCGATTCTGATAAAATGAATCTTCATGGGATCAAATCCCATCATCTTGGCCGCGACAGCGTCGATCGCCACCTGATCGGATGAGGCTAATATATAATCTTTGATATGCGGCGTCATGGTGCGAGGGCCGGGCCCGGAGGCCGCGGTAGTGCCATCCATGAATGCGAATATCCCCGGATGAATCTCCTTTTGGATCGCAAGCAAATCAACCAAAGTCTTATGAATTTCCGAATGAGTGTAATGCCGCTTGGTGGAAAGCAGCCCGCCGAATGCGTTTTTCATCGAGCCGGTTGTAGTAGTATAAATATGAGTCTTCATTGTGGGTAAATGGACTATATTTTTGCCAATCATAAATTCCGGAATTTTAATTCCTTCGGAAAAGATCCTGTCAAGAACCATCATCTTTGCTTTGGGAACATATCGTATCCATTTTAAATCATTCGGGTCATTATTATATCGTTCGGGAATACCGTACTTTTCATATATAGGCTTAAGCTTAAGCAGCCTGCCGCCAAGATATGGATCGGTCACGACTGTATTATTATGGACTGCGGCCAAATCTTTTAGCCCGGCTGATTGCAGCGATTTTATTGTCCCTTCTAATTGCCAGGGGACCGTGTTGGCTCCCGGGAATGGCAAATGCCAGGAAATATTATCTTTCAGGATCGTGGTTTTATCCGCGGGAAGCGCCTGCTTTATCCCGGCCAGTTCGCCTAATTTTATATAATCAGCAATCACATTCTTCGGATTGGTTTTTAAAATCGATACGACAGATTTAAGTGAATTCATTAAAACCTCGATTTAGGTGAATTGAATCACCAAAATTACCGCCAATAACCATAAAACCACACATAGCATTAACGGTATATCGGTGATCATTAGTTTCGTGGGATTGCCGCCTTCTTCTTTCTTAAATATCAAATACAGATAGCGAAATATCCCGTACAGCACAAACGGGATAGTCAATGAAAGCCATTTAGTGCCGAATCGTGTCTCAATTTCAGGCGACATCGTGTAGAATGAATAAGCCACTACGGTCGATGCCGTAACTACCGAAATCATCTGATCCAAAAATGGAGTCGAATAATTCTCCAATGATTTTCTATGATCAATCGCGTTTACGCTCAAAAGCACCAATTCGTGGCGACGTTTTCCAAATGCCAGAAAGAGCGCCAATAATGTCGTACAAACCAAAAGCCATGGAGATATTGGAACCGATATCGCTAAACCACCCGCGACCGCCCTTAAAACGAATCCAGCGGCTATTACCATTACATCTATGATTACAATTTGCTTCAAAATGGCAGAATATCCAAGATTAATTAATAAATAAACTATGAGACTTATCATAGTCGCCAGGTTGATATTAATCGAAATCACAATTGATGCTAGCCCTAAAAATGCCGATGCCGCCACTGCTACAGATATCGGTACGTTGCCCGATGCTATAGGACGTTTCGATTTTATCGGATGATTTCTGTCTTTTTCTCTATCAAAGACATCATTCATTATATAAACAGCCGATGATCCCAGACAAAAAGCGCCGAATGCCAATATAGCCAGGCCCCATTTATTGATATCATCGAATTCTACCGCGAATATCAATGCCGCAAAAATCACCAGGTTTTTTACCCAATGCCCCGGCCTCGCGCTGATAATTAAACCTTTAATCATAATTGATTATACTTAAGATTCATTGAATTTAAAAGCGTTGAATATTGTTCGTATCATTAATTATAATCTTAGCTTTGAAATAAATTCTTCCACTTCAGGCACGCCGCCCTGCAATATCAGATAGCCATCGAATGGCTCTCGTTCGGTAATCTCACCCGAAAACGGCTTGAGCATCATCTCCTGAACTTCTTCGAGATTATGCGTATGCCCCAAGACCCATCCGAGTTTAACATAGGCTACTTCAGGCAGCATATTGCCTGTTGGTACTACGCCTAAGTGCATTAAATCTCTGCCGGTGTCATAAACGAACATCTGCACATAGCCCCAGAGTGTCTGCACTGTCATATAGACCGCAACACCCTTTTGCACGGCTTTCTTCAATGGCTCATAAAGCGGTTTGTTGACATGTCCTAATCCTGTACCTGCTATTACAATTCCTTTATAGCCGTTGTCAACCAGGCTTTCGATAATATCCGGTTTCATGTTCGGGTAATAATACACAATAGCCACTCTATCATCGAAAACCGAATCCACCAGTACTTCCCGATCTTTACGCCGTTTTTTAAATACGTCTCTTACCGGCGTCATCTTGCCAGGTTCTACCATTGCCAATGGCACATCACCAATCGTCCTGAATGTCGAACGATACGATGAATGCATCTTTCTGACGCGCGTGCCCTGATGGAGCAAGTTATATTTATCCGATGTCGGTCCATACATACAGACCATCACTTCCGCGATATCAGCGTAAGCCGCGGTCCAGACCGCGCAGCGAAGATTGAAGGCCGCGTCCGATGATGGTCTGTCGGATGATCTTTGCGAGCCAACCATCACGATCGGCACTGGCGAATTCTGCACCATGAATGATAATATTCCCGCCGTGTGATGCATCGTATCGGTACCATGCCCGATTACTATGCCATCGACTCCATTGCGGATTTCCCGGCCGATCGCTTCTGCGGTAATTTGCCATTGCTCCGGCCCCATGTTTTCTGAAAAAATCCCGAATAGCTTTTCTGTTTTGAGATTCGAAATATCAGCCAATTCCGGCACGGCTCCATATAGCTCGCCGGGGCTGAATGCCGGAATAACTGCGCCTGTTCTGTAATCAAGTCTTGACGCAATAGTGCCGCCTGTTCCAAGCAGGGTGACATTCGGCTTGTCAGGATCGACAGGAAAATCCTTTTCGGGGATTTTGTAATGAGCTTCCTTATAGCCGACCTCTTTGGCTTCGCGAATTGTAGTCGCCAGTATTCCGATATTATAGCCGTTATGCATCTTGAGCACGATATGCCTGTCGTCCGCTGTTTCCGTGCGGGGCAGAATTATTCCCTTAAATGAGCCCCTGTCCGTCGTAATTTCGACATCAGACCAGACCTTGACTCCAAGCTCTTTGAGCTTGGCCAGCGATAATCCCTTGTAACCTTTATAAGTTGTCGAATCGTTGTTGATCGTATTTTGTGACATACTCCCTAAGTCCGTTTGTACATCCAGGTCAGAAGGTGATTGAATCCCAACTTTTCCCAGAAATTAATAGTGTTGATATTTTCCCTCGCCACCAAAAGCTCAATCTGATTGATTCTTCGTTTCCCAAAAAACTTCATGGCGTCATTCACCAGCATTTCGCCAATGCCTTGACGGCGATATTCTGGCTTAACATATAGATCGCCTATAAAGCCGAATCTTTCGAGTTTGAAGTATTTTGGTTTTGTCGAGACATAGCAAAAACAGAATCCTACCAATTCATTGTCAATCTCCGCTAATAGAAGGCTGGCATCGGGATCGTTAAAACGTTCATTCATCTCGGTTAGAAAAATCTTTTTGGCATCCTTTTGAATCGAAAAAGAATTATTCATCTGGCTATTGTAAGCCATAAAATCTTCCCAGAGTTGACTGATTTTTAATATCTCATCTTCTCTGGCTTTTCTGATATTAGCCACGCGCTAACGTTAATTCCGTTGGCCTATAATGTCAAGCGCTGAAATCGATTGAGTGAATTCATGAGACTTGACTATCTGCCATATTAAAAGTAGATTTGCGTCATGTCGTCATCGCTCGTCGAATTTTTCAAGGCTCATCCGTTCTTAGGGGTTTTTATCATTGTATTTATGGTGCTCCCCATGATCGGCGCTGTCGTTCATATCATCTTAAAAGCCATGGGCAAAAAGGGGATTGACAACAGTGAGACCGATTCCGAAATGCCGCCGCCCGATGACGACGATGATTCTATTCCTAAGTCTTGATCAATTTTTGATACTTTTACGAAATCAACATAAGACTTATCAGCTTTTGATCAGTTAATTATTACCGGGAAATTGTTGGAAATAAACCATATATATAGTCCAATTCCGATAAGAAATTTTGAAATTTCAGCCGTGTTTCATTTGCGATAAAATCTAACTATCAATAAACTAACGCCTTAATAAGCCGGTTTCATTTAGCCATATCACGAAGGGATTGGGAACGCCACTTGCATTTATTACATCGTAGTAATGTTCAAAGGTTAAGCAAATGGTGTTCCTGCCGATAACAGATATGGTTCTTTCTAAACCGGATTACGGCAGGACGCCCTAAATAGGAGGCGTCATGGCCAAGCGAAGAAAACCTCAAGTAAAGTTACCCGAGAAAACTTGCTGGCATCTCTATAGCCTGCAGAATCTCAACGCTGAAAAGTTCATCAAGGTAGTCGGCAAGATTCTGAAACGAGATTATCTCGTAATTAAATAGTCAGAAATGCCTTGACAGTTTTCTCATGAAAAGATAAATTTCCTCGTCTTTTTGGTTGAAAGAGGGGACGCTGATGGTTTCGAAAAAATTTAGTGTAATTATCGTTCCGAAAGAGAGCGGTAAAATGATCTCGGGCGAGTTCAGCCAACGAACCCTGGCACTCGCTTCTGCGTTAATTTCGATTTTTATCCTGGCCAGTATATATTTTACGATCGGATTCCTGAAATCCAACATCGATAGAAAAAAGATGGCCAGCCTCGTTACGGAAAACCGGACTCTATCTGCCAAAGTCGGCAGCCTGGAATCCGCGGTTGCCATGCTTAAAGATGATGTCACCAAAATTATCACTCAGGACGAAAATATCCGTCTTGTTTTTGATCTGCCTCCAGTAGATCCCGAAATCAGACAGGTGGGTATCGGCGGTGAATCGGCGGAAACTCCGACTTTTAGTTCCAAAGCCGAAGAACGAGCCTGGATGGTCGAGGGTGATATCAACAAGCTCGACAGGCAGCTCAATCTCGAAAATGCGTCATTCGATGATATCTACACCAAAGTCCAGAGCAAGAAAGAAATTCTGGATCATACGCCTACAATTCAGCCTTGCGATGGCCGATTCTCGCGCGGCTACGGCATGCAAAGAGATCCATTCACCGGCCTTTTCCAATCTCATAATGGTATCGATATCGCCGCTCCTCGCGGCACACCGGTCTATGCTACCGCGGCGGGCGAAGTAGTTTTTGCCGGATATCAGAATGATATGGGAAATTATATTAGAATAAATCATGGCAACGGTATCGAATCATGCTATGGCCATCTGAATAAAATCAATGTCAGAACCGGCCAAAATGTTGACAGGCGCGACCTGATAGGATTTGTCGGTTCAACCGGATATTCCACCGGCCCTCATCTTCATTATGAAGTGCATGAATTCTCACGAGCCGTCAACCCTAATAAATATATAATTAAGTTGCTTTTAACCGGGCTTTAGTCCGACGCCCGATTTATGGATAATAGACCCCTCTACCCGAGGGGTTTTTTTATTGTTAATAATTTTATTTGATGTATATTTCCAAAATGGAAAAAGCCCTCATATCTCGATGCCTCCTCGGCGAAAAATGCCGCTGGGATGGACAAATTATCAAATACGATGTCGATAACATGCGGCAATCCAACGAGTTCGTGGCTATTTGCCCGGAGATGGATGGCGGTCTGTCATGTCCCAGACCAAAAGCCGAAATTCATAATGGAGATGGATTTAATGTACTTGATGGCAAATCCAGTGTCCTGAATGCTGAAGGAGCAATTATTACCGATAATTATTTAAAGGGGGCACAAAGGGCCCTGAATTTGGCGTTAACGATGAATATAAGAAAGGTGCTGTTGAAAGATAAAAGCCCTTCCTGCGGCGTTAAGCATATATACAATGATGGAAAGCTGATTGACGGTATGGGAGTAACGGCGGCGTTGCTACAACGTCATAATTTGGAGTTGATTTCAATCGAATGAATAATAAGAATCATCACAATCATGAAGGACACGATCATCTTGAAACCGGCAATAAGATAGCCGGGAAGCTGACCTGGGCTCTGATAATCACAATTGCTCTTTTTGTTGCTGAGCTTATCGGCGGAATTATGACAAATTCCTTGTCGCTCAAATCCGATGCTGGCCACTTATTCGGCGATGTCTTGGCCTTAGGTTTATCGCTATTCGCGGCCAGGATAGCGTTACTGCCTCCTTCTTCGAAGAGAACCTACGGATATCACAGGGTCGAAGTCCTTGCGGCTGTTTTTAATGGTGTCACGCTTTTCGTATTGGCCGGCTATATATTTTATGAAGCGTACCAACGTCTTATTCATCCGGAGCCTGTCAAATCCGCGGGAATGCTGATTATCGCCATAATTGGTTTGGCGGGGAATCTTTTTGTAATGATGAAACTTCACGGCTCATCACAGCATAACCTGAATGTTCGCGCCGCTTACCTGCATGTTGTAGGCGATATGCTGGGCTCTGTGGGAGTCGTCGCAGGCGGCCTCATAATGATTTTTTCCAACAATTATCTGGCCGATCCTCTAATATCATTTTTTATCGGAGCGATAATCCTATACGGCGCGTTCGGAGTGCTCAGGGAGGGTGCCAATATTCTACTGGAAGGAATGCCTGTTTCGATAAAATACAAAGAGCTGATGGCTGATCTGGAATCGCTCGAAGGCGTCGTATCAATTCATGACCTGCATGTTTGGACCATCTCCTCATCGAACCTTTCGCTTTCCGCCCATGTCAAAATACCGGATCAGTTGACACATTCATCCCAGCAGGTTCTCCAGAAGATAAATGATATGCTGCAGTCGAAATACAATATTTATCATACCACGATTCAGCTTGAATGCGATTGTTGCGAGGGTGTCGAGTGCGGATGCGGAAGCCCCATCTAAATTTCTGTACCCTATTTTTTAATGCTGTTTTAAGCAACTTTAAGCGAACGATTGAGTATAAAAAAACCGAGCAGGAAAAATTATGAGACGATTTAAGGGATTAATTTTAATGATCATTATCGGAGCCATCCTTGGCGCGGTATTTATGTTAGTAATTTTGGGTCACTTCCCATCATTTTCAGGCAAATCGTCTCAGCCTCAAAATCCTCAGGCAATCGGCAACTCATCCGAAATCGACACTGGCACGATTCAGCAAAATAATAATCTGGATATCGCCGAAGATAATATCACATCGACAAGAAAAAATTCTATAGTCAAAGCCTCTCAAAAAGTCGGCCCAGCGGTTGTTTCGCTTTCAGTAGTGCAAGTAGTTCAAGCCAGGACACAATCACCATTTGGCTCCGATTTCTGGGATTTCTTCTTCCTGCCGCCGCCCGCCCGTGAACGGCAGGTGCTGTCGTTAGGCTCAGGCGTGATAATTAATCCCGAAGGGTATATACTTACCAATTACCATGTGGTCGATGGAGCGCAGGAGATAAAAGTCACTCTCACAAATGGCGACGAACTACCCGGCAAGCTTGTCGGGAGCGATCCGGTTACCGATTTGGCCGTAGTAAAAATATTGGCTGACAACAAGCATTTCCCGAACGCCTCTTTAGGCAATTCCGATGATCTTATCAGCGGTGAATGGGCCATAGCAATCGGCAATCCATTCGGCTATCTGCTTGATGATCCCCAACCTACTGTCACTGTCGGCGTAATTTCCGCGGTCAATCGCGATATAAAGCCCGAAAAGGGGCAGGTCGCTGTCTATCGCAAGATGATTCAGACCGATGCCGCGATCAATCCGGGCAATTCCGGAGGCCCGCTTGTCAACGCCCTTGGCGAAGTAATCGGTATCAATACATTCATTTTTACATCGAGCCGTGGCTCCGAGGGAATTGGATTCGCGATTCCGATAAATCGCGCGAAAATTGTGATTTCCGATCTTTTGAAATATGGCGAGGTCGTGAAAAGCTGGATCGGACTGCAGGTTCAAAATATCACGCCTGCCCTGGCTCAGAGTATGAATATCGATCGCACCAAGGGAATCGTCATTACTTCGATTGCCGATAATTCTCCGGCTTCTAAAGCCGGCTTTAAGGTTGGAGATGTTCTGATAGCGGCGGGCAAGGCGGAAATATCCAGAACACCGGATTGGGAAGAGGTTGCCAACTACGCCAGAGTCGGAAGAGAATTGCCTGTCGAAGTATTGCGTGATCGTAAGGAATATACTATAAATGTAGTCCCCGATGAAATTCCCACAAGGAATGCCGCCCATAAATCCGACAAATTCGGAGTCGAGGTTGCGCAGATCACTCATGATGTGGCAAGCTACATGGGAATAAAGGACCCTCAGGGAGTGCTGGTAATGGGTGTCAAGGACTCCGAGACCGCTTCCAGTTGGGGACTTCAGGAAGGCGATATTATCCGCCAAATAGGAAACCGCAAGATTGCCGGGCTCGATGATTATTTATCGATCATGTCTAAAATAGAACATGGCTATAGAATCGTAATTACGATTGAGCGCGATGGCAATATGTACTTCATTCAAGCGATAACTTAATCAATTATTTCCCTCCGTTTACAATCTAATAGCCGGGGCTTTCCAGCCCCGGAAATAAGTGCAACTTATAATAAGGTCGCCTATAATCGATATTTAATTAGATACCGAATTTAATATGCATTGTGTATTTTTCCATAATCATCTAATTGACATCGAATCACTTTTCACTGATATTGCGACGTTACATTTATTCCGCGTGTCGTCGGGTCGCCGTACCCGACGACATATCGGCAATAATGACTAGGGCGGAAACACGCTATTGTAAGGTGTATAATGTATGGAAAATTCGCTAAAAAGAAATCAAATAATCAAATTGGAGATCGAAGACCTGGCGTTTGGCGGCATGGGAGTCGCCAAGGTCGATAATTTCGTGGTCTTTGTCGAATCGGGGCTTCCGGGTGATATTGTCGAAGTCACTATACGACGTATCAAAGGCAATTTTGCCGAAGCCAGAATTAATAATATTCTGACACCTTCATCTCATCGTATAGCCCCGGTCTGCGAGCATTTCGATTACTGCGGTGGCTGCAAATGGCAAAATCTCGAATATGCGATTCAAAAAAAATACAAAGAAGATCAGGTTCGTTCGGCGCTGATTCATCTGGCCGGTATCGCCGATCCACCGGTCGAACCGATTATCAGCGCGCATAAGATTTATTATTATCGCAATAAGATGGAATTTTCATTTCATGTGGGAGAGAAAGGCGAAACTCTTCTTGGGTCTTCATGTCGCGGGGAGATTCCAGGATATCTTCCAGCTCAACAAATGTCATCTGCAATCCGAGCTTTCCAATGAAATAGTAAAGTATGTCAGAAGCCGTTCGGTGGAGCTCGGACTGCCTCCCTATCATATTGTCACCCATCAGGGCTTTCTGAGATTTCTTGTCATCCGCGAAGGCAAATTTACAAACCAGACATTGATCAACTTTGTAACCGGTCAGGGTGATTATCCCAATCTAAAAATTCTGGCCTCGGAGATCGCGGAACTGTTCAAGCCTGTGGTTTCGATCTCTCAGACTATCAACTCCGCCAAGGCCAATATCGCTCGTGGAAGCGAGACCATTCTTCTGCACGGGATTGACCATATTCATGAGATTCTCGGTGAACGAAAATATCGAATTTCGGCGAGTTCATTCTTCCAGACGAATAGTTATCAGGTCCAGAGATTATATGACCTTGCAGTTGAATTAGCCCAGCCCGAAAGATTCGAAAATATGCTTGATCTCTATACAGGCACCGGGACTATCGCCATCTATTTCGCGGGAATGGTTAATAAGGTAACCGGTGTCGAGTCAGTGGAAGCGGCAATTGAAGATGCCAAGATCAATGCCAGACTCAATTCTGTCTCCAATTGCGATTTCCTGGCGGCCAATGTCGAGGATTTCCTCAAAAATGAAGCTCTGTCGGATAGAAAATATAATATCGTAGTGCTCGACCCGCCGCGCGCCGGATGCCATCCTGATGTGATCAAAGCGTTAATAGCCATGAAGCCCCAAAAAATTGTCTATATCTCCTGCAATCCCGCGACACTCGCCAGAGATCTCAAAATGCTTCTTGAAAATGAATACAACCTCGATAGGGTTGTGCCAATCGATCTTTTTCCTCATACTTATCATATCGAAGCCGCCTGTCGATTGAGCTTAAAAAAATAACTATTATATATCCTTGGCCGCGAAGGTCAGATCGCTATAACGTCATAGAAAATATCAGGTTAGCGTAGGCCCGTTCGATTCCAAAATAATATCCGAAATTCTTCATATATTTCCGCCCGATGCCGATAATATTATAGACATTATGAAGATAATTCAATCATCGAATATTCACATCGGGAAATGCTTCGAGAAGCAAGGCTTGGCCGGTAATAAGCTTAGGGCCGCAATCAAGAAGACATTTTCCGCAATTATCGATCTCGCGAGATCGGAATCAGCCGACCTGCTTTTGCTGTCCGGCGACCTTTTCGATTCCAACGATATTTCGCAAAATCAGCTCGATTTCTTCATTTCGGAAGTCAAGCGGCTCGAACGAACCAAGGTCGCGCTTTTGCCCGGAACTAAGGATCATTACAAAACCGGCGGCTTTTGGGAGCAGTGGAATGCGCTCAATCCGGCCGCAAATTTATTGCTTATGACGAATATCGAATCCCCATATATAGAAATCCCTTCGATCTCCACTACTCTATACGGAATTCCATGCATGGCAGAGACATCGCCAAGAAATCCATTGAAGAATCTCAAACGTACAGGGAAAAATAGATACCATGTCGCGATGGTATATGGGAATTTGATCGATGACAAAAATCCAGGCGGCAATATTTATCCTTTTACCCCCGATGATCTTATTGCAGGCGGATTCGATTATTATGCCTTGGGCGGCCAGTTGACTATGAGAGACTGTTCTTCGATCGGAATTCCCGCGGCCTATAGCGGATCGCCTGAAGCAATCTCGCCCGAGCTCGAGGGTGCAGGTAATGTTCTCATAGTCAAACTTGAAAGAGAAAATGTCACCATAGAGCCCAAAAAAGTTGGCAATATCTCATGGAAAGAAATCGAAATACAGATGAATGATGTCGCCAGTATTGATGATTTGAAAAGCAAAATCAACAAACTCAATGGCGATGGAGTACTGCTTAAAGTTACATTGAAAGGCCTCGTATTACTTGATGCCAATTTCAATATCAAAGAACTTACCAACGAGCTTTCCGATAATTTCCTGAAATTGGAAATTATTGATAAAATGAGTGTTCTTCCCGATGATGTAGTCGAAGTTAAACTCCATGAGAAAACTATCATGGGTCAGTATCTTAAGATAATGGTCGAAAAAATGAAGACCGCCAAGGGTCCCGCCCGCACCAATCTCGAAGAGTCATTGAAGGTCGGCTACTCATTGCTTTCAGGAAAGGAGATCTGGTAAAATGCAGATTTCCCAGCTATTCCTGAGAAATTTCGGCAAATTCGAAAATCTTTCAATCGATTTTACGCCGGGCCTGAATATAATCAAAGGTCCTAACGAAGCGGGTAAATCGACTTTGGCCGAAGCGGTGACTGCCGCCTTTTTCATGAATCCTGAAAAAAATAGCGATCAGATAAAAAAGATTGTGAAGTGGCGTTGCGATGACGCTCCATCCCTCATGGCGGTTCTGAACACTGGTACAGACTCATTTAAGCTCATCAAGGATTTCAGCAAGGGCGTGACAGAATTGGTCGGGGATAAGGCCGCTTCAAAGGAAAAATCCGGCAAGGATGTCGATGATTGGCTTACAAGTCAATTGGGGATGTCATCGGAAGAGATTTTTAAAGCAACCGCTTGCATAAATCAAGGGGAAATGAATCAGATAGAGGGGTCGATCGGGGCAATTCAGGGAAAACTCGAATCGCTCGTGACCGGCGGCAGGGAAGATGAAGCGGGCTCAATGATAATTGAAAAAATCGAGCAAAGAATTCGAGCTATAACCGGCCCGGACGGTGTGTCAGGAAAAGAGCTTGCGAGGATCAACGAGATCTCAAAAGATATCGATTATAATATCGAAAAGCTATCGCGGGATATCGCCACGCTCAGGACCAGGAGAGCCGATCTGATTCAGGTGGAAGTTGCTTATAAGAATGTCAAAGAGGACTTGCTGAAAAATAAAGATACTTTTGAAAAAAACAAAAAAGCCACGAAGCTCGAGCAGGAATATCAGGCCAGGATCAAGGAATGCACCGATCTGGAAGCAAAGTCCGTAGAAGCCAAGGAATCGATCAAGAAGATAAAAGAATACCGCGATCGGCAGGCTCAAGCGAAAAAAATAGAATCTAAGGACATCAAGGAATTAGAAACAATTGAGACAAATCTTAATTATCTTCAGCCCAAAAAACGGGAATTAGAAGAGGATGTCAACGAGGCCACGCTTGATTATCATGCTTACCATATCGGAATAGTTTATTATGCCAGCACTGGAATTGGAATCCTTGGCAGTGTAGCGTCCGCGGTATTCTATTGGCTTAATGTTTTTAGCGGCATCGCCCCATACAGTCTGGCCTTATCGATCGGACTATTCGTATTGGGTGTCGTTGCTTGTATTTCCAGGAGACAGCATAGAGCCTATCTCAAAAACAATCTGGAAAAACAAAATCACAAGCTTGGGGAATTGGATTTCGAAATAAACCATCAAAGCGAATTGCTCAAGGATATACTCAGAAAATACCTGGTATCATCGACTGACGATCTCAAGCGCAATCTCTGGCAAAATGACGAGCTTGAAAACCAGGTAGCGCGCGAAAAAGAACGTTACGACAGCCTGATTCACAATTCCACTTCCGAGGAAATCGATAAAACTTTGGATCAATTAAACCAGCAGATTGCCAATATGGGAATCGAGCGCAAAGACCTTGTGCAATACGTCGTGGATGAATCAGAGGTAAATCGGCAGCAACTGATAATCGATCAATTTCAGGAGAGAATCAATGACCTCGAGCGAGAACGAGCTGTTCTACGTAGCCAGATTGAGACCGCTGAAGGCGGCACGGAACTTTTATCAAGCTATATCGAAAGAAAGGCCGAGCTAAAATCGCGCGCCGAGGATTTATTGCATGAAGTGGCCATATTAGGGCTAACAGTCCAATGTGTAACCGAAGCCAGGCAGAATGTTTTGGTTTCGACTCTCGAAGTGCTAAATGGCAGAACATCCGAAATTCTCGGTAGGCTGACGTCGGGAAAATATTCCAAAGTTCGTTTTGACAAATCAAATCTCAAGTTCGAAGTCTATTCGGAAGACAAAAAGGAATGGGTCGACCCTGAATCCGAGTTGTCGGCTGGCACAGTAGATCAGATTTATCTTGCCGCACGGCTGGCATTGGCCGATCTGATTTCCGAAGACAGATATCCGGTCATGATTTTGGATGATCCATTTGTCAATTATGACGGCGAACGGCTGGAAAACGCCATGAAAATAATCAAAGAGATGTCTCAGAATCACCAAATTCTCCTGCTAACCAGCCAGGATAATTTCGACAAATGGGCTGATTCAACAATAGTTCTTCCCAAATAATAGTCATAAATCAATTCCCCCAAAAACCTTTTATAAAAATCTCTTGATTTCAATGCTATAACCCTTTTTTATATAATTGCCATATGGAAAATCTATGGGCGGCCTGGCGCCGCGATTTCATTTTGGGCCCCAAAGAGAATGGATGCGTATTCTGCAAAAGATTGAAGCAGCATACTGACCGCGACAATCTGATACTTTTCAGGGCTCGTAAAACCTTTGTAATTATGAACCGCTATCCGTACAATGGCGGCCATCTATTAATCGCGCCCAAAGCCCATAAGGCTGATATACAAAAACTGACCCCATCCGAATCCGCCGAAATGTTCGAGCTTTCTCGAATCGCCATTGGCATGCTTAAAAAGATAATGCCGGCCGACGGATTCAATCTGGGAATGAATTTAGGTGAAATCGCCGGGGCAGGCATCGCCGATCATCTTCATGTGCATGTAGTGCCTCGTTTCAACGGTGATACCAATTTCATGCCGGTTGTAGGCGATACCAAAGTGCAGTCTTTATCGCTTTACGATATCTACGACATGCTGAAGCCGAAATTCGATTCCATCAGAGGGAAATTTTGAAGATTCCCAAAAAGAAAGAACTGCTTCAACTTCAAAAAAAATACCGCACTGATAAAAAGATCGGCGAGGTTTATGGCGTACCCGCGAGACTGGTAGCTTATTGGCGTTCGAAGAAGAAAATAGGCCCGTATTCTTTCCCGAAATATTCCGAAGACAAAATTATGGATATTTGGGAAAGGTTCGGTGATGATGCCCGCGCCGGAACCGAATTGGGAATCTCCAAGGCCGGATTCAGGCAATGGCGCCGGAAATATGACATCATAGACAAGCCGATTCAGTTAAGGCTCGAGCAGCTCGAGCTCCCTTTGACCGATATATCAAAAAAGAAAAATTCGCGAAAAGAAACCATTGTCCAGCGAATCCTTGCCAGGAAGGCAGGATTGAAACGAGCCGACGTCGGCCAATTTATCGAAATCGAGCCAGACCTCGCGATTTCCAACAATAACGCCATCGATGTTATCAATCAGATGGCGTCACTTGGCACTGATAGAATATGGGATCCATCAAAGATCGCGATTGTCCTTGATCATAGAACGACCAGCGAATCCAACGGTTCGATTCATAAATATAAAACCGCTCGGGAATTTGCCAAAAAGCATCGAATCAGGAATTTCTTCGATCTCGGAGAGGGAATGTGTCATCATCTTGTCCTCGAACAGGGCCTCGTGCTTCCCGGACATACTATACTGGGGACCGAAACCTACGCGACCACCTATGGCTGTATCGGGGCATTTTCCGCCAAAATCGATGTCTTAGAAATGGCGGCATTATGGGCGACAGGCAGGATATGGCTCAGGGTCCCGGAAACCATGAAGATCGTATTAAAGGGACATTTGAACAGGGGAGTATTCGCGAAAGATATTATTCTGAATCTAATTCGCGATATTCCGGTCAGCGATGTTGATTATAGGGCGATTGAATTCTCCGGCCCCGCCATTCAAGCGATGTCAATGGCTGATCGTTCAATCTTGACAAGTATGGCCTCCGAAATGAAGGCGAAATCTGCGATCATTTCAATCGATGAGATGGCATCGAGATATATGAAGAAAATTACAAAGATGAAATTCTGGCCGATAACGCCTGATCCCGATGCCGCCTATAGCCATGAAATCGAATTTGATATTTCCTATCTGACTCCGCAGATCGCCTGCCATGCCGGGGCCAACAATACACGTCCTATCGAGGAAATGGTTGGCAAAAAAATTGACCAGGTAATATTGGGCAGTTGTATCAATGGGAAAATCGAGGATCTCGAAATCGCCGCCGGTATTTTAAAAGGACGAAAAATCAATCGCGAATTGCGGATGACAATTGTACCGGGTTCGAGAAAGACATACCTCGAGGCTCTCGAAAAGGGGTTGATCAAGATATTCGTTGAATCCGGCTGCGCGGTTGCGTATCCCGGACTCGATTCGTATTCGGGAGTCGATGATAGCATCCTATCTTCCGGGGATAAAATAATGACTACGACCGGTTATCAAACCGATATCGAAAATGATAACGTTAATTCCGAGATATTTATTGCCTCCCCGGCAACCACGGCAGCCTCGGCGCTCGAAGGTATAATTGCCGACCCGAGGAAATATATCAAATGAAACGAACGATTGAAGCCACTGCGCAGCGACTGAGCGACAATATCCAATGCAAAACGATCCTTGCCGAAAAATATTGGCTGAATAGCTCGATTTCTGAGATTACGCAACATCTCTTTGAGGGCTATGCAGTCAAACATCCGCCTCGAATCGCGGAAGGCGATGTTATTGTAGCCGGGAATAATTTTGGAAGCGGAGTATTTCACGCCAATACGGTTAACGGACTCAAGGCTTTAAAGGTATCGTGCATAATCGCATCTTCCATTAATCGTATTTTCTTCCGCAATGCCATAAATATCGGCCTGCCGCTGGTTATCAACAATCAGGCCTATGATAAAATCGAATCCGGCGAATTAATAAAGATTGATTTTGAAAAGGGAGTAATATCGTGCAAAAAAGGCTCGCTTTTATTTCCACCATATCCGGATTTCATGCTAAGGTTCCTCAGTGCCGGCGGCCTGATTGGATACGCAAAAAAGAAAATAGGCGCTTAGAAAAATAAATTTGATCGAATAATAACAAAAAAGGGCGAAAACATTCGCCCTTTTTATTAGAAACCTTTATCGCTTCTACTTCAATAATGTCATCCTCATCGTGTGAACATCCTTACCGTCGGTTATGCGATAGAAATATATTCCCGACGATACGGCATTCCCGCTATTATCGGTACCGTTCCAGGTAACCGAGTAGGAGCCTTTTTCCAATGAACTATTGACAAGATCCTTTATCAGCGAGCCGGTGATATTATAAACCGCAAGGTTTACATCTCCGCCAGCTGATTGGAAATTAATCTTGGTTTCAGCATTGAATGGATTCGGATAATTCTGGCTTAATGTAAAGTTGTCGGGCAGGGATGGAATTTCGACTATGCCCGTAGGCTGCCGAAGATCTGATACCGGTATTTTTGCGCCCTGAACAATGTGCTTGGCACCAGTTCCGGTTTGGTCGGACTGAACAAAGGCAATCAACTCGCAGCTATCGGCTACAATAGGACTCGGCGTGGTGAAACTGACTGCAAAGGTCGTATCATCGCCGGCATTAAGCGTGATTGCCAGGCCATTGGTGCCGGGAAACATATCTCTGAAGACGCTTTGGTGCCAATCTCTGCCATAAATTCCATTGTAATATATACCGGATTCGGTGAGAGCTATTCTCAATTTTAGGGAAGTATACCCGGGGGCTTCTTCCGCGACAATTCTAACCGAAACGACTCCCCTTAGGGAATCACGATCGAATGTGCCGGACAGTTGCATGAATAATGGCGAAGGAATCAGGCTTTCAGTTTCGATTCGTGTTTCATACTGCCCATAACTACTCGGAATGATGTTGCCATCAATCCTCATATAGGGGACATATGGAACGTTGTAATAGTTTTGAGTGCGAGTACGACAATCTGACATGTTGTAAAGCCAGAACATGTCATTGCCGGGGCTCGGCCACCACACATGGTAATTGATGAGCGCAAGAATATCTGCTTGCTCAATACGCAACCGATCTAAGACCAGATCGGCGGATGGACAATTGGGTCACGTAGTGCTGGTAAAATTTTCGCCAACCACCATTCTATCGGCGGCGACGACGATGCTGCTCATACTAATTAGCGCTATGGCCATTAGCATCACAAATTTTTTCGCAACTGACATTAAGCCTCCTTTGGTGTCAATTTAGGGTTAATATAACTTCTTTTCGGTTTTTTGCAACAATAAACATTTGCCCTTGTCAACTTCACATTCTTTAACTTGCTGTCTTTCAATGGCATAGCCGGATTTTTAAATATCGCTCCGTCATTCATTTTTACGGTTTAGGGTAAGATCATCCAATATTTTATCGCCATATCTAAAATCTCGAAAAAACGGTGACTCTTGTTCCTCGAAATGTCGCTCTCACCTGGCAGACTCCGGACGAGCAGAGCAATCCGCCTCGTTCACCACCATGGAAAACGATTAGCTCATGGGATTTAAATCTAAGGGTGGCTTCGACATATGCCATTTTCTTGGAATCACTTGAATACTTATTATTCGATTTTGATCCGCCGAAATTGATTTGAAACAAACTTCCCCGCGAATAGCCCAATATAGCGTAATCCTCATGATATGATGGCAATTCATTTGGCCAGAATCGTCTCGAATAAAGTGTTGCCGATACTGTTTGTTTTTCATCGAGATAGTAATATCCGTCAAAGTACGTTTCGATTTCTCTTCCTTCGGGGACATTCGGCGAAGAATCAAAACGGTCCCAGTGAAAATTGATCGTAGTTTTCGAAATCGGACTCCATCGCACACCGACAAATTTTTCCGCGAGATATTCATGTAGGGAATCTCTTGAATAGGCTTCCGAAAACGCCAGATCGAAAGTGAGATCGTAGTTAGGGGAGATTAAAGTGCCGATCTGATACCCGTATTCGCTTAGTGTGCCCTTAAGCGAGGCCAGCGATCTTCCCTGATGACTGACCGGAGGCGGCAAATTAAACGATGATATCCCCAGGAAACCGGGATACAGCAGGCGGAAATAGTTTTTATACTCGCCGTAGATATTGAAAACTCCCTGATTCACTGAACTCGTGAAGTAGATGCCGTCGCCTGATATGGGATTGCCGAATTCATCGACTCCTTTTTTCATCGCGTATTCCGCATAAATATCAAAAGGTCCATAGGTGAATCCTGAGTTAAATGCCGTCAGGTTTATATTGGCGGCTTTTTCAGAGGCAACAATATTGTTTTGTTTGAAGCGCACATAGGAGAATCCGGCCTTAACAGGCGCGATGGGTTTTATGGCTCCCCTTGCGCCCCGGATAATAAATTCTCTTTCGCCGGTCAGCGAATTTAGGGCTCTTGCCGATAAAGCATCGAATTCATAGTGGTCGTAAAGCCCGGAGAATTTGACGCCATCGAGGTTGTTATCGAAATTAACAACATCGTCGAGGAAGGCGTTAAGGGTAAGGCCCCTGTCGAATGCCTGATAAAAATTGCCAAGGTGAACAGTCAATCCGCCGTCATGCCATCCGAAATATCTCTGAACTGTTTTTTCATAGGACATATCCGGTTTGTAAGGCTCCAATACTCTTAGCCAGGTTCCGGCATAGAAATCACCAAGATTGAAATCGACATTAAAGCGATTATCAAGCGAGTCTTCTCGAGTATCCCCATGATGCCAGTACTGCATCCAATTGGCCGCGGAAACGGTCCAAACATTGCTCTGGGCAAGGCTCGAAGCGGGCGCTAGTAGCCATTCTGCCGCAAAGACCGCCAATATCGCCGCGGCGTAAAGAAGATATTTATGCCGCATTTATTTCCCCAGGTCCGACTTGGTAGTATCAGCGGTCAGGGAAACAAGATTGTCCTTGATTAACTTTTCAACCGCAACTTCGTCGCCGGGCTTGAATCCCACCGATGAAAAAATGATTTTGCCCTGCGGATCGGTAAGCACTGAATATGGGGTCGCGAAACCCTTGAATTTACGTCTGAAGACTTCGCCGTCATTATCGAATAAAACATTGAATGTCCAGCCACTTGATTTTACGAAGGCTTTTGCTTTCCCATAGGCCTTAGGTCCTTCGCTATTGATAGCATATACAATAAATCCCTGGTCTTTGTATTTTTCATAGAGTTTTTCAACAATCTTGAGCTCTTCGACACAGGGCTTGCACCATGTCATCCAGAATGAAATGTAGATAGGACCTTTTCTGAAGTTATCCGATAACTTTACGATTTTGCCATCGATATCGGGCAAAGTGAAATCGGGCACCATCTTTGTCTTAAACTCCTGGCCGTAGGCCACTGAGCCTATTAGCAGCGCCATAACCACACAAATTGCAGTCGATAATCTCATGTCATCTCCTGTTTGCTTATAAATATTAAGTTAATGTTTCCAATTTGATAATTAATGATTCAACAATTAATTGAATTTCTTATGAACGTGTTTGGTTGTAGATTAGACATTGGCGGAATAATCTTCTTCATCTTGGTAATAGTTTAATATTATATAGCTAATTGTCAATTGAATTTTGATGATTTGGCTTACTCAGATAAGATGGCTATAAAGACCGTTTAGGTCACTTTCAATAGTCCTGCCATAAAAAAAAACGCCGACGTATCGACGCGTCGGCGGTTTTACTTTGATTGATTTTTTTAGAATTCGGCCCCGAATGAAAAATACCATTCCGGTCTTGGTGCGAAATGTTTCAGATTCGTGGCCCAGGCTACATCAACCCGGAGCACAAAGATGCCTAAATTCGCGCGCGGCCCAAATCCGATACCGCCAAGCATTTCGCCCGGACGTCTGACAGTATCCTTTACAGGGTCTCTAAGATGGGCATGAGAGATATTACTGCTACTGTTCGAAGTATCACCCCAGGCCATTCCCATATCCCAGAAGAGCGCGCCTGATATTTGCCCCAAGGTCATCGGCAATGGAAATTGCATTTTAAAATAATCAATGAATGGATAGCGGAATTCGAAATTCGTGATCCAATATCTCGTTCCAGAGTCAGAAAAGTATTTGTATCCTCTGAGCGGAACAACTAACTCATTCAGGTAAATATCCTTCACATTGAATATATCGCCTTGAGATCGTTTGGGGCCTATCCAGTTCGCTGTTCCCCCCATATAATACCTCTTGGCATCGGGACCTCCTGAAGCCGCGGCGCCAAACCTGAAGGCGAAATTATAGCGTGTCCAAAAATGCCAGTAATTGCGGTAATCGGCCTCAACAGCATGATATGAAAGGTCTGAACTGACCACCTTTATAGATTGTTCAAGCGCAATTTTATATCGATGTCCGGATACAGGTCCCACTATTCCCCAGATGACGGAATCATTGATATATTCCAGATTTGCATTTAGTATGTTTTTCGTCTCATTGTCCTTGCCATTATAATCAAAATTATCTCTGGCAATTGTGGTTTGCGAAAGAGTGAAATCCAGACGCGTAAATTTCGAGAATGGATATGACACATATCCCTGAGCTCCGTAAACGCGGTCCGAGAAATAAAAGTTATTGTAATCGTCGTAATATAGATTTTTAAAGTGGAACACACCGAAAGCCAGATTCGGCCTGTGAGCGGTATATGAGTACGCCAGTTGAAAATTCGATTGGTCTATCGTATTGACTAAATCGGTGTACAAGAAGAAGTGATGATTGCCAAACATATCCGAAACCGAGAGATAGGACTGTCCCCGCAAACCGTAGAAATTGTCATAAGTAAATCCGCCGGATACCAATTCGGGCGCGAATTTTAATTTGTAAGGGTGTTCAATATAACTGCCGTCCGCTTTTTGGTATTTAAGTGTATCCAAAACGGCATGTAAGGAATCAATCTCAATATTCTGGGAAGTGGTCGTATCTGCAGGAGTTTCGCTTTGCTTTGAGACAATTTCGCTTTCGCCCGCGTGAAATACATAGGTGCTGAAATCGAGGTTTGCTTTTTTGGTTGTATCCGGTTTGACAGTAACCGTATCCGATACCGCCACGACTTTGGGTACAAAGAAATTTTTATCGCCGCTTCTCAGCTTTTTCATGAAGGAAGTCAAAGACAATTCACTTTTGTCATCGCCGACATTTTTGATATTTTTAAGCGCGTAAATATCGAATCCCAATTTAAAGAATCCTGAGTATGCAATTTGATCGCCGTCGGGTGACCAGGTCGGGGTGAACGCTCCGGAAATAAGATTTGTTACAGGGAATGTCTTCTTGGTGGCGATTTCATAGATATAAATATTATCAATGCCATTGCGGTTAGATATGAAGGCAATCCTCTGGCCGTCCGGAGAGAATGCCGGCTGATCATCTTTATATGGTGATTCAATCAGGGGCGAAATCGTGTCAGCCTCGGAGTCGCAGAGGAATATGTTGTAATCGCCATATTTAAATGTCGAATCCGGTATTCCGTTGAAGGGCCTATCCGACGCGAACGCCAAAAAGCGGCTGTCCTTATCCCATGAGGGATTGGTGTCATCGTATAGGTCGTTCATCAGCTTGTCTAATTTGCCGGTGTCCAGATGATAAACATATATATCGGCAAAACCATGATCTATTCCTTCGAACGCTATCTTCTTACCATCGGGAGACCATGATGGATTTCTCATTTCGCCTAATTTAAGATCGATTTTTTTCTTTCGCTTGCCATTATCAGCGTTATAGATAAGAAGCATGTCTCTTCCGTGGCTCTTTC
Source organism: uncultured candidate division Zixibacteria bacterium (assembly GCA_963817915.1). Lineage (GTDB taxonomy): Bacteria > Zixibacteria > MSB-5A5 > UBA10806 > UBA10806 > CAWFQL01. The sequence continues at coordinate 574,994 of CAWFQL010000012.1, forward strand.
CTACAAATGCCAGTTCCGTACCATCAGGTGACCAGGTAAGCCCCGAGACATACGAATGCAATGATTCGAGATCGCCAGATCGTTCGGCTTTTATCAGATGCGATATGATTTTACCATCTACAGTGGAAATAATGAAAACATCGTTATATCTGTCGGAGTAGCCATTTTGCGGATTAGCACGATCGGAGAAGAACGCGAGTCGGTCGCCCTTTGGTGACCAGACCGGTTTCTGATTGTATAATGAGCCGTCCTTGACATGATTTGTCAATGCTTTGGAAATTTCCTCGGGCTCTTTTCTTTCGGCAATTTCGGGCCAGTAAACACGCCTTAAGTCCTTCTGCCAGTCATCTGAAAGGTCCTGAATCGAGACTCCCAGCGCGGCTTTCACTGCCCGTTCCATGGTCTTATGATATTTGCCCTTATTCAATATTTCGGCTATTTTTTCTTCACCGTATTTTTCGGAAATATATTCCAAAGCGGATTGGCCACCTTTATACGCGAGAAAACCGTCGAGAAAATCGAGCGGAGGCATATAGCCTGCTGTAATAGCATCTCGCGCGTACATGTCGGCTTCGAGTTCCCATCCGTGTCTTGAAGAAAATTCGGCGTAACCCTCGGAAAACCATAATGGCGGCTGGAATAGCGCCTCCGCCGATAGGATCGAACGCAGGGTATTGCCATAAAGTAAATTGAACCAAACCGCATGGGTTAATTCATGATGAAGCACATGGCGAAATTCTTCATATGAACCTGTGAATGGAATGGTCATCCTATTTTTGAACGCTTCGGTAACGCCGCCGACACCTTCCGGTATAATATCCGAAATAACATTGGTTTGTTCGAATTCACCGTGAGACGCGTATAGAATTACCGGGACCCGTTCGGTAAGATTGTAGTTGAGCTGTTCTTTGATCTCATTGTAGGCAACTTCAAGTGTTTTAGCCGCGAATGTTGCCAGGGTGTCTTCGCCTTTATAAAAGTAGACATCGAAATGTGGTGTCTGGATATAGTACCAGTCAAAATTTCGATACTGGACCTTATTTTGGCCGAATGTGGGTTCTTGCGCCGATGCTGTTACCGCCGCCATGATTGTCATTACGTATACAAATATTTTTCTCATCTCACCTGCCCGTTAAGCTACTCTGTAAGGAATTAAACATCCCAATCGACGAGTCTGTTCCGAACTCCACCTCTATTACACGACAACACGAGATATATTCCCGCCAAGGCCGAGTAATTTATTTTCGATACTTTCATAACCCCGGTCGATATGATAAACTCTCAAGACTTCCGATTCCCCTTTGGCGCCCAGTGTCGCCAGAACCAGCCCTGCCCCGGCGCGGATATCCGATGCCATTACCGAGGCACCGTTGAGCGGCATGCCGCCGGTGATGATGGCATCCTCGCCCGATACCTTTATTTGCGCGCCGAGCCTCTGAAGTTCCATGACATGTGTAAATCTTTCAGTAAAGACAGTTTCTTTTATGTACGAAGTGCCATCGGCAATCAGGGCGTAAGACATGATCGCGGCCTGTAGGTCTGTTGGAAATCCTGGGTAAGGGAAGGTCGTGATTTTAACCGGCGCGGCTTTGCCTTTGCGGGACGCTGATATACTATTTTTGCCGATTTTGAATGTCATGCCGGATTCGGTCAATTTGGATAGTAATATTTGAAGATCGTCGGCGTTGGCAGGAGCAAGCTCGATTTTGCCGCCGCAGATTCCGGTGGCCAGAATAAATGTGCCGACTTCAAGGCGGTCGGGCATTACTTTATATTCAGCGCCGCGAAGTTTTTTGACGCCGGTAATTTCCATTCGAGTTGTGCCTTCGCCCTTAACTTTGGCTCCCATTCGATTGAGGAAATTGGCCAGATCGACAACTTCAGGGTCGCAGGCGGCATTGATGATTGTGGTAGTGCCCTCGGCCAGGACGGCGGCCATCATGATGTTTTCGGTTCCGGTATGGCTGGGGCGGTCAAAGAAGATTTCGGCCCCTTTAAGAGCCTTGGCCATAGCGGTGATATACCCCTGACTTTCGTGAACCTTGGCGCCCAATCGTTCGAACCCGGCGACATGCTGATCGACAGGACGAGGACCAAGGACACATCCCCCTGGCAATGACACGCGGGCCTTGCCGATTCGTCCAAGGAGCGGTCCCATTACCAGGAATGACGCTCTCATCTTCCTGACCAGATCATATGGCGCGACATGGCTCTTAATATTGGCAGCGTCGATGACCATGCTGCCGGCTTTTTCGTCGTGATCGACAGTGACTCCGAGCTCTTTGAGCACTCCGCCCATTGTCCGGATATCAGCGAGATTAGGGATATTGGTCAATGTAGTCTTGCCATTTTCGGCCAATAATGATGCCACGATAATCGGTAATGCGGCGTTTTTCGAGCCGGAAATCGCTACTTTTCCAGAGAGTTCATTGCCTCCCCTGACAATAAATTTATCCATGATACCTTTCCATTTCGCTTTTTTTATCTTAAATCGGAACAGCCGTCCGATTATACGTCATCAGATTCCTTTTGCTCCAAACTCGCCCATTATATTATAATTGTCGGCATGGAGCAAGAATTAAGGGGGGGCAAAAAAGTATATTTCATATCCGATGCCCATTTGGGGATTCGCGAGAGTCCATCGGAGCGGGAAGACAGGCTGATCGCAGTACTGGATAGGGTAGAGGCCGATGGTTCGCATTTGTATATTGTCGGCGATCTGTTTGATTTCTGGTTCGAATATAAGTACGCTATTCCCGGAGCCTTCTTGAAAGTATTGGCGAAGCTGCTGAGGCTGACTCAGGCCGGGGTCAAGGTTTTCTATACGCCGGGGAATCATGATTTTTGGATGAGGGACTATCTCAAACGGCAAGCCGGAATCGAGCTTACCGGCGACTGGCTCGAGGTCAATCATTTCGGGAAACGGATCTATATCACTCACGGCGATGGCTTGCGCAGGGACGATGTCGGGTATCGTTTCATCAAACGGATATTTCGTAACCGTTTCTGTGTTTGGCTATATTCGCAGGTGCCGGTTAATCTGGCTTATCGAATGGCGATGGGGACATCGCATGCTTCCCGTCAATACACCAACTCCCGCAACCAGCGCGACCCGCACGATTATATCGAATTCGCGCGAACCAAGACAGCAGTCGGATACGACGCGGTGGTCATGGGGCATGTTCATCATCCGCAGATTGAGGATCTGGGCAATGGGCTGTACATCAACTGCGGCGACTTCTTCGAAAGCTTCAGCTATGTGATTCTGGATGAGCAGGGATTTAGGATGGAGAGGGCGGAGTAGGGAAAAGATCATGGATAAAACTATTTTCAGAAATATTATTGAAAAAAATGAAAACGATTGTCTCGATTTCAAAATAAAATGTAAAGCATTTGAGTCAAAAGAAATTGGTCCTAAAGCAGAATTAGCAAAGGATATTTGCGCCATGGCGAATAATGGCAATAAAACTAGTTACATTGTTATTGGCGTTTCAGACGATAAGAGAAATTATTTGTCAATTTCCAATATGAAGCTTACTGAAGAAAATTTACAGGATTTCTGCAAAACTGCGATTTATCCTGTGCCTACCGTAAAGCTTTTTCGCGATAAGTATCTGAAATCGTCATCTCGATTTTCAAATACAGAGTTCGCGGTCATCCAGATAGGCCCCCACGCAAAACAGGCGTTTAGGCTCGCGCGCGATTTTATCAATCATGACGAAAAGGTAAGTTTTAGAAAAAATGAAGTATGGATTAGACGCGGAAGGATCAGCGATTTAGCGACGCCAGAGGAAATAGTTAATCTTAGTCGCAAAAATGCTAGACTGCATATCGAAAAAAGCGGGCATAATGTTGATTACTATAGGCTCCCTATGAAAGAAAAATATAATGCTATCATGAAGGACTTGAAAATTTTAATATCCGAACACCAGGGCAAGTTCTTAAAGCATGATTTCATCCTAAAATTATTTGAGGAAACTTTCGTCTTTAATATTCGAGTTGCTGATAAATTCGGAAAGGATTTATTAGACTACTATCTTAGAGGTCGGGCTTTTGGGCATATTATTTTAGTTGTTTCGGTAAATAACGTTAGCCGTGGTTCCTTTTCGTCTTATTCGGATGTGTTATTCAAAGAAAATTGGGGTTGGTTTTCGAATTTTGAAATACATGGTGGCCAATCCGCCTATAATTATTTTGGAATATTTGTGCCACTTCAGAACAATTATATGCCATTTACAGTTATTTGTCTATCGAACGTAAGGAGCAGTGATCACCTTAGAAGGTCATTCTTAAGTCTTATAAATTATTTAAATAGCGATATTAATGTCCAAAATAATTTGCAAGAATCCCGCGATATTATCAATTCTCAGCTTTTTGAATGGCTAAAACTCCCTAAGAAATTTGCTACATTTCACAATATAAGAGACCAGGGAACGAAATTATCTCTAATATCATCGGCAAAGCGAGTGCTTAAATATAGTATGAGCGATACGGTAAAGTCCCTTTCGAAAAATACTATCGCCTAATTTATTCATTGCGAGCAACATAAATCAGTCGCCCAAATTTCTACGAAATTTAGGAATATGACCCAAAACCACAAGGGGTTTTGTGCTACAATCTTGAAACGGGTTGTTTCATCCTAATTTCATTTTATTGCTTCCTTTAATTATTTTCGTCATCATCCATTTTCGTTTTTCATTTCTGCGCCACATTAAGTCCGCGGTAGCCGGACAACTAATGTGGCGCTGGATCCCAGGATCCACATCGTCACATTTTCCGGCTGTCGCCGGACTAGAAAGCGGGGCCCCCGTCCTTCCATCTATCGGGGGTTTTGAAAACAAATGCTGGTTGAACGGTTTTGGACGGTGAACCATCAGGAAAGGGTTCCTGACGGTGCGGAGGTAGGATGCGGTCACGGCAGGCCCGCCACCGGCGGATAAACCGTGACACGCAGGAAATTTATTCCTGCCGTAGAGACGCAAGATTTTGCGTCTCTACCAAGACGGATGATACGCTGGGTTCGTGTCGGCTGAGGGCAGCCGACACCACGGGAGGTCGCGCAATGGCGGGGCAAGATTCCGCATCAAGCTCTCTTGAGTCCGGCGACAGACGGATGCGGAATGACAGGTTTGTCATTCATGCGGTGAACCGTCAGGAAGGGGTTCCTGACGGCGCGGAGGTAGGATGCGGTCACGGCAAGCCGTGACACGCAGGAAATTTATGCCTGCCGTAGAGACGCAAGATTTTGCGTCTCTACAAAGACGATGATAAGCAACTTTCGTGTCGGCTGAGGGCAGCCGACACCACGGGAGGTCGCGCAATGGCGGGGCAAGATTCCGCATCAAGCTCTCTTGAGTCCGGCGACTGACGGATGCGGAATGACAGGTTTATACTGGTGGGGGTAGCCGACACCGCGAAAAGGTTCGCAATGGCCGGGCAAGATTCGCGTCAAGTGCGGAATGACAGGTTGGCGCGATATAATTCCAGATTGATATTGACTATATGCCGCACCCAATTATATTTGGATTTCTTTAGGATAAGGATTGCCGATGGAACCGAAAGTAGATTTAAAATTAGCCAAAGAGCACGGACTCAGCGAAGAGGAATATAAGAAAATCCTCGCCATTCTCGGACGAACGCCGTCCTACACCGAGCTTGGAATATTCTCCGTCATGTGGTCGGAGCATTGCTCATATAAAAATTCCATAGCTCAATTGAAAACATTGCCGCGCGAGGGCCCGGCGCTTCTGGCCAAAACCGGCGAGGAGAATGCCGGAGCTATCGATATCGGCGATGGGCTGGCGGTGGTATTCAAGATCGAATCGCATAATCACCCATCGGCGGTGGAGCCATATCAGGGAGCGGCCACCGGAGTCGGCGGTATTTTGCGCGATATATTCACGATGGGCGCCAGGCCGATTGCGGTTTTAAATTCGCTTCGTTTCGGATCGCTTGAGAATCCGCATGTGCGCTATCTATTCGATGGTGTCGTGCGCGGTGTCGGCGATTACGGCAATTGCTTTGGCGTACCGGATGTCGGCGGCGAAATCTATTTCGAGGATGCCTACACCGGGAATCCGTTGGTCAACGCCATGGCGATCGGAATTGCCAAACATTCGGAATTGATTTCCGCGGTAAGCAAGGGCGAGGGGAATATCGTATTGGTGGTCGGCTCATCGACAGGCCGGGACGGTATTCACGGCGCCACATTCGCATCGGAAGAGCTAACCGAGAAATCGCAGGCGCGAAGACCATCGGTGCAGATAGGCGATCCCTTCACGGAAAAATTACTGCTCGAAGCATCGCTGGAAATAATTCGTCAGAAGTTGATTGTCGGTATTCAGGATATGGGAGCGGCGGGGCTGACCTGCTCGTCATCGGAGATGTCCGCGAGGGGCAAATCGGGTATGAAGATTTCAGTCGATGAAGTTCCTGTACGTGAAGAGATGATGACTCCCTACGAAATCATGCTTTCGGAATCGCAGGAGCGAATGCTGGTTATCTGCACGCCCGAAAAATTAGATGAAGTCAAAGCGGTATTCAAAAAATGGGAGCTTCACGCCAAAGAGATCGGCCAGGTAATTTCGGGCGGGCAATTGGTCGTGACATCAGGCGGCACTGTTGTCGCGGATATTTCGGCGGAATCATTGGTGCTTGGCGGCGGCGCGCCTGTTTATGTGCGCGAGCAGAAACGGCCGGCATATTTGGATGATATCGAGAAATTTGATTTGGGCTCAATTGCAATTCCGCGCGATCTAAACAAGATTCTCGAGCAATTATTGGGGACTCCGAGTATAGCATCCAAACGATGGGTATATGAGCAATACGATACATCGGTAAGGACTGCCACGGCTGTTGGGCCGGGATCATCGGCGGGAGTTATTAGAATTCGCAAAACCAAGAAAGCGTTGGCTATTTCGACAGATTGCAATGGCCGTTACTGCTACTTGAGCCCGAGAGAGGGGACGAAAATCGCGGTGGCGGAATCGGCGTTGAATGTGGCAGTAGCCGGAGGCAAACCGGCGGCGATAACCAACTGCCTGAATTTCGGCAATCCATACAATCCGGAAATATATTATCAGTTCGCGGAATGTATCGCCGGAATGGGCGAGGCATGTACCGTATTACAAACTCCGGTAACAGGCGGCAATGTCAGTTTCTATAATGAAGACCCAAAAAGAACTGTATATCCCACGCCTGTAATAGGGATGGTTGGAATTATCGATGATGTAAAAAATATCACGACCAATGATTTTAAGGCGACGGGGCACGACATTTATCTGATCGGCGAAAATAGAGATGAAATCGGCGGCTCGGAATATTTGAAGACTATTCATAATCTGATCAGCGGAAAAGTACCGGCACTCGATCTACGGGTTCATTCGAAAACTATCGAATTAATCTTAGAATTGATAAAGTCAGGGCTAGTGACTTCGGCGCAGGATTTATCCGATGGCGGCCTGGCAGTCGGTCTGGCGGAATGCTGTTTTAAGAATGGAATCGGGGCAGAGGTAAGATTGGAATTAAGCGCCCGCAATGACAGCCTGCTTTTCGGCGAGACACAATCACGAGTAATTTTTACGGCATTGCCCGATAATGATAAATCGATTTTATCAATTGCCGAAAAATATAAAATCCCGGTGACCAAAATCGGCAAAACCGGCGGCGATAAATTGAAAATTAATGATATTATAGATAGACCTGTCAGCAAGCTTCGCAATATTTATGAAAATACTATTCCAAAATTGATGGAAACTGTCGCGACCGCTTAGCGGGTCATTTCCAACGCTATCAATTGATTTCTATAATTCTCTCTAACAGACTTTAAAAATTCTATAGCCAAATCCTGGCAATAATCCGGATACGACCAGGGGTTAGCGACAAATTCGCCCCTGATATAGCGCAAAGTTAGCTCGGCCCAGATATGATCGCGCAAATATATTCGATGCGAAAAATTCTTGGTTGAGGCTAAGACCAATTTGGATTCTTCTAAATAGCCGGGATCGAGATTAACTGTTCGTTTGCCGTCGTGTGAAAATTTGGTTTCGATCTCGATTGTCTCATTCTTGATATCTGCCAATGAATCGGGCATGACAAGTTTTTCGAAGGAGTAAAACTGCTTGGATAAATTGGATCCCATTTCGTCATTATAGTATTCGGTGAATGTAAATTTGAATTGCTGTGATTTATGATCGATCAATCCGAATTTCGATACCAGAATTTTATCCACTGAATCCAGATCGACAGCGTTATCGAATAGCACGCCGCAGATCAATTTAACAGGTTTAACTTCAGGTTTTCCGGCGGACATCGGCGCATGCCTTGACACACAACCCGCAAATCAGCAAGTTGTAATTTTTTTCGTGGGCGAACTGTTTTATCTGAGTGTAGCACTTATCGAAGTCGTAACCGTTCTCGGTGATAGCATCGGCAGGACAGGCCATCATGCAGGCCATGCAATCGTCGCAATCATTTTCGATTGGCGAATCAAGAGTCAACGGCATGTCGGTGAATAATGATGCAAGCCTTATCCCCGCGCCGAAATCGGGATGAATCAGCAGATTGTTTTTGCCCATAAAGCCGATTCCGGCTTCGACAGCGGCATGACGGTGCGACAAGTGGGAATTCTGTTTTTTGAAATCGATTATGAACGACGCCGCGACAGGAATGACATCGTAGCCTTTGTGCTGAATCAAGCGCGCTATTTGATGGGTGATATCATCAAGAGCGGCGTTCACCTGGCGGTAATGGGTCTTATAAATCTGATTGGGGCGGTCGACCAAGGATTCCAAAACAGCCTTCTGCAATCGAATCCCGATGCTGATCGTAAATGGCAATTTCTTCACGGAGTCATGCAATTCCGGATCGATATATTTGTAAAGCTTCGATGTCTCCGCTACGCCGAACGCGTCGACGCCCTTTTCGATTGCGAATTGTCTCAGCAATTCATGGTTCTCGGTGATCATACTAAGGAATGGTAAAGATTTTAACGGCGAATGTCAAATTGCATCGGACTTTGGTAGGGTCGGGGTCCCTGACAATAGTGCGGGACTTAAGTCGTCAGGAAGGGATTCCTGACGACGCAAAGACGGATGCTACCCACGGATTGCTTCGTCGTCCGGCAACTGCCGGACTCCTCGCAAAGACTATTAAGCAGGGTTTAGAGACAGGCTCAAAAATTTTGACGAAGCGGGTGTTTGCATTTGCGTATAATCCCGGTGAAATGTCATTGACTCTCTTAATTTCATAGAGTAATTTGATTTATCAGCAAATTATGGAGGAATGGTGGATTTAAAAAATATAAAGGCGCCCCGCGGTAATAAGCTCACATGCAAGAGCTGGCAGCAAGAAGGGGCCTATAGAATGCTTCTCAATAATCTCGATGCCGAGGTGGCCGAGAAACCCGAAGAGCTTGTAGTCTATGGCGGAATCGGTAAGGCTGCCCGCAATAAGGAATGCCTGATGGCAATCCTGGATTCGCTCAGGAATTTAGAGAATGATGAAACGTTGCTGGTTCAATCGGGCAAGCCGGTCGGGATTTTCAGGACACACGAATATTCGCCGCGAGTACTGATCGCCAATTCCAATCTGGTGCCAAAATGGGCGACCTGGGATGAGTTTAGAAGGCTTGATAAATTGGGACTGATCATGTACGGCCAAATGACGGCCGGATCGTGGATTTATATAGGCACTCAGGGGATATTGCAGGGGACTTATGAGACATTCATAGCCGCAGGTGAGCAGCATTTCGCTGGCGACTTATCAGGCAAATTTATCCTGACTGGCGGTATGGGCGGAATGGGTGGAGCTCAGCCATTGGCAGGGACAATGGCGGGCGCTGTGATTCTGATTGTCGAAGTGGATGAAAAACGGATAGATCGGCGTATCGCCAATGGCTATTGCGACAGGAAAGCTCAGGACGCTTGACGATGCCATGAAGCTGGTCAATGGGGCTGTCAAGGCCAAGGTGCCGCTCTCGGTCGGGCTGGTCGGGAACTGCGCGGATATCCTGCCGGAGATGGTAAGACGGGGAATAGTACCTGATATGGTCACCGATCAGACATCGGCGCATGACGAACTCAATGGCTATATTCCGCATGGAGTCTCGTATGAAGAGGCTTTAGCGTTAAGAAAATCAAATCCCGATAAATATATGAAAATGGCCTTTGAATCGATGGCGATTCATACGCAGGCGATTCTCGATCTGCAGAAAAAAGGATCGATCTGTTTCGATTATGGCAACAATTTGCGTGGACAGGCCCAAAAAGCTGGAGTCAAGAACGCGTTCGACTATCCCGGATTCGTGCCAGCGTATGTCAGGCCGCTATTTTGCCAGGGCAAGGGGCCGTTCAGATGGGCCGCCTTATCCGGCGATCCGAAGGATATCGTAGTCACTGATCAGGCTGTGTTGAGGCTATTCCCGGATAATAAGCCGTTGGCGCGATGGATAAAAATGGCTGAAGAAAAGGTGCACTATCAAGGATTGCCCGCGAGGATTTGCTGGCTGGGATATGGCGAACGGGATAAGCTCGGCTTGGAATTCAATAGGCTTGTCAGAGATGGCAAAATCACCGCGCCGATCGTAATCGGCCGCGACCATCTCGACTGCGGCTCGGTGGCATCGCCTAACCGCGAGACCGAAAGCATGAAGGACGGCAGTGACGCTATCGCCGATTGGCCGTTGCTTAACGCCATGCTCAATACGGCATCGGGTGCGTCTTGGGTATCGATTCATCATGGCGGCGGGGTCGGCATGGGGCTTTCGATCCATGCGGGACAGGTATTAGTTGCGGATGGGACTAAGGAGATGGATAATCGAATCGAACGAGTTCTGACCAACGACCCTGGTATAGGCGTGGCGCGCCATGTCGACGCCGGATACGAAGAAGCTATCAATGTAGCCGATAAAAAGGGTATCAACATACCGATGAGGAAGAAGTAGGAATATAGATAAAATGGCCGAAATAAAAAAGTCAGAGCATCTCATTGTAAATGGCGATTCTCGCGATATGTCTCAAATTCCGGATGAGGCTGTCCAACTAGTTATTACATCACCTCCTTATTGGCAATTGAAAGATTATGGCCATAAAGATCAAATTGGCTTTGACGATTCTTATGAGAATTATATTAATAACCTGAATCTTGTTTGGAATGAATGTTTTAGAGTTTTATCTCCAGGATGCCGGTTGTGCATCAACATAGGCGACCAATTCGCCAGGTCTGTTTATTATGGCAGGTACAAGGTTATTCCCATAAGAACCGAAATAATCAGATTTTGCGAAACAATCGGTTTAGATTATATGGGAGCCATAATCTGGCAAAAAGTTACCACTACAAATACGTCCGGTGGCGCTTCCATAATGGGGTCATTTCCATATCCAAGAAATGGAATATTAAAATTAGATTACGAATTCATCTTGATATTCAAGAAACTTGGTATTTCTCCAAAACCTTCGAGGGAACAAAAGGCAAAGTCAAAAATGACTATCGAAGAATGGAATCAGTACTTTGCGGGCCATTGGTATTTTAATGGCGTAAGGCAGGAAAAGCATCTGGCTATGTTTCCAGAGGAACTCCCGAAAAGATTAATCAAAATGTTTAGTTTTACCGACGATACTGTTCTCGATCCATTTTTGGGGAGCGGAACAACATCTCTTGCCGCAATGAATCTTCAAAGAAATTCTGTCGGCTATGAAATCAATGATGACTTTTTGCCAATAATAAAATTAAAATTAGGGGTTAATGATCCCAAGCTTTTTGGAGAATCCTCCCAAATCAAATTCATTAGACAAGAATTGCCTAAATCAGGTTTTTCAGAAAAATTGAAGCAGTTGCCTTATCTATTCCAGGATAATGTCAAGATAGACAAAAAAATCGATCCAAGAAAACTCAAATTTGGATCCAAAATTCAAAAGGATGATACTTCGCAGGATAAGTTCCACAGAGTCAGAAGTATTCTTGATGCAAATTTATTGGAATTGGATACCGGCGCGATAATAAAGTTGATTGGCATCGAGCCATTAATATCCCGGCGGCTAAAGGCCATAGAATATTTAAAAAAGTTGGTAATTAATGAGCCGATCTATTTAAAATATGATGATGTTAAATATAAAGATGATGAAAATTTACTAGCTTATGTTTATTTAAAAAACAAAACCTTCGTAAATGCCAAATTAATAAAAGCTGGGCTTGCAAACCCTGTAATCAACTATGACTATAAATATAAAGATAGGTTTAAAACATATTGCGAAACAGCTCAAAAGGAATGAATGGATAAAATAAAAATAAAAAACAAGGAAATAGCTGAGCTTCTTGATATCGAGGTTCCATTATTTCCTAAATATGTAACTCAGATAATAAATCTCGCAAATCAAAACGCGCAGGGTACGCGACCTAAAATAGTTGGTCAAATGTCCGAATTAGTAACCGAATCAAAATCGCAGAACGTTCAAGAATGGGAAGAATGGTATGCTAAGAATTTTCCTGAATCAATAGATAATGCTACTGATAAAATATGGAATATGATCCTGCAATTGAAAGATGCGATTGAAAAGATCGATGAAGAAATGGTAAGAAGTTGGGCAAAAGACCTTGTAATCGCTAAGACCTTTATAGGAATGTGTTTTCAAAAGGCTGTCTTGATGAAAATTGCGGAATACAAAAATACAAGCTATCGATTTTCCTCAAAACAAGAGGAATCAAAAGGAATTGACGGGTGGATAGGTGATATTCCCGTATCCATAAAAGCGGAAACCTATAAGACAAAAATGGGCATCTCCGAAATCATCAACTGTAAAATGATTTATTATTCCAAGAAAAAAGATGGGATATTAGTTGAATTTGAGGATTTCGATGTAACCTCAAAGGAGAACAAGTAAATATGCAATCCGTCAAAGCATCATTACTAATAAAAAACGCGGCGCAATTAATCACATTGCATGATCAACAGAAGATCGGGCCTAAGACCGGCAAGGGGATGTCGGATTTGAATATTATAAAAGACGGGGCAGTCGCGGTTTTTGGATCAAGGATTGTCGCGGTCGGCGAAACCAGTAAAATCCTGAAGCAGATCAAATTGGAGAAAAAAGCTAAAATTGTCGACGCCGAAGGGAAAGTTGTCACGCCGGGCTTGATAGACCCTCATGCCCATCCAGTTTACGCCGGGACTCGTTCCGATGAATTCGAGATGCGGCTGGCCGGGAAATCATATATGGATATCGCCAAGGCCGGGGGAGGGATTGCCTCCACGGTCAAAGCTGTTCGCAAAGCGTCGAAAAAGGAACTAAAAGATAACGGTAAAGTATTATTAGAACGGATGCTGTCATCGGGTACAACCACAGTTGAGGCCAAATCGGGGTATGGTTTATCCACCAAGGATGAAATCAAGCAATTAACCGCCATCAAAGAACTCAATGAAGAATTGGATATCGACCTTATTCCGACCTTTCTCGGCGCGCATGATATACCATCAGAATTCAAAAAAGACCCCGATCAATATGTGTCATTGGTATGCGGAGAGATGATACCGGAAGTGGCATCGAAGAATCTCGCTGTATTCTGCGACGTATTCTGCGAAAAAGGCATCTTTACTACGAGGCAAACTCGGATAATCATGCAAACCGCGCAAGCGTTCGGACTGAAGATAAAGATTCATGCCGATGAACTCTCCAATACAGGAGGCGCGGAATTGGCGGCGGAGTTTGGGGCTATCACAGCGGATCATCTGGTTTTTGTGGGAGATGAAGGGATTCACCTGATGCACAAGGCGGGCGTGATCCCCGTGCTTTTGCCGGGGACGACATTTTTCTTGGGCCTGGAACGATTCGCGCCAGCGAGGAAGATGATCGACAAGGGCCTGCCGATAGCGTTGGCTACGGATTGCAATCCGGGCTCATCGATGATCGAATCGATGCCGATTATCATGACTCTGGCCTGTCTATCATACAAAATAAGTCCGGCAGAATCATTGTGCGCGGCTACTCTGAACGCCGCATTCGCGATCGATAAGGGGAATGAATTGGGCTCGTTGGCGTTGGGTAAATACGCTGATATGGTAATCTGGGATACACCTGATTATCGCGATATTTCTTATCATTTCGGTACCAATCTTGTAAAAGATGTAATCAAACGAGGGGAGAAGGTCCGTTGAGGATGGCCCTGTACGCGGCTTTGGTTGCCATGACATTAACCGGTATGTCATGTGGTGTATATACGTTCTCGGCGTCTAATCTGGGCGATATCAAGACAATTGCGGTTCCAGTATTTGAGAACCAGACGACAGAAAGCGATCTTGGAAACGCTATGTCGGATCAACTCTCGAAGGCGTTCGTGGCTGACAACACGGTCAGGGTGGTTACCGCGCAAAAAGCTGATGGCATTTTGAGGGGGACTGTGGTATCTTATGTGCGTGAGGCTTATACTTATAGCCAGACAGAGGTAGTCAGTGAGTATATTTGCCGGTTGGGCGTGGATATTGAATTTCGGAATCGAAAGACGAACAAAATCATCTGGGAAGAGAAAAATCTTTCTAACTGGGGCACATATAATTCCGCCACTGAAACTGAGAATGACGGGAAGCAAAAAGCTGTTGAAAAATTGGTCGCCGATATATTAAATAAGACAGTAAAAGGATGGTAAACGGAGAATAATATGGGAATACGAAATTCCATGAAAATAATATTTTCAATACTGGCTATTACAGTGATATTCGCAAATGTCTCGCAAGCAATTAATTCAAATGCGGGGACTGCCGCTTATCCATTCTTGAAAATAGGAACAGGAGCGAAATCCCAGGGCCTCGGCGGCGCGTTCGTAGGATTGGCTGATGACGAGACTGCCTTATATTATAATCCCGCGGGCATAACCGCCAAAGGGGTTTGGACTCAGGTCTTCGATGAAATATTAAATAAACCGTTAAATGTAGCTCCCAAAAATCGCGTAGCGGCGTCCTATATTAATTATCTTTTGAATTTCCAATATGGATTTGTCGGATATATCCGCGATATTGATGAAACGACTTCGGGCGGAGTCTCCGTGGTCTACCAAAATTATGGCACATTCAACAGGTTGGACAGTTCGGGTGTTCAGCTTGGCACATTTGGGGCATCGGATCTGGCATTCAATCTGACCTACAGCAAACGGATAAAACCCCGAATTTCTGTTGGAGCGACAGGAAAGATTATTTACGAAAATATAGACTCGTATTCATCAAGCGGATTGGCGATTGATCTGGGGTTCATGTACCTTGTAAATGACGAGGGCACAACTCGATTCGGCCTAGCTCTAACAAATTTTGGGGCGCAATTGAAAGGGCTGACATCGACTCATAAAGATAATCTGCCGACCAAGTTTGCCGCAGGTTTATCATCCAGATTGAAGGGATTGCCGTTACTATTTTCAGGAGAAATCGGGAAACCATTTGATAATGATTTTTATCTTGCCATCGGGGCTCAAGTAGTTTCCCTGGATCCATTTTTTCTCCGAGTAGGCTGGACCACTGCCGGCAAAGATTATAAGACCGGAGGCAAGCGAGACTATCTGGGCGGGTTTTCCGGCGGTTTCGGTTACGCATACAGAAATTATAAGGTCGATTACGCCTATTCCTCTTACGGCGATTTAGGTTCAGTCCATAGAATCTCATTCGCGGCCGGATTTTAATCGATGACGGCTACACGTCGAATTAGCGCGAAAAAATATATTTATACATTTGTGCTGCCGGTTTTACTGGGCGTGGTATTTTTGTCTAATCCGCTATTCGGTCAAGTTGATAGCAGCCGATTGACATTTACGTTGATGACCGGAGATATATTGCTGCAAAAGCCCAACTCCGATGGCTGGATAAAAGCCGGTCCCGATAGTTCATTTGGAGTTGGTGACAATATCAGGACGAAAAAAGAATCCAATGCCGAAATTCACCTTGGAGATACACAGTACCTGAGAATTGCCCCGATGACGATAATCTCAGTCGATAGTGTCCTATATAAAGATCGTGTGCCAGTCTCATTTAGAGTTATAATCAATTCAGGTGATGTCTGGGGAGATTTGAAGAAGAAGGGGAATTCAACTCGATTAGATATTCAATCCGGCCCGATAAATACCAATATTGAAAATGGAATTTTTCGGATCAGTGTCGGCGCCGACGGAACGACAGAGCTAAAAATATATGAGGGAACTGCGTCGATCGAGCATTCGGCCGACTCGGCTTCAGCGGATACATTAACTAAGCCTAAAGCTCTTGAGCATTCAAAACCGGATTCGGCAGTAGCAGAGAATATCACTGCTTGGAAGGCATCTCTTGGCCCAATGGAAAAGTTGATTGTCACTGCCAAGGGCAAGATCGTTTATACTGGCAAATTCAGCCCTGACGATATCGATGAAAAAAGCGAATGGGTTGATTGGAATAAAAAGCGGGATTTACATTAGTCCGAGATTTTAAACAGAAAAGCTACCGCCTATAGACCGATTTTTTACAATTGACGCTAATTTATTTTTTCGATTTTAAGTCGTTTGACTTTATGGCCCTGTTTTTCGGTGATGGTTATTCGCAAGCCGGCTATTGAAACAGTTTCATACAAGGCAGGAATATGTCCCTCGGAATTGATAACCATACCGGTAATGGATTCAAAGTCGCCATCGGGTCTTTGAACTCCGAATCGATTGCATAAAAGCTCGGCGTCGACATTGGCCATGACGATGGCCGACCCATCGGGCTTCATAATGATTTCTTCCTCTTCAACATCATATTCATCCTGAATTTCGCCAACTATTTCTTCGATGATGTCTTCCATCGTGATTAGCCCCGCGGTACCTCCGAATTCATCGACCACGATCGCAAGGTGAGTTTTTTTCTTATTCATGTCTTTAAGCAGTTCGGATATTTTTTTTGAATCCGGGATAAACATGACCAGGCGCATAATGTCTTTGATTATGATAAGTTCTCGATGCTGTAGGACATTTAATAGGTCGCGAGTATTGATGATTCCTTTGATGTTATCGAGATTGTCTTCGTAAACAGGCAGGCGCGAGTATTGCTCGAGCGTGGCAGTCTTCAATATCTCGTCGGGCGGGTCGTTGATTTCCACAGCGATTATCTCGGTTCGGGGAGTCATGGCATTGCGGGCGACAATGTCAGTGAATTCGAAAACGGAATGAATGAGCTTATGTTCTTCCGGTTCGAAAACGCCGTGCTGCAAGCCCTCGGACAACAGAATTTTAACCTCTTCCTCGGTTACGTACGATTCTTTTTTGAAGCCTTTGGGAACGCCAAGCAGTTTGAGGAATAAATTTGTCGACCAGGAAAGAAAATTTATTATCACACTCAATATTTTAAGCGACCACCAGGTACCGGGGCCGACCCATAACGCTATTCTCTCGGAATATCGAATCGCCAACGCTTTTGGCACCAGCTCAGCAAGGACAAGGAATAGGTATGAGAGGATCGCTACGACGAATATGATTGAAATAGATTCAGCACTTTGTTGAATTGCGGGAATCGGAATCGACTGCGCTATAGGCTTAATTACCAGGACTGCGGTTGCGCCTCCGAGAGCGCTGGCCGCCGATGCTGTTACAGTCATCCCGACCTGCACAATCGCGAAGAAATTGTCGGGATTATTCTTTAATTTTTCGACAAATCCAGCCCTGCTGTCGCCGGACTGGGCAAGCTCCTTAATCCTGCTTTTGCGGACCGCAATTATGGCGATTTCAGACGCCGAAAAAAAACCTGAGATGAAAACTAATATCAGTATAAATAGTATTTCCAGCCAGAACTTTAGATCCATCCGTTAGCCCGGCTTTAAAGTCCCTCTCTGGCGTATTGCTGTAATCTCGCGACTCTTTCCTCGACCGGCGGATGAGTGGAAAATAAGGTCGTAAAGCTTTTGCCGGTCAATGGACTTACGATAAAGAGATGGGCAGTCGCGGGGCTGCCTCCCAATGGTACCTGCTGACTTTTACTATTAAGCTTGGTCAGAGCCGAGGCCAGGGATAAGGGTTTATGGGATATTTCGGCAGATGCCCGGTCGGCGCCATATTCTCGTTGACGGGAAATTGCCATTTGCACCATTGCCGCCGCAATCGGGGCCAATATGCCTATAAGCAGGACGAAAATCAGATTTCCCCCGCGCGAATCTTCATCATTGCCTCCGCCGAAAAATGGCATCCAGCGCGCCATGAAGGCTACATACGAGATCGCACCCGCTATAGTACCGGCAATCGCTCCAACTAATGTGTCCCTGTTTCTTACATGGCCCAATTCGTGAGCCATGACAGCGGTGAGTTCATCGTCATCGAGTATCTGCATAATTCCGTGGGTTGCCGCCACCGCGGCATGCTCTGGATTTCTTCCGGTCGCGAAGGCGTTGGGGCTTTCTGAGGGAATTATATAGACCTTGGGCATGGGCAAGCCCGCCATCTGGCTCGATGATCTCACGATTCTATAGAGCCTTGGCTCCGAGGCTTCATCGACGGTCTTGGCGCCGTACATGGCCAGGACTATCTTATCCGAAAACCAGTAAGACCCGATATTCATGATCAATGCCATCGCAAAGGCGATAGTAACGCCGGACCTTCCGCCTATCAGATAGCCGACAAAGATTAAAAGTACCGTAAGTACTACAAATAAAAGAGCGGTCTTAACACCGTTCATATTAATCCTCCCGTAGATTTAAATATCATTTCAAAACAACATAGTCAAGTCAAACAAGAAGCAACGAATTAAGCCCTATTAAACCAGTTTCTTGTTCCCTTAATGAGTCTTATACGATTATATTTGATTTATTCATGCAAAAATCTTGCTATTTTTTTGAGGCCAATGTCTTTTTGAAACCCTCAATGAGAGGTATCTTTTTGTAGACAGTGACTATAAGAATCAATTCTACGACAATCCAAGCCCAATAAACGAGTGTATAATTGACCAAGACCTGTACATGTAATTTATCCCAAAGCCAGGCGCCGAAGGCCGCATTATGGGCTAATGGCATGCTAATTTGGCTGGCGGCGTACTGGAAAAATATCTGACTTGCCCATAAAATAAATAGGCCGGCCGCTTCATACCATTTGAAGACCATCTTGGATAAAATAACCGCGCCCAATATAGCCTGCGTGGCGGTAAGCAGGATTTCAGCCCTGTGTGCCCAATCAAATGGAATGCCTGCTACCCTGCCAAGGGCTATGCAGAATACGATTGGTATGATTGCGATTAATAAGGTCAATTCCGCAATTGCGGATGATGTCATATTCATTAACGCCATTGGAGCCTTGGTAATGCTTTTGGCCCAATAAAACGCGGAGACTTTTTCAGGAAATTCCGAGAGAAATGGCGCCAACCATTGTATCAGCATGAAGGCCGGCACGCCCATTACGAACGATAATCCTATTGCCGATTCAAGAAACGGATCGGCTACAACCAAAATCCCGACTCCGCCGACAATGAAGCATGACCAGATGAGAAGATTTCGTTTCCAGGGTTTTCTGGTCAAAATATATTGGGGAATCATTTCAAGGTCGCTGATGGCTTCTTCATCCTGCGCCGGTAATTTGAGCAAAATTGTAATGTAAATTCCATAGACCGCAAATAAAACCAGAGTGTCAAAAAGCGACAAGAATCCTTTGATTACTATTACAAAAGAATAGAGCGACGCGACGAAAAGACCCACAATCTCGATCGCGTGCTCATGCTCAAGCCTTATTTTCGGGAAAGCCAACTTTTTATTTCTGCCCATATAGAAGGCTGAGGCGGTGACATATATCAACGGCCAGCCCAGCCCCATCAGCAGTCTCGACGCGCCGGTAAAATTGGCCGTCATCAAGCCTATATTGGCGGATGTTGGGAATTTGCCGGCATTCCAGGCGATAAACCCCTCGACCGTAAATTCGGGCAGGGTTTGAATCAATGCCAGCAATGTCAGCGCAAATGCCTGCGAAACCAAAAATTGAGCGGCTTCAGCGCCCCAGGCGATTACCAGAGCGGCGAAAATTATCGAAGGGAAAGTCCAGATCGCTTGGAGAGCCGACGATTTTGCGGACGCTTCACTAAGATTTTCCAGATTTTTCAACATGATTTTTTATCCACGAATAATTTTAGAAACAATATCGGCGCGGGTGATAATTCCAACCAGACGCCCATTCTTGATTACCATCAATCTTTCGAGGTCCTTATCGATCATAAAGGCGACAGCTTCGAGGGCAGGTCTTGAGTCCGAAATAGTATGGAAACGAGTGTTCATGATATCTTTAACTTTTGTTTTATTATCGCGCAGAAGCATTTCATGCAGCGGCTCAAGTTGAGATAGATTCGCGGAGTTCTTCAATATCGACTTGTAGTCGGGAATAAAGCTTTTGAGTATATCCTTATCCGTGATTTCGCCGACTATCTTGCCATCGGAATCTGTCACAGGCACGCCGCTGATATTATATTTGAACATGATATTTGCCAGGTGTTTCAATCCGTCATCGGGCGATACGCGGGGAACTGTATCGGACATCAGATCGCTGACATTGAGGAATCTGCTGACTGTGATATTAGTGTTTTCGATTATATTCATTAATTCTTCAACCGATTCCGCCTTTACGATCACATCCAGCATTCCGGGCTGACGGGCGAAATTTGCAAGGCCGGAAAGTGTTTGCAGATAGAGTTTTGAGATATTCCGCGGTGTCAGAATAAGGAAAATTGCCTTAATCGGTACATCATCAGGGCTTTTATCGGAAAATCCATATTTGTTAATCCCGAATACTATATATAAATCGGACACCGTGTCGGTGCGAGCGTGAGGGAACGCGAAGCCCCTTCCAAATGATGTCGAGCCGCATGATTCCCGTTCGATAACAGTCTTGATTATCTCATTTTTGTCTTTATCAGGATATTTTTTACAAAATAGATCTGCCAGCCTTTGGACCGCCGCCATTTTGGTATCGTCGACTAAAGTTATATCGATCAATTCGGGATCAAAAAATCTGGCAAGATTCAATTTCTAAGTCTCCAATCCTTGATCAATCTCTGATGATTCTCTTTCATTATCGGCCAATAATTTCCCGGCAGCAATGGTATTCATAATTTTGGGGGACGACACGCTTCCCGAGACGATAAATTTAAGCGCCTCCTCAATTGTGATATCGAGATAAGTTACTTCGCTTTCCGGATAAAGGATCGCGATTCCGGTAAAGGGAGTCGGGGTGTTTGGGATAAAAATACTCACGAATTCTCTTTTTGCTTCTGATGATATTATAGTAATCCGGTTCGCGAGGAGACCCATTGCGAATATACCTTTGCGCGGATATTCAACCAAAACCACTCTTTCGAAACTTTTTTTTTCCCGGGACCGCAAAACCTTCCACCACCTGTCTTGCCGCTGAGTAAATCGTATTGAAATATGGGATTTTCGTCGGCGGGGTTTCCAGAAATTGAAAATCTCTTTGGCCAAAAACATTGGTGGTTAAAATACCGGTGAGGTTATCAGCGCCAGGGTAACCAGCCAATCCCATCAAAGGGAAATCGATATGTTTTCCGACCAACTTGAACAAATCAGGGCCGAGAAAATTATCGATAGATTCGATACGAAGTTTCAGGACAGCTATGGCGACAAACAGGGGAACGATAACCAGAATACCGGCGATAAATCGGGTTTTGATCGTTTTCTTTATTTCGTATTTGATATCCATCGTATAGATTATTCAGTTAATATTTACAACTGTCAAGCGGAAAAGGAGATTCTCCATTCAACAAAAAATCCGGCCTTTGGGTAAAAGCCGGAAAGATAAATTTCCAGATATCGTTATCAAAATTCAGGGAAAATTGCCTTGGCCGCCTCGCTAGCCCACGCATCAAGTTGTGATGGCATCATGCAAATTATGGATCACCATGACGCCGGATGCCATAATACCAAATGCCAGGGCGGGCCCGAAGGGCAGCTACGGACGGCGTTCAGATTATGGAACATCATCTTTCTAACAATATTCATATAGTAAAATAGCGACACTACCGACATTAGGACTGCCACTACCACCAGCCAATAAACCTGTCCTTTGATAGCGGCGGCGAAAAGCCAGTACTTGCCCAAGAATCCGGCCGTAGGCGGGATTCCCGTTAGTGATAGCATGAATATGGTCATCATCAGTGCCGCCATCGGATTCCGTTTATTCAGGCCGGCGTAATCATCGATATTGTCTGAACCGGTCTTATTGGAGAAGCCTATGGCAACCATGAAGGCGCCTATATTCGCGAATACGTACGCGATCAGGAATATCATCATTCCGATTATGGAGTAGCCATTGACCGCCACCAGCGCGACGAAAACATAGCCGATCTGGGCAATCGATGAATAAGCCAGCATCCTCTAATATTTGTCTGCGTGAGAGCGACAAAATTGCCTACTACCATCGCCAACACCGCTACAATTTCCAAGACCAGTACCCAATCCGTTTTGACCACAGAAAGCGCGCCAAAGAATACGCGTACGAAGGCTACCAGTCCGGCGGCCTTTGAGGCGGTAGAAAGGAATGCCGTAACCGGTGTCGGTGCGCCTTCATAAACATCGGGCGCCCACATATGGAATGGCGCCGCTGCCAATTTAAAGCCGAATCCGGCGATTAGCATTACTATGGCAAGTGTAAGAGCCGGTTTAAGCTGGGTGGCGGCTAATTCCCAGGATTTCATTTCGGAGAAGATCGTGGTTCCTGTCAGGCCGTAAAGAATACTCATGCCGAAGAGAAGAATCCCCGATGACGCTCCGCCGATGATCAGATATTTTAGACCAGCTTCGGTGGATTTAAGATCCTTCTTCATGTAGGCGGCCATGACATACAGCGGTATGGTCGCCAATTCCAGCGAAACATAGAGCGTAATAAGGTCGCTGGCGCTTGAAAGGAAAAGCATGCCAGACGTAGCCAACAGCATCAACCCATAGAATTCGCCCTTATGCCTAAGCCTCAATTCCACAAAATCAAGCGAGGCGATTATGGTTAATATCGCTGAGACCAGGAATATCAGATTAAATATCTTGCTGTAACTATCGGAAATAAAGGTACCGGCAAATCCCACTCCAGAATCGGTATTAAACACTAGGAAGATCGTGAACAAAAGTCCAAAAATTGATAAATATCCTATTCCCATCTTGTTTTGGCTTTTGCGAGTAAAATCGACAATTAATACAAAGATTGCCCAACAGAAGAGAAATATCCCTGGAATGATTAATGAAACGTTCATTTTCCAACAACCGTTTGAATCAGGTTATTAACGGTACCATCGATGAAAACATTCAGCGTCGATGGCAGCACGCCCACCAACAGCGAGAGTATTGCAAGCGGAACCAATGTGAATATTTCACGGCCGTTCATTTCAGTCAGGCCTTCCCATTTAGTATTGAATTGGCCCAAAAACATCTTCTGAATCATTCGCAAAATATATCCCGCAGTCAGCACCACTCCGAGAACCGATACGATTACTATCCATTTGTCTACATACAGGGATTCATATGTGCCGACAAATACCATAAATTCAGACACGAATCCGCTGAGAAGAGGCAGACCCAATGACGCCATCCCGAAGAAGGTGAAGAATGCCGTATAAACGGGCAGCTTTGCTCCGAGTCCGCCGAATGCCGCTATCTCTCTCGTATGAGCCCTATCGTAAATTACGCCGACCATAAGGAACAGCGCCCCCGTGATGACACCGTGAGAAAACATCTGGAACAGGCATCCCGATACTCCCAGAGTTGTAATCGCGCTGATGCCAAGCAGACAGTAGCCCATGTGGGATACCGAGGAGTACGCGACCAGCTTCTTTAAATCTTTCTGGGCCATAGATACCAAGGCTCCATAGATAATTCCAATAAGCCCCAGTATCGCGATTGGAATCGCATATGCTATGGCCGCCTTAGGGAACATGGGAAGGCAGACTCTGAGCATGCCATAGGTTCCCATTTTGAGAAGGATACCCGCCAGAATAACCGATACGGCGGTAGGCGCTTCGACGTGAGCATCGGGTAACCACGTATGGAATGGCCATACAGGTACTTTGATCGCGAACGCCACAAAGAACGCGGCGAAAACCCACATTTGGAATAAATGAGAGTACATGCTGTTTTGCTTGACCAGATCCAGCATATTAAGCGAATTCGTGGTAAAATACAGAGCCAGTATGCCAATCAGCATGAATACCGAACCAAATAAAGTGTACAGGAAGAACTTGATGGCCGCGTATTCTCGTCTTGGGCCGCCCCAGATACCAATCAAGAAATACATCGGCACCAGCATGATTTCCCAGAAGATATAGAATAAGAAGAAATCCAGAGCGCAGAAGACACCCATCATACCGACTTCAAGTAGCAGGAACCATGCGAAATATTCTTTAACCCGTTCTTTGATACCGAATGACGCTATGATTGAAATGAAAGACAATAATCCGGTCAGAAAAAGCATCGGCACTGAAAGACCGTCGGCGCCCATAAGATAGGTAATATTGACTTGGGGAAACCATGGGACAGGATGGGCCGATTCAAATATGAATCCCGGAGATGTGCTTTGAATATGGAAAAGCATCCCGGATCCCTTGGCGGCCAGATAATACCATAAAAGATAAATCGATAGTAAAAATGGTATCAAGGAGAATCCGGCGGCAGTCATCCGAATTGCGCCTACTGATTCCTTTTTCAGAAGCAAAACGGCGAAGACCCCGATAAGAGGGATAAATGTCATCCATGTCAATATATTGAAAGGAAATGTTACGGGTTCCAACTAATCCTCCTATTATCATACCAGCTTGATAAATATAAAGACCACCGCGCCTATGAAAATCACAAGCCCATAGGTCTGAAGTTGACCGGTTTGTATTTTGCGAATCTGTTTGCCGAAGAACATTGAGATATATCCGCTGCCATTGACAGCGCCATCAACCACTATAACATCGAATCTCTCGTATGCCCATGAGAGGAACATTGTCAGTTTTCCCGCACCATTGACTATGCCATCGATGATGAGCTGATCGAATTTGAATAATATTTCAGCGAAGAAATATGTGAATCTGATTATAGTACCATTATAGAGCTCATCGAAATACCATTTATTATAAAGGAATGTGTAAATCGGTTTGAATCGCGCGGCCATCTTCACGGGGGAGATCGCCCCTTTGACGTACATTAAGTAGGCCAGGCCGATACCGGAAAGCGCGATCACCAGCGATCCGAACATCAGAATCAAATTGGCCGGGGCATGATGGACAGCGCCGAAATAGACAAATGATGAATACCCCTTTGATAACCAGGGAATACCTACCCAGCCGGCGAATATCGAAAGGACCGCCAGTATCTGCAACGGCACCGTCATACTTTTCGGTGATTCGTGAGCATGATCGTAGGCGTGCTGATCACGAGGTTCGCCGATAAATGTCATAAAATATAATCTAAACATATAGAATGCCGTCATGAATGCCACGAGTATGCCAACGGCGAGAAAACCGTAATGGCCTCCGGCATAAGCGACAGCGAAAATTTCGTCTTTTGACCAGAATCCTGATAGCGGGAATATACCGGCAATCGAAAGGCTGGCGATCAGGAAAGTCATCGATGTTATCTTGAGCTTTTTTCCAAGTCCGCCCATGAACTGAATGTCATTGGTGTGGACAGCGTGAATGACCGAGCCAGCGGCGAGGAATAAGAGGGCTTTGAAGAAAGCGTGGGTCATTAAATGGAATGTTCCGGCTGTATATCCTGCGAGCCCTAATGCCATGATCATATACCCAAGCTGAGAAACTGTCGAATAGGCGAGTACTCGCTTGATATCATTTTGAACCAATCCAATCGATGCCGCCAAAAATGCCGTGAATGCTCCAATACAAGCTACCACGTACATCATAGTCGGGGAGATCATTATAATTCCCATCATACGGGCGGTGAGGTATACTCCGGCGGCAACCATTGTCGCGGCATGAATCAACGCGGAGACTGGGGTCGGGCCTTCCATAGCATCGGGCAACCAAACATGCAGCGGGAACTGAGCCGACTTGCCAACCGCGCCAGCGAACATTAATATACCCGCGATCCCGACCAGCCACATCATATTTGGCGCGATCTCACCATTGAATATCATATAATTGAGCTCCGGCAATGATGCCGAGCCGACTGCGAATATCAAAATCATCAAGCCAAGCAGGAATCCCAAGTCGCCGATTTTTGTCGTGACAAAAGCCTTCTTACCGGCATCCGAAGCCGATTTCTTTTCAAACCAGAAGCCGATCAACAAATACGATGTTAAACCAACCAGTTCCCAGAATACGAACATCAGGATATAAGTCCCTGATAAAACAAGACCAAGCATCGCGAAAGTGAATAACGACAAATACGCGTAATATCTGGCGAATCGAGGGTCGCCATGCATATAGCCGAGCGAATATATCTGCACAAGCGCGGCCACTATCGTGACTACCATTAACATGATGGCAGTAAGAGGATCGATATAGATTCCCATTGGTACTGAGAAGACACCTTTTTTGCCATGTCGCTGAGGCTCGGGGAATTTGAGATTATGAGTTGAGCCTCCATGCTCCGATGTTCCGCCGCCATGAGACTCGCCGGCTATGGCAGCGTGGCTCGATGTATCCTCGTGGGCAATGGAAGGTGGTTCATGTGAAATTAATGAATCGGCTCCAACATGCTCGACGCCCGGAGGCATGGATAACGTGGAATCGATGGGGGCGGCGTTTTTCGCGCCAGACATGCCGTAATCGCCGAATGATAGCCAATCGACCCAATATTCCTTGGGTTTCGGATCAACCAAAACTTGAATCAATACTACGAATGATAATACGAATGAAAGCAGAACCATCGAAATCGAAAAATAGCTCGAAAGTTTGTTGTTCTTATTGAAGAAGAAGATTATCAGAATGGCTGATAAAAGGGGCAGAGCGGCGATAAGCCAACTATAAGGCAACATCAGATAATTCCTCCGACAGCTATTTTCGAAACGATATTAATCACATTATCACCATTTCATGAAATTGATCTTATCTACTTCAATGCCTCTGAAATTTCGATAGAGCAGCATTACGATGGCCAGGCCGACCGCGGCTTCAGCGGCGGCGATGGTTATGATGAAAATAGAGAATATCTGGCCCGACATCCCAACCGGATTGACATATCTTGAAAATGCCACGAAATTGATATTCACGGCGTTAAACATCAACTCGATTGACATTAAAACGCCGATCGCATTTCGTCTGGTCAATAAGCCGAATACCCCGATACAAAACAGGGCAGAAGCTAATATTAGATAATGAACCAAGCCGGGCATTTATTTATCCTTCTTAGATATTACGATAGCGCCAATCATCGCAGCCAAAAGCAAGGCTGAAACGACCTCAAACGGCAATACGAATTTCGACATTAGCAATTTGCCGATAATCTCGATATTATTATTTGAAAGTTTTGTAGTCAGTGTCATGTTTTGGTTGTTAATGCTGCTTACAACCCATTTGGCCGATCTAATTGCGCCATAATTTACTTTGTCGCTCCAAACCTTGAGATTAATCGATTGGCCATGAGTAAACAAAGTATCGGTTGTCGAAAAATCTGATTTGGATGAGATCATATAGCCGCTCGCCAAACCTTCATCGCTTCTCGTGGGAAGAGATATATAGTTGTCTGGGTCTTTTGCTCGAACTGTGAAAAGGCCGCTGGCAAGGTAATTTTGATTCAAAGTATCTTCAAGGTCGACTATCCAACTCCACTGAATATCATTTGATGGTAAATCGGATATTTCGATTGAAGCTGACCAAATGCCCTTGTTGGGATTGGGTTTATCATATGTACTAAATGTTTTGGTTACCGCGAAGATTGATAATGCCAGAAATATCGCGCTGATGATTGCGGCGGGCCAAACCTGTTCATTGGTCTGCCTGATTGATTTTGACTGAATCTGGTATGTGAGCATAATCGCGAAGAGGATCAAGATCGTTATCGCGCCAACATATATAAGCACCTGAACCGCTGCCAAAAATTCGGCATTGAGCATCAGGTAGATTCCGGCGACCATAAAGAATGCCAGAACCAGCATCAGCGCCGAATGGAAAACATTGCGGAGAGTCACGACCAGCAACGCGGATATTAAAATTACGCCAGACAACAAATAGAAAAGCGATAGGTTCAAGCCTTATCCTCCGTCTGGATATCTTTGCCAGGGTTATCAGATTTATTAACCGGAGCGGATGCATCGGGCGCGGCGGCTTTCGGGGCCGGTTTCGGCTTCCGCTTCTTTTCGTATTTTACATCGCGGCCGAGTTCCTGTAACTTGGCCTTATCATATATAAGGTCGGCCTTATCGAATGTCGCGAATTCATATTTGCCGGTCAGCTTGATGGCGTCGAAATTACAGACTTCCTCGCATATGCCGCAGAAACAGCATATAGTATTATCGATTGTAAAAATATCGGGATGGCGGTTTCCGGCCTCATCCTTCATTTGAGTAACCGTAATAGCGGCGACAGGGCATTGCTTCATGCAAACCTGGCAGGCATTGCAATTCAATTCGCCGTTTTCAGGGTCCGATAGAAGCACTACAACTCCACGGGATCGTTCCGGCATCGGCCAACGTTCGGTTGGATACTGGAGCGTTACAGATTTTCCGAAAAGATATTTGAGTGTGGTCTTGAGACCAATAATCAGATTTTTGATTCCGGATATTATGCGTTTTAACGTTTTCATATTATTTGAATATATACACTCCGAATGCTGTCAGAATAATGTTGGCGAATGAGAGCGGAAGAAGGAATTTCCACGCGAACCCCATGAGTTGATCGACTCTTAATCTGGGATAAGTCCACTTCACCCACATCATTACGAATATCAAGAATAATGTTTTACCTACGAACCATATCCAGCTTGGAATAAATGACAGTCCGGGAATCGGCGGCTGCCATCCGCCGAGGAACAACGTTGTCGCAACGGCGCAAACCGCGAACATGCTGGCAAATTCCGCCATAAAGAATAAAGCGAATTTCATTCCAGAATACTCGATATTAAAGCCTGCCACCAATTCTTGTTCGGCCTCTGGCAAGTCAAATGGGGTTCTATTCGTTTCCGCTGTCGCCGCGGTAAAATATATTCCAAATCCGAGAATTTGCGGCAGCCAGTACCATTTCCAGAAGTAGGGCCCCTGAGCCTGGACAATGTCTACCATTGAAAGCGATCCGGCGAGCATTACAGCTCCGAGAACGGAGAGAGTCAACGGCACTTCATAGGAGATCACTTGTGCGGCCGATCTCATGCCGCCAAGCAGCGAATATTTATTGTTGGAAGCGTAACCTGCCATTAGAATCGATATGACGGTGAAGGTCGTAATAGCCAATATATAAAGTATACCGATATTAAGGTCGCGGGCTATCAACCCTTTGCCGAATGGTATTACAATGAAGGCCGCGAGAGCGGCGGTAAAACAGATCACCGGCGCCCAGAAGAACACACGCTTATCAGCCGAAGTTGGAGTAATATCCTCTTTTTGTATAAGCTTGATGGCATCGACGATTGTCTGCAAAACTCCATGCCAGCCGGTTCTCATTGGACCAAGTCTATCCTGGAAATGCGCCGAAATTTTCCGTTCCCACCAAACCAGGAAAATAACCGAAATAAGCACTACTGCTAATATTGCCGCTCCTGCAAATACCATTACAAATATATCGAGCCAGAAAACCGGAATTCCATTGGCATGGCACCATAGTGTCAAAGAGCTATAGATATTGGTCAAAAGCTTATCAAATTCAAACATTAACGGTCAACCTCCGGAAGTACGACATCGAGAGACCCAAATATCGCCACCAGGTCGGCGATCTTCCAACCGACCGCGATTCGCGGTAGGCATTGAAGATTGCAATATGATGCCGTCCGAATCTTCACCCTGTAAGGCTTTTTCTCGCCTTCTGATACGATATAATATCCCATTTCGCCGCGAGGCGCCTCGATTCGCGAGAACACTTCGCCTTTTGGCGGCTTGAAGACGGCTGGTATCTTTGCTTTTATAATATCACCTTCGGGGAGGCCGCCTAACGCCTGTTCTATAATGTTGCAGGATTGGCGAAGCTCTTCAATACGGACGCTATATCTATCCCAGACGTCGCCTGTCTTCCCGGTTGGTATCTTGAAATCGAATTTAGGATAGACTGAATATGGATCGACCTTGCGCAGATCCCATTCGTAATTTGACGCTCTAATATTTGGTCCGCTCGCGCCCAGATTTTTCGCAAGATCAAGCGGCAATATTCCAACTCCCTTGGTTCTTCCGAGGAAGATCGGATTTTGTGTCAAGAGCGCTTCGTAATCGTCAACTTTTTTGCGGAAATCGACAACGAATTCCTGGCATGATTTGGCAAATTGAGGGGGGATATCCCTCGATACGCCGCCAATCCTTATATAATTGTATGTCAGTCGTTGACCGCAGGTCATTTCGAATAGATCCAATATCCATTCTCGTTCGCGGAAGGCATACAGAAATGGAGTAACAGCGCCCAGATCGAGTGACAACGGTCCAAACCATACCATGTGCGAAGCAATTCTATTGAACTCCACCATTATGACACGAAGATATTCCGCTCGTTCGGGAATTTCGATCCCAGCCAATTTTTCCACAGCCACAGCCCAGGCCAGATTAGATGGCATCGACGCGCAATAATCTATTCTGTCTGTAAATGGCGTAAATTGATTGTATGTTCGATTTTCGGCTATCTTTTCTATCGATCTATGTAAATATCCAACATGCGGTGTAATTTCGCGAATGAACTCGCCTTCCATCTTCAATACGAGCCGCAACACGCCATGAGTGGATGGGTGCTGAGGGCCCATATTAACGATAAATTCTTCTTCGCGAAGTCCTTTGGTATCTATGGTCTGGCTCATTCTATTATTTCTCCGGCATCGGAATAAAATCCGGACCGGTCCAGCCCTTTCTCATGGGATATCCGCTATTCCAATCCTCATCCAATAGCAGCGGACGAGGGTCGGGATGATTTTTGAATATGACTCCGAACAATTCCATTGCTTCTCTCTCATACCAGGCGGCATTTTGCCATATATCGGATATTGTGCCGATTTCGGGATTATCTTTATCCAATTTGACTTTGGCAACCATATTATGCCGCTGGCCATGCGATGATAATGATAGCACGACCTCGAAGCATTTGTCCGGATAATGAACCGCGCCTAACTGGAAGAGGTAATCGAAATCCAGCGAGGCATCCTTATATATATATTCGCAGAAATCGCGATATTTATCTTTAGAGATATAGATAAACGGCTCCGGCTGCTTGATATCGATAACTTCAATATCCGAGCCGAATTTATCTTGAATTTTTTTTATTATTTCTTCTTTGGTCATTTAATTGGCATCAAAAGATTGAATATTAGACGATTTTTTTGTCCGAAGCCCAATCGGCTATTTTTTCTTTCCGGATTTTTTCCTGCAGTTTCATGCAGCCCTGCATCAATGATTCCGGACGAGGGGGGCAGCCGGGAATATAGACATCAACTGGAACAACCTTATCAATGCCTTTTAAAACAGAATAACAATCGTAATAGAATGGCCCGCCATTACAGGCGCATCCGCCCATGGCGATTACATATCGGGGTTCGGCCATTTGTTCATGCAGCAGCTTGACACGTTTGGCCATCTTGTGGGTTACAGTTCCGGCGACAAACATCAGATCAGCCTGTCTTGGAGACGCTCTGAAAAACATTCCGAATCTATCGAAATCGTATCGGGACGCACCCGTTGCCATCATTTCGATAGCGCAGCAGGCCAGCCCAAAGAGCATATACCACATGGAATCGGCACGGGCTTCATTAAGGACCCAATCCATTGATGTTGTGACAATTCCGCCGCCGGGTATTTTTTCGATATAAGCGGGTACTTTTTCAATTACACCCATTTTAACGCATCCTTTTTCCAGGCATAGGCTAATCCGAAAATCAGAATAGCCAAAAATATTAGCATTTCAACCAGGGCAAACAGGCCGAGCTTCTTAAAGGCTACCGCCCATGGAAACAAAAATACTACTTCAACATCGAATATGACGAATATCAAAGCATAAATATAGTAGCCGACATTATATTGAATCCAGGACGAGCCCACAGGCACTTCGCCGCATTCATAGTTTTGATTTTTTATTTTGCTGGGTCGGCTGGGTCTGACCAGGCTGGCTATAAATAAAGTGACCAGCACAAAGCCCATACCTACTATAAGGAATATTCCAATTATTGAATAATCACCAATCATCTTTCGCATCCCTTTTGTGAACCCATTCACTACCTCTCACAAAAATCTTTTTGAAAAAAACTCAATTCGTCAAGAATGTCAAGATTAATTTTTAGATTTATTAATTAATTTCATTTTCAGGCAAAGATATATATCAAATTGATAATTGACTCAAAACCATTTTTTGCCAAAAAATTATCAATCATGCCTTTTCGATGATCTATAAAGATATTGATCCATGATCAAATTCTATCATAATATCGGATTTAAAATCTGCCGTAAATGAAGTTTTGAAAATCAATATTGTATAGGATTAAGCAGTTGAATTTTTATCAGAGCCTTCATCTGATCGAAGAAAAAATATGAAATCAAAATGTTTTACCAAAAAAAATGATGCAAAAATAAAAATTATTGAGAACAAATATTTTATTCATTTAGTTTGACAGAATGGGATGATGATTATAAAATCAAAGCAATGAAAGTCACTATCGGAAGAACAAGCGAACGATTTGCCGCCAATCTTGAGCAGCTGAAGAAAGAATCAACTGATCAGATTAGAAGATCATTCGATTCTATAGTTACTCTCAAGGATTTTCTTTCTGAGGCTGATGCTATTCAGCAAACCGAGCGATATACGAAACTCGTATCGAAGCTTGATTCGGTTGAAAAACGTCTTTCGAGATTCGAGGACTCGCTCAGCGATCGAGTCAGCAAGCTTATCCGCGAATACGATAAATTGAAATCGGAAGTCGACGGTGTAGCGCAAGAAAGAAAAATCTATAAGACATTGTTCGAACTTTCGACATTAATATCATCTCAAAATGATATCGAAGATATCCTGCCCAATGTTGTTCAGTCGACCGCGGAATTGCTCAATTGCGATCATGCTGTTTTGCAGATGGTTGATGAGGACGGCGAAATACTTCTTCAAGTCAATTCCGAGGGAGCCGA
Organism: uncultured candidate division Zixibacteria bacterium; assembly: GCA_963817915.1. GTDB lineage: Bacteria > Zixibacteria > MSB-5A5 > UBA10806 > UBA10806 > CAWFQL01. Next base: position 608,174 of record CAWFQL010000012.1, read on the forward strand.
TGGCAAGCCAAGCAATTACGCGCCATCCCGAAAAATTTCCGATGCCGTTATGAGCACCGGCGATCCGGTCTTGATCGAATCGACCAATAATGATGACTGCGGATGCACTCTTTGCTTCCCGCTTAAATCCGGCGAAAATGTCTGCGGTCTTCTACATGTGGTTCGTTCGAAAAAGGCCTTCTCCCCATCGGAGATGGAGTTGCTGAAGACGCTTTCGGGGCGAATAGGGCTTTCGGTTGAATCCAATCTCATACTCTCAGACCTTGCCAATTCGCGGGAAACATTGATCGAGGATCTTCGCGATAGATATGATTTTGAGGAGATCATCGGCAATTCGCCGGAAATCGCCAGAGTACTGGCGACAATCGCCGATGTTGCCGAAACCGAAAGCGCCGTATTAATTGAAGGCGAGTCGGGGACGGGCAAGGAACTGCTGGCTCGTGCCCTGCATAATAATTCGAAACGAAAAGATCAGCCGTTCGTGGCGATCAACTGCGCGGCAATTCCCGAGACTCTGCTCGAATCGGAGTTGTTCGGATATGAGAAGGGCGCGTTCACCGGAGCAGTAGCCCGCAAATTGGGAAAATTCGATCTCGCCAATGACGGTACTATATTCCTCGATGAGATTGGCGAGCTGACACCGTTGCTTCAAGTCAAGCTGCTTAGATTTCTTCAATCGCATGAATTCGAGCCGCTCGGCTCCACATCGGTGAAAATAGCCAATGTCAGAATAATTTCGGCCACCAAAAAGGACCTTGGCAAAATGGTCGAATCGGGTGAATTCCGCGATGATCTATATTATCGTATCAATGTCATCGCGGTTAGATTGCCGTCATTATCCGAGCGAATCAGCGACATCGATATTCTGGCTAATCATTTTTTGAAAAAATATGCTGAAAAAAATAGCAAAAAAATCAAGGCCATCGATGATATGGCGTTGAGCTTTCTAAAGGAATACAATTATCCCGGCAATATACGCGAGCTCGAAAATATAATTGAAAGAGCGGTTGTGCTCTGCAAGGGGGATATTTTAAGCTCAGCTGATTTGCCTGATTGTGTAAAGAAAAATAGCAAAGAAATAGAAAAACCGCCCGCGTCGGCTAAGGAACTCCAGGAGCACACAAAGAAGATATGGCGGGAAACAATTTTACCTCTCGAGCGAAATTTCGTGCTGCGAATGTTGGAAGCAAGCAGCGGTAATATTTCCGCCGCCGCCAGGCAAGCAGGGATGCATAGGAAGCAATTTCAACGAATTTTGCGCCGATGCGGTCTTCCTGCAAATGGGCAAAATCAGGATTCATAGAGTCTTTTTATAAATATATTTCTCCAATGCGACAAACGTGTCGCAACCTATTTTGATAGGGGAGTTTTACAATTTTCATAACTATCATATAAAAAATGCGACAGCGGTGACGCATTTTCATATCTTATTGGCTAATAACGAGATTCGTGAAATTAGTTGTATCTTGTTATGGTTTAATGGATTACGCTTTTGTGCGAGTTATTTTTGATGATTGGCACGATATTTGCGTTTAATAATGATTCGGTGAAGTGTATGAAAGAACAAAAGTTAGCGACAAAGCCAAACTCGGTTGACATTGACCTTCAAAATCAAGTCATGGAAGCGGCGCTTGAGGTCCACAAAAATATGGGTCTGGGTTTCGGGTCTGAAGAATATGGCTGGGCTCTTGCCTATGAATTTGGACTCCGCAATATACCTTTCGAGAGAAAGAAGAATGTGAAGTTATCGTATAAGGGCGCGGTTGCCGGAGAATACAATGTTGATTTTGTCATAGGGAATACTCTGATCGTATCGATTTCAACAGGGGACCATTTGACAGATATGGATGAGGCTAAATTAAAGAGCATACTTAGAGCGATAAAAATGAAAACCGGACTAACAGTTAACTTTTCCAAGGACATCTTGGAAATTAGAACGGTGGAACGTTGAGTGCCGAAGGGAGGTGAAACCATGCCGGCAAAGAAGAAAGCTGCAAAGAAGAAAGCCACAAAGAAGGCTGCCAAGAAGAAAAAATAATTACTGGTAAATAGCCTTATTTATAAAGTCCGCTCCGTGCGGACTTTTTTATTTGAATTTCATGCCGATTTAATTATAGTCTGTAGTTCTATGACAAAAGTAAGACAAAAATATTGGTGGCTCACCCTTGTATGGGCGGCGCTCATACTTACTGTATCATCAATTCCCAATTTATCAACACCATCGCTGGGAATTACATTCGCAGATAAAATAGCGCATTTCGGTGAATATTTTATTTTTGGAGTATTGGTGGGTTATAGCCTCTTAATCAGATTGCCAAAGAGCATCACCTTATTTTCATATTCAGCTATTATCTGTGGAGTATTTGGGATACTCGACGAGATTCATCAGCATTTTATCAGCGGAAGAACCGCAGACCCGTTAGATGCCCTCGCGGATATTCTGGGATCGGCCGCGGGCATCGCGGTCTATATTTGGTGGAAAAGGCGCCATTCTTGATTATCCTTAGTATTGACTATATAAATAATGTTCAATATCATTATATATTGCCGGTTGATGTATTAACTTTTGGAGGACGACCTTATTATGGCAGAGCAAAAAATTAAAGCTATCTATGGAACTAAGGACATTCTGCCGCCGGAATCCAATCTTTGGCTTCGGGTAATCTCAACTATTGCTCGAATTGCCTCTGAATATAATTACCATTTTATAAATCCTCCGATATTCGAGGCTACAGAGCTTTTCGCACGCGGAATCGGGGAAACTACCGATGTCGTATCGAAAGAAATGTATACATTCAACGATCAAGGCAATAGATCGCTTACGTTGAGACCTGAGGGCACCGCCGGGGTTGTCAGGGCTTATATTGAGCATTCCATGTGGGCCGCGCAGGGGTTGACCAAATTCTGGTATCTCGGTCCGATGTTTCGCCAGGAACGGCCTCAGGCGGGGAGGTTCCGTCAATTCCATCAATTCGGTATCGAGGCTATCGGCTCTCTTGATCCGGCTATCGACGCCGAAATTATCGATCTCAATTATCGAATATTACAAAGACTTGGAATCGAAAATCTCGAAGTGCATATAAATTCAGTAGGGATGCCTGAAGACAGAAAACGGCATAAGGACGCATTCGTAAAATTCGTGGAGCCGGAGCTTCCGGCGTTCTGTGCCGATTGCCAGAGAAGATTTCAACTGAATCCGCTCAGAATGTTCGACTGCAAGGAAAAATCCTGCCAGAAAATCCTGGCTGACGCTCCGGTAATTTTTGATTTTCTCTCAAATGAAAATCACGAACACTTTGATCAGGTTGTCGAATATTTGGGAATGGCTGAAGTTCCATTCCATAAGGATAAGAGAATGGTAAGAGGATTGGATTATTATTCCCGTACCGCCTGGGAAATCAAATCATCCAAGTTGGGCGCGCAGGATTCCCTTTCCGGCGGTGGGCGATATGATTTGTTGGTCGAACAGCTCGGCGGGCCCCCAACGCCCGCTATCGGATTTGCGGCAGGTATTGAACGAATCGTCCTGGCAATGAGCTCGGAGGATGAACAGACGACGGAGAATTTGTTCGGTTTTTATGTCGTGCTGAGCAGCTCGGAATACAAATCCGAGGCATTCAGACTTGCGACCAAAATCAGGAGTCTGGGTATTCCAGCCGATATAGATTATTTAAGGCGGTCTATGAAGGCCCAGATGAAACAAGCTGATAAGAGCGGCCTCAGCCATGCGATCATACTGGCCGAAAACGAGCTTGCCCGGGGAGAAGTAATTATCAAGGATTTGCGAAATTCGGAGCAGATGGAAATAAAGCTGGATTATATTTATGGTTTTACAAATTCCGATCAACTTGGAGAGATAATTGGGCATATCAGATAATAATATTTATAAGACATGGATCAGGACGCATACCTGCGGCGAATTAAACGAATCGAATGTCGGCCTTGAAGTATCATTATGCGGATGGGTTCATGGTCATCGCGATCTCGGAGGATTGATATTCATAGATTTGCGCGATCGCTGGGGGATTACCCAGATAGCATTCGATCCCAAGGATGTGACCGGCCCATATCTCGAAATAGCCCGTTCGGTGCGATACGAATACTCGATCAGGGTGATCGGCAAAGTCAGAATGCGCCCGGAGCCGTCACGCGACACCAACAATCCGACGCGACTGATTGAAATTCAGGCGGCTACAATTGAAATATTGAACCAATCCGCCACACCACCCTTCATGGTTGAAAATAATACCACAGCCTCAGAGGAGCTCAGATTGAAGTTTCGCTATCTCGATCTCCGAAGACCAGTATTGCGCGATAAAATCCTTTTGCGCCACAAGGCTACGATGGAAATCAGGAAATATCTTGATTCCAAGGGCTTTGTCGAGATTGAGACTCCGCTGCTTATAAGATCGACACCGGAAGGCGCCCGGGATTTTATAGTGCCGTCGAGGGAGCACAAGGGCAAATTCTACGCCTTGCCGCAATCGCCCCAGCTTTTCAAGCAGATATTGATGATATCAGGTTTTGATAGATATTTCCAGTTGGCCAAATGCCTGCGCGATGAGGACCTCCGAGCCGATAGGCAGCCCGAGCATACCCAGATCGATATGGAAATGACATTTGTATCTATCGATGACATATTTTCCGTTGTCGAAGGAATGATGAAGCATCTGTTCAAGGCTGTCCTGAATGAGGAAATACCGATTCCATTCAAGCGATATTCATATCAGGAAGTAATGGACAAATACGGAAGTGATAAGCCCGATCTCAGATTCGGATTTGAAATAATCGATTACAGTGATATTTTTGGTCAAACAGGCTTTAGGGTATTCTCGGACGTAATAAAATCAGGTGGAGTTATTCGCGGCATAAAGGTGCCGGGTGGAGCCGGGCTATCCCGGAAGCAAATCGATAATTATACCGAAACCATAAAGCAAAATGGCGGCAAGGGGCTGGCCTATATCGGGCGAGCCGATGGCGGAATTAAATCGTCAATTGCCAAAAACCTCAGCCAGGATGAAATAAATAAATGCTTTGAACGAGCAAATCTGGCTGAAGGCGATATGCTTTTTATAGTAGCCGATAGATGGAAAGTAGTCTGTGACAGTCTCGGCGCACTCCGCAAGGAAATCGGCAGGCTCTCGATGAACGCTAATTCTCCCAAATGGGCTTTTCTCTGGGTGACGGAATTCCCGTTATTCGAATATCATCCCGAAATGAAGAGATTCGACGCCATGCATAATATTGTGACATCGCCCTGCGCATCAGATATAAAATTCCTTGATGATGGATTTAATAGCCAACTGCCTCTCGACCATCCTGACCATCCCTGGGGGAAAATCAGAGCCAATCAATATGATATGGTTATCAACGGCATGGAAACGGCATCCGGAGGCATAAGAATTCACGACCGCAAGATGCAGGAGAAAGTGCTTTCGATTCTTGGAATAAACGCGGAACGGGCAGACAAAATGTTTGGTTTCCTACTGCGTGCTCTGGAATATGGAGCTCCTCCGCACGGCGGGATAGCACCGGGATTAGATAGAATAATTACACTTATGACAGGATCAGATTCAATACGCGACGTTATAGCATTCCCAAAGACAACCGCCGCTCAATCGCTCATGGATGGCTCTCCGGCGGATGTCGATTCGAGCCAACTCGATGAATTGGGGATATCAATCAAGGAATCTAAATCCTCGGAATAGGACAAAGATGGTAACTCAAAAGACAATAGAATTAAAGGATATTGATCCACGTCTGCTTCTTGGCAATGACCATTCGCATCTAAAGCTTATCGAAGACGAGCTCGAAGTTCAGATTATTGCCCGCGGCGATTGGATCAATGTCAAAGGCGAATCCGACAATGTCGATAAAGCGATCAAAATAATCTATGACATCATAGATCATGTAAAGGCCACCGGCGAGCTTAATGAACGGTATATCATATATTCCATAGCGGTTGTCATGGAAAATGGCTCCGGCCCGTCAAAAGATGTGGATAATGAATCCGGGGTCATCGCCTCGCTTGCCACTCAGAAAATAATAAAACCCAAGACAGTCGGCCAGAAATCATATATAGATATGATGGAAGCGAAAGATATCGTATTCGTAATCGGACCGGCTGGAACGGGAAAAACCTATCTTGCTGTAGCCATGGCAGTCAAAGCGTTCAAGAATAAGCAGGTTGCCAGGATTGTCCTGACCAGACCCGCGGTCGAGGCTGGTGAGAATCTGGGCTTTTTGCCGGGAGATATTCGCGCGAAAGTTGACCCATACCTAAGACCGCTTTATGACGCACTTCAGGATATGATGATGTTTGAGAAAGTTAAAAAGCTCATGGAATTAGGTGTAATCGAAATCGCCCCACTGGCCTTCATGCGCGGGCGCACGCTCAATAACGCTTTTGTAATTCTAGATGAAGCGCAGAACACGACCAGCGCCCAGATGTTAATGTTTCTAACTCGATTAGGTGAAGGTTCTCAAGCCGTAATTACCGGTGATGTTACTCAAATCGATTTAGTCAACAAAGGCGCCTCCGGTCTTCTACCCACGCAAAAAATATTGGGCCATATTAATGGAATCGGATTTTGCCAGCTAACTGAAAAAGATGTGGTCAGGCACAGGCTGGTTCAGGATATAATCAAAGCCTATGGCAAGGTATCTGAAGCCAAGAAAAAGGCCAAAGGATAATGTTGTTTAATCTATTCAGAAAAAAACCGATGCAGGTTTCTATTGGAGCCGAGGAAAATAGTTCGGAGAAGACCAATGGTTCCTTTAGCGGCTACAAGCTTTGGTTTAGAATCGTACTCCCCGCGGCGCTTATATTCGGGATTACGTTTCTTTATCCCATAGACAAAATTTATATGCCTATTGAGATTCCGCAGGTAGGCGAGATCGCATCTAGAGACGTACTGGCGCCCTTCGATTATCCTATATTCAAATCTGATGACGAGCTCCGTAGAGACCGGCAGCTGGTTGTAGCCAATCTCAGGCCGGTTGTCGCGTTGGATACATTGATGACGAATGCCATAGAATACCGCATCAGATATTTTTTCAAAATCGCCGACTCTCTCAACTCAAAATATACGAATCCTCCCCGGTTTATTCAGCTTATGCGCTCGGAATTTCCATCGATCCCGGATAGTATTATTGTAGGTGTTAGAAACAATCTGAAAAGTCGCAGTTTTTCAAAAGTATGTATCGGTGTTGTTGATTCGGCAATGGAAACGGGTATATATTCGGATATAAATAATCTCCCTCTGGAGACTTCGGGCCTGGTTACCCTTGATAACAGGGGGCTTATCAAGACGATTGCTAGGGATCAACTGGTTGATTCAAGTGAAGCCAGGATATATGTAGCGGCTCAAGTTCAGAAAATGCTTGGTTCTCAATCGCCAGCTCAGACTATCGCCGAAAGCCTGATATGGCATTTTCTCGAACCCAACCTCGATTTCGATGAAGACGCGACTGAAATAAATAGAAATATAGAATTAGATGCCATCAAGAATGATAAGGGATGGGTCTATAAGGGCGAAAAAATAATTCGCGCCAACGAAAGAGTAACCGAGCTTCATCGAGATAAACTTCTTTCATTGGCCCGTTACAGCAAGACCAGCCTTCGTCAGCAGGGATTCTGGCATTTTATCCTGCCTCCATTGGGACGGCTGTTCTTTATCGTATTTCCGATAATGCTCTTTGGATTTTACCTATATTCTTTTAGGCGGCATATTTTTGATTCCGATACGGCACTGACGCTATTTGCGTTTTTATTCGCGATACTGGTGATAATCCTGAATATCGTGATGGGGCAGACATATCTATCTCCCTATTTGGTGCCAATTACCATAGCCTCTATGCTCATAACTATTGCATATGATATAGAGACAGGACTTTTCCTTACATTCTCGGCATCATTATTAATGGGGATTTTGGCCGGCTTCAAGCTCGATATTGTTTTTGTAAGCATGGCGGCCGGGACTGTAGCGGCATTTGCGGTTAAGCAGGTGAGGCATAGGCATGAGTTTTATCGTTCGATATTGTATCTATCGATTGTCTATTTTGGAACCGTTTATGTGATTGAATCGGTAAAATTGACTCCGCCAGTCGATCTCTGGCGGCATGTGGGTTTTGCGGTCATTAACGGTTTTCTTTCGCCGATTCTGACAATAGGATTTTTACCGCTGGTTGAAACTACATTCAAATTGACTACCGATATCACGTTGCTCGAATTATCGGACTTAAACCGTCCGTTGCTAAAACGGCTCGCCCTAGAGGCTCCGGGCACTTACCATCACTCTATAATGATTGGTTCGCTGGCCGAGGACGCCGCCAAGGCGATCAATGCCAATTCGCTTCTTAGCGAGGGTAGGCTCATATTATCATGATATAGGCAAAATGCTGAAGCCGGAATATTTTGTAGAAAATCAAATGGGGGCCAAAAACAAGCACGAAAAATTGGCGCCATCCATGTCGGCATTAATTCTCGAAGCCCACGTAAAAGAGGGGAAAGAACTTGCGCAAAAGCATGGCTTGCCCGAATGCATAATTGATTTTATTACGGGCCATCATGGCACCAGCGTAATGACATTTTTCTATGAAAAGGCCAAGACTCTGGAAGGCGAGGATGTCGATATAAATGAATATCGTTATCCGGGGCCGAAGCCGTTAAGCAAGGAAGTGGCGATAGTGATGCTGGCCGATTCAGCGGAGGCCGCTTCGCGCGCGCTCGAAGATCCCAAACCGGCGAGAATTAAATCTTTGGTCAAGAAGACCATTTCGCTCAAATTTGAATCGGGCGAGCTTGAAAACTGCGATTTGACTCTCCGTGATCTCCATCAAATAGAGGAAAGTTTCTCGCGAGTCCTCACCGGGATATTCCATAGAAGAATAGTTTATCCCGAAAAAAAGCCTGAAGGGGTTAGATTCTGAGCATTAATATCGTAATGGCCGATAAAAGGTTTAAAATTGATTATAAAGAGATTTCAGGCATAGCCCGAAAAGTAATCGCTTCAGAATCGGCAAAATCGAAATTCCTTGATATTATCTACTGCAACGACTCTCTGATAACCAAATTAAACAATATGTTTTTAAGCAAGAATAATACGACCGACGTCATGGCGTTTAATCTGGATGATAATGCAAAAAAGGATTACCTCGGAGAAGTTTATATCAATTTGATGCAGGCCCGCAGGCAATCAATGGTCTTTGAGGTCGACTATTTCGAAGAAGTAAAACGATTGACAATTCATGGGATTTTGCATCTCTTGGGGTATAATGATAACGATAATAAGAATCGTCTAAAAATGTGGAGCCGTCAGGAGAGTTACCTAAGGTGAATAACAATCCCAAAAGTGATCCGCAGCGTTCGCAAGTCCCCGCGAAGCGAAAAGGCTTTTCGTTGGCGAGATGGTTTGCCAGAAAATTCGGATTGACCCATGATAATAATTTTGTATCAAATGCCAAGAATAAGGCAATAGAGGATTCTATCGATATAATCGCCAGCAAACTTTCCGATGGCGAGGTCGCCCTTGAAGGTGACGAACGAGAAATGATTCATGGCGTGGTCGAGCTTGGTGAGACCACCGTCAAGGAGATAATGATTCCCCGGGTTGATATTATTGGTGTCGAAGTTGGAACACCTTTAAGAGATGTCATTAGCGTGATAAATAAGACCGGTCATTCGCGTATCCCGCTTTATGATGAGTCTCTCGATGATATCAAAGGGATGCTTTATGCCAAAGATCTGCTTTCCTGCGCTATAGATGAATTGGATATCGATCTGATTAAAATTTCGCGGAAGCCTTATTTTATTCCGGAAAATAAGAAAGTCGATGATCTGCTCAGGGAACTCAGGAAAAAGCATATTCATATTTCAATAGTTGTGGACGAATACGGCGGGACCTCCGGCCTGGTGACCATGGAAGATATCATTGAAGAAATAGTCGGCGAAATTGAGGATGAATATGACCAGGAGCCGCCGCCAGTATCAAGGTTATCGCCGGGGCAGTTCCTGGTTGATGGGTCGCTCTCATTATCTGACCTGAACAAAGAAATAGACATAGACCTTCCCGAACGAGAATTCGAAACCGTAGGTGGACTTATTTATGACCTTGTCGGCTCGCTGCCCGAGAAAGGCAGAAAATTATCATATCATGGTGTCACATTTATAGTCGAAGAGATCGAAGGCCAAAGAATAGTTGCTGTCAAGATTCTTATTGATCAAAAACCGCCTTCAGAGAAATCCATTTAACACCATACAGAAGAAAATAAATTGAAAAGCCGCGTTGTATCAGTCGCTATAGATTCTTATGATTTGGAGAAAATTTCCGCATCGCTGAATATCCTCATGGCACCTCTCGGCGGATTCGCCAAATTTATCAAACCGGGGATGAAGGTACTAATAAATCCCAATCTCCTTTCGGCCAGAACTCCTGATCGCGCGGTGACTACCCATCCCATGCTGGTTGCCGCAGTAGCGGCCAAATGCAAGGAATTGGGCGCGGAGCCTATAATCGGTGATTCACCCGGTGGAGTTGAGAAGGGGCTAAAGAGGGTCTGGGATAATACTGGCATGGCGTCAACGGCAGAATCGACGGGATGTCAGCTTGTCGGGTTTGAATCGGGGAATATCAGGCAAGTCTCGGTCGATGGAAGAATCTACCATCTTTCCCGATATGCCTTCGATGTCGATTTTATAATTTCATTGCCGAAACTAAAGACTCACGTGCTTACTCTTTTCACGGGAGCTATTAAGAACTGCTATGGATTTATTCCCGGATTGAAAAAATCAGATTACCATAAAAGTAACGTCAAGCCCAAATCCTTCTCCAACGTACTGGTGGATATATTTTCTCAAGTGAAGCCCGGTCTCTTTATAATGGATGGCGGTCTTGTAATGGAAGGTGATGGACCGGCGTCGGGCCAATCCCGATGGATGGGATATCTTTTTGCCTCTACCGACGGCGTTGCAATGGATAGTTCTGTCGCGTCTCTGCTCGGGAAATCGAAAAAAATAATATGGCCGACAATTATCGCCGCCGAAAGAAAGTTAGGTATCGCCGACCTGAATCTGATAGAGAGAACCGGCCCGGCTTTCAGCAACGGCGTTATTTCGGATTTTAAGCTGCCAAGCAATGCCTATATGAGTCTAATTCCAGAATCTTTATCCAAATCAGTCGGCTCGCTCATCTGGGCTCGTCCCGCGATAAACCATGATCTCTGTACATTGTGCCAGACATGCGTCGATAATTGCCCTCAGAATGTCATTAGCGAATCTGGAGGTAAATTAGTATTTGACTACGACAATTGCATAAAATGTATGTGCTGCCACGAGCTCTGCCCCGAAAAAGCGGTATATCTCGAAAAAAGCTGGCTGGCCAGCCGCATCGGCCATTGATCCAAATTTAATATTACTAAAAGCTTCTATAGTCTGGAATCATGCTCAAAAAGAAAAGCCCCCATTTTTCAATGGAGGCTTCCGCGAGTCAACAAATCAAATTCTACTTAAGATGCTTGGATACTAACTTTGTCATCTCGAACATGCTTACTTTGTTCTTGCCGCCAAATACAGCAGCGAGAGCTGAGTCAGCATTGATCATGCGTCTGTTAACCTTATCCTGCAACCCGTTCTTCTTGATATAGTCCCAAAGCTTCTTGGTGACTTGGGTTCTCGGTAGAGGTTTGCTTCCGACTACTGCCGCCAACGCGTTGCTCGGAGTCATCGGCTTCATGAATGCCGCATTTGGTTTCCGTTTGGATTTAGCCTTTGGGGCTTTCTTCGCGACTTTCTTCTTAGCTACTTTCTTCTTTGCAACTTTCTTCTTGGCGGGTTTCTTCTTGGCTGTCTTTTTTGCTTTCTTAGCAGGCATTCTAGCCTCCTTCATTGTGCGCCGTGATGGCGTCAGGTTTAATGTTTATTCGCGGTTTCACTTTCTTTCGCTTTTAATTTTCTTTCACCCCCAGATCACATTATCTCTTTCCAAGACTGATTGTAGGGGGTAATGCAAAAATATTTCAACTAAAAATATTCACTTTTTAGAGGAAAAATGCATTTTTTTTCAAAAAAACCCGTTTTTTGCCCCGAAAAGGCTGTTTTTGCCCTTTATTTCACTCTCGCGAAGTATGAAGATCGTCATTTCCGCTTCCTTGAACCCTCGATAGTCACCGTGAAATATTTTTTATTTGCTGTGAAGCAAATTGTAAATCAGCGCTTGCGGCAGTCGCAAACACATGAATTTTGTCTATGAAGATTAAGAAAATTTTGAGATTAATAAGAGTACGATTACAGTCGATGGAGATATATGAAACTCTTAATCAGATAATTCCACTTGAATCCTAAGCCTTGAAATCCTAATATTTCGATGCTTATGAAAATATTAAATTTAAAAATCAGTGTTGATGAAAATCTCTGCGGCCAGTGTGGGGCCTGTGTCGCCGTTTGCCAATTCGAGGCCATATATCTTTCTCCCTTAGCTCTTGAAATAGATGACGATTCTTGTACATCCTGCGGAGATTGCGTCCAATTCTGTCCGGTAGGAGCATTAAATCTTGCCTGATATAAAAAAATACGACGTAATTGTGATTGGAGCAGGGCCCGCCGGATCAATGGCTGCGCGATATGCCGCCGAGGGCGGGGCGAAAACGTTGCTGCTGGAAAAACATGAATCGATCGGCCTGCCGGTTTGTTGCGCGGAGGGAATTACCGACGCCGGTTTGAGGAATTATGTGGAACCTCGTCCTGAATGGATTGCGACTTATATAAGCAGGGCGAGCCTGGTCGGGCCATCGGGAAAGACTATCACCGTAACACACGAGAACGCCGGATTCATTTTGCATAGGGATAAATTCGATAATTATTTAACCCAGATGGCGAAAGATTCAGGCGCCGAAGTTGAGACTTACTCGCCAGTCGTATCATTGAATATTAGAGACCAGATAATAAAAAGCGTCGTAGTTGAGAACTCGAGTCATCGCGTAGAATACGAAGCAGATATTTTCATAGCGGCGGATGGGGTCGAATCGCGAATCGCTATGATGGCGGGAATCGCCACCAATGCTGAATTGACTCAAATAGATACGACATGCCAGTACTATGCGGATAATCTCACTATAGATGATGACAAAGTTGATATTTATATTGGCAATAATATCGCGCCCGGCGGCTATATCTGGGTTTTTCCAAAATCGGCAACCTCAGCCAATATCGGAGCTGCTATCTGGCCTCCAAGGCTGGATGGGAAATTCGCCAAAAATTACCTTGATGATTTTATCGACAATCATTTTCCCGGACATAAAAAGGTGAGACTTACGATGGGAGGTCTGCCGGAATTCAAGTCTGATATCCCGAGGGTTCAGGGAAACCTGATGCTGATTGGCGACGCCGCCAGAATATTGGATTCGCTTTCCGGAGCGGGAATCTCGAATGCCATGATTTCGGGCAAAATCGCGGGAGAAACAGCCGCAAAATCGCTGGGGAATATTCCGAACCTTCGCGAATATTTTAAAGAATTCATGAAGCTCAAATCCAAGGAACTTCATGCTTATAAAGTGCTGAAATCGCTTTTAGTAAAGGCAACCGATAATGACTTCAATATTATAGTCGATGCTCTCGACGATCTATTTCCCGAATAAGAAAATCCGGGATGTTAATTTCCCGGATCTCATTTTCAGACTTATCTTGAAAAAACCGAGCCTGATTACTCTGGCCCGTTATCTGGTGGCAAGTTGAATCTATTTAGCGTTAATCTTCTTAGCGAGCCTCGATTTAAGTCTGGCTGCCTTGTTTTTATGGATTACGCGTTTGCGGGCGGCCATATCAAGCTGGCGAACCGCGTCACCAAATTCGGTTTTCCGTTTCTCTTTATCCTTTTCGGAACGAACTGTCTTGATAGCTGCACGAAGCTCGGATTTGGTCTTTCTATTTCTTTGACGGGCTACTTCTGCCTGCTTTTTTCTCTTTACCGCCGATTTGTGTTTGAGCAATTGAATCTCCTTTTTCAAAAATCAAAATCGAGCCCGAAATATAAATTATTGGTGAACATTGTCAACTGAAAAAAAATCGTTTCTAAGAAGAACCGGCCGTTTTTCGCTGGCCACGATAATTTCCCGTTTCACGGGCCTCCTCCGCGAAGCGACGCTGGCGGCCCTTTTCGGGGCATCCGGCTCTATGGACGCCTTCGTGGCGGCATTTCGTATACCAAACCTGCTTAGGGACCTTTTCGCTGAAGGCGCCCTTTCCGCGGCCTATATCCCGGTTTTTACGGACAAGCTGAAAAAAGAGGGCAAAGAACAGGCATTCGAAGTCACTTCGTCGGTTTTCTCCATAATGCTTGTCTTTTTGGGAATATTGGTGACACTTGGCATAGTGCTGGCCCCATATTTTGTACAATATTATGTCTCGGGCTTTTCGGCCGATCCCGCCAAAATTGATCTGACCATAACCTTATCGCAGATCATGTTTCCATTTCTGCTTTTGGTGGCATTGGCGGCCGCCTGCATGGGGACATTGAATTCACTGGGCAGATTTGGCATCCCGGCAGTCGCCCCTGCGGTCTTCAATATAATCACGATAATCATGGCCCTGTATTTTTCTCAATATTTTAACCCGCCGATTTTAGTCCTTGGCGTAGGGGTCATCGTGGGTGGTTTGGGGCAATTTCTGATTCAGGCGCCTCAGATGGCTCGGGCTGGCTATCGTTTTCATTTTCATCTCAATTTCAACGATCCTTCTGTTAGGAAAATATTCAAGCTTTTGCTACCGGCCGCGCTTGGAGTGGCGGCATGGCAGATAAATGTCGTAGTCGGAACAGTTATAGCATCCCATCTTTCAGAGGGGAGTATATCCAATTTGTACTATTCTCTACGGTTGGTGCATTTTCCATTAGGCATTTTCGGAGTGGCATTGGCAGCGGTATCGCTGCCTGAGATATCCGGCATGGTGTCGTCAGGGGATTTTAAGGGTGCAGGTGAGGCCCAGCGATATTCATCTCGAATGGTGATCTTCCTGCTTTTGCCATCGGCAGCTTACCTGATTGGCGCGGCCGATTCTGTCGTGGCATTGGCATATCAACGAGGGAATTTTTCGTGGAATGACACGCTTGATGTCGCCATGGGGCTGCGGGCATATTCGGTCGGTCTGGTGTTTTTCGGACTGGTTAGAGTAACGGCCCAAGTTTTTTACGCATTCAAAGATACAGCGACACCCGTGAAAATTTCGGTGGTTGCAGTACTGGTGAATATAGGATTGAGTCTTTTATTAATGAAACCCCTGGGGTTTGCCGGGTTGGCTCTGGCGACCTCGATTTCAGCCCTGACTAATTTTTCTCTATTATATTATTCATCAGGGAAGAAGGCGCCCAGGCCAGATAGCATGGGTTTGCTAAAATATTCGGCAAAAATCCTGCTCGCGTCTTTTCACTGCTATCTGGCGTCAGCGGCGGTAACTTTCGCATTTAAGGGAGCTAATGGCTACAATGGTATTTGGGGCTCTGGCATGGCGGCCTTGCTCTCCGCGATTGCTGGCGGAGCGGTATATTTTTCCTTTTGCTATATTCTGAAGATCGATGAGCTCAAGCATGTCAAAGAAGCGTTCTTCAGCCGGAAAAAGTCCTAATGAAAATCGCAGTTATTCAAACAGCGTTTCCGGGCGATGTCATATTATCCACGCCGATATTTCAGGCATTAAAAGATAAATATATCGGATGTAAGACAGTCGCGGTAGTCAGGCCGGAATCGGTTTGTTTATTGCAAAATAATCCTTATATCGATACGATTCTGCCATATGATAAATACGGCTCCGACAGCGGAATCTCAGGTATCTTGCGCATAGCGTCCAAATTAAAGGGATGCGATCAAGCTATTATAATTCAAAGGCATTTTCGCTCGGCGCTGCTGTCATTATTGGCAGGAATCAAGGAGCGAGTTGGATTTGATAATTCATCTTCAGAGATTTTGTATGCAAAAAAGGTGAAATATCAAAAAGACCATCATGAAGTCCAAAGATGCCTTGAATTGATAGGAATAGATAATATTGATAAAAGGTATTCGCCCAGAATATTTCTCGATAACGATGTAAACGCAAGAGCAGAAAAAAAACTTCTCGAAGCCGGGATTAATTCTGATTTTGCGGTGGTGGCGCCCGGTTCTGTATGGGCAACCAAGCGGTACGCGCACTATTTGGAATTAACCGATCTAATTGCGAATAAGTTGAATTTAAAGGTTGTTATGGTAGGCGGGATTTCGGATTCTGCTGACGCCGAATATTTAGCAAGTAATGCTCAAAATCATCCGGTAAATTTGGTAGGGAAGACCGATCTTTTGGAATCGGCCGCAATTATTTCAAAAGCCAAAATTGCATTTACCAATGATTCCGCGCCGGCGCATATTGCCGCTGCTGTTGGCACACCTGTAGTGGCAATTTTCGGGCCGACTTCGCCGTCATTTGGGTTTTCTCCATACTCAGAAAAATCGAGAGTTGTCGATATTGGAAATCTATATTGCCGTCCATGCACAATACACGGATCGAAAAAATGCCCTGAAAAACATTTTCGATGTATGATTGATTTGCAACCTGAAGTAATTATCGAGGCGGCAAAATCACTGCTTTCCTGATGATTTCAAGAGCGATTCGGCCAGATTCAGTTTTTCTCGCGCCTCGGGAAAATCGGGTTTAATATCCAACGCCTCTTTAAAGAATTGAATCGCCTGATCTAATAAACCGACCTTGGCCAATGTCAACGCGCAGTTGTAATATGTAAGGGCGTTTTCGGGATCGAGTTCGATCGATTTCTTGAACGCTGCCAACGCTTCTTTATACATTTTGACATAATCATAAGCCAGCGCTAGATTTGTCCAGGCATCGGGTAATTCGGGTAAAAGCTCGGTGGTCTTTTTAAAATAATTAAGGGCGGTGTCGGCCTTTCCCTTTTTTACTTGAATCAAGCCGAGCTCATAATTCGCTAATCCTGTTACCCTATCAGGTTTATAACCATATTTGACCTGTGAAGAATAGATGGTCGAAAGGTCGTACCTTTCGACAATATCCTGGGGATTTTTAGATACTATTTGAAGGAATTCATTTTCTGCCTCGGGCAATTGCCCCCTGTCTTCCAGCATCTTCCCCTTGAAATAATGCCCAGGCAAGTAATCCGGGAACAATGTTGTCAGGCTATCGGCAATTTTATAGGCTGTGTCATTATCTTTTAGTCTGGATGATGCCAGTATGATATTGACGTAAGCGTCAAGAAATTGAGGCGATATATTGATAGCCTGGCGCGCTTCTTTCAATGATCCTTCGTCATCGCCCTGCAATCTGTCAAGAACCGCGAGATTGTTGTGCGCCGCCGCCGAGACATGACATTTGGCGATCTCAAGGTCGAATTCCTTGCGGGCATTTTCAAAATCCTTCTGCTCGAAAAATATTATTCCTCGATTGAGATGCGCGGATGGTGTACATTCCGAAAGCGCCAATGCCTTATCGTATTCATCGAGCGCTTTATCATTCAATCCTTTTTTTAGGTAAACATTGCCAAGTGAAAAATGAGACATGGCGAAATTCTCATGGGAGACTCCATAAAAATCAATATTGGTTAATGCAAATAAAATGATCAAAATTATGGCGGATTTTACTATTTTTCTGATACTTCGGGTCTTAATTATTTCAAAACTTTTATAGAATGCTAAGGCCGCGAGAATAATTAGGAACGGCCATACCGGCAACCTGAAACGACCATTCACGAAAAAGACAACCACTGTCAGCATATAAATGATAATGAAATGTCCCATGAGATGATATTTGATGTTATAGCGAAATATCAGAATCAGTCCAATAAGTGAAAATGGCGCAATTATGAAAAATAAGGGGGGAAGAATTTTGGTAATAGAAGCAAATTGCCTGAAGAAATAAAGATTTTGATTATTTGATATTTCGTACGAATTCCAAAATAGGCTTATCTTCTTTATAGATAGTCTAATCCAATCTGCGGGTTTGCTTTTAATAAAGTCGTACGCCTTTTCATAATAAAATGACGAGACTGCGGAAGGTTTCATCGGCTGGCCAAGACGACCGGTTTCTTTTTTCGCCAAATATTCGCAATCGGAATACTGCCAGGTATTGCCAAATTCAGGCATGACCGCGGATGCACCGTCGGCATATTGATTGTTGCCGATATAAAAATTTATTCCGCCCTGCGAGGCGATCAGGACATTATCGTGACCGATTATCAGATTTCTCAGATAAACTGGCAAAATAATTATTCCGCAAGCGATAGCGTAAATGGCAAATCGCCATAATGCCGTCTTATACTTTTTATCGAATACAAATATCATCCAGATAAATACAGCGGGCAGGAACGCCAGATAATTTGGCCGAGTTATACTCGCCACGCCAAGAGTCAGACCCGCCAAAATGATGCGCCAGCGCGATGGTTTTTCAATTGAACGGAATAATGTCCAGATGACAAGAATACTGAATAAAACCAAAAGCGAGTCGAGCAGCAGCTCATCCTCATAATAAATGAAAACCCAATTAAATGCCGCTATCAGGCCGACAGTCAATGATAACTTCCTGCCAAAATAACGATCCGAAAAAAGGAAGAGCATCGAGCAGGTAAATGCTCCCAAAAAATGCTGGATAATTTTCGCAACTGCCAGCGAAGAGCCGAAGATGGCGTATATTAATCCCAAAAAATAGGCGTAAAAAGGCGCTCGGAAAAATGGCCCCGACCCCAGGATATCGCCGCCCGCTATCTGCCTTGCCCAAAGATCATGATAGAGCGGATCGATTGTGGGAGAGTCCCAGCCGGGGAAATTGGCTTTGATTTGATAGAAATATATTAATCTCACTGTGAGCGAAATTAGGAAAATAATCCCTGCCCATAGATATTTGGAATCTATCTTTTTCATTGGAATGATGATATTATTATCGCTATTCACTGGCAAGATGTTTGTTTTCAGCACATTCCGGATTATGAAATGAATTGCAGCTTTATGCTACCCGGTGTCATTTCCGGCTATTCGATTTCAATTTATTTGTTCAATTGGATATCGATTTTATGCTTAATATGAGATTTGGAAAGCGATTACGCTGAGAATCTGGAACGGACGAGGATTGATTCCTGTTAATAACTTTGATTATGATGGGCACGGTTTTTGACTTGATTTTAGCGGGGATTATAGTTAGTTTATATTAATTTGGATGGAATAAGGTGTTTTTAAAATTAAAAAAGAGGAGCCTTAAATGAAAACAGCGTTAGTTATTCTGTCTTTGCTAATGCTTCCGGCTATGCTTTTCGCCGCAGACCTGGAAACTACTGCATTCCTTTCTAATGGCGCGGAGTATATTACGGATCAATTTCTCGTCACTACGACCGTCTCCACTCCCGCCTTGGAAATCGGCCAAATGTCCGCTGGCACGGCATATACGGGCGTTGCGGCAATCGACAATTTTTGCGCACAATATAATGTCGTATCGGTCGAACCCTTTTATAAGGCTCCGGTAAAAAGCCCGATTCTTCGCGAGGTGGTTTCAAGAATGTATATAATGCACATCGCTCCGGGCAATGATGTTGTTTCCACGTCCGATGAGTTCAAAAAATGCCCCAATCTCGAATATTCCGAACTCTATGTTATTCCGCATGCAACATATTTCCCTAATGACCCCAATCGAACTTCACAATACCATTTGGCGAGAACTCGTGCATACGAAGGCTGGGATGTTTTCCGCGGAGACCCCACGAGATATGCAATTATAGGAATTGTAGATACCGGTGTTTATTATACTCATCCTGATTTAAACGCCAATATCTGGGTCAATCCCGGGGAAGATCTAAATGGTGACGGTGTTTGGGATAGCAGCGATGTTAATGGTATTGATGACGATGGCAATGGATACGTAGATGATGGTGTCGGCTGGGATCTTGGTGTTGGGGATAACAACCCGTCCGAAGAGACTCCTACGCATGGAACTCATGTCGCTGGTTGCGCATCCGAAGTTACTGATAATGGCCTTCGAGGCGCTGGTATAGGTTTTTCGGCCCGATTGATGCCTGTAAAAGGCGCAAATAGATCAGGTCAGTTAACTGCCGTATATCAGGGCATGACCTACGCTTCAGAAAATGGCGCTCATGTTATCAACTGTTCATGGGGTTCCAACCAGTATATTGGACAATATCAAAATTTGATAAACGCTATTTGGGCTAATGATGTTGTAGTTGTCGCCGCCGCGGGCAATGATGGTGTTTCATCGATGTTCTATCCTGCAGGCTACAATAACGTTCTTTCGGTTGTGGCAACAGATCAGACCGATCATAAAGCGAGCTGGTCCAATTACGGAACCTGGGTCGATGTTTGCGCTCCCGGAGTCAGTATATATTCGACCTGGGCTCAAAATACGATGCAATATCTCGATGGCACATCTATGGCGTCACCGATCGTTTCCGGCTTGGTGGCTCTGATAAGGGCGCAGAATACCCATTGGACTAATGAGCAGATTGTCGATCTTATACTGGCCACATCAGATAATATCGATGCCCTCAATCCAAACTATGTTAATCAACTTGGTGCCGGTCGAATCAATGTTTATGCGGCTCTAGCTTCCGGAAATTCGCCAAATCTGGGAATTTCAGCTATGTCCGCGACGATAACGAATGACGATGGCGATGGAATTCTCAATCCAGGGGAATCATTTAACCTGGTTATAACCTTACACAACTCTTGGAGTGCCGCATCTAATGTCACGGCAACATTGCGTGGCAATCCCAATTTTGTAATAGCCGACTCGGTTAGATCGTTTGGCAATATCGGTAATGGCGAGGATGGCAGTAATCAGTCATCACCATATGCCGTGACCGCGTTGAGAAGCCTTATTCCGGGCATGATTCCAATCTCTTTGCATATCACGGCCGATAGCGCTTATGCGGTCGACCGCGATACTTCGATAATGGTTTCACTTGATCAAGCGGGATTCCCAAAACAGATTCCCGCGAATATCGAATCTAGCCCGTCTATTCGTCGATTTTGACGGCGACAACAATAAGGAACTTGTATTCGGCGCGTCCGATAACAAAGTATATTCATTTGAATCCAATGGTGTTGCCACTCCCGGCTGGCCGCAAACCACCACTGGTATGGTGATATCCGGTCCTGCCGTTGGCGATCTTGATAACGATGGCAATGATGAAGTGGTAGCGGTTTCCAAGGATGGCAAATTCTATGCATGGGAAGCGAACGGCAGCCTTATGCCCGGTTTCCCTGTTACTAAAGGCGGTACATTCTATTCCGGTCCGCTACTCATTGACCTTGATGGAGACGATCATCTTGATATCGTAGCCGGCTCATATTCGGATAATAAAGTTTATGTTGTCGATTACACAGGCGTTGATCGCCCGGGTTGGCCCGTCACGGCGACCTCGAGATGGTATGGTTCACCTTCATCCGGCGATATCGATAACGACGGAATCCCTGAAATAGTCTATGCGGGTTTTGATTCCTTGCTTCATGTATGGAATGGCGACGGGACCGAAGTGGCAGGTTTCCCTGCCAGATTAAATTCCACCTGCTGGGTTTCGGCTGCCGTAGGGAATATCGATGGCGATAATCGGCCCGAAATAGTTGTCCCTGTATCTGGCGGCAGTGTATTCGCATTCAATGATGACGGCTCAACTGTAGCCGGATTCCCATTAAATTTAGGCGTAGTTTTGAAATCCTCTCCTTCGATGGCCGATTTGAATGGCGATAACAGGCCGGATATTGTTTTTGGCGCGAACGACGGAAGAATATACGCGATTGATGGAAGCGGCGCCAATTTAGCGGGATTTCCTGTTACTCCGGGCGGAACTATATCGGGAAGCCCCGTAATCGGTGATATCACCGGTGACGGCCAGCCTGATATAATTGTTGGCTCTTCTAACGGCAATGCCTGCTATCTGAATGGTTATGACAGAAATGGGCAGATTCTGAGAAATTTCCCAATCCCGGGTGAAGCTACCGGACAGATAACTTCTTCCGCAGCCATAGGGCTTTTTGATAGTGATGCCAGTATGGAAATCGCAATTGGAATTAAGGCTACCTCTGGAAATAATTTAATGGTTATCGATTATAAAGAGAATGCCTCAGCGCTTAACTTGATATGGCCAGTATTCGGCAAGGATATTTGGCGTTCCAATAATTCCGGAAATACGATTACCTCAGTAGATAACCCGGTAATCGCGCCGACATCATTCTCTTTATCCCAGAATTATCCCAATCCATTCAATGCTTCTACGCGCATCGAATTTTCTTTGAAAAACGCCGGTGACGCACAATTGACTGTTTTCGATCTTCTTGGACGTCAGGTAAAGACATTGCAGTCCGGGCTCCTTACTGCTGGAAAACATAGTTTCTTGTGGAATGGCAACGATGAATCCGGAAGCGTAGTTTCCTCGGGAGTCTATTTCTACAGATTATCAAGTGCGGAAGGTACTGTCGTAAAACAGATGCTTCTCCTCAAATAACAAATTCGCGCAATTATTAAAAGACCCGGCTTAAAAGGCCGGGTTTTTTTATTGAATATATGCAAGATTGTGCGCAATTGATATTTAAGTGAAATTAATAATTTAAAGCAGGCATTATCTTTGCAATAGATGATTTGTATAAGGAGGATAAAGTAGATTTTACTTGACAAGTTGGGTAAATTTTTTAAATTTTACTTAAAGGTGGCTTGTCCACCGGGTTTGCTAAGTTATGATATTTTTCTTAACTGTTTTTCGATCAAGTTCGCTGCAAGCGTGGATCTCCTCGTTCAATAGTTTAACTTTGGATTGAAAGGGAGCAGAGGCCGTGTCGAAATCTTTTATGGCAATACCAATTAGAATAGTAATCATAATTGCGATTTTTGGTATTCCGGCCTTATCTCAGGCTTCGGGTATAATTTCAGGTATTTCTGGCCAGGATTATTATTCTGATAAATTCATTATTTCCATAAAGGAAGGTGTTGAGCTTTATCCAGCCGTTCTGCAAAATGGTCAATTTCAATCGTTGGGGAATCGATCTATTGAGCAAATTTCACTGGCGGCCGGTGTTATTGAAATCAAGCCTTTTTACGATGCCCGTATAAGAAATGAATATATGCGCAGTGTTGTAGAGAGAATATTTATATTGAAACTTACGGATAATGCTAACCTTGAAACGGCCATAGGAGTATTTTCGAATTCATCCGAGGTGGAATACGCCGAGCCGTATTATATTTGCCATGCGGATTATACCCCCAACGACCCTCTATCTTTTAATTGGTATCATCTCAGAAATATCGAGGCTTATTTTGCTTGGGATGTTATCCGCGGTGATTCTACGAGAAGCCCGATACTGGCCATAGTGGATTCCGGCGTTTACTGGGATCATCCCGATCTTGAGCCGAATATGTGGATAAATGCCGGCGAAGATATCGATGGCGACGGCCGATTCACGGAAGCTGATATTAATGGAATCGATGATGACGGCAACGATTTTGTAGATGATGTTGTCGGTTACGATATTTCGATGCAGGACAATAATCCGTTCGAGCCGATTCCCTGGCACGGGACCCATGTGGCAGGTTGTGCATCGATGACTACTGATAACGGTTACGGCGGCGCGGCCGTGGGATGGGCTGCCAGAATTATGGCAGTCAAATGCGCCCGAGACAATGACCCCAATAGTATTCCGAATGGATTCCAGGGGATAATATATGCCACCGATAACGGCGCCAAAGTGATTAATTGCAGTTGGGGAAGGCCCGGCTCGCCCTCTCAATCCGAACAGAGTATAATTACCAGCGCTTATAACGCAGGTGTGACAGTAATATGCGCCGCTGGTAATGAAAGCAGTTCTGCCAGACATTACCCGGCGGCTTATGAACATGTCATTTCGGTTGCCTCGGTCGGGAGTGACGATACCAAATCAAGTTTCTCTAATTTTGGTTCATGGGTCGATATAAGCGCGCCCGGCGATGGAATTATCTCGACCTGGGATCATTCTTTGTTTACGTCGCTGAGCGGGACATCGATGGCCTCTCCCATAGTCTCCGGCACTGCCTGCCTGATTCTTGCGGCAAATCCGAGTTATACGCCTGATGAGGTGGAACAGCGACTCGGCGATACAGCCGACGATATCGATTCTTTAAATCCGGATTACATAGGTCTTTTGGGGCATGGAAGGGTTAATGCCGCGGCTGCGGTCGGCATGGGTGTCGCTCCCAGGATTGAAGTCGTCGGTGTAGGAGTGATATTAACAAATGATCTTGATAACGATGGAATGCCGAATCCAGGCGAAACGATAAATGTCGTAATTGATCTCAGCAACGCCTATGCCGATGCGAATAACGTAACCGGTATGCTTGTTTCCGATGGCCAATTTACGCTTAACGATTCCATCGCCGATTTTGGTTCTATTCCCGGGAATGGAGGAATGGGAAATAATTCATCGAACCCATTCAGTGTGACTATCAATGATGATGCGACTATCGGGCAACATGTCTTTACGCTATATATTAATTCCGGTTCGAATTACCGCATTCAGCGCCCAATTTCGTTGATGGTTACTCTACAGCAGCGCGGTTTTCCTGCCAATATTCTGGGTCAGATCGAATCATCGCCGCTTGTATTTGATGTTGACGGAGACCAAAGCAATGAAATAATTGTCAGCGCCAATGATAGAAAATACTATGTGTATGAATCCGATGGTTCGCTGAAGGCCGGATGGCCGGTCAATGTGGCCAGTGAAACCCCTGGCGGTCCTTCGGTCGGGGATTTGGATAATGATGGACAGATTGAAATTGTCGGCACCGATAGGTCGGGCAATATCTATGCGTGGGATTCCGAAGGGAATTTCGTTGACGGATTTCCGTTCGCGGGTTCCTCGATAATGTATTCATCTCCGGTCTTAGGCGATATCAATGGCGATTCCTATCTCGAAATTGTGGCTTGTGGATTTACGTCCAAAAAAGTTTATATATTAAATCATGACGGAACAGCGTTTCCGAACTGGCCGTATCAGGGGATCGGGAATTTTTACGGATCGCCGGCGCTTGCTGATATTGATAATGACGGACTGCCGGAGATTATTGCCTGTGATTTCGATTCTACGATTCATGTTTGGAATCAAGATAAGACTTATGTCGAAGGATTCCCTAAAAAGGCATCTGGACAATTCTGGGTGAATCCGAGCGTGGTGGATATCGATGGAGATGGCAATCTTAATATAATCGCGGCCACATCCGCGGGCGACTTGTATGTTTATGACAACAATGGTTCGGTGATGCCCGGTTGGCCGGTGCGATTTTCGCCAGGGCCGCTTCGTTCAAGTCCATCTCTGGCCGATATTGACGGCGATGGCCATATCGAAATTTTGATCGGCTCCAATGATGGGAATATGTATGTTTACAACAGCGATGGCACGCCGCAATCCTGTTTCCCCTTCATAGCGGACGGCAATGTTTCATCGTCACCGGTAGTGGGCAAGATTGACGGTGATAATATTTATGATATTGTGATCGGTTCATCCGAAGGTTTAATATATGCATTCAATGTACATGGTCGAATCCTCAATCATTTCCCGATAAGGGCGACTTCCGACAGGATCGATTACTGGGTCGGCGGCACTGGCCGATCTCGATGGTGATAATGACGTGGAAATTATTATCGGTTCCAAGGGCGCGGGATACAATCTGGATGTTATCGATTATAAAGATCAGGTAACCGATATGCATTTTCCGTGGCAATTCTTCGGCAATAACGTTCGCAGGACGTCATATTATGGCGAATTTCTGACGGGTTTGGAGAGAAAATCCGATATTCCACATGAATTTTCTCTCGGACAAAATTATCCAAACCCGTTCAATATGGCGACTAAAATCGAATTTTCTGTTCCGGCGGATGGTCGGGCTGATCTGCAGATTTATGACCTGCTTGGCAGACGATCAAGGATGCTTTATTCGGGTTATATTAAGGCAGGTAATTACAATATGACATGGGATGGCTCTGACGATAGGGGCAATCCGGTGTCGTCGGGTATATATTTTTATAAATTAAATGTAGGAAAAACGACATTAACGAATAGGATGACTCTAATTAAATAGGAGGTAATTTGAAAACTGATCTTGGTGAAAGATCCTTAAAAGGAGGTGAAGCCTAACGGCAAATTATTTTTAGTTTAATTTTTTTTAAATTCACTTGGAGGATTCAATGAAAAGAATGTTAGTTTTGTTTGTAGGAATGTTTTTGTTGGCCGGAATGGCTTCGGCCGGTACATTTAGTCAGCAAGTTTTGTCGACTCCGATCATTACCGATAATGGCGGCCCGGATGCCTTCGGTTATAGATGGATTGATAATGATGGCGGCGGCGGCCCGACTTATAACTGGATTGATATTTCGAGCCGTCGGAGTGCCTGTAACAGGCTTAGCCGATGATAATAATGTCGGTCCTTTTTCCTTCGGTTTTGATTTTCCGTACTACTGGTATACAGTAAACCATATGTGGATCGGTTCCAATGGCTATACGTCATTCTCATCGAACGCGAATTTCGCGCATCCATTCGCGGATATTCCGACAGCCACACAGCCGAATGATTTAATGGCAGTTTTGACGGGCGATCTTGATTTTTCAAGAGGCAACGCTCATTGCTATTTCTATACCAATAACTCTGACAGCGTAATTGTGTCATGGGTAAACGTCGGCGAATTCGGTTATATCGATTCATTACATACTTTCCAGGTTATTTTGTCGAAAGCTGATTCTTCCATCACCTATCAATACGGCGCCAATCATGGCCGCTTCCTTGATAGCAGCGGTGGCACCATGACTGTAATCGGTATTGAAAATGTCAACGGTCAGGTGGGAATTCAGTATCTTCGTAGCAACCTGCCGGCCAACCATATGTGGCATGAAGGACTGGCTTTGAGATTCTACCCACAGCCAGATCCGAATTTTGTAGTTCATGATTTTGGAATGATGAATTCATTCAATGAAACCTCCGGCGCGGAATTTATTCCACTAAGCCAGGGGTACCAGATTCGCGCCGAAGTGAAAAATTTCGGAAACCAGGCTGAATCGAACATGAAGGTGCGCGTTCAGGTTAAAAGAGGCGCCACTATAGTAGTAACTGATACGGTATTAGTCGCCAGTCTGAGCCCGAGCCAGGCTATCTGGGTTGATTTCGCAAGGCTGCTTACTCCGACAGTTGCGGGCACATACAAGGCCACATTCTCATCAATTCTAACCGGCGACCAGAATCCGAATAATAATTCATTGATTTCCGAGCTCGATGCTTTCCAGCTGCCGCAAGTTTTGCGTTATTGCGGCGATCTGGCGGCGACAGGCCGTAGCTGGACCGGCGATTTTTCGGGATTTGGTTCCGAATATGTGGTTCCCCAGGCTGTAGAATTGACATCATGCGGATTTTACGTCTATTCAGTAACAGCCGCCGGACCTGGATATGTTTATATCCTGGTTAACAACGATCAGAGTCTGCCTGATTTTGATCATCCTCTATTCGTTGATACAGTCCAGGTATCCGATACTGGCTGGGTCAATGTCGATCTTTCAAACGCCAGCTTGACTTTCGGTGCAAACCAGAAATTCTATATGGTCGCCCTCCACGCGCTCGAAAATACATTCCAATTTGGTATGGACCAGACCACTCCTCTTTCCAATAGAGGCTGGGAATATACTGGCGGATTGGCTCCAGATAGAGATCGCAGTGTTTCCGATATCATGTTCAAGGTCAATGCCGAGGGTGCAACCGGCATCGAAGAATCGATTACTCCGAAATCCTTTACACTCTCCCAGAACTATCCGAATCCATTCAATGCTCAGACTAACATCAGTTTCTCACTTGCGAAGGATTCAGATATATCGCTTAAGATCTACAACATCATTGGTCAGCAGGTACAAGACCTTTCCGGCAGATACAAAGCTGGAAATAATATCGTAACCTGGGACGCTTCCCGAGTTGCTTCCGGAGTCTATTTCTATAGAGTCGATACCGGAAATGCTTCAGAGACAAAGAGAATGTTACTGCTTAAGTAATTTTTCTTCATCTTCTAGCTTTGAGCCCCCGAGCTTTTTCGGGGGCTTTTTTATTATTTTAAAATTCGTAATCATTTCTTTCACTATTATGCAAATCGTTTCACAGAGAAATATTATAGATTACCATGACAAGAAAACGACATTTCTCATGGAATCGCATCTCGTTTGATATCAGCGGTTTACGGGTGGCAGTCCGATTTGCTGGTTATGTGATTTTCGGGCATAGGTTTTGTTCTAAAGGAAGGTGGCGAAGGAGGCTATTTGAGAAAAATTTATTATTTTGCAAAATTCATTTCTATTTGCATGATCGTGGTATCATTCTCTTCCTCTGTTAGCTTTGCGGAAACTATGATTTTTAGGATGAAGGATGTCGGCCCGGTTCTCATGTCATCAGCGAAGATCGGCGACAAAAAGCTCGGCCATCAGCCAATAATCGCGAATCTCCAGAATCGCGCTACATTTTCGCAATCTGATATTATCGCGGTCGTAGAAAAACTCAAAGCCGAAGGCAAAATTACTTCTTATAAGCAATTTTGGATTACGAATGCTATTTCTATTACCGGTAATTATGATGAACTAATTCGATTGTCGCAAAGAGCTGATGTTGAATCTGCTGTCAACGATGCCCCTGTCAGTCTCATAGCGCCTGTCGATATCAGTGGTGCAGAATCAGCCGCTACAGGCGCGGAACTCGGCCTGAGAGTCATTAAGGCGCCCGATGCCTGGAGTATCGGCCTTACCGGCGCGGGAAGCCTGGTTTGTAATTTTGATACTGGAGTCTTCGGAAATCATCCGGCCCTCATGTCAAAATATAGAGGGAATAATGGCGGAACAGTCTCCGAAAGCTGGTTCGACCCTTATAGCAATACGAATTATCCCATAGATAATAACG
This sequence comes from uncultured candidate division Zixibacteria bacterium, assembly GCA_963817915.1. Classification (GTDB taxonomy): domain Bacteria; phylum Zixibacteria; class MSB-5A5; order UBA10806; family UBA10806; genus CAWFQL01. The sequence goes on from CAWFQL010000012.1 coordinate 637,104, forward strand.
GCCATGGGACTCATACGATGGGCACAATGCTTGGATCAGATGGCGCCGACACAATCGGAGTCGCGCCGGGAGCACAATGGATCGCGGCGGCGGTAGTTGATAGAGGCGGCGGTATTCAAAGAACTATTTCCGATATCCTATCGGCATTCCAATGGGTGGCCGATCCCGATGGCGATCCCAATACTACTAATGATGTCCCCGATGTCGTCAATAATTCATGGGGGATTCCGCTGGGTTATTATCCGGCTTGTGAACAGACTTTCTGGGAAGCGATCGATAATCTTGAAGCAGTCGGAGTTGTCTGTCTTTTTGCAGCCGGCAATGAGGGCCCTACCGCGAGAACAATCCGTACGCCAGCAGATAGAATCAGTTCCGATTTTAATTCGTTTTCTGTAGGCGCTGTAGATGGCAGCAGCCAATCATTGACGATTGCAACTTTTTCCAGCCGCGGCCCATCCGGCTGCGATGGCATAACTATCAAGCCAGAAGTCAGCGCCCCGGGAGTCGCAGTTCGCTCGTCCAGCAGGCTCGGCGGATATGCATCAATGTCGGGTACTTCGATGGCAACTCCGCACGTCGCTGGGGCAGTGGCAATTCTGAGGCAATTCAATCCCAGCGCCACTCCCGCGCAGATTAAGCAGGCTCTGATGTATTCAGCACGCGATCTTGGGCAGGCAGGCGAGGATAATACTTATGGATGGGGCGTTATCGATATCAGAAGAGCGCTTTATTATATGCCCCCGCCCGATGGTCTCTTTCCAGTCTTTATAAGCGAGACAGTGTCCGGCAATGGCGTCGCTTTTCCCGGCGAAACGTTTTCAGTGCGGCTTCGCATTGAAAATATCGGTCGCCCGGCGTCAACAGTTGCCGCACGTTTGATTTCGAATGATTCCAGGGCTACAGTTTTGACTTCGGATATTGCATTTGGACCGGTTGACCACATTGATACTGTCGAAATTGGCCCCTTTGATATAGAATTCGCGAATTCAATCAATAACGGAGAAATCATGCCCTTCCAATTGTTGTTGACGTCGGGCTCATGGCATGGGACAGTTAATTTTACGTTAGTCGCAGGCGGCGAGGCCTTACCCGGAGTCGCTTCACATTATAATGATCTGCTATCAATGTCATTTTCCAATTTTGGTCAATTCGGGCTCGGGCCTGGTTCGCTAAATCCTCAGGGCGGTATCGGCTTTAAATTCCCATCTTCAGGCGCCGATCTGCTTCGCAATGGCTCGTTGATATTGGCAACCAATTCCAGCCATGTCTCCGATGGAGCCATATCTTCCAATCCGAACATCACAGACAATGATTTTGCGCCGGTAGCCGGCGGCTATCCGCGAGTATTGTCTCCGGGGCCACATTCCGATCAGGACGGGTATTCTTCATATTCTGACGCGGCGGCCGAATCACCGATCGGACTTAATATATCGCAAAAAAGCTTTTGCTGGATAGGATCCGGATCGAGACCATTTGTAATATTCGAATTCACAATAAAGAATACTACCCCCAATGCTATTAACTCCTTATTTGCCGGTTTATACTGCGATTGGGATTTGCCTTTGACTTCCGGAAATGATGATAATGTCGGTTATATAGATTATGAGTCTTTGGGATATATGCAGGATCCGGCCACGGGACTTGCGGTAGGAATAAAATCAATCACTTCGAATGCATCATCATATGCGGCGATAAACAACAATTCTGTAATATCCGATGGCTTTACCGATCTGGAAAAATTCAACCTGATGACATCAGGTTTTTCGTTTACATCCAACAGCAGTCCCGACAACTATTCGCATCTTTTGACTGTCGGACCTTATAGTATCGCCTCAGGTGATTCTGAAGTAGTAGCCTTCTCGTTTGTCGCTGGCAACAGTCTTCAGGAACTCATTGCCTCGGCTGACCAATCATTTTGGATGTATCCCGGGCTGACAGGGATTTCAGAAAATACAGTACTTCCTGAGCGAAACTCAATTATCTCGAATTATCCCAATCCATTTAATAGCAGCACTGTAATAAGTATCAGCGGCCCATTGAGTGAAAATGGAGCAATCGGAATTTATGATATTATAGGGCGTTTGGTAAAACGGATTGACCTAAACGGAAAAGACCAGACTGTCTGGAATGGTACGGATGATAATGGACAAAATGTATCGTCGGGTATGTATTTCGCCCGCCTTTTGGATGGAAACGGCGGCGTAAAAAAGATGATTTTAATGAAGTAATGAACCATTAAGGTTCATAAATTAGAAGGAGTTGATAGTAAGTTGATTCAAAAAATGCCTCAATTAAGTCCCGGCATGTCGACCACGGAGACATTCTACATGGCGGTGATAGGAACGATTTTCGGCATAATGGTAGCGTACCCACTGCAGAAATATCTGTACCGAAAATACATCCGTCGTCATTCCAAAGGCAAAGTTGTTATTCTCTACAAAGACAACGAACCCGAGGAACGCAGAGTATTGCCGAATCTTTAGTCGTCTCAAAATTGTAGTAATTTCCAGATTATCGGATAAATCGGATAACAACATCTTTCAGGCCTCCAAAGTCATGGAGGCCTTTTTTATAATTCGGCTACAAGGAACATCCTTTATAGCAGTTAAGTTTTTCATGCAGACGTTGAGAGAGAAAGCAGTAAATGACTTGACGGAAATTATCGAAAACTTTATTGGAGCAAATGACCAGCGGAGCGAAGATATGATTGTTGATATCGGGAAAATAAAATCACAACCTGCTCATAATCATTTAATTAATGAGAAGAGCCCTTATTTGATTCAGCATGCTTACAATCCGGTGGATTGGTATCCCTGGTGCGAGGAAGCGTTTGAGAAAGCGCTCCGTGAAAATAAACCGATCTTTCTCTCGATAGGATATTCCAGCTGTCATTGGTGTCATGTCATGGAAAAAGAATCATTCGAGGATCCGCTAATAGCTGAAATGATGAATAATAGTTTTATAAGTATCAAAGTCGACAGGGAAGAGCGGCCGGATATCGACAATATCTATATGACAGTCTGTCAGCTTATATCCGGGAGCGGCGGCTGGCCTCTTAATATTATCATGACTCAGGATATGAAACCTTTTTTCGCCGCGACCTTTATTCCTAAAGAATCTCGTTTCGGGAAAATGGGGCTGATCGATCTTATTCCAAGAGTAAACGATGTGTGGGTGAATAGGCATTACGAAGTAATTGAATCGGCATCCGGTATAACGGAAGCGTTGCTCCAGGTTGACAATGATCGGCAGTCGGGCAGCATAAATGATAATTCAATGGAGCTTGCATATCGGCAGCTTCATCGTCATTTCGATAAGACTAATGGCGGATTCGGCCGGGCACCCAAATTTCCCACACCGCATAATTTGTCTTTCTTATTAAGATATTATGAGAAAACCGGTGATGACGAAGCTCTCGTGATGGCGGAAAAGACATTGCAGCAAATGGGTAACGGGGGAATATTCGACCATATAGGCTTTGGTTTTCATAGGTATTCAACCGATAGTCAATGGCTGGTTCCGCATTTCGAAAAAATGCTTTACGATCAGGCCCAGATCGCGAATGCCTATATTGAAGCCTTTCAACTGACTCGAAATGCCGAGTATGAAAAAACGACCCGCGAGATTTTTGATTATGTCGGCAGAGAATTGAGAGATGAGAAGGGCGGATTCTATTGCAGCGAGGACGCCGACAGCGATGGTATCGAAGGCAAGTATTATCAATGGGACGAAAACGAAATTCGGAGTATTTTGGGAGATGACGCCGACCTATTTATCAGAGTATTTAATATTTCCGCTGATGGTAATTTTATACATCAGCCATCGGGCAAGCGAATTGGCAAAAATATTCTCTATCGAACCTCATCTATCGATGACCTGGTGCGAAGTCTATCTATCACCAAATCCGATATCGAATCAAAAATAGAGACCTGCCGACAAAAATTATTTGCGGTAAGGAATATGAGGTCGCGGCCGTTCAAGGATGACAAGATTCTTGTCGACTGGAATGGCCTCATGATAGCGGCTCTATCAAAGGCATCTCAGGTATTCGATGATAGCCATTTTGCGGAAATGGCGAAAGCGGCCGCCGATTTTGTACTCGATAATATGCAAACACCTCAGGGAAGATTGCTGCATAGATATAGAGACGACCAGGCGGCTGTGACGGGCAATCTTAACGATTGTGCATTTTTTGTCTGGGGATTAATGGAATTATATGAAGCGACATTCGATATTAAATATCTCAAAGAAGCAATCAGGCTTAATGATGACATGATAAGTCATTTCTGGGATTCTCAAAATGGTGGATTCTTTTTCCTTCCAGACGACGGCGAAAAGCTTCTTGTCCGGCAAAAACAATTTATTGATGGCGCCGAACCGTCCGGCAATTCTGTCGCCTTAATGAATTTAATCCACCTCGCCCGAATTACGGGAAAGGCGGACTATTATGCGATAATAGCGAGGCTCTTCGATCTATTCGCCGGGCAAATCGAAAAATCTCCAACCGCTTTTACTCAATTTTTATGCGCCGTGAATTATGAATTCGGGCCGTCCGCGGAAGTTTTGATAGTTGGTGATTCAGCGGATAAGGATACCAGGGAAATTCTGAGAACAATTCGAAAAAGTTATTTTCCCAATATGATAATGCTGCTACGCTCCCCCAATGGAAATTTGGCCGAATTCGATTCCATAGTGGATTTTGCAAAAGACATGGTTATGATAAACAACAAGCCAACTTTATATTTATGCCGCAATCGAACATGTGAATTGCCGACAAACGATGTCAATGAAGTGATACTAATATTGAAAGAAAATAAATAACGCTCCAACGAGTATTTTTTAATTCATAATCAAATGAAATATAATAAGTTAAGATGCAAAATAAACTTGACATTCGGTGATATTTTCATATCTTAACGAATGAAATGGAAATATTGAAAAATACTCGTTTTTCAGAAAAATAGATTTCGAGGGAGCTTCTAAATGAAAACAAAATTGCTATTAATTTGTCTTTTCTTTTCATTCGCCAACATTGCTTCGGCAGTCAGCATATCTCCTAAAATCATAGAATATCTAAAATCGACAGGTCAGATTGAATCGATTGTTAATGCCGATAGGGCCGCGCGTGCCAATGGAGTTTGGGCACCCAATCAATATCCATATCGTCCAAATGTAGCGACCGATGTTGATACACTTCACTGCTTGATAATATTGGTTGATTTTGATGACATGCCGCATGAAAACGGTTTTCATTCCGAGCCGCCTGATTTTGACACATTGCTTTTCTCCGAAAACTTCACGCAAACGGGCAGCATGACTGATTATTATATGGAAAATTCGTATGGCCAGGCGCTTTTATTGGGCCAGGTCACGGATTGGTATAGAATGCCCGAACTGTATTCTTATTATGTCAATGGTCAACGCGGATTTGGTTCGTATCCTCGTAACGCTCAAAGATTAACCGAAGACGCCATCGCGGCCGCTGACCCCGACGTCGATTTCTCACAATATGATAATAATGGCGACGGAAGAGTAGACGCGCTTTTTGTTATTCACGCGGGCCCCGGATACGAGGATACAGGAAATTTAAATTATATCCATTCACACGCCTGGGTAATCAGCCACCAGACTGAAATGGATGGCGTAATAATTTATGGTTATTCAATGGAACCGGAAGAAACCGGATCAGGCAATTTGGTCACAATCGGCGTTTTTTGTCATGAATTCGGTCATGTTCTGGGAGTGCCTGATCTGTATGACTATGATTATGATTCCGATGGCACCGGAATGTGGTCGCTTATGTCAGGCGGAAGTTGGGGAGGCGGCGGTGCGGTTCCGGTCCAGCTCGATGCCTGGAGCAAAATACAATTGGGATTTATCGCGCCGGTAATCTTATCAGATAATCTGGTCAATCAGCAGATCGATGCTGTCGAGTATAATCCGCAGGTCTATCAGCTATTTGATCAAGGGTCATATGACTCGCAGTATTTTCTGGTCGAAAATCGGCAGAGGAGGCTGTTTGATGTCAGTTTGCCTGGGAGCGGTCTTTTGATTTACCATGTAGATGAAACGCAACCAAACAATGACGATCAGACCCATTATAAAGTAGCGGTCGAGCAGGCTGATGGCAGATTCAATCTCGAGCACGCACAGGGTAGCGATAACGGCGATCCCTGGCCTGGTTCAACAAATAACCGTGTTTTCAATGATCAATCGGTTCCCAATTCCTATTTCTATTTTGATGTGCCTTCCCAGGTCTCAATAACAGCTATCAGTGATTCCGATTCATCTATGTTTGCGGATTTATCAATTATGTATCTTGACCCGTACTATGAGATTCTAGGAATATCAATTAATGATTCCACTGGAAATAATAATGGTCGTCCGGACGCAGGAGAGACATGCAGAATGCTCTTCACCGCCCAGAATTCCAGGGCTCAAGTAGATGATTTGGTGGTAACAGTAAGCAGCGACGATCCCAATATCGCGTTTGGCGATTCAGTCTCGAATTTTGGTTTTATGCCGATTAACGAGCCATTTAATAATTCTACGGATCCGATCGCTTTTTCAGTCGCTCAAAATTATACAGCGCGTTTTGCTACATTCTATTTCGATTTTTCTGCCCGCAATGGCACTTATAATCAGCGGATCAGCCGACGTTTATTAGTTGGGAATCCTGAAATAATCCTTGTTGATGATGATGCCGGAACAGCCATAGATACATTTTATACGACCATGCTCGACAGCCTCGGGAATACATATGAAGTATGGAACGTCTCTACTCAGGGATCTCCCTCATCGACCCTATTAAGTTACTCCAGCGTAATCTGGGAAACTGGTGATGCTCGTTCAAACGCTATATCTCCTGAAAATGTCAGCGCGATCACCGCATATCTCTCAAATGGCGGAAGGATTCTGATTTCCAGTCAGGATTTTGTCCAGAATCTTTCTGAGAGAGCCCAGCCAGCCGATTTGACTCTTCTTAACGATTATTTAAAGGTTACCTATTCTATGCGCGAAATTAATGCCGCGGTTAATGGCGATTCGGGAACCATATTTGAGGAACATAGCTATATTACCGCCGGCAATGGTGGCGCGGGTAACCAATCATCCCGCGATGCTCTTCTGGTTCAGCAGGGCGGAATAGAAATTATGAAATATCTCAGCGGACGAACCGCAGCTGTCGGTGTCATCAATGGTTATGTAGCATTGACGGTAGGGTTTGGCGCGGAATCGATCAATAACCGGGCTAATACTTTTGATCATCGCGATGATTTTTTGCACACGGCTCTGCTGTTTTTAGCCACGCCGACATCTATCAGCGATCCCAATGCGACATTGCCGAGCAAAAGCCTAATTGCCGAAAATTACCCGAATCCATTCAATAGTAGCGCCAATATCAAGTTTGTCCTGAATAGAAATGCTGAAGTTTCATTTAAGATATTCAATATTGCGGGGCAAATAGTGGCGGATCTTTCGGGAAATTATCATACCGGCGAAAATATCGTAAACTGGGATGCTTCGAAATTTACATCAGGGGTCTACTTCTACAATATCAGAACCGATGAAGCATCAATTGCGAAGAAAATGATTTTGATCAAATAATTCTAAAATATATTTAGCCTATGAAGAATATGAGGTTTTGCCGAAAAACCTCATATTCTTTTTTCACTATTTATTTCTCATATAACCAGTAACAATGCGTGCGACCTGTGAAGCAGATTGCACACATTTTATCATCAGAATAGGGACTTCCAATTGGGGGAATACGACAACTCCGTTTGACATTTGGAATCCGACATTAATTTTACTGCTAATCTTTTTAACTCATTGATAAATAATGCGTTATATATTTAAGATTGAGCCATTAAAGCGGCAATTTCGTGGCTTTGCAGGGCACGCATTTTGCTCTTAATGATTTTCGGATAATCGTCTTATTTATTAAAAAATCAATAGAATGAATTGGAAGTCAAAAAAAGGTGAAAGGAGCAGTAAATGAGGGAAGGGGCTTTATGCCCAAAGGTAGTTTTTTTCTTAAACCAATTAGACTTGAATAATGAAGGAGAATGGAAATGAAGAAATTTTTAATCACTTTTTTGGCATTAGCTTTAATGTGTAATATCGCATTAGCGGAAAGCTTGACTGCTGACCGCGCTGTTAATGTTGAGCGGGCCAAAATATCGCCAATTAGTTCGGCTGATCTTTCAAATGTCGCGACACCCAAGCCACAGGTGGGAATTGCCCCGACCCCCAATCAGAATATCATTCTGCAGGGCGGCGACAATGTTAGCTCACCCACAGTCATAGCTTCATTGCCGTACAGTGATAATGGTACTACTGTCGGTTACACTAATGATTACGCTGGCAGTTGCAGCTCAGACAACGGCGCGCCGGATGTCGTATATTCATATGCTCCTGCCGGCAATGCAAGCATCAATATTGAATTATGCGGCAGCAGTTTTGATACACGTCTTTATGTGTTCGAAAATTCGCCGTCGACAGAAATTGCCTGCAATGATGATGATTGCGCTCTTCAATCGAGACTTACCGATGTCAGCTTAACTGCTGGAAATACCTACTATATCGTAGTAGATGGTTACTGGGTTGCCAGCGGCGCCTATGTTATCAATGTTACTGAAAATTTGGCGTGCGACGTAGTATGCCCAGCCGCTAGTATTCCCGAAGGCGAACCGGCTTGCGGCGATGATTATGTTGACGCTACCAATGGCGGCTGCAATTCAGCTCCGCCGGTATTTGGATCGATAGCCGATGGTGATACCATCTGTGGTACATCCGGCACGTTCATTTTAGGCGGTTCTGATTACCGCGATACAGATTGGTATCTATTCACAATTACTGAAGCCAAGGATATCGTAACTTCGGTAGTTGCGGAATTCGATGTTAATTTTTACCTTATTCAAATGGGCAATCCGGATCTTTGCACCGGATATACAATCGTATCGAACACTAATGCGGCTCCCTGCGTTACTGCGTCAATTGAATCAACTATACAGCCCGGCAGCTATGTTATCTGGGTTGGTCCCAGCACCTATACCGGAGTTCCCTGCAATTCCGATTACTTTGTTTCGTTGAACTTTACTAATCCTCCTGGCCCGCCCGCGAACGATAATTGCGCCAACGCCACTTCAATTGGCGATGTCAACGCTCTTCCGTTCTCCACCACACTTGCCACATTCGATGGCTCTGGCGGCTGCCTGACTTCTCCAAACGTTTGGTATCTCTTTTCAAATCCAGATGGCGGACAGGTTACAGTCAGCCTATGCGGATCATCTTATGATACCAAAGTCGCAGTTTATGATGGTTCAAATTGCGATGCCGCTCAGATCGGTTGCAATGATGATTTCTGCAATTTACAGTCACAGCTCGTATTTACGGCGGCTCCCGGCAGCGACTATCTTATTGAAATCGGCGGCTGGCAGTCCTCTATTGGAGACGGTGTCTTGACAGTCACAACAGCCGCTCCTCCGCAGGATCCATGCACCAATTCGGTATACCATAATGGTTCGCCTGATTGGATTAATGGATTAGCATGCGACCGCAGAGCCGATGGCAGTCTCGAAGCCTGGATTGTCGACGATGTCGTCGTAAGCAGCAGCATAGATATCGAAGAACTCCATTTCTGGACATTGACTCAGAATGGCTATGATTTCCAGAATACAGGCGACGTAGTTATTTACAATAATGACGGCGCAAATGGGACTCCCGGCTCAGTAGTAGTTGAGCTTAATGATGTGCCCGCGACAAGAGAGGATCTTGGCGAAACTCATTTCAATATTCCAGCCTACATCTATGAAATTTCAGGCTTGAATATTCATCTCAATGCTGGAACCTACTTCATCGGCATGCGTCCGGTCAATTCCGGCACTATCGCCCAGAACTACTGGGGTACAACAGCTGTCAACGGCTCCGAAATCTATTTCAAATCAGTCTATTTTGGTTATCCGAACTTTGTACCGGGTAGCACATTATTCGGCGGCGCTTACGATGTAGCATTCTGTATCTCCGGTACCGCTACTTCAGTTGACGACAATAATGTTCCTACCAAGGTCAATATTCTTTCCAACTATCCGAACCCGTTCAATCCATCAACCGATATTTCCTTCGCGGCTTTGAAGAACGGCGATGTCAGACTTGAAGTCTTCAACCTTACCGGTCAGAAAGTAAGAACCTTGATCGATGGTTATATGATGTCAGGTCCGAAGTCGGTTAAGTGGGATGGTAAATCCGATAATGGCTCTTCGGTTTCATCCGGCGTCTATTACTACAAACTCACGACAGAAGACGGAGTTCAGGTTAAGAAGATGACTCTCATGAAGTAGTCTTTTTCTAAGCAAATAAACTCTAACAGCCCCTTCCAATTCGGGAGGGGCTTTTTTAATTCACAAAAATCTTGACAATGTTAATCGCAAAATCTATGATTTCGCTGTTGTAAGCAGGGTCTAAAGACCCCGATGGGAAGATGGTGAGATGCCATCACAGCCCCGCTACTGTAAGCGGATAAGCGCCATGATATAAGCCACTCCGGAAAGCCGGGGGAAGGCATGGCCGCCTCGCAAGAGGTTCGCAAGTCAGGATACCATCGCATGAATAATCACTTACCTTCGAGGGCGAGGTTGGGAGTGATAAGCAGAGACTTAAAATTTCATAAGGCATTTTACTTTAATTGCGTTATTTGGCATTCGAATTATTTTAGATATCAAAAATCAATAATCTCGATTAGTGTAATTGCCATAATACTGGTTTTTGGCTTTTGCTCAGATATTTTTTGTCAAAGCGAAATAAAGATATCCGGCGAAGTAATAGATCAATCTACTGGCGCGCCGATTCCTGGTGTTATTGTCACATGTAATAACCTTAATAAAACGGCAATTTCGGATAATAGGGGATATTTCTATTTTGTCGATCTGCCGAATGGCACAGTCCTACTTGCGGCCAAAAGAATCGGTTATAAAGATTCATCGCCCATCAATGCGGAAATAAACAACAATTCTGCGAATCGAATAACAATCCTGATGTATCCGGAGCCCCTGATAACTGAGCCGCAAGAGATTTTGGGCAGTCGTCTTCAGCCAGTAACTATCGAGAATGTCGGGAATAAGACTTATGTGGAAATTAGAGGCGAGAATTCCGAGCCTATCGAACAGATAATTGATCGCATCCCGGAATTGGAATTAGTGCATTCAGGATCATCGGAGTTTCTGCGAATCAGGGGAGCGCAACTCAACGGCACCCTGGTGATGTTGGATGGCCGGGAAATAAATTCAGGATTGACATCGAAGGGTGATATCTCATCAATTCCCTTCGCGTCTGTCAGAAAAATCGAAATTATCAGAGGTGGAAACTATGAACTATCTGGTCTGGCCGGAAGCGTTAATTTTATTACCACACAATTTAATAATAAAGTCTCGGCGGCTGCTAATATCGATAGGGGAAGTTTTGGTTATGAATCATATAATCTGACTCTGAGTAAACCACTAAATTCCTGGCTAAATCTTGGTATTGATTCCAAAAGCACATATTCAAGAGGCGATTTTAAATATTCCAATCCTCGCGACTCAATTGAAGCGCGACGGAATAATTACTTTAAGGATGTGAATATATTCGGCCGTTTGAATTTTGATTTTAGTCCGCTTAAAGTCAATATTAAGGGTCGGCTATTCAAAAGAAATGCGGGAGTTCCGGGGCCGATGCTTCAGCTTACCCCACTGGCGAATTATACATTGAAAGAAGAAGAGCTTTGGTCCGATGCGACTCTGGCTCTCGGAAACCGATCCGAAATTGGATATATCGCCGGGATATCAAACAGGCTGGCGGAATATGATAGTCCGCGGACACCTGACCAATTTTATACCCTACGAGACATCATTCAAGGAAAATGCCGGCGATCTGAAAATCCAATATCAATTTCGCGGCGGATTTGATTCGGATATTTATCTTTCGCTTCGTGATGAAAGCCTCGATGGTGAAGATCATATCCGGCCGCAATCAAGCTTTGGGAAGCATAACCGGTTTACGAATTCGTTCGGGTTGGGCGCCACCTTCCGCCTTCCGGAGATATTGAATGACAGAATACAAAATATAGTAATTATGGGATTCAGAAAAGATGGAGGAAATGAGGGCGATTTTTGGGCGCCGTCAGGGACTTTTCGTTCAAATTTAAAATTACCATTCAATCCCGGATTTGATTTTTCCATATATCGTACGCGCCGTCTGCCTGATCTGACGGATCTATATTGGAAAGAAGATGTTTTTGCAGCCTCCAATCCAGACCTAAAACCTGAAACTTCGACCGGTTTTGAAATAAGATTTGATTGTAGTTTCGATGTAAAAGGCCAATTCAAGTTCAAGGGATCGAAATTTCAGAATAGTTTCGATAATATCATTGTTTGGCGCAAATGGAGCGGAGATAAATTCAAGCCTGTTAATATTTCGAAATCCGAAATTTCGGGTTGGGATTTCTCGGCAGAGTACAAATCCGCATTTATTCCAATGACTATCTCCTGGAACGCCGATATCATCAAGCCTCTAAATAAAGAGCCCGAGATTGTTCATCACAACAAATACCTGACTTTCAGGCCAATTGGCACTCAATCTTCGGGCATTGAGTACGACAATAACCGTCTGAAGCTTAAGCTAACAGGGCATCATATTGGCAGGAGATACACAACCGAAGAAAATACTAAATCGCTTCCCGCTGTTTTTACAATCGATTTTTTGTCGGAGTATCGTATTAATCTTAAATCCCTGGCCATTTTCATGGGATTTACAATCAAGAATTTGACCGACAAACAATACGAAATAATCGACAATCAACCCGAGAGGCCGAGAGAATATATTATTCATTTGGGACTTTCAAGAGGAGACCACCTATGATTCGCAGAATTATTTTTTTTGTCCTGGCCGCGTTTTCAATTTCATCCGCGAGACGAGAGGCATTTGTCGTCAATAATCTCGCCGAGACGTTATCGAGAATAGATCTCGAAGCAGGGACAGTACAAAATCATATTACCGTATTGGGACGGGTGCCGAATCAAGTGGCTTACCATAATGGATATCTATATGTGGTTAATTCTATATCAGCCAATATTCAAAAGATAGATTCTCAAAGTTATAGCGTTGTCGCGACAATTTCATTACCAGTGGGATCGAATCCCTATAATATGACATTCGATAATAATTATTGCTATGTGACCGGCTGGATATCGGGCGAAATATATCGAATCAATTTATCATCAGACCAGCTTGATGGCGAGATTACTATTGGCGGTTATCCTGAGGGAATTTTAGCGCTTGAAGATCATATATATGCCGCTCAAACAGCCTTCAATCCCAATGATTTCTCGTACGGGCAGGGGCAAATGGCGATTATAAATAGGGCAGGCTTTACATTGGAAGATGAAATCAACATTGGCAAAAATCCGCAATGGATTAATCCAGGTCCGGCAAACACATTGCATATTGTCTGCACAGGAAATTATGCAGGCGTTCAAGGATCGATATACATTTATGACTTACTATCATCGACGATATCCGATTCAATTCTAATCGGCGGGCAGCCTGTTAATATGGCAATTTCCAGGGATAATATTGGCTACGTGGCCGCGGGCGGCTGGGTCGGCAATGGCGTGGTTTATTCTTACAACGCGGTTTCGCATTCAATTCTGCACGGCCCGGCGAACCCTATCAATGTCGGTATAGGAGTCGCGGCGGTTGCGGTAGATTCCGTCGGCTTTGCATATTCATGCAATATGTCGACCAGTACGGTATCCAAATTCGATTCATCGGGTTCAATAATCTCGACATTCCAGATGGGGGACGGGCCCAATTCGATTGTAATACTTGATAATCCGCCGACATCAATCAGCGACAATTCGAATCAAATTTTGCCCGTCGAATTTGGCCTGATCAATAATTATCCGAATCCATTCAATGCAGTTACCTCGATCGTCTACCATTTCCAAGCTCAAGGCGCAAATAGCGCTAAGGTCGAGATATTCGATGTTTTGGGGCGAACAATAAAAATGATTGCCATTGCCAATTCCGGATCGAATGGAACAATCACATGGGATGGAACTGACGAAAATGGTTTTTCTTGTGCCAGCGGTGTATATTTCGGGCGGCTTGTTATCGACAGCTCTGACGGGCTTTATTCCACCAATAATGTGATTCGAATGACACTGCTTAAGTAGAAGGCGGCTTTTGCATGTCAGATGCGAGGGGGTTTGGTTGGCCGGCGTATCTTTTTGCGGCATAACGTATTAGAATTGCAATTGGAAGGATATGTTTCCCATGTTCAGTAGAATTTCGAAAAAAACGGAAACCGGAGCGAGGGAATTCCCGTTAGGCTTTTCAGACGGGCAGTGGACGAATTTAGGATTAAACGGCAAAAATAAGAGTTGCGTATTTGTATTTGGTTCATATATTGATACGATTTTAGGAGGTTACTTTGAAGGAAGGCATTCACCCAAAATACTACGAGACCAAGATCAAGTGCGCTTGTGGTAATGTGATTGAGACGAGATCTACGGTCAAAGATATCAGCGTAGAAATTTGTTCGAGCTGCCATCCGTATTTCACGGGTAAGCAGAAATTGCTCGATACCGCCGGCCGCGTGGAGCGATTCCGCCGCAAATACGGCGATACATCGGGTATCCAGAAAAAGGACAAATAGGCATTTTAGATCAGGCCTTAATTTGGCCTGATTTTTTATTGGGGAGATTCTTATTGTATTATAGAATTGTATCATTTGTAGTTTATCCATTTCTATGGTTTTTAAACTCTATAGATAAGAATGTAGGCGGTCAGGCCGTTATCGAAGGCGTGATGATGCGATCCCCCGAACGGGTAGCCACGTCGCTCCGTTTGCCTGACGGCAGAATTATCACCAGGACTGAGCCTTATATTTCACTGACAAAGAAGATTAAGATTTTGGGGAAACCGATAATACGCGGCATAATATCATTTTTCGAAATGCTTGTCCTCGGAATCAAGACGTTGAATTATTCCGCCGAGGTTGCCGCTCACGAGGGAGAAATTCCCGAAAAGGATTCCAAGGATTCGAAGTCCAGTAAAATGAGCATGGCGATTATTATTACCATGACAGTTTCGCTGGCAATCGGTATTGCGATTTTCTTTTTCCTGCCTATCCTTCTTACTCAAATTTTATCAATCAATAAAAAGGCTATCGGTTTTAATATTGTCGCCGGTTCGATCAGGCTTTTGATCTTCCTCGGCTATGTCTGGACTCTTTCGAAATTCAGGGAATTCCGCAGACTATTCGAATATCATGGGGCAGAGCATAAATCCATATTCGCATTCGAGGCCGATCTTCCGTTAGTTCCGGATTCTACACGATCATTTAAGACATTTCATCCGAGATGCGGAACAAGTTTCGTATTGATAGTCGCAATGCTGGCCATACTCACTTATTCGATTTCAGATACGCTTTTTGTCGTGGTTTTCGGCCATGCCCAGGGTGTCTTTGAACGGTTTGGCACGCATCTGGCATTCCTTCCTTTGATCGCCGGATTGTCATTTGAATTGCTAAAACTTTCAGGGAAGACACGAAATAGCGCAATTACCAAGTTTTTAATCGCCCCCGGTCTATGGCTTCAGCATATCACAACCAAAGAGCCCTCCGATGATCAGATCGATGTGGCAATAACTGCCCTGAAAAGCGCCATAAATAGTACATCGGTTTCTCCAAACACCCTTTAGATACTTCCAAGATAAAATTATAATATGCAATCAGATCTAATTAAAATCTTAGAGCCGGTCGAAAAACGATTTGCCGAGCTTACCGACCAATTGGGCGATCCGAAGGTAATTTCTGATCAAAAGCTATATCGTTCGCTTGCCAAGGAACATTCCGACCTGAAGACTGTCATGGAAAAAGGTAAGGAGTACCGGCAGGTAGTAAAGCAGCTCGAAGATAATCATGAACTGCTTGGTTCCGCCGAAGACCCTGAAATGATGGAATTGGCCAAGGCCGAATCGCAGGAGCTGGAAGGTCGATTGACAAAACTGAGTTCAGAACTCGAACTTCTTCTTATCCCCAAGGACCCTGAAGATGATAAGGGCGTCATAATCGAAATACGCGCTGGCACCGGCGGGGAAGAAGCGGCCCTTTTCGCGGCGGATCTTTTCAGAATGTATTCGCGCTATATCGAACGAAAAGGCTGGAAGATCGATATCATGAATACCCATGATACCGGTATTGGCGGCCTGAAGGAAATAATTTTTGCGGTCGAGGGTACTGGTGTCTACGGATTGCTGAAAATGGAATCGGGCGTTCATCGAGTTCAGAGAGTGCCGAGGACCGAAGCGTCCGGTCGTATTCACACATCGGCGGCCAGTGTAGCTGTGCTTCCTGAGGCAGAGGATGTTGATATTCATATCGAGGCTAATGAATTGAAAATCGATGTCTATCGTTCATCGGGTCCGGGCGGCCAGTCCGTGAATACCACCGATTCCGCTGTAAGAATTACCCATATTCCTACCGGAACAGTTGTCACCTGTCAGGATGAAAAATCGCAATTGAAAAATAAAAATAAAGCGATGAAAGTCCTCAGGGCTCGTCTGCTCGACAGGGCAATTCAAGAGCAACAGGCTAATATTGCCCGACAGAGAAAAACCCAGGTAGGGTCGGGAGATCGCTCCGAAAAAATTAAGACATATAATTTCCCTCAGAACAGAATTACGGATCATAGGTTTGGCTTGACACTATATAACCTTGAAGATATTCTTAACGGTGATCTCGATGAGATCATTGGAGAGGCAAAAAAATCGGCCCACGATATGCAATTGAAAGGAATGCAATGAAGTTAATAATTCGTTACGCGGCGGCATTCATCCTTACTATCCTGATGCTCGCCATAGCCAGAAAAACATCAACGAGGCATGCGGTTGAATTCAATACCGCCATCGAAGGCGTCAGTTTTAGCCATAATACGACAACTGAAAGCTTTGGCGAATCTCCAGTGCTTACCGTTAAGGCATCCGACACTAATAATATTACGGCAATGGTTTATTTCTCCAATAAGGCTGGCGGGCCGTATGAATCATTGGTCATGAATCCCGGTCCCGATGGTTTTTCCTGCGAGCTTCCTGTGCTCCCCAAAGGGCAGAAATGGTTTTATCATATAAATATTTCAAGGAATGGCGTGCCGTTGGCAGTATTCCCCGCAAAAGATGATCAATTCATAAAATTCAAGGGCCATGTATCGCCATTGGTAATTTATCCTCATATTTTCTTCATGTTTGCCACTATCTTTACCGGATTGATTACCGTATTCCTGGCATTCGAGGCATTAAAGAATAAGGAATATATAATAAAATCAGTGAAGTATCTTATGTGGACGGTGATATTTGTTTTTATCGGCGGAATCCCATTAGGGTATCTTGTCGCTTATCAGACATTCGGCCAGGGTTGGGGAGGTATCCCGATCGGATGGGATATCACTGACAATAAAACATTGATAATTCTATTTTTCTGGCTTATCACTTTCTTGCTGTCGTTAAAGGGCTTGAAAGGCGGGGATTTGAAAATATCCAGAAGCCTATATTTTGCTCTGGTAATTCTAAGCTTCGTGGTCACCTTCATTTCTTACATGATACCTCATTCAATCTGATATGGCAGATATAGAAAAAATCGCGTCGATTGCGATAGACAAGGCCGTGTCGTCAGGTGCAACCTATGCGGATTGCCGCTATGTAGAGACCCTGACTGAATCCCTATCATATACCGATGGCGCCCCGGATGCTGTCAGCAACGCAAGTGACCGGGGAATAGGCGTCAGAGTCGTTGCCAATGGAGCCTGGGGATTCTTCGGTACATCCACGATCAATGAAAAAGAGGCTCGCAGAGCGGCCGAAATCGCGGTTAATATTGCCAAGGCATCCGCGATTGTGAACAATTCTCCCGTCGCTTTAGCTCCGACCGAGGCCTACAATGATAATTACAAGAGCAATTTTAAAATCGATCCCTTTACAATTTCGTTAAAAGAGAAATTAGCATTTCTTTCGGGGCTCGATGGCTTAATGACGCAGAATTCGCAAATCAATTCGCGAAGCGCCGACCTCGATTTCAGAAAGATCAATTCGTATTTCGCATCAAATATCGGATCGAAAATAAATCAGACTATAATTCACTCCGGCGCCGGTATCGCCCTCGGAGTGAGAAAATCGATGAGGGAACGATCCAGTCGCAGTTACCCTCAGAATGGCGGCCAATTTGAGGCATGCGGCTACGAGCTTTTGGATCAATATAATTTTGCGGCTGAAATTCCGAAGCTGTCTGAAGAAGCTATCGCGTTAATGGCCGCGCCTGATTGTCCATCGAGCAATACCATGCTGCTTCTCGAAGGTTCAGTGGTCGGATTGGTGATACACGAGCTGATTGGCCACCCGCTCGAACTGGACAGGGTGTTCGGTTCGGAGAGAAATTTCTCAGGTACAAGTTTCGCCACAACAGATCAATTGGATAAATTGCAATATGGTTCGCCGCTTATCAATGTTGTCGCGGACCCGACTCATTCCTATGGCCTGGGATCATTTGGATATGATGATGAAGGCATCAAGTCTTATAAGGCGGATTTGATCAAAGGCGGTTTGCTGGTTGGCTATCTGTCATCGAGAGAAACTGCCGCCAGAATCAATCGCAAATCAACCGCCGCCGCTAGAGCCGATGGTTGGGGAAATATCCCGCTCGTCCGAATGACCAATACCTGTCTTATGCCGGGCGACAAGTCTTTCGATGATTTGCTATCGGCAGTACAGGATGGCATCTATATGTCAACAATTTCGTCATGGTCGCCTTCGGATGATCGTTCCAGTTTTGAATTCGGATGCGAAATTGCCTGGGAGATCAAGGGCGGAAAGCTTGGGCAGGTTTTCAAAAATCCAACGTTTTCAGGTAAGACCGTCGATTTCTGGAATTCGGTTGTCGAGATTGGAAATGAAAGCCTCTGGAAAATCTGGGGTACTCCCAATTGCGGCAAGGGCCAGCCCGGCCAGAATGCCCGCACGGGTCAGGGAGCCTCGCCGATACTTTTGAATAATATCAAGGTTGGTCGTTCATGATAGATAAAAAAATCATAGATGAATTCAAGGCCGCGCTGAAGTCATCAGCGGCGGAGCAGACTGAGTTGGTAGCGGAATCTCAGGAATTTTATTTAACCCGATTCGCCGAAAATATCATTCATCAAAATATGGGGCGCTCGGATTCCACGGTCTGGTGCCGTTCGGTCTATGGCAAAAAGATCGGCGTGGCAAGGTCCAATGATACTTCCGCTGAGGGGCTTATAGGGCTGATCAAGGCATCGTCGGAGATCGCCCAGAGCCAGAATGACGATCCCAATTTAACATCATTTGTTAAAGCTGCGACAGTTAAAGAATCGGTAGGCAATTATAAAAAGACGCTTGAATTTCCGCCATCGGATAGAGCTTCGGCCATCAAGGAAATTGTAAACCGCGCTAAAACCAAAAATCTTATTTGCGCGGGCACCTACGAATCATCGGGCACAGCTTTGGCCGTGACCAATTCGCTGGGAACCGAGCAATTCGGCAAGAATACTCAATATAAATTTTCTATCACAGCCGCGGCGCCTAATGGCCGTTCGGGGTGGGCGCAGGCCGCTGGCCGTGATATCAGTAAATTCGATTCTATTGCTATCGCGCAAATGGCTATCGATAAAGCCGCGTTTCCCGGCGAGCCGGCGACAATTCCGACCGGGCAATACACCGTGATTCTTGAGCCTGACGCTGTCGCCAATTTCTTGCTGTTTCTGGCGTTCCTGGGTTTCGGCGGAAAAACACTGGCCTCGGGTCGAAGCTTTATGAGCAATAAGATCGGCCAGAAAATTATGGGCGACAATGTTACTATATCCGAAGATCCCGCTAATCCATTAATGGAATACATGCCGTTCGATTATGAAGGTGTTCCGCGGAAAAAGGTCGTGATGGTCGAAAACGGAATCGCCCGGGCGGGAGTCTATAATAGCTACTACGCCAATCAGGCCAAGACCGAATCCACCGGCAACGCTCTCGAACCGGATAATAATTACGGTCCATATCCGAAATCAATGGTGCTTTCCGGCGGCAATACTTCAGTAGAAGATATGATCAAATCAACGCAATCTGGTATTTATGTTACTCGTTTTTGGTATTTGAATTTTCTCAATCCGATGAAGACAATGGTAACTGGCTACACTCGTGACGGAACCTTCCTTATCGAAAATGGCAAAATCACAAAACCGGTTGTCGACATGCGGGTACAGCAATCGATGTTGGAAGCGTTTTCCAACGCCGAAATGATTTCGTCCGAGCAAAGATTGATTCCCCAATACGGCGCTATGATGCTGGTGCCATTCATGAAAATAGCGAATTTCAACCTTAGCTCGACATGATTTCCAAATTATCATTGTCAATTTTTATGGCAATTTCACTTTTTTCTTATTCCAATTGTAAGGCCAACAATGGTTTTTCAATTGACGCGAGTTTCGATTATTATCCGGTGGCGAAATTGAGCTACATAAACAGCAATATCGGATCGTATGAATATTACGACAATATGACCTATGGGCTTGGAGTCAATTATCATTTTGCCAGCGGTTTCGGGATTGGCGCCTCTTACGATATCTACAGGAAAGAGCTTTCTGATTACGGCAATTCTCATTCGCGGCTATCGATAAATGGAGTTACATTTTCGGGCGACTATGGCTATGAGATTACAGAATCCGGAAATCTGCTCTTGATGGCAGGTATTGAAATGGGCCTGGATCGTTTTACCGACCAAAATGACGTATGGAATCGTTCAAAAAACGCTTTTAATATCGGGGGCCTCGGAGGACTGAGATATTTTATTAAGAACAAAGTCTACGCGGATTTCGATGTAGTGTATCGATGGAATGAATACTCTATTAAATCCAATCCGAAAATGAAATATCAATATTCGGGCACAGTTTTGAAATTATCAATTGGCTGGCTGCTATTTTCAAGAGAAAGTAAAATATTGGGAGATATTAACAAATGAATCGACGTGATTTTTTTGGAAGATTTGCCCAGGTCGCCGCGGTTCTGTATGCAGGAAGTATGGTGGCGAAGGCCGATAATCTGGCAAATTTTAATGATGAAATGCCGCGATCGCCGCTGGGATTCGATCATCGCATGGCGGGCGGAGCCTGCAGTGATTTCCGCATGATGGAAAAGGGGCCATCGGTCAAATGGGAGCGGGAGATTTTCGGGGCCTGATTTGGTAAGTCGCCTTGGCGAGCTCTTGAAATGGGGCAAGGCAACCCTGAAATCCGCCGGAATCAGTGATAATGAAATTTCGGCCACGCTTCTGCTGCAATCTATATTAAATAAATCCCGACATCAAATCCTGCTCGATCAAAATCTATCTATTAATCAAAACAATATAGAAAAATATAAAGACCTGATTCAGAAAAGGTCTCGGCATGTTCCGCTACAGCATTTGATTGGCGAAGTTGAATTTTATAATATCAAACTTAAATGCGATAATAGGGCATTGATCCCCCGACCGGAAACCGAGATACTTGTCGAGACCATAATCGAGAAATTACGCAATGAAAAATCACCTTCAATTCTCGATATAGGTACCGGATCCGGCAATATCGCCATCGCCCTGGCATACAACCTAAGCAACGCGAGGATCACAGCGATCGATATAAGCCAGGATGCCCTTGATCTGGCCATATCAAATGCCCAATTGAATGGTGTCGAGGATAAAGTAACTTTCGCCAATATCGATATTTTCAATTCCGATTCACGGAATAATATCAGCCAATTTGATTGCGTGGTTTCCAATCCGCCCTATGTGGATAGCGCTGATAAATCATCACTCCAGCCGGAAGTCCGGGATTTCGAACCGGATGTTGCTCTTTATAGCCCCGGGGATCCTTTGCGCTTTTTTAAAGACATCATTAGCAATATTACCATGATCCTTAAGCCGGGCGGCCTGCTGGCTTTCGAGACTGGCAAGGGCCAGGCCGAATCAATTAGAGAGCTAATGAAGCCTGTGTTTCGAGATATAAGTATCGTAAAGGATTTGGCAGGGATAGATAGGGTGGTTTACGGCATATACGGATTGTTGTAAAATTTAGACATTTAAAAAGAATTGGTTTCAAGCATCCGCTTGACTCGTGCCAGCCGCTGTTTATATAATTATCATATGTATTCTACCATTCATTATAGATTACGCTTTTTTCTGATTAATGCGTTGTTGATTATATTGGCATTGTTTTGTCTTTATCCGGTTTTAGCGATGGCTCAATCAGATTCTCTCAAATCCAGTCAGCCGCAAGGTATCGTATGCCCCAAATGCGGTACATTAAATCCATCGAATGCGAAATTTTGCTTACAGTGCGGCGCCAGCCTGATTTCAAGGCCGGGCTCCTATGATGATCCTAATCGCAGCCGATTTATAATCTTGCCAACCGGCGAATTAATTCCCAAGGGGACTCAGTATTTTGCCAATTATGAACTGTTTTTTGTCCAGTATGGTTACGCTCCGCTGAATCGGCTGCAGATCGGAGTGGGAATGACCATATTTCCGTTTGGTGGTTTTGAAAATCAACTATTTACCGGCGGATTCAAGATAGCGTTGTATCGTTCGAATACCTACGGCTTTAATCTTGCCACTGGGGCGAATATCATTCTTTGGAAGGAATGGTTATTCGACGAAGATTCCGATCCATATACCCTTAACACTTTCTACATCTCGGGCGATATTCATACGGAGAAAATAGTCTTTGGCGCTGTGCTCAATGGCACCATGGTGGGGGGCACGAAAAATGGCGAACGAGCGCTCTGGGGCGGCCTGGGATTTTCTGGCAAATTGTCAAACAGGGTACAATTCATTTCGGAAATATTGGGGGCGGATTTTTTTAATGAAATAGATAATTCGGTTGTCACATATGGATTTAGAGTTCATGGCGAGAGAATATCGGGCGAGCTTGCGTTCCTTAGACCAATGCAGACGACGGGAAAAATGTTTCTGGGTGCGCCATTGCTTAATATCACAATCTATTTCTAAGCTGACTGTAGACTGTTTACTGCCTGAATAACCTGTGTTTCCGGAGCCAGCACGATATAGAACTCCTTACCGATATAGTCCTGGACTAATTCCATAGCCTTAAAATCAAATGGGTTTGATACAGCCAAATGTGTATGTCCAACTATTTTGAATGCCGGCACGACCTTGTGCGCGATTTCAAATTCAATTGGAACTGATTTTACCACCTCGGGATTTAGAATAACATCCTCAAGATCAATCCGGGGAAGGCCCAAATGCTCCCTCGCGAATTCCTGTACCTGATCAGTATTCATCCCGGTATAATTAATAAGTACTTTGAGAAGATCAATATTGCGATTTTTGCACGTAATTCCAATTCTCATAAGCATCTGTTTATTAATAAGCCCAATCTCAAGCATTTTTTGAATGATATACGCCTTATCGAATTGCATTAACGATTCCTCCCTGTGTTGAGAATTATCGAGCGGAAAGTTGAATGCTGAAGGTTTATAAAAATAAACGCGGTCTTTCTACAAGACCGCGTTTAACTGCGCAACAAATTAATATTAAGATATTTACAAATAACGACTTAGATTTTGTTCAAAGCTTGATCCAAATCTCTAATCAAATCGTCCGCATCTTCAATTCCCAGCGAGAGTCTTATCATTGAGTCGGTCATGCCTACTTTCTGGCACATCTCCTCGGGCACCTCGGAATGAGTCATTCGTCGGGGATGCTCAATTAATGTCTCAGTGCCACCCAGGCTGACAGCCAATCTGCAGACTTCAAGGCTATTTAGCATCTTGAATGCTTCCTTCTTGCCGCCTTTTATATAAAATGAAATCAATGATCCCGGACCAGTGCATTGTTTTTTATAAATCTCAAATTGTGGATCTGGAGCTTTCAAAAGCCCCGGATATACAACCTTTTCGACTTTCGAATGAGCCACGAGGAATTCGGCGATCTTCATCGCGTTCTCGGCACTTTTTATCATGCGAAGTTCGATGGTCTCCAATGAACGCGACATCATCCAGCAGCAGAATGGATCGGTAGTGGCGCCCAATACTGAACGAATAGGCTTTATCTGACCGATTAATCGTTTGCTGCCAAGAACAAACCCACCAATCAGATCCGAATGGCCTCCGATAAACTTGGTAGCTGAATACACGACCAAATCCACTCCAAATGGGAAACAGGCTTGAAAGACAGGGCCCATAAAGGTGTTATCTACTACTACGGGAATTTTGCCATTTGTGCCTTTGAAGCCTTTTGCGATCTCTACAACGGCCTGAATATCGGTCAGCACAATTGTTGGATTGGCAGGTGTTTCAATGAAAACCATCGCCAGGTTATCTTTATAAGCCGACATGACCTTTTTATATTCGCTGGCGTTCTGGGAACACACGGGTACAGCCTTAATATTAAATTTCGGCAGCACTTCCTCGAAAAGATGTTCCGTGCCACCGTATACGGGCGCGGAATATACAATTACATCACCCGGTTTGAGCAATGCAAAGCACATCATGGCGATAGCCGACATCCCTGACGGAAACACTGCCGCCGCTTCAGCGCCGACTTCCATTACAATCATTTTGTCTTCGACGATTTCCATATTGGGATTATTCATTCGCGAGTAAATCAGACCCTGGTCTTCGCCATCTTTCCTGTCTTCCGGATGATTTTGAAGATGGAAAAAGCGTTCGCCGTCTTCGGCGGTCTTAAATAGGAATGTTGATGTTGGGAAAATTGGGACTTTAGCGGACATTTCTGATAGTCGGGGATCATAACCTGCCGTCAATACTCTCGTGGACGGCTTACAATGAGGCAATGCCTCTTTCCACCAATGCTTCTTGCTTTCGTCGTGCACTATTACCTCTCCATTATTAGACTCTATCATCGATTCATTTTATCCATATTACATTCCAACCGTCCGAATATATCAATAGGGCAATCAAATGGCAATCCCAAAGGGTGCTGGATATCGTTTTAGAATTCTATATCTTTATTGTGGAAAAATGTGGATATCGCGAAAATAATTTCATATCATATCGAACCAAGAAAATTCCCGTGAGTATAATATTTTTTTGAAGGGGAAATTATGAGCAGGATCAAAATAAAGACAAGGAGAGCCAAATTCAATGGTTGAGGCCAATGGATTATGCATGAGCTATGGCCCCGTGGTGGCCCTGGCCGACGCTTCATTCAAAGCGGTTAAGGGCCAGGTACTTGGGCTTCTCGGACCCAACGGCGCCGGGAAAACTACCACAATGAAAATTCTAACCACTCAAATGGTCCCCACTGGGGGCACCGCCATGGTAGCAGGATTTGATATTCTAAAGGACCCAATTGAGGTTCGCAGACGAGTCGGCTATCTGCCGGAAACACCTCCATTATATGGCGAGATGGAAGTATTCGAATATCTCGAATTCGTGGGAAAGGCCAGGGGCCTGGATCAGCCGATGTTGAAGTCGCGAATTGACTACGTTGTCAATTCCTGCGGCCTGAGGTCGGTATTTAGAACACCGGTCGGCACTCTTTCCCGGGGCTATGGCCAGAGAGTGGGATTGGCACAGGCGTTGATACACGATCCTGAGGTTCTCATTCTCGATGAACCGACATCCGGACTTGATCCTATCCAGATTATGGGAATAAGGGATCTGGTAAGGTCATTAGCCCATGACAAAACGATAATTTTCTCGACTCATATTTTGCAGGAGGTCGAGGCGATTTCTGATCGCGTTGTTATCATCAATGAAGGCGTTATCGTTGCCGACGGCACACTCGAGGAATTGGAGTCAAAAGTGACAAAGTCAAAAAGATTCATCCTCGAAGTATCGACAAGCGCGTCGAATCTCAAGGCGGCATTGAATACATTGAAAGATCAGATTCCAGTCAATTTCAATGTGAACGAAAGAGATGGCTACTCGCAGGCCATGGTGGAAGCGGGGGCGTCGCACGATTTGGGCAAAATGCTTACAGATATGATTCATAAGAACGGCTGGCCGGTTCGTGAATTCGTTCGGGAAAAGGCGTCGCTTGAGGAAGCGTTCCGCTACTACGTAAAGACCGGCGCGTCTAAATCATCCAAGACAAACACGGCAGCGGCATAGGAGAGATGATATGAAAAATATAAAAACCATATTCAATCGCGAATTCTCATCATATTTCAACTCGCCGATAGCCTATATTTTCATAATTTCGATCCTGGCGGTCTGCTCGGGGCTATACATGTTCTTTTTCTTCTTCGCGGCCCAACTGGCGGAGATGAGAGACTTTTTCTCGATCAATTCCTGGCTGATGCTTTTCTTCCTGCCTGCCATATCGATGAGGCTTTGGGCGGAGGATCAAAAGTCAGGTTCGATCGCGCTGCTTCAATCATTGCCTATGAAGCCGTTCGAATTGGTAATCGGCAAATTCATGGCTGGTGTATCATTCTACATTTTATACCTGGTCGGCACATTGCCGATACCGATAGCCTTGATGTTTCTCGGCAAGCCCGATTTTGGCCCGATATTCGGCGGTTATCTCGGCCTCTTCTTCCTGGGCGCATTGTATACTTCCATCGGAATATTTTTCTCCGGCCTTTTTAAAGACCAGATCACCGCATGGGTAATGGCGCTCTTGGGCTGCTTATTGCTTCATCTTTTGGGCTGGCTGCCTGTCGCGGCCCAACTCGATTCCTGGATTGGCGGATTCGGCACGTTCCTCCAGCGCGCCCTGGGCTCATTGAATCATTTCGAGGATATGTATAAAGGGATTGTCGGTCTAAATGATATTATCTACTTCGGCTCGTTAATCACGGTTTTCCTTGTTCTCAATGCCCTGACTGTCGAACAGAGAATGAGACGGCAGGCCGATCTGAAATTTTTCGGTTCGGCAATAGTGATGTTAGCCGTGGCGGCCATGCTCAATCTGGTGATATACAGACTTCCGCTCGGAAGAATCGATACGACCGCCGGCAAAATTTATACTGTCAGCAGCGCCGCCAAGAATATTCTAAAGAATTTGAAAACGAAAGTGACAGTCAGATATTATGTCACCCCGGAAGACAAAATGCCTCCGGGCATGAAGGATATGCAGCGGAATATCAGCGATAAGCTTTCCGAATTTTCGCAGATTTCCGATAAAGTTTAAATTCGAGGTGGTCGATCCTACCGCCAATGAGGATGTCAGCAACGCTCTTGCGCAAAAAGGCATAGCGTCATTTACACTTCGCACTCAGGAAAAGGACGCTGTCGGTATCAAGAAGGTCTTTTCTTCTATCGCTATTTCTTATCTCGATAAGCCGGACGATATTCTGCCGCAGGTCTTGCCCCAAAGCCTGCCGACATTGGAATATGATATCTGCTCCCGTATTTTCAGATTGACTCAATCGGGCACTCCAGGACTGGCAATAGTCGCCCCCTATGAACCGATGGATCAACGGTATAACGATCCTCGGATGCGCCAGATGATGCGTCAGATGGGACAGCAGGTGCCGGAAAAGACCGATAGATTCAAGAATCTGACCGGCACTCTCCAGGAACTCGGTTATCAGGTTTCAAGAGTTGACTTGTCGTCCAAAGAGAATCTTCCCGGTAACCTCAAAACATTATTTGTCGCCGATCCCGATAATCTTTCGGACCGTCAGAAATACGAAATTGCAAAAGCGCTGGCGGAGGGTAAAAATGTGATTATTGCCGCCCAGCAATATAAATATAATTACAATCCTGTTCGCGGCGACGTCATGATCATGCCGGGAAAGAACGAAACAGGTATCAACGGCCTGCTTTCGAATTATGGAGTTTCGCTCAACGATAAAATCCTGATGGATGATCAAAATCAAATAGTAAGCATTCAGACACAGGGATCATTAGGTGGATTTATTCCGGTGCCAATTAATGTCGACGTGCAGTCGCCGGTTCAAATTAAGGTCACGCCCGATAATATGAATGACGCCTTTGGATTTACGCAGAATCTTGGTCCAATGGTTTATCTCTGGGGTTCGGCGTTGAAAATAGATTCCACAAAGGTAAATCAACTGGGCTTGAAATTCGCGACTTTGTTTACGTCGAGTCCGAAAACATGGGAGGTAGATTATACCGGTTCGCCTCTGGCAACCAAAACCTCGGATGGCCAAAAGATGATCGGCCGCCAGCCGTTGGGAATTATTCTTACCGGGCAATTCCCATTCCCTTATGAAAATCAGCCTGTTCCCAAATGGCAAGACCAATCCGATTCAATCCCGTCTCCCACCGAGACCCAGTCGGTTACTAAAGAGCCTGGCAGGCTAATGCTGATCGGATGCAGCGAGATATTTACAGATCAATTTATACCGGATGCACGTTTCCAGGGTCAAAAACCCGCCCACGAGGATTTGATTTTGAAGGCAGTAGAAGGATTTACTCTAAGCGAGGATTTATTGCAGATCAGGAGCAAATCAGTCGAACAACGTTTCCTCAAAGAAACATCGCCGGCCGCCAAGATTCTATGGCGAATATTTACTATTCTTTTAGCTCCCGCAATCATTATAGCATTCGGAATTGTCAGAATGTATATGCGGCAGGATAGAAGACAGGCATATCGAAGACTTCTGGAACAAGCGGGTGGAGGTAACTAAAATGAAGAATAAAACCCTTGGCATATTACTGATAATACTGGTCGCCTTGACTGCCGGCTTTTTACTGCAAAAATATTTCGGGCGCGCCAGTTCCTCTGTGGAGAGTTTTTCGGAATTGAAGATCAAGTTCGATCCGCAAAGCGTGAATACAATTCAGGTATTCAAGCAGGCCTATCCGGATTCCGGCCTTTATTTCGCCAGGAAAGATACGGGGTGGGTCATCTCAAATGAATTCAACGCTCCCGCTAAGAATGCCGATGTTTCGAAGCTGATCGCCGAGCTCGATACTGTAACAGGATCGATCAGAGCCGAAACTCCCGATCTCTATCCCGATTTCGATATTACCGACGAAAAGGCATTGCAGATTAAATTGCTCGATATATCAGGCTCAACCCTGGTTCATGTCTTTGTGGGTAAGGGCGGACAGAGCGGCAAGGATTGCTTCGTTAGAATCGCGGGGGATCCCAAGGTTTATCTGGCTGACAACAATTTTATCTCGCGCTTCGCGGCCTGGAACGCCGAGCCATCCAAAAGACTCCCGACCAATCGCTGGTTGGAGCTTTCCGTCTGCTCTCTGAAACGGGACGAAATCAATTCTATCAAAATTCATACTCCCAAAGCCGATTATGATTTTGTTTCGATGAAGCCCGCTCAGGCTGATAGCACATCGCCGACTCCGCCTCAAGCCACCTGGGAGCAGATAGCCCCCACTAAAGGCACTAAACTCGATGATTCTAAAATTCGCGGAATTCTCGGCGGTATTAGCGGATTGAGGGCTACAGGAGTCAGCGATCCGGCCAATAGAGATAAATTCGGATTGCCAAATTCACAGTATAATCTTTGGGCCGGCGACAGCCTCGGAAGATCAACCTTGATTAAATTCAGCGATAAGATTAATGAAGCCGAGGATCGTTATGTCGCGATCGAGGGGAATCCGAATCTTTTCATAGTCAATAAACCATCTTTCGAACGGTTTTTTGTAACTCCATTTGAGAAGCCAAAAGAGCCGGTAAAGACAAAAGAACCGATTAATTCAAAAACAAAATAGTATTAATTACATTTATTAAAGGCGGCCGTGACCATCGTCATGGCCGTTCTTTTTTGCCCGCGGGATTTGAAAATTGTTATCAAAATCGCTTGCGCCTGTAGCCACCCCATTTTATATTTCCGATGTCCGTAGGGGCGGCCATTGGCCTGAGAAAGAACCCTCCGAACCTGAAACGGGTAATTCCGGCGTAGGGAACGGACTTACGGCCACTGCAAGGGTGGTCCTATTGTCGCAATTTCCGTTACGCCGCAAAATATATATGGAGCAGCTATGAAAAATCTAAATTTGGATGTTATGCTGAAGACGATCAGGCATGACCATCCGCTCATTCATAATATCACCAATTACGTCGTCATGAATTTTACCGCCAATACTCTTCTGGCGATGGGCGCGTCACCGGTGATGGCGCATGCGCCTAATGAAGTCGAAGAGATGGTATCGCTGGCCAAGGCCCTGGTAATAAATATTGGCACGCTGTCGGATCATTGGATCGATTCGATGATAAAGGCCGGCAAAAAAGCCAATCAACTGGCTGTGCCGATAATTCTCGATCCTGTCGGTTCCGGGGCAACCTCGCTTAGAACCAACACATTCAAGAAATTGGCGAAGGAGCTTGATATCTCCATAATCAGGGGCAACGCGTCAGAGATTCTGTCAATTGCATCTGATGATATTAAAACCAAGGGAGTTGACACGGCTCACAATGTCGATCAAGCGACCGAAACAGCGATGAAGGAAGCTCATCAGCTTAATTCGATCGTCGTCATTACCGGGCCGATCGATTTGATTACTGACGGCAAAAGCATTATTCGCTGCAGTAACGGCCACCCGCTATTAAGTTCGATCACTGGTACCGGATGCGCCTCGACTGCGACTATCGCGGCATTTGCGGCGGTATCTGTCAATATGATGTTTGCAGCTGCGGCAGGGCTGGCGTTTTTTGGAATGGCTGGTGAAATTGCCGCTGAAAAAGCCAAATCACCCGGATCATTTATGGCCGCATTAATCGATGCCATGTATGAGATTACTCCTGAGCAATTCGCAGACATGGCGAAGCTGGAACTATGCTGATTTCAATGATAGATAAATCGAAAATCGATTACTCTCTGTATCTTGTGACCGATAGAGAATTATCTTTTGGTCGAAGTAACCTCGATATAGTTATGGCGGCAGCCAATGGCGGTGTAACGCTGGTGCAATTACGCGAGAAAAAAGCGACCACCGCCCAATTTTATGAAGAAGGCCTCAGGATAAGTGATTTTCTGAAATCGAGAAATATCCCTCTCATAATCAATGATCGAATCGATCTCGCATTGGCTCTTGACGTCGATGGTGTGCATATAGGATCAGACGATATGCCGCTCGATATTGCCAGAAAAATCCTCGGCCCCGATAAAATAATAGGCGTATCGGTGTTCACGGTTCAGGACGCGATCAACGCGGAATCCGGAGGCGCGGATTATCTTGGACTTTCACCAATATTTATTACCGCGACAAAACCTGAGCTGACCGCTCAAATTGGTATTGAGGGCATCCCGGCAATTAGTAAAGCTGTGAATATTCCGATTGTTGGAATCGGCGGGCTGAATCAAACCAATGCTTATGCGGCTATTTCAGCAGGTTTAGATGGAATCGCAGTAGTTTCGGGTATCTGCTCGCAAAAGAGTCCAACTATGGCAGCAAAGGCAATCAAAGCCGAAATTATGCGCGCGAGAGGATTGTTTCTAAATGGTGTCGCGCATGGGGAATTGAAATGAAGCTGAAGGAAATTGGCGAATTCGGATTTATCGATCGTATCAAGAATGGCTGCTTTATAAGAGAGAAAAATGTCATAAAAGCTATCGGCGATGACTGTTGCGTATTTAGAACATCATCCAATCTTGTCACTCTCCTTACGACAGATATGCTTGTGGAAAATATACATTTTCTACGCGAGCCGATGTCAACATTCAAATTGGGCCGAAAATCATTGGCGGTGAATATCTCCGATATTGCCGCAATGGGCGGTACGCCCCGCGAGGCTGTCATCTCAATTGCAATACCCGATTCAATCAACGTGGAATATCTCGATAGTCTTTATAATGGCATGAAAGCGATAGCCGGCGAATTCGATGTAAATTTGCTCGGCGGGGATACGACTGCCTCGCCCCAACATCTCGTAATCAATATCTCTCTTGTAGGCGAGATTGCCGAAGATGAAATTCTATATCGTTCAGGGGCAAAGGCGGGAGATAAAATTTTTCTGACCGGGACAATTGGCTCTTCGGCCGCCGGATTGGATTTGATTCTATCAAATCGCGAATTCGAGAAAGGCGAAGAACTGATCGAAGCGCATTTTAATCCCCTTCCTCATATAAAAGCCGGGCGGCAGATTGCGATATCAAAATTGGCCAATTCCATGATTGATGTTTCCGACGGAGTAGCCTCCGATTTAGGGCATATATGCATTGAATCGAATCTCGGGGCGGTTATTGACGAATCCCAATTGCCAGTAACGGAATTATTTAAAAATTATTGCAAAGAATTTAATCTCGATTTTGAAAAGCTGTCATTGCATGTCGGCGAAGACTATGTACTGCTGGGAACTGTGCCGGCTGAAAATTCTGCCAAGCTCAGTGCGATTCTCAATGCAAATGGCTGCCAATTATATATTATAGGCGAAATGATTAATGGTTCGGGCATTAAAATTAAGGGCTTCGATGGCAATCTGCGTCCAATAAAGGCGAGCGGATATGATCATTTTAAAAGCGGACAATAGGGGTATATCGATATGATGAAAAATTGTGTCGCGCTGACAATCGCGGGCTCCGATTCCGGCGGCGGCGCTGGAATTCAAGCCGATCTAAAAACATTCTCCGCGCTGGGCGTATATGGAACAAGCGTAATTACCGCGATAACCGCACAGAATCTGAAAGGAGTCTATGCTATTCAGGCAATCGATAAAGATGTCGTGCGTGAGCAATTGAAGGCAGTTCTGAAGGGCTTTCCAGTCAAAGGAATTAAAACCGGAATGCTATATTCAAGCGAAATAATCGATACTATTGCGGAAGTCCTGGAAGATTACAAATCAATTTCACTTATCATTGACCCCGTTTTCGCGGCTACGTCTGGCAGCAAACTCATTCAGGATGACGCGATCGCATCGCTGACTGAAAAATTATTTCCTTTGGCAAGCTTGATCACCCCGAATATACCGGAAGCGGAATTTCTTACAAACCAATCCATCAGGACGGTCGATGACCTGAAAAAGGCTGCCGAAATGCTTTATAAGAAATTCAACGTCCCATTTCTGATGAAAGGCGGCCATCTGGATGATTCCGCCGATGATGTTTTGTTTGATTCCGAAGGCATGATAGTTTTCCAGGGTAATTCGATAAAAAATGTAAATAACCATGGTTCGGGGTGCACATTATCCTCGGCCATAGCCGCCGAATGCGCCAAGGGGAGCCAACTTAGAGATTCAGTTCGTATCGCCAAGGATTACCTCTACAATGGCCTGAAAAATAGCCATAATCTTCAAGACGGTGTAAACGTCATTGACCATTTTTGGCGCTGGTTTAGATAGATTTTTTGCGATATCGGAAGCCCGAAGCCTTTTTTGGGCATTTACAAGCTACAAGTAATATTTGACCACATTTAGACGATAATATAATGGGGTAATACCTATAGTTGGCTTTTCCGGGGATTTTGAAAAGGGATATTTTTGATCAAAAAAGACCAGAATCAGATTTTTGAAGAGCTGTATCATCTTCAAAATTGCGAATTGGCGTTAGGTGAGTATTTCAATGAACTCGCCCGATTATATCCAGATGAAAAATGGTTTTGGGAACAGGCAGTCGGCGAGGAAGTTAATCATGCCCGGCAGGTTGGCCGTCTCATCGCCCAGGTATCATCTAATCTCAACAAATTTGCGTTCGGACGATATAGAGTGGAATTACTTAAGACATTCTTAGATGGTATTTATGCCAATGTCCAAAAAATCAGATCGAAGCAGTTGAGCCGCCCTGAGATTTTGCAGATCGCCCTGGACTACGAGACATCGTTTATAGAATCCAAACCCTATGATATTGTCAGTTCAGCTGATTCCGATTTCCTGCTTTTTAAGACGACCTTTTCTGAGGAGCTGCTGGAGCATACCAGTAAAATGAAAGCCTATATCCAGCAGAAGCTTGCGACCGCCGTCGCAGCCAATCAGCCTTAATCAAGACCTCAATCCAATTCCACACCTCCAATTTTAAAAATCCGTTGCTAAATTCGTAATATAAGCCTACATTATTTTAGACAATTTCATAGGGATTTTTGATGATTGTGTTAAGGAGCAATAAATGTCCGAAAAGATGAGGGCAGTAGTAAAAACAAAACCGGAATTGGGAGCTGAATTAAGAGAAGTCCCGATTCCCAAAATCGCCGATGACGAAGTACTTGTCAAGGTAAGCGCTACTTCTGTCTGCGGTACAGATGTTCATATTTATAAATGGGATAATTGGTCTCAAAATAGAATCGGAGCCAAAGCTCTGCCGCAGATTCTTGGCCATGAAGTAGCTGGCGAAGTCGTGGAAAAAGGCAAGTTCGTAAAGAAAATCTCGATAGGCGATTATATCTCTGCCGAAACCCATATACCGTTTACCGGCGATCTTCAATATTTGCTGGGTCAGGCCAATATTGGAGAGAGGATGAAGATTCTCGGAGTCGATCGCGACGGAGTATTCGCCGAATATGTCGCGGTGCCTGAAATCGTATGCTGGGTCAATGATAAATCAATTCCGCCGGAATTCGCTACAATTCAGGAGCCATTGGGCAACGCTACCTACTCGGTTCTCGGAGAAGACAATGATGTCGCCGGCAAATCGATGGTTATTATAGGCGACGGGCCGGTAGGGCTTTTCGCGACAGGAGTCGCCCGCGCGGTCGGAGTGACCAATATATTTCTTGTAGGAATCAGCAGATTCGCGCTTGAAATTGGCAAGAAAATGGGCGCCGATCATATCCTGTATGCCGATGATAATTCAGTCGATCGAGTTGCCTATGTTAAGGATCATACCGGAGGATATGGCGCCGATATCGTTCTCGAATTAGTTGGAGCACAACAGGCCATAAATGAGGGATTTCAGATGATTCGCAAGGGTGGCCGATTCACCGCCTTCGGCGTGGTTTCCAGCCCGACAGTTACTATTGATTACAATGACGGCATAGTATTCAAGGGATGCCAGATCCATGGTATCAATGGCCGCAAAATGTTCGATACCTGGTATCGAGTTCGAAATCTCCTTTCGTCAGGAAGACTCGATATTTCGCCGATAGTCACTCATAAAATGAAGCTTGAAGATTTTCCAAAGGCATTCGAAAATATGATGGCAATGCCCCGCAAAACCGGGAAGATTGTTCTTTTTCCCGATAGCAAAGAATTGGAGATGGCGCAAAAGAGAAATTAGATTTTTCCGTGATATTGCTTCAATCGTGAATTGAAGTATATTAGTAGTAGTATGGTGTGCGTGTCTGGGTGGTGAGTGAATGATTTTTGGTGTTGGAAATGATATTCTCGAAGTAGCGCGGCTCAAGCGCGAAATTGATGGCGACGGCGTTTCTTTTTTAAATTCAATTTTTACATCCAAAGAAATAGAATATTGCCAGTCCAAGCGGTATCCTGAACGGCATTTTGCCGCTCGCTTTGCCGCCAAGGAAGCTGTCATTAAGGCATTTGCTGTAGGAAAGCCGCATGACTTGAGCTGGAATGATATCGAAATCCTCAATTACGAGGACGGTCGGCCATTCATTCAATTGTATTCGAGGGCGGAGGATTTGGCACTTGCGCTGAAAATAACCGGCATTCATTTATCGCTTTCGCATACAAGCGAATACGCATTGGCAAACGTGATTCTGGAGACATAGATAGTGTAATTGTGGAAGAAGGGATGTGGAATGAGCAACATTGGTTCGTACGACAAAAGACTTAAGGATTTCGATTGGTCATTAAGTGAAAAAGAACTCGGCTATAAGAGCGGAGACAATATCAATATCGGGTGGTATTGCAGCGATCGTATCTGCGAGATTGGCCAGGCATCGAAGAAAGCCTTGATATGGGAAGACCACAAAGGGGCCAGCGAGACATTTACATTCGATGATCTCCGGGTGTTATCCAATACATTCGCGAAATATCTTGTCGATCTGAAAATCAAACCGGGCGAGCGAGTTTGTATTTTCATGGATAAGGTTCCGGAATTATATCTGTCATTTTTAGGAATTTTGAAAATGGGGGGAGTCTGCCAGCCGCTATATTCAGCTTTTGGCGACGAGTCATTATTCACAAGGCTCGATAACGCCAAAACATCGGCGATTATCACTCAGAAGAAGCACCTGCCAAAAATCCGCAAAATTCGCGAGCAGTTGCCATCGTTGAAGCATATTATCATTGTCGATGCCGCCAATTCCCAGCTTGGCGATCGAGAATTGGTGTTCGATATGGAATCTATGCCGCGTGTCGAATCATTCGAATGTTATCCATCGAAGGCCGATACGCCGTCGGTCCTGCATTATACATCAGGGACAACAGGACAGCCCAAGGGTGCACAGCATGTGCATTACTCGCTGATTTCACAATATATCACTGCCAAATGGGTTCTCGATCTCAAGCCTGATGATATCTACTGGTGCACCGCCGATCCTGGATGGGTTACAGGTATTTCCTATGGCGTAATCGGCCCCTGGGCCAATGGCATAACCCAGGTAGTATTGGATTCGGGATTCAGCGCCGATAACTGGTATGCCTTTATACAAAAACACAAGGTTACTGTCTGGTATTCCGCCCCGACAGCGATAAGACTCTTGATGCGCGAGGGCACTGTCACCGTAAAAAAATATAACATGAAATCGCTACGCCATCTTTGTTCGGTCGGTGAGCCGCTCAATGCCGAAGCTGTCATCTGGTCGAAAGAGGC
Source organism: uncultured candidate division Zixibacteria bacterium (assembly GCA_963817915.1). GTDB lineage: Bacteria > Zixibacteria > MSB-5A5 > UBA10806 > UBA10806 > CAWFQL01. Next base: position 673,739 of record CAWFQL010000012.1, read on the forward strand.
ATTTGGGATGCCATTCCACGATACATTCTGGCAGACTGAAACAGGCTCCATCGTTATCACTAATTATCCCGGTATGAAAATCAAACCCGGCTCAATGGGAAAACCGTTTCCGGGGATTAAGGCTACTGTGGTTGACCCCAAGACTTTCGAGCCGATCTCGAAACCTGGCGTAGTCGGCCTAATAGCTCTCAAGCCGGGCTGGCCTTCGATGTTTCGCACCTATTGGGAAAATCAGGAGAAGTACGACAGCAAATTCAAGAATGGCTGGTATCTCTGCGGCGATAGAGCCAGTATCGATGAGGAAGGCTACTTCTGGTTTGTCGGGCGCGATGATGATGTCATAAATACCGGCGGCCATCTTGTTGGGCCATTCGAGATAGAATCAGCATTGTTGGAACATCCCGCAGTCGCGGAATCAGCCGCTATCGGCAAGCCCGACGCTGTCAATATGGAAGTAGTCAAGGCGTTCGTGGCGTTGAAGCCGCTCTTTCAGCCATCCGACGATCTCGATCTGGAAATCATGAATTTTATCCGCAAGAAGCTTTCACCTCTGGCCATGCCGCAGGAAATTGAATTCGTAACTTCGCTTCCCAAGACCCGAAGCGGCAAAATCATGCGCCGCCTGCTTAGGGCCCGTGAATGGGGCGAGCCGATAGGGGATATCTCTACTCTGGATAATGATTAATCTGAAATTATAGATGATAAAGGAGAAGTGTATGGATGATATGAAAAAAATGATCCTCGATTACGTCAAGAAGGAGTATCTGGAAGCTGATGATGACAGAGAGATAGATGAGAATACGCCGCTTATTTCGGGCGGCATCGTCGATTCATTCTCGATGGTTTCGCTGAAACGATTTCTCGAAAAGAAATATGTTATTCAGATTCCGGACGTGGATGCTTCACCCGAGGCGTTCGATTCAGTAAATAAGATTATCGTATTGGTGAATAGATTCAAGAAGTGATAGGATTTTAATAAATTGTTGAATGGTGGATTTTTGGGTTAGGAGGAGTTGTGGCATACAGCAATAAATCTCGTGAAATGTATCTACAGGATATTCAAAATATCCGTGATGCGGGAATCTTCAAAGAAGAACGATATATACATGCCCCGCAGGGCGCGGAGATCGAAGTCGAATTTCCCGCAGGGGCATCGACCAAAAAAGTAATCAATATGTGCGCCAATAATTATCTCGGCTTGTCGAGCCATCCTGATGTAATAAAGGCGGCGCACGAGGGCCTCGACTATCGCGGCTACGGAATGTCATCGGTTCGTTTTATCTGCGGCACTCAGGATATTCATCGCGAACTTGAAAAGAAACTCACTGAATTTCTTGGCACCGAGGATACTCTGCTGTTTCCATCCTGCATGGATGCCAACGCCGGTGTCTTCGAGGCCATACTGACCGATCAGGATGTCATGATCGCCGATCGCCTCGTTCATGCGTCCATAGTCGATGGTATGAGGCTTTGCAAGGCGATGCAGGATACATACAAGCATTCTGATATGGAGCATCTCGAATCCAAATTGCAGGAGCATCAGGATAAACGGTATCGTTTGATTATCACCGATGGTGTTTTCTCCATGGATGGCGACTTGGCGAAATTAGATCAGATAGTCGCATTGGCCGAAAAATATGACGCTATGGTGTTTGTAGATGAATCGCATGCATCCGGATTTATCGGCAAGACCGGACGAGGCACCCATGAGCACTGCGGCGTGTTCGGCAAGATTGATATTATCACGACTACATTGGGCAAGGCACTTGGCGGCGCTTCAGGAGGCTGTGTTAGCGGCAGGAGAGAGATAGTCGAATTATGCCGTCAAAAGGCGAGACCGTATCTCTTTTCCAATACAGTCGCGCCGGTAATTGTCTCTGGAGCATTGAAGGTAATGGATCTTATTTCTAAGAATACATCCAGCCGCGATAAGCTCGAACAAAACACGATTTACTGGCGCAGGCTTCTCAAGGACGCCGGCTTCGATATAAAGGAAGGCGAGAGCCCGATAGTACCGGTCATGCTTTACAACGCTAAATTAGCGCAGAATATGGCCCGCGATCTTTATGCCGAAGGTATTTACGCCATCGGATTTTTCTTCCCGGTTGTCCCCAAAGGCCAGGCGCGTATCCGCACCCAGCTTTCGGCGGCTCATGAAAGACATCATCTCGATAAAGCCATCGCCGCCTTTATCAAGGTCGGCCAGAAGCATGGCATAATCGGCAAAGGCAAAAAGGAAATCATCGAAAGCTACGGGATGTAAATAAATAATTGTCGTGTCGGGTCGCCTGATCCGACACCGGCTTATCCGGGTGGCAGTCGTCATCGACTGCCCCAAAAGAATCCGGATTGAAGGGGCAGCTGTGGACAGCTGCCGCCCAATCGAATTCCTTTTTTTCTGTAGAGACGCAAGATATTGCGTCTCTACTTTGCCCCTTGACGATAATAATTGCAATTGCTATAATGCGTCGCCGGAACTCCCTATGAAATGAGGGAGTTATGCTTTGAAAATAATCCTTATCAGGAGGTATCGGATACGCCATGTATGGAGAGTACAAACAATTCCTTTCAATCATGCTCGATGATCTGAAAAAACAGGGTCTCTACAAAGAAGAGCGGATAATCATCACCCCTCAATCGGCCGATATCAAGGTCGCACCCGGCAAAGATGTCATCAACATGTGCGCCAATAATTATCTTGGCTTGAGCAATCATCCTCGTTTAATAGCCGCCGCCAAGAAGGCATTGGATGAGTACGGTTTTGGGATGTCATCGGTGCGATTTATTTGCGGCACTCAGGATCAGCATAAAAAGCTTGAAGCCACTGTCAGCCATTTTCTGGGCACCGAGGATACGATTCTATTCTCTTCATGCTTCGATGCCAATGGCGGCGTTTTCGAGGCTCTGCTTGGCGGTCAGGATGCGATAATTTCCGATATCCTTAATCATGCCTCAATAATCGATGGCACGCGTCTATGCAAGGCGACTCGCTATCGCTATGTCCATGCTGATATGGCCGATCTCGATGCCCGTTTGGTAGACGCCGAACTCAATGGCGCCAAAATAAAATTGATTGTTACTGATGGTGTCTTCTCTATGGATGGCGATATTGCCAAGCTCGACGAAATTGTCAAGGTTGCCGAAAAGCATAACGCATTAGTCATGGTTGATGATTCCCATGCCACCGGCTTTCTCGGCAAAACCGGACGAGGCAGTATCGAGCATTGCGGAGTGATGGGGAAGATAGATATAATTACTACCACATTCGGCAAGGCGCTCGGTGGGGCGTCCGGCGGTTGCGTGTCAGGACATAAAGAAATTATCGAAATGCTTCGTCAGAAAGCCCGGCCTTATCTATTCTCCAATACCGTTGCTCCGGCCATTGTAGCCGCCGGTATCGAGGCCTTCAACATGCTATCGGAGTCAACAGCCTTGCGCGACAAGCTTGAACAGAATACAATCTATTTCCGCAAGCAGATGACCGATGCCGGATTCGATATAAAGTCCGGTGTCCATCCCATAGTCCCTATATTATTCGGCAAATTCCCGGATGACGCCCGTCTGGCGCAGGATTTCGCCCGCGATATGCTCGATGAAGGGATATATGTAATCGGATTCTTTTTCCCGGTAGTTCCTAAGGGTCAATCTCGTATCAGAGTTCAAATTTCCGCCGGGCACGAGCGACATCATCTCGATAAGGCTATTGCGGCGTTTATAAAAATTGGCAAAAAATATAAAGTGATTTCGTAAATTTATATTTTGTAGAGCCATGCTAAAGCATGACTCTACAAGTTAATTAAGCGTTAAAATTCGTATTCAAATCCAAGCACTGGCAGAAAGCTCCATTGGAGCATTTCTCTTTCCTTATTTTCTTTCTTGCTCCAATAGTTGATAGCTATATTCCTGTGGTTATAGGCATTAAGGACTGAAAGGTAGGCTACGATATTGGATTTGCGGAATAGAAACCGACGGTCTATCTGTAAATTGAGAGAATGGTAGTCTTCGAACCGGGCTCCGTTTATCCTCGATTGATCAATTACGCCCGAATTAAGCGTACGTGATTGTACCTGGTCGAATGGTGTATAGGGAGCGCCGCCGGCATAATTCCATCGGAAGCTCGCTTCCCATTTTCTATTTGGTCGGTATCCACCGATAATGCTTACTATATAGCGATTATCAAAAGTCCGCGGACGCCAGACATTGTTCAAATCGCGATATTCGCTTCGAGAAAATGAGACACCAGCCAGGCCATAAAGTTTCTGAGCCAGCTTCTTTTGCAATGTCACTTCGATACCTCGCGACCGAGCCTTGCCATTCGACGTCGCATCCTCGTAACGGTTGATTCTTGCGAGATCTGCCGCGTCATCCAGAACGAATTTCGTGGGATCATTAGGATCCATCGGGCAGTCGGAGTACTCTTTATCGTACATTTCCAATGTTAGCTTAGTGTCGTTCGTCAAGAGATAATCAACCCCGAAAAGATAATGAGTTGCACTTATTGAAGGCAAATCACTCAAGACTCTATTCCTGACCATCAGGTAAAATGGGATTGTTTGATGATAGAGTCCTACTGCAGCTCGAAAATCGAGCTTGTCAGTGACCTTATAGTTTATTGATGAATGCGGAGATAGCGTGAAATTATCATTGCCGGAAAAATTGTCGCCTCTGAGCCCAATTGCAAGAGTAATTCTATGGGATGCCTGAAATATCCCATCTACAAATAAGCCGCTTTTCCATGCGCCGTAATTTTCTGAAATGATTTTTGGCGGCAGATAATTACCAATTCTGTCATAGGTCGGGCCGTAAGTCACTGTAATCTTGTCCTTATCATATTCGGCCTCACCTCCGAAATCAATTCCGATATTGATATTTGGCTGGTAGTGATTCACATTTCGCAATCGAAAGGCATTTTCCGAGTAATCGTTCGCTTCATAGAGCGTATCCGTAATGACATCTGTATATGTATAATTACCATTGCTTAATCCATGTGAAATAGAGGTCGTACTGAACCCTTTCTTTCCCCAAAGATATCGCCAGGAGAGCCCTGCCGTATTCTGGTCTGACGCATAGTCTCCGTAAACAGGCATATCAAACTTGTAGGCGTCTTTTGACCTAATCTTGATGTGGCTTTGCCCGTAGATATTTAGAAACTCTATGCGATTATGGGGAGATAAATCATAAGTCGCCTTCCCCTGTATATCGCCATAGCGGGGCACCATGCCCGTACCAATAGACCCGGAAATTAGATCCAGATATGATTTTCTGGCCGAGGCAAGGAATGTCCCCTTTTTACCAATAGGACCTTCTACGACCCCTCCAAATCCAGCCATATTAAGGTCGATCTGAGATTCAACTTTTTCGGTATTGCCCTGCCTGTATGAAATGTCCGTTACGGATGAGAGACGATCGCCGTATTTTGATGAAAATCCTCCTGCTGAGAAACTTACATTATCTATAAAATCAATATTCAACATTCCAATCGGCCCGCCGCTCGACCCCGGAACGGGAAAATGATTTATATTCGGCACCTGAATTCCGTCAATATAAAAGCCGTTTTCCGATGGACTACCGCCTCTTACCATGAGATCATTGGAATTATCCGCAACTTGTGATTGACTTGGAAGCGCCTTGAGCATCCTGCTGATATCACCGGCGGATCCTGGCGAACGGCGAATTTCTTCGGAATTAAACTCCTGACTGCTATTTTCGGCCCGATTGATGGCGTTAAATAGATTCGGGACAACCTTGATATTGCCGGTTTCTATAGCCGCTTCTTCCAGCAAGACATCAACATAGGTATTCCTGCCGGGCCTGATTATGACATCGGTTTTTGTTGTTTTTGAAAAGCCTATGCAATCGAAGATAATTGAATATTCTCCAGCCGGAACATTGTCGATCCTGTAATGACCCTGAGTATCGGTCGCGGCGCCAATTTTGCCCCCAATTATCATGACGCTTGCCCCAATAATGGGCTCATGGTTCGAGGTCTGAATTACTGTTCCATAAAGGCTGCCGACAATGTCATCGGCAGAGGCCTGACGAGAAATTCCGATCATTCCTGCCAGCATTATTATAATGCTGCTTGTCGCTGTTAGAACTTTCTTCACATTTTTTCCTTTTCTATTGATTTCCAGAACACCGTTCACGTTATGACTACCAGTCATGTCCTGGTGAAATACGAGAACAATAAAAAAGGGTTTCAATATTTTTTATTTTTTTAGGCCGTTGACAATCAAATCATAAAAGGAGTTAATTAATTCAATGCGACGCCCTGGATCGTACCGATTGGCGACAATTTCGCTTCTTATAATAAATTGGACAAAGCCCCTGCTGAGCGCCCAGAGAAGCATTCCGGTTATTTCTGAATTCAGCCCGATTCTTATTGAGCCATCTGCCATGCCGTCAATCACCGCCTCGGAGACAATTTTGCGGGATTTTTCGCCAATATCAAAATATTCCTGTACCAATGGTTGATCTTTGATCTGTTCCAATTGCATCTTTTCACAATGAAGAATTAAATCAAAATATTGCGGATAATTAGTGGCGAATTCCAAATATACTTCACCCATCTTCTTAATTTTGTCCATCCCGGTTTTGCCATGTGCTATAGCCTCACAGAAGAGCTTGTATAATTTCCGTATTGCTCGAATATCCGCGGCCAGGATTAATTCTTCTTTGCTCCTGTAATACAGGTAAATAGTCCCCTTGCTGAGTTCAGCCTCAGACGCCACTTCATCCATCGTCGCGGCCTCAAAACCTTTGGCAATAAAGATCCTTTCAGCGGCATCCAAAATCTCATCCCGTCTTTTGAGTTTTTCTCTTTCTCTTCTTGGTTTTACTGCCATGATAGCTCCTATGTACTTATATTCATTAAATGACCGACGGTCAATATATTTTCTTTAAGGGATATGCCATCGCATTCCTCCGCGGGATTGCCGAAATAAAATATCATAAAATTATGCATTATCCTGCATAATTCTCATGGTTATTTCATCCATATCTTTTCCTGCAATAATTGATGTGCCGGTAACCCGTTAACGTGGAACAGGTTGTATTCTTTCAGGTTCACATACATAAAGGCACACCCTTTGCTTTAGTCTTAAGTGAAAGGAGAATTTTATTTATGCAGGATTTGATACAGTGCTTTTTCTTTGGAATTAAGTATGATAAAAATAATGATATAAAGTCTAAGGGATTAATTGGATTTGCAATTCCAGATTTAGGCATAATATTCCGATCGCAATGGAATGGCACTTTATATGAAATTCAATACGCGGCATTGCTTTCACTCTTAAAATTTATCGAATCTAATAAGAAGACCCTGGCTGGAGTCCAATTCGAAATACTCTCCGATAGCGCCGTTGTCGTCTATCAGATAGCCAATAAGCGGTCAATCTCCCATAGTCTAATGCCATTTTATAATACTGTTATCAGCTATAAATCAAAAATAAGCTATAGAGTCAGTTGGGTACCATATCATGAGAATATCGCCATAGTCGGCCTGCCCGACACGCCTCCGCTGAAGCCGGATTTCAATTTTAATTTCGGCAATGGCGAAATGTCCAAATTAAAGGAACTTGGACAGGGACATATTGACTTATTATCTTAAGTAAATGATATTGACTGTGCGTTTAATTATCTGTATTTTTAGACTCAATGAACAAATATCAAAGTAAGCCTTCGGAGGAAAAATGCGTGCTGTGATCGCTTTATTGGCTATTATATGTCTTTGTATCGGAATTCCCGCAATGGCAGGCAGTAATTCGCTGGCGTGGGATGGCCCAAACACCCTGACCATGCCCAGGTTGAATCCGACAATCGATTCCAAACTGGCGAATTCGTTGGTGCTATCATCAGCAAACACCACGACTCCGGTCTGGATTTTCTTCACCGATAAAAATATTTTCTCGCAAAGCGATTTTTATAGCAGCCTCAATCAGGCCCAATCGAATCTTACTCCGGCGGCTTATCAACGTCGTCTTAGGGTCAGGGGCATTGATAATTTAATCGATTTTCGTGATCTCCCGGTTAATTCGAATTACGCCGGTCAGGTCTTAGCCACAGGCGCGAAAATTCGTCAGACCCTGAGATGGTTCAATGCTATCACAGTAGACGCGACTCCCGCTCAAATTAATCAGATTGCCGGTTTGCCGTTTGTTCGCCTGGTAAAATCCGTAGCCTATTCGAATGCCGATTTTAATCCACCATTGAGCCCGATCGTCCCTGATCTAAGCCTCGTTACCCTAAATTACGGTCCATCCGGCGCTCAATTGAACCAGATCAACGTCGTCCCCGCGCATGAGCTCGGCTTTAAAGGACAAGATATTATTGTTTGTATGATGGATGTTGGATACAAGAAGGGGCACGATGCCTTTTTGAATATTATAGAAAGCGGCAGGTTGCTTGCCGAGTATGATTTTATTAATCATGATAACGATACCGATTATGATCCCAATCAGGATACTCCTTCTCAGGCCGACCACGGCACGTTGACTTGGTCAACTCTCGGCGGCGAATCAACTACGCATCTTTATGGACCGTCGTATATGGCGAAATTCGTTCTCGCCAAGACTGAAGATGTATCATCCGAACGGCATATTGAGGAAGACAATTGGTCCGCGGGCGCGGAATGGGCCGATTCAATAGGAGCTTCGGTTATATCGTCTTCATTAGGTTACAGAGTCTTTGATCAAGGTCAGGGTGATTATTCATACGAAGATCTGAATGGTCATACTACGATAGTGACTTTGGCGGCCGCCCAAGCCGCCCGCAACGGAATTATTGTTTGCAACGCCATGGGCAATGAAGGTAATACTCCCGGTTCCTTGATCGCTCCGGCAGACGCCGATTCGATTCTATCATGTGGAGCGGTAGATGTGTCGGGAACTTTGACATATTTTTCATCCTGGGGACCGACATATGACGATCGTATCAAACCGGAAGTCTGTGCTCAGGGTTCTGGCACGGTTTGTGCCGATCCATATAATTTGCACGGCTATACTACGGCATCTGGCACATCGCTTATCGACACCTCTCGTCGGCGGCTCTGCCGGCGTGCTTCTTTCGGCGCATCCAAATTGGACACCGGTGATGGTTCGTGAAGCGCTCATGATGACTGCCGATCGGGCCGCGACCCCTGCCAGCGATTATGGCTGGGGGATTATGGATGTTAGCAGGGCGCTTTATTATCATCCTCAGGGAGATATAGTTATCAATCACAATCCTTTGATATTTGCCCAGGCTAATCAGCCGATTAATATCAGCGCCGAAATTACCGGAGGCTCCGGTATCGCTAATGCCTATCTGTATTATCGTCTGAACGATATCGGCGACTATGCTGAAATTCATATGAGTACATCAGATAATCAGAATTTTACAGCGCAAATTCCGCAACAGTCCGGCGGTACAGTTAGCTATTATATAAAGGGTGTCGATTCCAACGCGGCATTTGCATTTATGCCTGTTGGCGGCCTTATGCATCCAATCGCATTGACTTATGATTCCCAGAGCTTTGCTGAATCATTCGAGCAAGGCCAATCATATTGGGTTTCGGGTGGCATAAATAACAGCTGGGGTCTTACTGCCAAATACAGTCATACCGGGAATCTTTCAATCACGGATTCTCCAACGGGAAATTATGCTGCCAATACTAATAGCTACCTGGCGTCTAATTTTGATTTAGACCTTTCCTATATCTCCGGCGCCAACCTGACCTTCTATTATCGTGGTATATTGCAATCTGGCCGTGATACTCTTTATGTCGATATTTCTCCCGATGGTGGATCGACATGGAGCCCGCTGCCCCAGGCAATCACAGGTTCATTTATGAGCTGGAATACATATTCGGCTGATTTGCTAAGTTACGCGGGTCACGCCAATGTTAGAATCCGTTTTCATCTTGTGACCGATGGCTCGACAAATCGCGAAGGTATCTATATCGACGATATCACAATCAGCAGGTTAACCACCGGCGTCGAAAACAATATTTCCGAGCTTCCCAGAGCATTCACGCTGAATCAAAACTATCCCAATCCATTCAACCCCTCCACGAAGATATCATTCAATCTTTCTCAGAAGGGCATGACCTCTCTGACCGTTTACGATCTTATTGGCAGGAAAGTGAAAACACTTGTAGCCGGTGATTTAGAGGGCGGCGCGCATGACATTATATGGGATGGAACTAACCAAGCCGGAATGAATGTCGCCAGCGGAATTTACCTCTATAAATTGGATGCCAATGGTGTCAGTCAGGCCAGACAGATGACGCTTCTTAGATAGCAATTGGATAATATTAGCAAATACCATTAATGGGATTCGCATATCGAATCCCATTTTTTTCTTTTGGAAATCCCTCAATTATCGGCCGAATGGAATAATTCAAATTTCTCGAAGCAATATTATTCTTCCGCTACGGGTCGGAATTGTTAAAGCCTGTCATTCCGCTATGCTCGAAATATAGCCGGATCGCGAAAATTAATCGTAACCTCTGGCATCGATTAGACGTAAAATAAGTATAATGGGGTACTTGCAAATAAAGGGAGAATATTGATATGAAAAAAGCTGTAATTACCGGCATCGTAATCATTGTCCTGGGATCGGTGGCGTTCCTGGCATTCGGGTCATCCAAAGACAAAAAAGCTGATGTCAAATTAGTCTCCGTAACAAGGAATAATATAGTTGAAAAGGCGTTAGCTATTGGAAGGCTCGAGCCTCGTCAGGAAGTCCAGGTTAAATCAAAGATTTCAGGCAATGTTACGAAGCTGCATGTCGATATAGGCGATATTGTCAGGGCAGGCGATCCGCTGATAACGATCTCTCCCAATCCGACCCCACTTGAATACGCCGAAACCAAAAGGCAATTGGATTTAGCCAAAGTCGATTTTCAAAATGCCGAAACAATGTACAAACGAAATCAGGGAATGTTTGACAAGAAACTCATCAGCCAGCAGGAATTTGACGGCAGCGCTACTTTATATTCGGAAGCTGAATTGAGGCTCAAGCTTGCCCAGGAACGGCTCGATCTTTTGCAGAAGGGAGTTACTGCCGATGGCAAGAACGAGAACTTTATCGTGTCGCCAATCGACGGAACTGTTCTTGAAAAATTGGTCGATGAAGGCGATCCCGTCGTACCCCTTACTTCTTATCAGGCGGGTACTCCTCTACTTACTCTTGCGCCGATGGAAACGCTCATATTCAAAGGAACAGTAGACGAAATCGACGTGGGCAAGCTGGTCGAGGGAATGCCAGTCAATATAAAGATCGGAGCGCTGCCCAATGATAAATTATCCGGACGTCTTTCAAAAATTTCACCAAAGGCCAAAAAACAGGACAATACAACTCTGTTCGATCTCGAGGTGGAGATAGACAGTCTCGGTAAGAAACAGCTTCGCGCCGGATATTCAGCCAACGCGGAAATCATTATAAGCAAAAAAGACAGTGTGCTCGTAATCCCCGAGAGACTGGTGACATTTGCTGGGGATACGGCCAAAGTTGAGCTTCAAGATTCCACTACAAAGAAGATTGATTTCAAGGTAATTAAGGTTGGGCTGTCAGATGGCCTCAATATAGAAGTCACCGATAGCCTGGCATTGGGTCAAAATGTGGTCGAACGTCCGCCGAAGGAGATCCAATAATTGAAACTCCTTATTGTACTTAAGCAATTCCTGCAGGATATTCGCAAGCAGAAGCTGCGAACATTTCTGACGACATTCGGCATTGTCTGGGGCACTGCCGCAACCGTGATATTGACAGCTTTCGGTGAGGGCCTCTACCGCCATAATCATAAGCAATTTTTAGGTATGGGAGAACGGCTTGTTGTTGTGTGGGGCGGAGTGACATCTCAACCTTATAAAGGTCTGCCGAAAAATAGATGGATAAGGATCGGTGATGAAGATATCGAAATGCTAAAAAAGGAAATTCCGCAAATCACCGTGGCCTCTCCGGAATATTCAGGGTCGACAATGCTGACTTATGGGAAAAAGACAATTTCCCAAAATGTTATCGGAGTTCTTCCCGAGTGGGGACTGGCCAGAAATATTATCCCTGAGATGGGGGGAAGATTCCTCGACAAAAACGATGTCGATTACAGAAAGCGGGTTGTCTTCATTGGAAACAATATTCGCGATGATGTTTTTGGGGCAGATTCAAAACCTGTCGGCAAATATATCACAATCCATGGCGCACCATTTCTTGTTGTTGGTGTCCTGCAAAAGAAGGATCAAAATTCGTCATACAATGGCCGCGATGGATATAAAGTATTTATTCCATCAACGACTTTTAAGGCAATATGGGGGCATGAATATCCCCAGAATATGATATATCAGGTATCTGATCCGACTCGCTCGAAATCGGTAAAGGATCAGGTGTTCAAAGTGCTGGGCAGGAAATTTTCATTTAATCCTAAGGACGACCAGGCGCTTTTTGTATGGGATACCAATGAAAGCCTGAAACAATGGATGCCTTTTTTTGATGGTCTCAAAATATTCATGGGGATCATCGGCATTTTCACGTTGCTGGTAGGAGGGATAGGAACCGCAAATATCATGTACGTAGTGGTCAAAGAACGGAGCCGGGAAATTGGTCTTAAGATGGCTCTCGGCGCCACAAGAGTTTATATTATGAGCCAAATTATAATTGAATCACTTCTAATAACCCTTATTGGCGGATTTGCCGGATTTATGATTGCCAAGATGTTCGAAATTGGATTCCCTTACTTGAAATTAAACCAGTATGTCGGCAACCCCTTCATTACGACTCAATCAGTGATAATAGCGGCGACGGTAATCGGCACGATCGGATTATTGGCCGGGTATTTTCCGGCGCGCCGGGCGGCTCGTCTTGATCCGGTCGTGGCGTTGAGGATGTGATATGCTTTTAGCTTATAAAATAGCGCTGTTTCTTAAAGTCATGCTTCGCGAGTTCAAGGCTCAGAAGCTAAGAATGGGTCTGACAATACTTGCGATCACATGGGGTACTATCGCCATAACTCTTCTTATGGCATTCAGCGTGGGTATCGAACGTCAAATGCGAAAAGCCGGTGCAGGGCTCGGGAAGGGTGTAGTTATTTTATGGCCCGGTTCGACTACCATGCCTTATCAGGGCCTGCCACAGGGTAGAAGAATCGTATTCAAGCCGGAAGATATGGACCTCATTAAAGAACGAGTTTCTGAAATTGACAAGATTTCGGGCGAATATATGCGCTGGGGAGTTAGTATTGCCTATGGCAGCAAACAAGTCAGCAAGCTGGTCAGCGGCGTCTATCCCGTTTTCGGAGAAATTCGTTCCCATGTGCCGCAGATGGGAGGAAGATTTATCGATCCAATTGATTTCCAGAATAAAAAGCGCGTGATATTTTTGGGCGACAAAGTTGCCAAGGAATTATTTGCCGGTGAAGATCCAATCGGAAAATTAGTGATGGTTAATAATGTACCGTTCAATGTAATAGGAGTATTGGTGAATAAATTGCAGGATTCCAACTATCATGGATCGGATGATGACTACGCGGTCATCCCAGCATCTACATTCGTTATGATTTTTGGTGATCCATATTTTGATAATATTGTATATACCATAAAACCCGGCGTCGATTCAAAGGCTGCAGAAGCGTCATTATTCAGAGTACTTGGTGCAAAATACCGTTTTGACGCAAAGGATACTCACGCGCTCTGGTTATGGGATACGGTTGAGCAGGCCGAGGAAATGCGCAAGATGTTCTTGGGTATTACGATCTTCATGTGGTTTATAGGTGGCATGACATTGGTGATTGCCGGTGTGGGCGTGGCTAATATCATGTATGTGGCGATTCGCGAACAGACCAGAGAAATCGGCACTAAGATGGCTCTGGGGGCGGAAAGGCGGCATATTATATTCCAATTCATGACAGAAGCGATGTCTATCGCGCTTCTTGGCGGAACGCTTGGCTTGATATTCAGTGTTGCTGTAATACGGATTTTCTGGCTTTTCCCCATGGAAGGTGCGCTTGCTTTTCTTAGCCGCCCATTTATCAATTGGCCCGTTGCCTTCGCGACTGTCGCGACATTATCGATAATCGGTTTTCTCGCGGGATTTTTCCCGGCCCGCAAAGCGGCGTCAATAAACCCGGTGGAAGCATTGAGGTATGAATAAATGAATAATAATGGCTATTTGATATCGATGAAGAATATCACCAAAGTTTATCAGTCCGGTAAAATTTATGTGGAAGCATTGAAGGGGATTGACCTGGATATCAAACGGGGCGAATTTGTCGCCGTTATCGGGCCATCAGGTTCGGGCAAATCGACTCTTATGAATATAATGGGCTGTCTCGATTCGCCATCGGCAGGCACATATCATCTCGATAATCAGCCGGTTGCTGATATGACCATCCATCAGTTGGCTTCGATTCGCAATAAAAAAATCGGCTTTATATTCCAAAATTTCAATCTTCTGGCTTATGCGACTACATATGAAAATGTTGAATTGCCGTTAATCTTCGCCGGAAAACCCGGCGCGTATCGCAAAGAAAAGGTAATGGATAGCCTTTCGAAAGTTGGGCTGGCTGATTGGGCCGAGCATAAGCCCACCGAGCTTTCAGGCGGTCAGATGCAGAGAGTTGCCATAGCTCGTTCTTTAGCTAATGATCCCGATATCATTTTGGCGGATGAGCCGACCGGCAACCTCGATTCTCATTCCGGTTCTGAGATTATCGATTTGTTTGAGAAGCTTAATTCAACCGGCTGTTCTGTCGTCACGATTACGCATGATATGAATATCGCTAATCGGTGTCATCGAATAATAAGGATAAAGGACGGCTTGATCGAATCAGAGAAGCAGAATGGCCACGGCGCGCTTCCTTTGATATAAATTAATATTGATTATTTTATAAACTGCCGCTAATAATATTATTAGTGGCATTTTTATTGATAAAATGAACTGATAAAGGGGATTAGTATGCTAAGAAAGCTAATTTTAATGGTCGCTTTATTGTTTGTCTTGTCCGGTGTGGCGTTTGCTGCTAACTGGCAAAAGGATTTGGATAATTTAATTTCGACGACATCGAAATCAATTCAGGATTCGCTCATAAAGCAAATTGTATCTGCGAAATCCTGATTGGAAAGAAGTTGCGATCATATCAAATCCATTAAATTTCCTAATTCCGAAAAAGGTGTTGTCATTAGTGATTCAACTACCTGTATCGACGATGTCACCCGTCCGTGGTCGATCTATATTCCGGGTTCGATACAATCCGCGAGGTACCCACTCCTATGATCGTTTATCTTCATGGGCTGGCTTCGCGCCCGAACGTAGTCGATAGCGCGAAGGTCTGGCTTGAACAGCAACTGATCCTGCCATTCGCCGAAAAAAATGGTTATATAGTTCTTGCCCCATTTGCTCAATTTAAGGCTACCTGGTGGGACGAAGTCGGCATGACAAATGTCCTGAATCTTATCCGCACCGCCAAACGGGTCTTCAATATCGATGACGACAGGGTATACATGGGTGGTTTTTCTGATGGCGGATCGGCATCGTATCTTTTCGCAATGGTTAAGCCGACTGATTTTGCGGCCTTTGTCGCGCTCAATGGCGATATGGGAGTTGGCAGTCAGGATGGTGATTTGCCGACCTATGCACCGAACTTCTTTAATTCACCAGTATACGCTGTATCTACCGACAATGACGCTTTGTATCCTACAAAGGATATCGTTAAGACTATCGAAATGGCCAATCGCGCCGGTGGGAAAATTTATTATCGCCAATTGATCGGTACTCATGAGCTCGATTATGGCGATACCGAATTCCCATTGATTTTCGATTATCTGAAAAGCCATCCACGCAACGATTTTCCAATCCAAGTAAACTGGGAGACTGCTATAAAAGGATTCGGCGCCTGCAAATGGCTCGCTATCGATGAAATTACAATTGATGATCCTGCGCCGTGGCATACAGACTATAATACCTGCTTTATTGACAGCAGCCTTTCGGTCGGTGTTATGCCGGATTATAATTTTAAGGGTATTGGGTTTAGCATAGCGCGGCCGATGGAAACCGATTGCCTTGCCAAACGATTGGGCTTGAAGGCCGGTGACATTATCGTAAAGGCCAATTCTATTGTGATAAATAATATCGATGACCTCGACAAATTCAAGAAACAATCGAGGCGGGGCGATTATGTTGAGATGACTAGTCAAACGAGGCGGTTCCGAGATAATGTTGAGAGGTCATTTTCCTGCCCCCAAAAATTACTATTTATTTAAGCGAGAACAACCGTCGGCAATGGCGAAGGCCTCATATTTAGCCAATAAATTTGACATTCAAACATCGAGGGTTGGGGCGTTCCGCATACTCATTTATCCAGAAATGATCAATTTAGATCAAAATGTGAAGGTCACTGTCAATGGCCAAACACTCTTTGACGGGGCAGTGAAGCCGGACCTGGAATTTATGCTGCGGGATTTTATTGAAAACCGGGATCGCAAACTCCTTAATATTGCCGAGATAAAGCTAAAATTGTAGCAGCTGGCACTATCGAGTAATTTAATTCTCGTTAACATAGAACAGCTGCTCAAACCGTTTGTCGTTCTGACGTATCACTAATAAATAGTGATATTATTGGCTTTATTTATTCATTGACTTAATTGTCGGGTATCAATAAATTTAGGTCAACAGGAGGATTCCTAATGCAAAACAGGAAATTTAAATTCATTATTATTTTGTGCAGTCTGATTCTTTTGCCATCGATTTTAAGAGCATCAGATCCGGTAAATATTGTCCTGAAATCAGGCGAAAAATATGAAAATGTCTCTTATAAAATCGATAGAGTCAATGGCCTCATTACACTTGAGAAAGATGGTTGGGAGAAGGATATCAGAATCTGGAATGTCCAATCGATAACCGATATTAACGGCGTGGACATCACCAATAAGTTATTGGGCGTGTCTCGTGGGCCCGATAGCGATATATGGCGCTCCGAAAATTCTGAAGTCGTCAGGCAAGCCAGAAGACTTGCATGGACTGCCACCCTCCGTTTTGGAGGTAATTACTCGTTTCCAATGGGAGACTATTATGATGGGATTAATTCGGGTATCGGATTCGGAGGAGACATCCGCATAGCGGTTAGCGAAAATATCGCGATAAAGGCTGTCGTAACAAAAACTGGATTGACGCTGAGTAATGATATTCACCTGATGACTATCCCGGAAGTCACTATATTGAGTGAGGATTTGAGCTTTAGCGCGTTAAAATTTCTGATTGGCGGTGAATATTATAGACATTTCGATATTACCAAACAGGATTTGAGCATGATTTATTTATTTTGGGGACTTGGCGCAATATCCCATACGACATTAACAAAAGCGACGCTCCAGCATCAAATCACCGGCGAAATTGCATATGTTGACGACAAATATACGCAAACAAAATTCGCGATGGATTTCGAAATTGGTGTTGTAAAGCAAATATTTAAGAAGACCGGATTAGATTTTTCAGGCAGCTTCGATATGGTCGCGGTCGGAAAAGCCCAGGAGAGTTATGGAGCTTATGGGAATGTTGCCTATGCTTACATTTTGGAATTCAAAGTCGGAATAGTAAGATATTTTTAGTTTTACTATAAGCCATTACAGGAGATTACCAATGACATCCAAAAGATTGTTCATGCTTTTTTCGACGGCATTGATTTTTTGCGGGGTTACATCATGCACTCCTTATAAGATAACCTTACCGCTGGAAAAGCCGATTAATCCTCCAGCAACTTGCACTCTTGGCGAAATATCAGATGGATTGCCAATGAAGATGGAAGAATCTGCCAGGCCGACTCTCGAGGAAGTGAATAAACTCAGGGCGCATTTGTATAATGAATTGAACAGCGTAGAGTTATTTGAGATGCTCGCGGATGGCGATACCAGCGCCAGGTATGAAGTAGGCGGTACCATCGAGCATTTCAAACGGGGCAGCGGCATAGCACGATTTCTAATTGGATTCGGACTTGGCAATGCCCAGCTGATAGTAAAACTTGAAATGTATGATAGATTGGAAAAACAATATATATTCGGCGGCGATTTTAAGGCTGAAGTCGCGGATTGGCTCACAAAAGGGGATGAAGTTTTCAAACGAGCGGGACGTGATTTTGCCCGCACCTTCGCAAAACAGCAAAAAAAATTGATTAAGGCGGAAGAGCAAAAAAATAAAGGCGATGATAATTAGCGAAATTCGCCTATCAGTCGCCTTAATATTTCCCTGTACTAAATAATATTTCATGGTCGTCAGGATTTCATCCATGACGACCTTTTATTAATAGCGCTACTTTTTCAATTTATATTCGGCCGGAACTTCGAATTTGCCATCTTCAACCGTCGTTTTTTCGAGACTCAATATTTCATACGTCATTGAGAATGCTTTTTGCCTGCCGGTGTTGGATTGGTCCGCGGCTTTGTCTTCAGATTTATCCTTCTTCTTTTTCCCGAATAGCCCGCCTAATTTATTCATGACCTCTTGAGAGCCATCATCGCCGCCCTCTCCTTTATCCATAGATTCCTTATTTCCCTGTGAGGCGAGGCTGCTTTCGACTGTCATAGCCATTTTAATCGGATATCCTGGGACTTTTTCCATATCCGGGGCCATCATTTGAAATTGACCGCCATATTGCGACATCATCTTGTCCATACCCTGCTGGGCCATCATTTCATCGATTCCAGCCGCCTTGGCATAGTTTTTCTGATATTCTGTCATTTCATCGGCGCCCGGGGCATTCTGAGTACGCCATTGCTCATTGGTGACAAACATGGTGTCTCGCGGGTCCCTTGTATTTACCCCGGTAGCTTTCCCGATTACCCCTTTGCACTCAAAGCCATTTATGGTCTGCGGCTGGTCGATTGTCTTGACTTCGACAGTCCAGGTATAATCTGATTTTTCGGTATCGGGAGGAGCTTCTCCTTCTTCTGTCTGCTTCAATGTCTCTTTTATAGAGGCTAGAGGAGTTTCTTTATATGTCTTTTTGTCATTGTTGATTTCCCACAAGACAAGTTTATCCAGGCGAGTGATATTTTCAGTTTGTTGCGGCTTGCCCTTTGACATAAACGGGATCAATGAATTCGTGATGGTAACCTTAGAATCGGTCATGCTTCGGTCGCTTTTGATATACTCTGTTCCCTCGACCGTCGTGCTCATGATTGACGCTATATCCATGTTTGACTTATGCTTGATGATGACGTCCGAATATGATGCCGCAAACGGGATTAAGATCATCAGGACAATAAGAGTCAGGTTAATCTTTTTCAATCATTCCTCCTTGTTTCTCTATTATTAATCTATTCATTGAATTAGAATAGGGGAGATTCCCGAATCCTGGCAAGAATAATTTTCTCGCTGTAGCCTTATTGATTTGAAACGATCAGAAGTTTTCAGTGATACAAAATTCAACATTATCTTGCAGGATTCGATATTTTTAGATAAATATACCGACCATGTTAATAGGTAGATCAATGAATAATAAAACCAATCAGGTCAGAGCCTACGTGGTTACGGCTGATATGGGATTAGGCCATCAGCGCGCCGCTCATCCATTGGCTTATATGGCGGAAGGCGGCATTATCACCGCCGGCGATCCCCAATATACGGACCCATCCGAAATGAAGTTCTGGAAACGGATTCGAATTACATATGAATTTGTATCGCGCCTCAAGGGGATTCCTTTAATCGGTAATTTCTTATTCGATATGATGGATAAAATGTTGAAAATACCTCCTCTTTATCCGTTGAGAGACTTGTCAAAACCCTCGATTAATAACCATTTGGTCGATTATGTAATCAAGCGCGGACTGGGCAATCAGCTTTTAAAGAAGATGAATTCCAACAAACTTCCCATGATAACCACGTTTTATGCTCCCAGTCTTGCTGCCGACTATCATCATTACCCGCAGATTTATAGCGTCATCTGCGATGCCGATCTCAACCGGGTATGGGTTGCCACCAAACCGAGGGAAAGTAATATTTTCTTTTTTGCGCCTTGTGGCCGTGTGATGCGCCGTCTGCGGGGATACGGCGTTCCCGATGATAGGATTTTTATCACCGGTTTTCCATTGCCAAAATCGAATATTGGCGGAACCGAAATGCCGATACTGAAATCCGATTTTTTGAGGCGTGTGGGACGGCTCGATCCCAAGGGCAAATTTGCCGCAATTTTCGGATCGACTGTTCGAGAAATTCTTGGATCAAGGCCCCTGCCGGTATTCGGGATTGAACCGGTGACGATTACTTTCGCCGTGGGCGGAGCCGGTGCGCAAGTGGAAATCGGACAGCAGCTGGCATCGAGTCTAAAGGAAAGTATCATGAATGGTGAATTTCGATTGAAGCTAATCGCGGGGGTTAATCGACGGGTTGAAAAAATATTCAATGACTACCTCTATCATATCGGGCTGTCGCCCGCCCTATATAAAGGGGTTGAGGTAGTCTGCGAAGATATTAAGAGTATATATTTCGATAGATTTAATTCGATCATGCGAGAGACAGATATTTTATGGACCAAGCCCAGCGAATTATCCTTCTATTCGGCGCTTGGTATCCCTATTATCATGGCGCCTACGATCGGCTCGCAAGAAGACAAAAATATGAAATGGCTTATGGATAAAAGCTGTGCTATTCCGCAATATAAGCCGCATCTTGCCGCCGAATGGCTCAGAGATATGTTAAAAGACGGGATTCTGGCCGAAAAAGCATTCAATGGCTTTATGAAAAATCGAAAATTAGGCGTTTATAAAATCGAGGAAGTCCTCGCCACCGGCAATCTGATTCGCCAAACCGATCCCATGAAGCGATAATTTCATCTACTTTCCCAGTAAATCTTAAATCTTTACCCAGTCGAATGGATTCAATATATTGCCTTAAGCAATTTTATGAAGAGAGCACAAAAACTACCCCGCTTTGTCGACGCCATTAAACGTCACGCCTCGAACATTATACCCCGTTTGACATTGCCTCGATTGCATAATCTGGCTTTAAATTATTATGAAATGAGATTCAAGAAAGCCAGATTACGATCATTTCCATTTATTGCCAAGATTGAAGCTGCCAATATCTGCAATCTCAAGTGTCTCGGATGCAGAAGCGGCGATATCCTGGTAACATATCCATCGGGCAAAATGGAGATTTCGCTTTTCGAGAAAATCCTGGATCAAAATGGCAAGTATTTATTCGAAATTATATTTTATCTCTGGGGCGAGCCAACCTTGAATCCCAACCTGCCTCAATTAATAAAAATGGCTCATGATAAAAATATCTCAGTAACTATCAGCACCAATCTTCATTTTCTCGATGAAGCGTTATCCGAGAGATTATTGGAATGTAAATTGGACAAATTGATAGTCTGCCTCGACGGGTTTTCGCAGAAAAGCTACGAGACAATCCGTATTTCAGGCGATTTTGTTAAGGCCAAAAAGAATCTTGAATATTTCGCGAAGCTCAGAAATAAAAAGAATGCCTCAAAGCCCCATATCGAATGGCAATATATACTCACCGACGAGACTTTCCCGGAATTGGAAGCAGCTGAAAAATTCGCCGACGAAATAAAAATTAATAGATTTGTAGTCCTGCAGGATTGGGCAGGGAGGCTGACTGATTGGAAATACACAGCAAACGTGATCCGTTGGCTCAGCCAGGGATTTCCAAAGCGCTGCCACCGCATCACACCATCGTGCGCAAACTGATATTTCCAAAATTACCGGCCCGATTATATTTCGCGCCGCGCAGGGCTCTGTAGTTGCCATTTCTGCGTCAGGACACAGGTGATTAAATTGGATAGCCCGCAGCCGAACCCCATCAACGATCAACCGGTACCGTCGCAGCCGGTGGAAGCCATGCCTGACGATGTCTTGAAGTCCGATGCCGACGTCCTAGCCTCCGACGTCTTAGGCTCCGATGTCTCAGGCTCCGATGTCTTGGGCTCAATCGACATCGAACAGCAATCGCAAGCTGAGTCCGCCACCGGCCTGCGGAGAGTGAGAGCGCTATGGCCAATGGCATTGATTGCTGTAGCCGGCGTCGCCACCGTCGGATGGCTGGTCGGGTTAGGCTGGGCCGCGGTCGCGCTGGTTCGAACGCTTGCAGACTAGAGCACAAAATTGAAAAATTGAGATGCTTTCATCATTGCGCAAACGATCATGCCCCATAGAGCGAAGTTGATTTCGAGTGCGGCCAGCATTTGATATCTCCCCGTGTCGACGGACGTCAAACCCGCCGAAGTTGCATTTAAGAATAACGAAGGCCGAGATGATTTCCAGTTGTGGCCATGCGGATTGTTGTGGAAAACATCCGTTGACGCAGCGAGCACCTTGAAACTCACGCACGAAATCGGGGAACGCTTCTGCCAAAAGGGAAGGGCCCCGGATCGCACCGAGGCCCTGGCCGCCCGGGGGATGATGACCTAACCCGAGAATTGCCTTGCTCGGTAAGCATAGAACGCTCGAAGGCCTCGTGCTTTGGCATCACGGCTGGCAGACGATGTTCTGAGTGCGTCCAAGGCTGCGACGAAGTGTGCCACCGCATCTTCCGTGCTCGTTGCCGCCGCCTCCATGAGAAGAGCATTATGAATGGTCGGGTTCATTTTCATGAAATTTATGCCGACGGCTTGGAGTGCTGCCGTCAGTTCCACCTGTGCTTGCTTTGCCTGCTGAAGGTTTATGACCTTTGCCTGCTTTGCTGGCGGAAGGTTTAAAATCTGCGCTTGTTTCGCCTGCTGCAGTTGTTCTCTGGCTGCTTTAAAAATTCCGAACATATCTTGACGCCTTACCGGGAACGGAAAGCCAAAGCTTAGCAGTTCGCGCGGAGGATGGCGATTTTAAGGGCGTGGTAGCTCGGTAGGGGACGCCAATGAATCACGTCGCGCCCGCCACGGTCGCAGGGTTCGTGCGCCAGCTGCCATTCGGCTGACGATGTCGGGGTGCCGAAATTCCGATGATCCGGTTAAGCCGACGCGGAGACGGGACCCACGCCGGGATCTCACGGTGAAGCGGTACACCCCTGACATGCGCTGACTTTCCTCGCCGGGTTTGTCGTCAGGCGGTCGTCTCCACCGGTGCGAATGCAAGGTACGGTCGTGCGGGTGACGACCTAGTACCTAACCGAGACCACCGGCTGTCCTGCGGCGCGGCAGCACACCCCGGGGGGCGGACCGTAGTAATGAGTTGTTCCCGGATACCAGCCGTAGCCGAAGAATGGTACGGTCAACGGGTTACCGCCCCGTACGCCCTGTATCAGCTGGCTGGGAGCACCCCGGCCGTAATAATACCGATGGTGGGGCACTGATCGGGCGATTGGAGGCGGGGTTTCGATGATCTCGGCCGCCCTGGCTGCGCCGGCAAACCCGGATACGCTGGTGGTCAGCAAGGCAGCTGCGGCGAGATTTCGAAGTGAAGTCGACATTCGTTGCTCCCCTTTTGGGGTTGGGTGTGCACCGGCACGGCTTACGCAATTTGCAGTTTGCCCTACCTTGGCAAAGAGAGGAAGGCCCATCAGAGACTGAAGACAATGCCTTCAGAGTCTCTCTAGCGTGATGAGGGGGGCGCGGGCGCAGAATTCTCTCGACCGGATACGTTCTTGCGCGCGGCGCCAAGCGCCGGAGTATGATACACTGCATTCGCTATTGCTACCGATGGACTCGCCGGGAACCGAGACAAACGTCGTACCAGTCTGCACGTCGAATATTTCAACGCTCGTCCTTAGCGCGCACACTTTAGCAGGATCGACAACGTCGCCGATGCTCACGATCGCTCGCACGAGTTTCGATGGATGTGATGCCGGCACGGAAATCGACTCCCCGGCCTTCAATTGCACCGTCGTCGGCTTGCCGATCAGGGAACCGTCAGCGCCAAAGAAACTCACCTGCACTTGGCATGGGGCTAGATGAGTACCATTCGCGGGTGCGAGTACATTCGAGACAATGGCGCGCGCACTCTGACCACCAGTGAGAGACATGGCTGCGAAGCGGGCGCCTTCGACCCTGGGCGAAGCCGATAGCGCAACGGCCTGCGTCTAAATTACCGATGGCAAGGGCCAAACCTGCAAATAGAATTGTTTTCATTTTTGTCTCCCCAATTTCCCGGACGCCCGCCGGTGATCCAAAACTTCATAAGTGCTGGGCCCGAAGAACGTTCGAAAACACGCCACTCAAAAATCCCTTTTCATACGAATGAACCAAAACCCGGATTGGGCCTCGTTAAGCTCGATCGCTGCCCCGCACCTGGCTTTCTCGCTCGAAAGTACAAGCCCTGGCGTCGGCTAAACCGCCGAATTTGCTGCGCTAACTTAGCAGACCGTCGCCTGCCCCGCCAAGCCAATGGCCGCGCGGGGCGCCGCGGGAAAGGGCGTCCAATCCGCTAATCCCGCTTGTCAGGCATCCGTCAGGCTCGATGCGAGGGAGGATGGCGCAACAACTCCATCGTGGGCAACTGGGCGCAGGAAGTCGGGCGCGTTAAGGCCGATCCCGTCGTGATCGACAGGTGCGCTTTAACATCTGTGCAATCGCGCCCGCCGCTCCGGCCATAACAAACTTACTGATCGCGAATTTGCTTCCGTCCATCTTGGTTTAACGCTTTCCTGATGACATCCCGTTTGCTCTTGGCGGCCATTTACAGGCCACTGCCAGTTTTTCGCGCACCGCATCCAATCCGGCGAGCTGGAACGCTGCTTCATGGCTGGGACCGGGCCCATCGAACACCTTGATTTTCAGTTGCGCGCCTTCTGGTAGCGATCGCAAAAGCCCGACTGCTTGACCTTTGTAACTCGCGATCTTTCCGTGCCCAGACACAGCCCAGGGTAGCCTAACGAAGGGTTGCTCGTTGATTTGATAGGCGACTTGAACTTCGCCGGCGCGCGACGCGCGCCATGTCCCCTCCGTGCGAACCTGGAGTTCGGTGAATAGTGCACTACATCGAATAACGAGAGTGTTCGGCGCGTCCTTCACCTTCGACGGCGAACGCAGTGCCGCGGTGATCAAAGGGGTGTAATCCACGGGTGAGGTCATTTCGCTTAAGACCCAGTTTGTATTCTGTGGTTTTGTCGGGATATCGACGGATCGCGCGGGCAAGTTTGGCGAAACTGCTGCAGTCGGTTCTTCTGGTGAGACGGTTGCCCCGGGCTTTTCCGCCGGAGCTGTTCCAGTGGACTTGTCTGGCGAGACGGTTGCACTGGGCGTTTTTTGCAGAACCGCTCCGGTGGAATTGTCTGGCGATACAGTGGCAGCGGGCGTTTCCGCCGGTGCAGATCCAGCAGGCATTCCTGGCGGAGTGTGCTCCAAGCATTCGCGCGCCATCCTGCGTGCGTTCCGGCAATCAGAGCTCTCAACCGCATCAATTCTCGGGTCATAACAAATCTCGGCGGCAGTGCGAGCCAGTCGAAGGCAAAATTCGATGCCCGTCACTCTCTCGTTCGCCGGTTGAGCGCAGACAGCCGCGCTCACACCGGAGAGCACGATGGCGATTAACGCTACCCGCATCACGGATGCCCGCTTTGTCTGGTCGTATTTGGCTTGGTCGTATTCGCACGATCGAGCCACTCCTGGGCGGCTTGAAAGCGCTTTAAGCCAGGGGCAGGTGTGGTTAGATCGACGTCGTGCCATTTCGGGTCGAAGCCGGGCGACTGCAGTCTGTCCACCCGAGTGAAAAGCTCATCAACAAAACGCGCAAGTCGACGATAGCGCGGCGATCCCGGACTCCAGTTGTGCGAGGCAAGAACTGTCGGAACCGCAATCGTGGCGATCCGCTCGCCCTTGGCGATCAGGTTGGGATAATCCGTTGGCTCAAGATGCGAGGGGAGATAGTAATCTTCGAATTTCGCCTCATATTCGACCGGCAGGAATTTGAAACCCTCCTCCCATTTTCCCCTTACGAAGGTGTCGACGGGCTTCGACGTCACAAAGACGACGGCGGCAATCTCTCCACGCCTCATCTGCTCCAGAGCGACAGGGTGGGGGATAAACAGCTTCTCGACATCCAGGCCGAGGCGGCTGAAAATCAACGGACCGGAGTAGGCGGCGGCGGTACCTTGGGTATTGAAGTTGACCTTCTTGCCGGCCAAGTCCGCGAGCGATCGAATTTCCGGCCGAACGAAGATGTGCAACTCTGAGGGAAAAAGACTTAGAATGTAAGTAATGCGCTGCTGGATTTGCGGTACTTCGGATTTATACTCTTCAAGCGAGTTACTGTTGATGATCGCCGCATCAATCCCTTTGAGGTGCAATAGATCGTTTACATTTTCGGTGGGACCGCGCGTTACGATTGGGAGAACGTGCATTGCACCGCCGTCGTTCACCACTCGGGCGATTTCCGCCGCGAAATGGATGGGGGCACCCTCCAGCAGACCACCGGCCAGGCCTATCGTCGATGCATTGAGCCGATCTCTGATCTGTGCCTCGCTCGAAATGGCAGGCCGATGATAAGTTCGAGGGGATTGCGCGATACCTGAACCGCAGAGGGCGAACGTAACGATCAAGAGGGCTGCAAGTTTTGTCACCACTGTCATGTAAATTCCACTCAACAAAAATTTTGAACACTTGGCGGGCGATCTGACCGTCTTCAACTTTGACGTCCGTTTGGCCGCCATTCCCCCTTAAATAGAAGCATTGGTAGCGCTGCTCGTCCTCCATGAGGACAGCGAGGCCGCCCCCCGGCAGCTTATGGAATTTTAGATTAAATTGATACGGATCAATGCACTAATGAAAGGCTGTTGGAGCCTGAATGAGCCTCAAAACTGTTTGCGGTCAACTGGTGCTCATTACCGCTGGCCCTGTCCAGCAATTAGGCCGGCAGAAATGCCGGTCTTTTTTTGGTAATGACCAAAACCGCGCGAGCCGAGATCAGGTGCGATGGGCCTCGATTTGGCCAACAGCATTTTTCAGGCTCATGGCGTTGATGCGACCGGGCGGTTTGTTGTTCGCAAGTCGCTTCGGCGGTCGCAGATGCTGCGATGTTTCGCCAAGTTGCCTTCTTTTTGCCTGGTCGGCATCGAGGCGTGCGGCACGTCGCATCACTGGACGCGCGAGCTGATCAAGCTCAGCCATGAGGTGCGCCTGGCGCTATGTTCCGTAATCAGTTTCAGAACCTCGTTTTCGTCGCCGCACACAGCGATGCTTTGCCGATCCGCAAAAACGAGCCGTTGATGGCGGCCCACTTCCAAAAACAGTCGAGCTGCGGCTGAAGACCAGAAAATAACGGCGTGATGCCGAGGATGTTGGTGAAGCCTTCTCACGCTAGTAATCGTATGGCGATTTTCTTCGTCGCAGTGATCTTAGCAATGGTCGACTGGCTCTTTGCGCTGTCTTGGGATTTACGAAGCTAATCGGCTTCATCTAGCTCAGGAATGTCGCGCAGCAGAACGGCGAGAACGACCAACGACGGCGTCCACGCCAGCATTGCTCCAAATAGAATGGCCTGTAGTGTGGTCATCACAGCCCTTCCTTGTTATGGGCATTTCTTGCAAA
Organism: uncultured candidate division Zixibacteria bacterium; assembly: GCA_963817915.1. Lineage (GTDB taxonomy): Bacteria > Zixibacteria > MSB-5A5 > UBA10806 > UBA10806 > CAWFQL01. The sequence continues at coordinate 701,181 of CAWFQL010000012.1, forward strand.
CATGAGGCGACCCGCCGTGCGTCGCCGTGTGATCGGCGCCAAGCCGCTCAAGCAATCGATTGAGAACATTGATCTCGGCAGCGATTTTTTTGGCCACTACCGCCTCAATCATCTCATGCAGTTTCCAAAGCTCGTCGACCGACATCGAAGCAACGTTCATTTCGGTAAGGGATGACTTTGGGTCCTTGTTCGAATCCCCCACACGGGTGGACGGCCCGCGGTAATTTTCGTCGAGCATAACAGCGTTCCACAAACTGTGTTTGACGACACCTGAGTTAGCCCAAGTAGCGACGTTAAGTTGCGTCGCTATCGATCGTCAAATTATTCGCACCCCCCTTGGCCCTTTCTTTTCAGGCCGCCTGAGGGACCTGGCACAATTTGGATGGTGATGTCGTTATTTGGCTAGGGCTGAGCATTATACGCACCGGACAACGAAATTCGCTCTCGTTACATCACTGATTTTTGGATGTTGATCGTCAGACTATCGAGGAGGTGCCTGACAACGAGGGCGCGCGACTTCGCGCCCCGCGCTACGGGCACTATTTGACGATGTGATGGATCCCGTTCGGCCCGAGAAGGCCGACGAAGATCAGATAGAAAGCCACGGCGATGCTCACGGCCCAAGGCGCGAGCATCAGGATCGCTCCCGCGACCCAGGAGGCGATCGGCAAAAGGTGGGGGGCAGTGGCGTGCATTCTGGATGGTTCACCCGCCAGGCACCCTAGCCGGCGCTAGCGTGTCATGCGTCCGAGACGCTTTTTCCGGTAAAGAAATTACCAGCCTGCAAATCGGAGCGGCACCAGCGGCCTTCCTGAGAGTCACGGCGAGGCCTTCCGGCGGTTGGTGCCCCTGGGGCTCACACCCGCGTCGAATGGCACTACATCGACCGGGCAAGCCTATGCAGAACGCCTTCATCGACAGCTTCAACGGCCGGCTGCGGGATGAACTGTTGAACGAGCCCATGTTTACGTCGCTGGCCCAGGCTCGTGTTGCCCTCGGATGTTGGCGGGCCGACTACAACGGCTCGCGCCCGCATTCCCAACTCGGATGGAAGACGCCTTCCGAGTTCGCCTTCACCTTCGAACCGCGACGGGATCTGGCGCTGCGCTATGCCAAGGGTTCCGCCCCAGCTCCCGTCGCTCCCACCGCCCAACAGGCCAGACGCCAGGAGCGAACTCACCGCTGGATAAAACTTGGGGGCAAGGTCAGCTGTTCTCGCCTTAACCAAAAGCATTCTTGACTTTCGAAAACCGAAATGGTGCACTGCGAGTACTGCATTGCAGTATTTTTAGGAGTTGCCTGTGAAGTGGTTGCCCTTTGCCCAGTCTAGGAAGGCCGTTGATGCGGGTTCGGTTTCTGGGCTGGGTACGGGGGCCGATCGGCGCCAGCGCAGGGCTCTTGACACGCTAGTTGCTTGGCAAGCAGCATGAGCCCGCTTACCGATGCGACATTTCTTCTTCTTGCTGATTTCAGCCTTCGTTATGCCCGGCCTTTGATTTCGCGGTGGCCCAATTTGAACCTTCGGTTCATCACGGCGACATACGTCCAAGGGTAGTTTTAAACCTGTAGTTTGTAGCATTCATATAGATAGTGAGGTTTCAAATGAGTTCTCTTGAGCAGTACCTTGCCGACACGACCGCCAATCTCAATGCTCAGATGTGCGAATTGGCTGAATTACGCGAGCGGGTCAGGAAAGCTCAGCTAGCAGCCCCGAAGTCGCCGCAACCAAAACAGTGGAATGCGCACGGCGCCATCTCACGGTCCTTACCAAAAATGCATCATGAACCTGCCGTCGGCCAGCGTTAGAAGAACGATGGTCACTCTCGGTGACATGAAGCATAGATTTTTTATGGTGGTTCTGGTCATTGCTATCGTGGTCGCAACGACCGGGTGGGTCTACGCTTTAGGATGGGTCGCGCTAAAGCTCATCTAGCTCATCTAGAGGAACGTCGCGAAGCAACCAAGCCAACACGATAAGCGATGGTGTCCATGCGACCATCGCTCCAAACCAAATTGCCTGTAGGGTCGTCATGCCGCACCCTCTTTGAGAGTTCCCCGCACCCAAGTAAGCGACATCAAACTAGCAAGATTTCCATGCTATCATCCTGCGCGACCTATTTCAGGTTGCATTTCGACTTACCCACTATGAAATTTCATGTAGCGGATGCCCCACGCTCTGCTCGTTGAGCCGTTCCGCCAATTCGCCGGAGACGTAGCTTGGCTGTCGCTGAACAGGCGCGGTTATAATGTAGCGCGAGAGGTCGTCCAGGATTGCGCTCGATAGCGCTCGTATGGGCCTTCTAGGAGATGGATCGTTTTGAAGAAAATGCAAAGGCATCACCCTGATGGTGGGCGCGACCCGCTGAATTCACCGCAATCATTATTTTAACGTTTGGCGACTAATCATTTGTCGTCGCGGATTTGTATTGCGTACCGCGACCAGCATTGCCCCGGAACTTTTTGAAAATGAACTTCACGATTCGGGCATCAAAAGACGGTCAGACCATTGAGACGGTTCGGATAGGACCTACCGCCGCCGTCGCACGGAGCGTTTCGCTGTCAAAGCAGCGTTTGAAATTTTGATTGCACTGCGGTAGGCGGCGGCCGCCGGAGACGCTATTCACCCGCTTGCGGGGAGCTCGCGCAGCACGAGGTCGCATAGCCGCTTGATGTCCGAGTCAGCCCCTTGCCCGCTG
>CAWFQL010000013.1:0-4188 GCA_963817915.1 uncultured candidate division Zixibacteria bacterium
GCAAGGCTGCTCTCTGCAATACGTGCGACCCTGACGATATTGTTTGGGCGCACATGGAAGGCACTGTTACGCGAGCCAGGCCAAGTTGACGCAGGTCGAACGACGACGATAGGATGGGTGCCTCCGCTTTTCGCGCAAGGCAGTGGAGCCGATGTCATGAAAAGGAATAGCCGTCCGATGGGTCGGCGGTCTTATCATTCGTATTCCTAACTCTTGAGATTATCCCAGTGATTTATACATATTGGCGCTACTGGCAGATAAAGCATGAAAGAAATCGCCAGGCATCGGAATAGGCAGCCGTTACTTCATCGGACGGCAATACTGACCGCCGGGCGGCAGGCTTTCCTGTTGGTTGGCGGATTGGGCCGCGGTCGACCATTGGCCTATATGTTCTGGAATAAATTTTACATTTGCCGATCGATTCCCATTTCTCGCCGGAATTGTAATTCCAGTCGATAAATTCGCTTCCAGCGCCGGTCGTCGTGACAAGATAAGAATTACCTACAAATCCGAATCTCTGCGCCTGTCCCTCAGGTGATGGCGTATCGCCACCCGAAGGATCAACAGGAAGCCAGCCATAATTCGGCAGGTAAATCTCGCACCAGCGATGAAAGACTTCATCCTCCGATGCCAAATCCCCTCTGATGGTGATTGCGCCGGAATATCTCGCCGGTATTCCAGCCGCGCGGCACATTGCTATATAGACAAAGCTGTATTCAGAACAACTCCCATTGCCTCGCTTCAATGACTGCGGGCGCGACATTCCAGCCGCCTGAAAGCTCGTAAGTCAAATGATCGATGACCCAGCGATAGATTTTTCTGGCGATCCAATATGGATTGGATTCATTGCCGATAGCGGCCTTGACCGAGTTTTGAATTATAGGATTCTTCAGGTCGAATTTGGTATCATCGGATAGATACTTTTCGCTTATGTCTTTTGGAATCTGTTTTAATGAGCCTATTTTGCCGGGAGTGACAAAATATCGAGTCTCGTATAAATCGGCCGTTATTAGATATGACGCCCTGGCGGAGCTGCCGGAAGGTATATTCTCAAAATGAAATGCCGAAAATGGCTGTCCCCATTTGTCGGTCAGATATCGCGGGCTGACATTCGAAAAAAATGCCGGCTCTCCAATAATTGTTTGATGCTCCGAATTGGATGGAATCGCCAGATAGATGTCGAGTGATTTCAGGGTACCCGGACCATAGTTTCTGACTTCGTTATAATAATTCATATTCTGTCGCTGGCATTTGGTTTTGGAATATAGAACTCCGTCATCTGTCACAATGTTATAAAGTGAATCAGTTTGAAAATCGACGTTGAACAATTTATCATTTACAAATGCCAGACCCCAGGGAAAAGGCCCGGGGGATTCAATTATCTTTATGACATCGCCAGTCTCAGGATAAATCATATAAATTCTATTCTGCATTCTATCAGCGGCCCAGAGATAGTTACCATCAAATGCCAGCCCCGTTGTCGAGCCGGAAGGCGCGGGGAATGATTTTATAGTCGTGCCGTCATCCGCGGATATTTTATTGATGGTTGATTGGTCGGCCAACCAAAGAGTCTTGCCATCCCAGGCCATTCCTGTCGGCGAGGTCACCGGTGATGAGATGGTCTTAATATTGACACCAGACTTGAGGTCTAACTGAATTATATTATTCTCTTCGGCGTCGACTACCCACATATAGGAACCATCCCACGCCAGCCCGTAAGGTCGAAACGTTGGCGCGGATATCGCGTTGATGGTATTGCCGGTAGTCGGGTCAAGCGCGTAAATAGAATCGCTTTTGAAATCCGCTATCCATAGATTGTGTCCATCGAATGCCATTCCGGATGGGCATGATGAAACTGGAAACGATTTTAAGATATCTCCCGGTGTTGTAATCAATGAGCTGCCGGTTAAAATGATACCCAATATTAGTGTATTTAGCATCGCGCCTCCCGTCCGATTTTGAAGGTTTTCAAATCTATTAAATTATACCCCGTATTTTAGCCGGACTCAAGATGATTTTAAATCGCAAAAATGCGAATAGCCGCATAGAGCAAAATCAATATTTCTGATTTTCGAAATTGCGGCTTTATAAAATGCTTGCTTTTCCAAGGACATTTCTCATCTTAATAATAGAGTATTTTGAGAATGCTAATTCAATTCGCGAGACCGGTTTTTTAAGCGGAGGATTCAAATGATGGACATATATCAAGAAATTGTAGATTGCCATGCCGAGGGGAAGCCATTTGCCTTCGCAACGATTGTCAAGGCGATCGGCTCTGTTCCAAGGGACGTCGGCGCCAAGATGATTGTGTATCCCGATGGCTCGATCGCCGGGACGATCGGTGGCGGCAATCTCGAGAAATTAGTTATCGATGAAAGTGTTGAATTGCTTAAAGGCGAGAAGGTTCATTTACTAAAAACCTATAGACTCGAAGAATCAGGGCCGGACTCTACCGGTATGTATTGCGGGGGAGAGGTCGAGGTCTTTATCGAAGTGAATCCCAGACCGGATAAATTGATTATCTTCGGAGGCGGACATATTGGCCGCGATCTTGCGAAAGTCGCCGCAGGACTGAATTTCAAAATTATTATTGTCGATGAACGGCCTGATATCTTGGCCCAATATCAAAAACCCATTGAGACATTTCTTACTGACGAGAATTTCAGCACCAATTATCCAACGATCGACAAGAACAGCTACATCGTCATAGTCACTCACGGCCATCGCTGCGATAAGCAAGCCCTTGCCAATGTCATCATTAAGGATTGGGCTTATGTCGGACATGATAGGATCAAGAAAAAAAATAACAAAAACCTTCGCTGAATTGGAAAGCTCGGGCATAAAAAAATCGTTATTGGAAAAAGTCCATACTCCGATCGGACTCGATATCGCCGCAGAGGGTCCCTATGAAATCGCGGTAGCAATTGCCGCCGAGCTTATCGCGATTAAAAGAAAAAAATCATCCTGAGCGTCAATTCCCAAAATTAGAGTAGGGGCGGGTTTCAAGCCGCCCCTACATATTAAAAATTTCTTCCAAAATTATTTAATCAATGACCAGGGATACAGCGCATAGAATGCCGCGCAACGAGATAAATCGTCGATTTCTACATATTCATTAGGCGCGTGTGCCATTTTTTCCTGCCCCGGGGCCGTACCCGAATGTAGGTATATCGAATATTCCCATTGTCGCTACACCGTTTGTGGAGAATGTCCATTTGCCGATATTGACTTCGGAATTGAATAGCTGCTTATGGCATTTTGAAGCAAACTTCAAAAAAGGATGCTCTTCTCTCAAAGCCCAGGTCGGGTATGTCTTAGGGGTTGGATATACTGTTCCCCGCCAACTTGGAACTTCATATTGCGGAATCTGCACCTGCGCCCCGGCAGTTCTGATCTCGGCTCAGTGATTTCAATTGATCGACTGCGCTTTCAGGCGTTTCGCCCCATGTCAAACGTCTATCAATATATATGGCGGCCATATCTGCCACGGCGCACAATGATGGCGAGTTCGAACGTATTTGCGACGCCGCCAATGTCCCTTTGCCAAGAAAATCGTCCGATGTCAATTGGCCGTTGAATTTTTCCAACGCGGTGATTATTGGCGCCAATTTGTAGATGGCATTGACTCCCCGTTCGGGGGCCGAGCCGTGGCAGGATATTCCATCCACGGCAATCTCAATTTCCATCCGCCCGCGCTGCCCGCGATTGATATTACCGTCGGTCGGTTCAGTAAGAATTACTACGTCCGGACGGATTTTATCTTCTTTGACTATATATTGCCAGCAGAGCCCATCGCAATCTTCCTCTTGTACCGAACCGACAAATAGCGCTCTGAATGGTAGATCATCTTTTGATTCCGCCAATATTTTCAGCGCGGTTATCATTGATGCCATGCCGGCTTTTTGATCTGATGTACCTCTTCCCCCAGACTCTATTGCCTTTTATTTCACCTGAAAATGGTTCTGAATCCCAGAGCTTTCTTTCGCCGATATCAACCGTATCGATATGCGCGTCGAATGCTATCAAGGGACCCTTGTTTCCCAGGCTGGCAATGATATTTCCGAGCCCATCGATTTGGACTTCATCGGCGCCATTTTCCCCAAATTGATTTTCAAGAAATCGAATTACATTTTCTTCTTTTCCCGACATTGATGGAATTTTCATTAATTTTGAAAGCAAATTAGCCGA
>CAWFQL010000014.1:0-7345 GCA_963817915.1 uncultured candidate division Zixibacteria bacterium
ACCCTCAATGAGAGGTATCTTTTTGTAGACAGTGACTGATAAGTATCAATTCTACGACAATCCAAGCCCAATAAACGAGTGTATAATTGACCAAGACCTGTACATGTAATTTATCCCAAAGCCAGGCGCCGAAGGCCGCATTATGGGCTAATGGCATGCTAATTTGGCTGGCGGCGTACTGGAAAAATATCTGACTTGCCCATAAAATAAATAGGCCGGCCGCTTCATACCATTTGAAGACCATCTTGGATAAAATAACCGCGCCCAATATAGCCTGCGTGGCGGTAAGCAGGATTTCAGCCCTGGTGTGCCCAATCAAATGGAATGCCTGCTACCCTGCCAAGGGCTATGCAGAATACGATTGGTATGATTGCGATTAATAAGGTCAATTCCGCAATTGCGGATGATGTCATATTCATTAACGCCATTGGAGCCTTGGTAATGCTTTTGGCCCAATAAAACGCGGAGACTTTTTCAGGAAATTCCGAGAGAAATGGCGCCAACCATTGTATCAGCATGAAGGCCGGCACGCCCATTACGAACGATAATCCTATTGCCGATTCAAGAAACGGATCGGCTACAACCAATATCCCGACTCCGCCGACAATGAAGCATGACCAGATGAGAAGATTTCGTTTCCAGGGTTTTCTGGTCAAAATATATTGGGGAATCATTTCAAGGTCGCTGATGGCTTCTTCATCCTGCGCCGGTAATTTGAGCAAAATTGTAATGTAAATTCCATAGACCGCAAATAAAACCAGAGTGTCAAAAAGCGACAAGAATCCTTTGATTACTATTACAAAAGAATAGAGCGACGCGACAAAAAGACCCACAATCTCGATAGCGTGCTCATGCTCAAGCTTTATTTTCGGGAGAGCCAGTTTTTTATTTCTGCCCATATAGAAGGCTGAAGCGGTGACATATATCAATGGCCAGCCCAATCCCATCAGCAGCCTCGATGCGCCGGTAAAATTGGCCGTCATCAAGCCTATATTGGCGGATGTCGGGAATTTGCCGGCATTCCAGGCGATAAACCCCTCGACCGTAAATTCGGGCAAGGTTTGAATCAGTGCCAGCAATGTCAGCGCGAATGCCTGCGAAACCAAAAATTGAGCGGCTTCAGCGCCCCAGGCGATTACCAGAGCGGCGAAAATTATCGAAGGGAAAGTCCAGATCGCTTGGAGAGCCGACGATTTTGCGGACGCTTCACTAAGATTTTCCAGATTTTTCAACATGATTTTTTATCCACGAATAATTTTAGAAACAATATCGGCGCGGGTGATAATTCCAACCAGACGCCCATTCTTGATTACCATCAATCTTTCGAGGTCCTTATCGATCATAAAGGCGACAGCTTCGAGGGCAGGTCTTGAGTCCGAAATAGTATGGAAACGAGTGTTCATGATATCCTTTAACTTTTGTTTTATTATCGCGCAGAAGCATTTCATGCAGCGGCTCAAGTTGAGATAGATTCGCGGAGTTCTTCAATATCGACTTGTAGTCGGGAATAAAGCTTTTGAGTATATCCTTATCCGTGATTTCGCCGACTATCTTGCCATCGGAATCTGTCACAGGCACGCCGCTGATATTATATTTGAACATGATATTTGCCAGGTGTTTCAATCCGTCATCGGGCGATACGCGGGGAACTGTATCGGACATCAGATCGCTGACATTGAGGAATCTGCTGACTGTGATATTAGTGTTTTCGATTATATTCATTAATTCTTCAACCGATTCCGCCTTTACGATCACATCCAGCATTCCGGGCTGACGGGCGAAATTTGCAAGGCCGGAAAGTGTTTGCAGATAGAGTTTTGAGATATTCCGCGGTGTCAGAATAAGGAAAATTGCCTTAATCGGTACATCATCAGGGCTTTTATCGGAAAATCCATATTTGTTAATCCCGAATACTATATATAAATCGGACACCGTGTCGGTGCGAGCGTGAGGGAACGCGAAGCCCCTTCCAAATGATGTCGAGCCGCATGATTCCCGTTCGATAACAGTCTTGATTATCTCATTTTTGTCTTTATCAGGATATTTTTTACAAAATAGATCTGCCAGCCTTTGGACCGCCGCCATTTTGGTATCGTCGACTAAAGTTATATCGATCAATTCGGGATCAAAAAATCTGGCAAGATTCAATTTCTAAGTCTCCAATCCTTGATCAATCTCTGATGATTCTCTTTCATTATCGGCCAATAATTTCCCGGCAGCAATGGTATTCATAATTTTGGGGGACGACACGCTTCCCGAGACGATAAATTTAAGCGCCTCCTCAATTGTGATATCGAGATAAGTTACTTCGCTTTCCGGATAAAGGATCGCGATTCCGGTAAAGGGAGTCGGGGTGTTTGGGATAAAAATACTCACGAATTCTCTTTTTGCTTCTGATGATATTATAGTAATCCGGTTCGCGAGGAGACCCATTGCGAATATACCTTTGCGCGGATATTCAACCAAAACCACTCTTTCGAAACTTCTTTTTTCCGGGACCGCAAAACCTTCCACCACCTGTCTTGCCGCTGAGTAAATCGTATTGAAATATGGGATTTTCATCAGCAGGGTTTCCCAGAAATTGAAAATTCTCTGGCCAAAAACATTGGTGGTTAAAATACCGGTGAGGATTATCAGCGCCAGGGTAACAGCCAATCCCATTAAAGGGAAATCGATATGTTTTCCGACCAGCTTGAATAAATAAGGGCCGAGAAAATTATCGATAGATTCGATCACGAATTTCAGGACAGCGATGGCGACAAACAGGGGAACGATAACCAGAATACCGGCGATAAATCGGGTTTTGATCGTTTTCTTAATTTCGTATTTGATATCCATCGTATAGATTATTCAGTTAATATTTACAACTGTCAAGCGGAAAAGGAGATTCTCCTTTCAACAAAAAATCCGGCCTTTGGGTAAAAGCCGGAAAGATAAATTTCCAGATATCGTTATCAAAATTCAGGGAAAATTGCCTTGGCCGCCTCGCTAGCCCACGCATAAAATTGTGACGGCAAGATACAAATTACGATCACCATGACGCCGGATGCCATAATACCAAATGCCAGGGCGGGCCCGAAGGGCAGCTTGGACGGCGTTTCAGATTTATGGAACATCATCTTTCTAACAATATTCATATAGTAAAATAGCGACACTACCGACATTAGGACTGCCACTACCACCAGCCAATAAACCTGTCCTTTGATAGCGGCGGCGAAAAGCCAGTACTTGCCCAAGAATCCGGCCGTAGGCGGGATTCCCGTTAGTGATAGCATGAATATGGTCATCATCAGCGCGGCCATCGGATTCCGTTTATATAGGCCGGCGTAATCGTCGATATTGTCTGAACCGGTCTTATTGGAGAAGCCTATGGCAACCATGAAGGCGCCTATATTCGCGAATACGTACGCGATCAGGAATATCATCATTCCGATTATGGAGTAGCCATTGACCGCCACCAGCGCGACGAAAACATAGCCGATCTGGGCAATCGATGAATAAGCCAGCATCCTCTTAATATTTGTCTGCGTGAGAGCGACAAAATTGCCTACTACCATCGCCAACACCGCTACAATTTCCAAGACCAGTACCCAATCCGTTTTGACCACAGAAAGCGCGCCAAAAAATACGCGAACGAAGGCTACCAATCCGGCGGCCTTTGAGCCGGTAGAAAGGAATGCTGTAACCGGTGTAGGTGCGCCTTCATAAACATCGGGCGCCCACATATGGAATGGCGCCGCTGCCAATTTAAAGCCGAATCCGGCGATTAGCATTACTATGGCAAGTGTAAGAGCCGGTTTAAGCTGGGTGGCGGCTAATTCCCAGGATTTCATTTCGGAGAAGATCGTGGTTCCTGTCAGGCCGTAAAGAATACTCATGCCGAAGAGAAGAATCCCCGATGACGCTCCGCCGATGATCAGATATTTTAGACCAGCTTCGGTGGATTTAAGATCCTTCTTCATGTAGGCGGCCATGACATACAGCGGTATGGTCGCCAATTCCAGCGAAACATAGAGCGTAATAAGGTCGCTGGCGCTTGAAAGGAAAAGCATGCCAGACGTAGCCAACAGCATCAACCCATAGAATTCGCCCTTATGCCTAAGCCTCAATTCCACAAAATCAAGCGAGGCGATTATGGTTAATATCGCTGAGACCAGGAATATCAGATTAAATATCTTGCTGTAACTATCGGAAATAAAGGTACCGGCAAATCCCACTCCAGAATCGGTATTAAACACTAGGAAGATCGTGAACAAAAGTCCAAAAATTGATAAATATCCTATTCCCATCTTGTTTTGGCTTTTGCGAGTAAAATCGACAATTAATACAAAGATTGCCCAACAGAAGAGAAATATCCCTGGAATGATTAATGAAACGTTCATTTTCCAACAACCGTTTGAATCAGGTTATTAACGGTACCATCGATGAAAACATTCAGCGTCGATGGCAGCACGCCCACCAACAGCGAGAGTATTGCAAGCGGAACCAATGTGAATATTTCACGGCCGTTCATTTCAGTCAGGCCTTCCCATTTGGTATTGAATTGACCCAAAAACATCTTCTGAATCATTCGCAAAATATATCCCGCAGTCAGCACCACTCCGAGAACCGATACGATTACAATCCATTTGTCTACATACAGGGATTCATATGTGCCGACAAATACCATAAATTCAGACACGAATCCGCTGAGGAGAGGCAGACCCAATGACGCCATCCCGAAGAAGGTGAAGAATGCCGTATAGACCGGCAGCTTTGCTCCAAGACCGCCAAATGCCGCTATCTCTCTCGTATGAGCCCTATCGTAAATTACGCCGACCATAAGGAACAGCGCCCCCGTGATGACACCGTGAGAGAACATCTGGAACAGACATCCCGACACTCCCAGAGTTGTAATCGCGCTGATGCCAAGCAGACAGTAGCCCATGTGGGATACCGAGGAGTACGCGACCAGCTTCTTCAAATCTTTCTGGGCCATAGATACCAAGGCTCCATAGATAATTCCAATAAGCCCCAGTATCGCGATTGGAATCGCATATGCTATGGCCGCCTTAGGGAACATGGGAAGGCAGACTCTGAGCATGCCATAGGTTCCCATTTTAAGAAGGATACCCGCCAGAATAACCGATACGGCGGTAGGCGCTTCGACGTGAGCATCCGGCAACCATGTATGGAACGGCCATACAGGCACCTTAATCGCGAACGCCACAAAGAACGCCGCGAAAACCCACATTTGGAATAAATGAGAGTACATGCTGTTTTGCTTGACCAGATCCAGCATATTAAGCGAATTCGTGGTAAAATACAGAGCCAGTATGCCAATCAGCATGAATACCGAACCAAATAAAGTGTACAGGAAGAACTTGATGGCCGCGTATTCTCGTCTCGGGCCGCCCCAGATACCAATCAAGAAATACATCGGCACCAGCATGATTTCCCAGAAGATATAGAATAAGAAGAAATCCAGAGCGCAGAAGACACCCATCATACCCACTTCAAGAAGCAGAAACCATGCGAAATATTCTTTAACCCGTTCTTTGATACCGAATGACGCTATGATTGAAATGAAAGACAATAATCCGGTCAGAAAAAGCATCGGCACTGAAAGACCGTCGGCGCCCATAAGATAGGTAATATTGACTTGGGGAAACCATGGGACAGGATGGGCGGATTCAAATATGAATCCCGGAGATGTCGCTTTGAATATGGAAAAGCATCCCGGATCCCTTGGCGGCCAGATAATACCATAGAAGATAAATCGATAGTAAAAATGGTATCAAGGAGAATCCGGCGGCAGTCATCCGAATTGCGCCTACCGATTCCTTTTTTAGCAGCAGAACGGCGAAATACTCCGATAAGAGGGATAAATGTCATCCATGTCAATATATTGAAAGGAAATGTTACGGGTTCCAACTAATCCTCCTTTATTATCATACCAGCTTGATAAATATAAAGACCACCGCGCCTATGAAAATCACAAGCCCATAGGTCTGAAGTTGACCGGTTTGTATTTTGCGAATCTGTTTGCCGAAGAACATTGAGATATATCCGCTGCCATTGACAGCGCCATCAACCACTATGACATCGAATCTTTCGTATGCCCATGAGAGGAACATTGTCAGTTTTCCCGCGCCATTGACTATGCCATCGATGATGATCTGATCGAATTTGAATAATATTTCAGCGAAGAAATATGTGAATCTGATTATGGTTCCATTATAAAGCTCGTCGAAATACCATTTATTATAAAGGAATGTATAAATCGGTTTGAATCGCGCGGCCATCTTCACGGGGGAGATCGCCCCTTTGACATACATTAAGTATGCCAGGCCAATACCGGAAAGCGCGATCACCAGCGATCCGAACATCAGGATCAAATTGGCGGGGGCATGATGGACAGCGCCGAAATAGACAAATGATGAATACCCCTTGGATAACCAGGGAATACCTACCCAACCCGCGAATATCGAAAGGACGGCCAGTATCTGCAGCGGCACTGTCATACTTTTCGGTGATTCGTGAGCATGATCGTAGGCGTGCTGATCACGAGGTTCGCCGATAAATGTCATAAAATATAATCTGAACATATAGAATGCCGTCATGAATGCCACGAGTATGCCAACGGCGAGAAAACCATAATGGCCTCCGGCATATGCGACGGCGAAAATTTCGTCTTTTGACCAGAATCCTGATAGCGGGAATATACCGGCTATCGAAAGGCTGGCAATCAGGAAAGTCATCGATGTTATCTTGAGTTTCTTTCCCAGTCCGCCCATGAACTGAATGTCATTAGTGTGGACAGCGTGAATGACCGAGCCAGCGGCGAGGAATAAGAGGGCCTTGAAGAAAGCATGGGTCATTAGATGGAAAGTTCCGGCTGTATATCCTGCGAGTCCCAATGCCATGATCATATACCCAAGCTGAGAAACTGTCGAATACGCGAGTACTCGCTTGATATCATTTTGTACCAATCCAATCGATGCCGCCAAGAATGCCGTGAATGCTCCAATGCAAGCTACCACGTACATCATAGTCGGGGATATCATTATAATGCCCATCATGCGGGCGGTGAGGTATACTCCGGCGGCCACCATTGTCGCGGCATGAATCAAGGCGGAGACCGGGGTCGGGCCTTCCATAGCATCGGGCAACCAGACATGCAGCGGGAATTGAGCCGACTTGCCGACCGCGCCGGCGAACATTAATATACCCGCGATCCCGACCAGCCACATCATATTTGGCGCGATCTCACCATTGAATATCATATAATTGAGCTCCGGCAATGATGCCGAGCCGACTGCGAATATCAAAATCATCAAGCCAAGCAGGAATCCCAAGTCGCCGA
>CAWFQL010000015.1:0-31151 GCA_963817915.1 uncultured candidate division Zixibacteria bacterium
ACTTCGATAATCTACCCAAACTCCGCAAGCAACTTTCCAAAAAAGAAAAATCATGCTACTGGCTTTATAATGCGGTTACTATTCAATGGGATGGCGGCATCTTCCCATGCTGCTATGTGGCGAATAAGGGCGGCGTATCGCGCCAATATGGATCATTGGCTAGCAGCGAATTCAAGGAAATTTGGAATAGTTCTCAGTTTATCAAGGCGCGCCAATACTTCAAGGGCGGCGTAACATCGGATGATATTATTTGCTGCCAATGCCTTAGCCCGCCGGTCTTCTATACAACCGATGAGGATCGCGACAAGCATATTTACGATTGATTGAAGGCAACTTAAATTATAGCCGAATATTATTTCAAGAAAATCGTTTGCCGTATCCGCGGCTCTGGCGTACAATAAAATAATGGAAGCCAATATTGGAGAGGGGTATAATAGCCGGATGAAGAAAATTGTTATTGCCTTGTCCGTTTTGTTTTTATGCTCGGCGGCTCTCGCCGATACACAGGATTATATCAAAGGCAAAGTCCTTCTGATAAAATCGCGAAACGCCTATTTCAATATCGGAGAAGGTGACGGCGTCGCTGTCGGCGAAAGTTATGAAATCTATTATGATAATCGGGTTGTCGCCAACGGCAAAATAGCATGGGTTGACAGGAGTATCTCGAAATCCGAGCCGCTCGATTCATTGACCGCCGCCGATATCAGTTATTATGAACCCCTCGTTGTGAAGATAAGAATGTTTGTCCCTCAGGCCAATCGAGGAGGTTATTTCAATGTCACACTTTTTTCGGAACCCAACCTCGAACCTGCTAATATTATTACACCTGATGACAAAATGGTCGCGAGATTAATCCATCGGGGATTAATTTCGAAAGATATCAATGGCAATTTCGTGCCTGATATCGCGGGCGACTATGAAATCCGCGATTTGACCTATACCTTTTATATCGATCCCGAAGCGAAATTCCATTCGGGCAAACCAATAGAATCATCCGATATATCATACTCATTCGAAAAACTGGCATCGTCTCCGAAACTTACCCCGGCAACATCGTTTATCCTGGAAATTAAAGGCGCGGATGAATTTCGAAATAATATCAAGGGCGAGATTTCGGGAATTTTCATTATTGATAAAAAGACAATAGCGATTACGTTGATACGCCCATTTCCGAAATTTGAGGAATATCTGGCGGGACCGGGCGGGTATATTATTCCCAAAATGGATGCCGCGCTGTCAGGCGGCTACGATATAGGCGCGGGATTGTTCAAAGTGAAGTGGCGCAATCCTGAGGGGATAGTTTTAGACGCATTCACGGGCGCTAAGGAACTGCCTCTTTTGGATAGCATCAAATTCGTAAGATATAATAGTCTCAGCGAGGCCGGATTGGCGTTTGAACTGGGGAAGCTTGATTTAATTTCTATGCTTGGCGAGCCTCCTCCTAAATTTTTGGCCAGCGGCAATTATTCATCGCAGGATAAAAACACGATCTGCTCAGTTATCCTGGGCGTCAATTGGAATCGACCTTATCAAAAAGGATATCTGCTTAGCAAAGCACTCTCATTTCTAATCGATAGGGAGACTCTGGTAAGGGTATTATTGGGTGGAGAGGGTACTATTCCTACAGGTGCGATCCCCGGCTATGGCGGCGTGGTACCGATGCTGCAATCCGGATTTGTGCCGGATTCGGCTGATTTCTTTTTAAATTCTATCGCCAAGAAGCCATCATCGGTTACGCTTTATATCGATTCCGCGTATCCGGTGCTATTGAAAGTGGCACGTTTTATTGAAGGCCAGATTCAAAATAAGGGCATAGATGTTGTCGAGAAAACTGCTGATTTTTCGAGTATTCCCGAAAGCGCCAACAAATCCGATCTTGATCTATATCTGACTTATTACTGTCCAGTCGCTTCCGATCCTGACTGTATTTTATACCCGCTGTACAGTCCGGTGCTATCCGGCCAGTCCAATTATCTCTATTGCGACGATACCTTGTTTGCGGATTCACTGGAAATATTACGAAGCGCCGATGATCCCGCGAGAAGAGATGCTATAATTTATTATCTTGCCCAATCTTTGGGCAGCAACCCGCCAGCTGAGATTTTGTATCTGCCACATATGCTTACATTGATGAAAGCCGATATCTCAGGTATCAAAAATGATCCTGCCGGTTTTGTGGATTTGCGCAAGTCATATCTGGAAACCCAGCGATGAAACTTCGATTGAAAATAATCATGCTTTTGACCGTCGCGGCGGTCCTGCCGCTTATCGCGGTCTTTATTTCGATGACAATCTACGCCAATCGGCAGCGCGATTCGCTTGTTAATATGAAGCTGAATAATGTCTATAGCGGCGCGGTCGGCTCATACGAACGAATCGGGCAATCGATTCTTTCTCAGATGGAGCATCTCGCCACTGATCAGACATTAACACGCTACCTCCTCGTAAAAGACGATGCCGGATATATCGATCAGCAGGGCTTAATTGATTTTGTTTCCAGGATGCAGCAGCTTCTCAATCTGGATTATCTGGTTCTTGTCGGGCCCGATGGTAAGGTATTGGCACGCGGCCACGACCCCGGTTTCTTCGGAGACAATATTTCAAGCGATCCATTTTTTGCCGACGCCCTCAAAGGTCAGAAAGCCCAATCGCTGAGCAAGACCAAAATCGGTGGCAGCGACGTATTGACAGTCCTGGCCGCGACGCCGGTATGGTTTGAGAATAGCGAAATGATAGCCTCTATAGTCGGCGGACGAACTATCAATGAGGATTTTTGCCGCAATCTCAAAGACTTGTCGGGCGCGGAAATTCTATTGGTCGAAGACAATACGTTAATTGCCAAAACTCTGGCAGGACGCGTCGATGAGCTAATGCTCTATCTACAAAAGAGCGATAATTATCGAACTCAAGTGCAGGGATTCTGGTACACATTCGCGAAATATCCGCTCAAAGATTTTTCGGGCAATGAGATTGCCGAACTACTGATGGGAGTCTCGACTTACGATCTCGATATGTCATTCAATAACATTCGAATCATTTACGGCAGTCTGGCATTCGGTGGTTTATTAATGGCGATAATACTTGGAATTGTTTTTACGTCGGGAATCACGAGACCTGTCGAGGAATTGACCCGCGCCGCCGATAGATTGGCGGTGAATGATTTTTCCGCGAGAGTTAGTTATGAGAGTGGTGGAGAACTTGGCAACTTGATAGATACATTCAATAGCATGGCCGAGGATCTCGAGAGCAATCGGCGCAAGATGGTCGAAAGCGAACGGCTGCAAGCATTCACACAAATGGCTCGCAAGGTTGCCCACGAAATCAAAAATCCGCTCACACCTATCAGGATCGCAATAGAAGATCTTCGCCGGGCGGAGGCGGCATCTGACCCGAATTTCAAGGAGTCATTTGACCGATCAACTAAGACGGTATTGGAGGAAGTCACTGCCTTAACCAGAATTGTCGATGAGTTTTCGGAATTCGCAAGATTCCCATCGCCACAGATGAAGCCTGAGGATTTGAATGATATAGTTCTGGCCGCCACCGCTTTATTCCCAATGGAAATATCACAGGGGATAGTAAAAACCGAATTGACTCAAAAGCAAATTCCGGTTTTGGCGGATAAAGACCAAATCAAGCGGGCTATCATGAATCTAATTAAAAACGCTGTTGAAGCCATTCCGGAAACTGGAAGAATCATAGTAAAGACGACTCTTTCCGAAACAAAGGCTCTGGTCGTGATAAAAGACAATGGCCCCGGGCTATCCTCGCAGGCCAAGCAGAATTTGTTCAATCCATATTTTACCACAAAGCCGCGAGGCTCGGGGTTAGGCCTGGTCATTGTGAAAAAGATTATAGGTGAGCATGATGGCAGTATCATGATTGCTGATTCAGCCGATGGCGGAGCCGAGGCGGCGATTAGTCTGCCTTTGCGCAGGCTATAGCATTACCTGGTAAATTATGAAAATATTGATCGTCGATGACGAGCCCAATATCCTGGCATCACTAAAACCGGCGCTGGAACGGATGGGATACGACGTCATAATAGCCCAGGCATTCGGCCAGGCCGAGGCGCTGCTCAATGATTCTATTGATATCGCCATGTTGGATGTCTGGCTGGGTGATAGAGACGGTATCGAGCTTCTCGGGCTAATCAAGAAGAAGCATCCGCGAATCGAATGCATCATGATTTCCGGCCATGCTCAGATCGAGACCGCGGTCGCGGCGGTCAAATCCGGCGCTTATGATTTTCTGGAAAAACCGCTTTCGCTCGATAGGATCGATGTGCTTTTATCTAATCTCTCACGTTTGAAAAAGCTTGAACATGAGCGAGACGAGCTCCGCCTAAAGCTCGGCGGCGATGACCAGCTAATCGGCGAATCGCAGGCAATAAAAACACTCAAAAATACAATCAAGCGAATCGCCCCCGAAGATTCGAGAATCCTCATCACCGGCGAAAACGGGACAGGCAAGGAACTGGCGGCGCATTTAATTCATCGAAATTCAACCAGAAGCAACGGCCCGTTTTTAGCAATCAATTGCGCGGCGTTACCCGATGAGCTTATCGAATCCGAATTGTTCGGCTATGAGAAGGGCGCATTCACAGGTGCGGTAAAATCAAAGCCTGGAAAATTTGAACTTGCTATGGGCGGAACTCTTTTTCTCGATGAGATAGGGGAGACCGCTCAAAAAACCCAGGCCAAGCTTCTGCGGGCGGTGGAGGAGGGCGTTATCACTCATCTCGGCGGAACTGCAGAAATAAAAACCGATGTCAGAGTGATATCTGCCACCAACAAAGATTTGAAGAAGATGGTTGCCGATGGGAAATTTCGCGAGGACCTTTTCTATAGGCTGGCAGTTTTGATAGTCGAGATACCCGCGTTGCGCGAACGGCGGGATGATATTCCACTACTGGTTCAATATTTCGCCGATCGATTTTGCCATCAGCGGGGCCGTCCCGCCCGAAAATTCGATAAGTCGGCGATGGAGATATTTCGCCATTATACTTACCCGGGCAATATCAGGGAATTGGCAAATTATATCGAGCGAGTTCTGATATTAACAGAATCTGAAATTGTATCTTCATTGGAAATAGAAAATATCCTTCCCCATCTCAATAGCATCGATCCACAGGGTACATTGAAAGAAGTGTCCGAGCAATTCGAACGGGATTATATCCGAAAAGTGATAACCCGTTCCAACGGCAATATGACATCAGCCGCCGAGGCGCTTGGATTGGAGCGCAGCCATCTATATAAGAAGATGAAATTGCTTGGTATGGAGAGTAAGGGAAAAGATAATTCTGAGCCGCAGTAAAATTAGATAATTAGAATATTAATTCGCCCTGCATAATACGCATTTAAATTAAATCAAAATTCAAATTTTATGGTACGATGCAAGTACCTGCCTTGCCCTTGACCGCGTCGAACCCTTTTTCGATGGAAGTAATAATTACTTTCTTACCGCCATTTTTCAAAAATTCGATTGCGGCATCGATTTTGGGGCCCATTGAGCCCGCGGGGAATTGGCCTTGAGCACGGTAGGCCAAAAATTCGGCCAGAGTGGCTTTCTCAATATTCTTTTGATCCGGCTTGCCAAAATTGATGGCTACTCTTTCAATATCTGTTAAGATAATTAATAACTCGGCCTCTATATCTCTCGCAAGCACCGCTGACGCCAGATCCTTATCAATAACCGCGTCAACTCCGAATAGCTGACCATCTTTTTTGATCACGGGAATTCCGCCGCCGCCCGCCGCGATTACAATCGTATTCATTTCAACCAGCGTTTTGATCGTATTCGATTCGACTATGCTTCTCGGTTTCGGTGATGGGACAACCCGCCGCCATCTTTTATCGCCGGGGAATTGCTTGATTTTCTGCCATCCCATTTCGGCGGATAATTTTTCGGCCTCTGCTTTTTCATAAAATTGACCTATGAATTTCGTCGGGTCTGCGAATGCCGGATCGTTTTCATCGACCAGCACCTGCGAAATCAATGTCACCACTGGTCGTTCGATATTTTCTTGCTTGAGTCGGTTTTGAAGGCTCTGCTCGATCATGAAGCCCATCCCGCCCTGAAGATCGGCGACACAAATATTGAGAGGCAACACTGGAACTCGTCCTCTGGAAAGCTCTACACGCATCAGGGCATTGCCGACCTGCGGGCCGTTGCCGTGAGTGAGGGCTAGCTGGTAGCCGTCCTTTATCAATTCAACTATAGAGCCGACGCTTGCTTCAGTATTCTGAAATTGACTTGAAATCGTATCGAGATGATCCCGCATTGAGATGGCATTGCCGCCTAATGCAACCACCGCTCTTTTTTTGCCATTGGAATTATTATTCAAATCATCACCTCTAAAATCCTTCAATATTTATATCGACCGCAACCGCCAAAAGATTCATCATTTAAAATCTTTAGGGGCGCCGTGCTGAACGCCCCCAATATTTCTACCATCCAAATCGAAATTTCCACCTAAGTGAAAAATGACTTATATGGGATTATTATGTTTCTATGCCTTTATCTTCTTTCCCTTGCTCTGAGCTTTTTTGCTCTCGCTGAAGAAATCAGCCAAAACATCAGTCAGGTTTGGCATTCCAATTTCCTGTAATTCATATCCGACAACAACAGATGGCTTATTGATTTTGATAATCTTGCCAAGGTTGATTGGTGTGGCGATTATGACGGCATCGCATTTGGTGCGATTGATAGTAGTTTCAAGGTCCTTAACTTGCTTGGGGCCATAGCCCATAGCCGGGAGCAATGTCCCGATTGCGGGATATTTCTCGTATGTTTCTGTAATAGACGCCACCGTATAGGGACGTGGATCTACAAGGCTCGATGCCCCGAATTTCTGGGCGGCAACCACTCCCGCGCCGTATGACATCTCGCCGTGAGTGAGAGTCGGTCCATCCTCGACAACAAGTACTTTCTTGTCCTTAATCAGTTCTGGTCGGTCTACTGATATCGGTGACGCCGCCTCGACTACGATCGCCTTGGGATTCAGACGGCGGATAGAATTGCGCACTTTCTCGATACCATCGGCGGGCGCGGTATCGATCTTATTGATTATGGCGACATCGGCCAATAATAGATTCGCCTCACTGGGATAATATAATGTTTCATGACCTGCGCGATGCGGGTCAAGAACAGTTATATGCAGATCGGGCAGGAAGAACGGCAGGTCGTTGTTGCCGCCATCCCATAGGACTACGTCGGCTTCCGATTCAGCGTTGCGGAGAATCACTTCGTAATCGACTCCGGCATAGACAACCTGACCGCGGACAATATGCGGCTCGTATTCTTCGCGCTCTTCGATTGTGCATTTGTGTTTTACTAAATCCTGTAATGTGGCGAATCTCTGGCAGATCTGCTTGGTGAGATCGCCGTATGGCATTGGATGACGAACCACCGCCGTCTTGAGTCCCATGCCTTTTAGTATTTCGCAGACCTTCCGTGTTGTTTGCGATTTCCCCGCGCCGGTGCGCACGGCACAGACCGCAATCACAGTCTTCTTCGGTCGTAACATCGAATGATACCCGCCGATTAATTTGAAATCGGCGCCGATAGCATTGACCATGGCGGCTTTCGACATCACATAATTATAGCTGACATCCGAATATGAAAACACGACTTCATCGATCTTGTGTTTGACCAGCAACGCCGGCAGATCCGATTCTGGATATATCGGTATGCCCTTGGGATAAAATTTGCCTGCCAATTTCGACGGATATTTTCGTCCCGCTATGTCGGGGATCTGTGTTGCGGTGAATGCCACTACCTCACAATCTTTATTGTCTCTATACAGGACATTGAAATTATGGAAATCCCTTCCGGCGGCTCCCATTATCAGTATTCTTTTCCTGCTCATAAACACCTCAAACTTATCTGCGACGCAGATAAATACGGTTATAAATGTTGCTAAACTACTAGTGAAAAATCATTTGATGGCCCATGCCAGCCATCACGGCAGGAAAGAATCAATGGTCAAAAAGCTTCTTAGACCAATATCTCATATGCAATATATAATGCATAAACGTCTATATGTCAACAGCTTTGTGCTATCAACCAGCAATAGTAGGGCGGAACCCCCGCGGTTCCGCCGGTTTGTGGCAAAAAAAGAGTCCGAACCGCATGGGTTCGGACCTACTTAACTGCGACCGCATTACCCGCCCTTGCGGTCAAAGCAAGCATTGGCACGCACGCGAAATTATTTCCCACAGGCGGGGCATTTCGGATTTGGAGAAATCTCGAGAGTATCCCAGGCCATGGAATTGCCATCGAATATGAACAGCCTATTGGCAGCAGGATTTTTTTTCGAAATCAGATATTTCAATGCCATTATAGCCTCGAATGATCCGATCATCCCCGGCAACGCTCCAAACACCGGTACCGGCTTCTGCCCCTGTTTTATTTCAGACATTATACAAGCTAAACAAGCAGTCTTCGGCGGATTGAAAAATGCGGCCTGGCCCTGCCACTCATTTATGGCTCCATAGACATAAGGGATATTTAAGGCAATAGATGCCTGATTTAAGAGCAGTCTATCGGCGTGATTATCGAGGCCATCGATTATTAGATCACAGGCGACAGCCATCGAGTTTATATTGTCGGGCGCGATTTTATCGAATATCGGCTCGATCTTAATATCGGGATTGAGGGATATTAATCGTTTCTTAGCTAATTCAGCTTTCAATTGGCCAATGTCACCCTTTGAAAATAATATCTGGCGGTTGAGATTCGATTCCTCGACTTTATCATGATCGCAGATTCTGATTGCCCCAATACCAGCCGTTGCTAAATACGTCGCGGCTACCCCACCGAGTCCGCCCGCGCCGACTATTAATACTCGCGCGGCTTTAAGCCTCTCCTGATCCCATCCGTCGATTATCATCTGACGTTGGTACCGGGCGAGCTCTGATTTTGATAATGACATATTTCTAACTTTGGTTATCCGCCTGAAACCGGCGGCTGAAGAATAATAGTCTCGCCATGCGTTGGCACATACGAAAAATCTTTAACCTGACCGCGGACATATATGAATGCCACGAATGATTGGTCGATATCGATTAATTTCAATATATCTGCCATCGATTTTCCATCCGTCGATTTCTACTTTGCGGGTATAAAAATCAATATCGGGATTCAATCGAACGCGTAGCTGACCGCCTGCTTTAATGAATACCATCATGGCAGAATTCCTAAAACGCTTTTGGTTTATATCTTTCGCCGCGAACTTCGGGTATTCCGCCCGGCTATCGGTTTTCCGAGCAGACCTATTTTATCGAGATTATCAGCGGCGAATCCCAATTTCAAATCTTCGAGTACGGCACGTGTCGGGTTGCCATTTTTGTCCCAGCCTCTACAGGCATAATAATCATCCAGCATCGCCTCGACCTGCTCCTTAGAGACACCTTTACCTTCACCGGGGCCGGATGGTATTTTTTCCTCATAAGATCGCGCGGGTGGATAATCGAATGTTCTGCCGTTGGCGCGGTTTCGTTCAAGGTAATGGCAGCGCGCGAGATTCCACATCTTTTCGGATTCTTTTATGGTCTCCGGGAAGGTGTAATCCCAGCCAGTTATCAGATTAAGCGATTTTACAATTTCCTCCGGCTCAATATCAAGCTCGCCCCAGAAGAGACGGCAGATACACCAGCAATCGAATAACGGTCTTATATGCTGTAAATATATTACTACCTTGGCGCGGCCCTCGATTGTCTCCCGCCCCTCGGCCATATCGACTGTGATTGTCCAGGCGCGATTGTGATGCGCTCCGATATCGCATGTCATGTATGCTAAGAGCATTCCAGGCGCCCAACGGCCGTCATAGCCGGACATCTCCTGTCCCTTGACCTGCATGGCGAATCGTTCGCTGCCCTGTCCGATTTTCGCCGCGGCTCGTTTTGTGCCTTCGGCAAACCACTCGCCAATCCCGCGTCTGTGAACGATCATATCCACGAAATGCTCTACGTCATCGACCGAGCCCCAATTCAATGTATGTCCTTCAAGTTCATTTTTTGTGATCAGTTCGCGTTGGAAGCATTCCATACCGAACGCCACAACTCCGCCGCCCGACATCGTATCCATTCCGACATTATCCATGAGCCAATTGATGTATGCGACCTCGTTAATGTCCTTCATTCCCAAATTCGAGCCGCAAAGCGATCCGGTTTCATATTCGGGACCTTCAAGATAGACAGGCTTTTTGCCGGGAAGAGTCGCTCTCGTATATTTCCCGCAATTCATCCAGCAACCGAAGCATGCCTTATGGGTAACCAGACATTTTTCCACCAGCTTGTCGCCATTAATGCCGGAAGTACCCTCAAAATATGTTGTCTGGAAATTGCGGGTCGGCATTACGCCATTATTGTTAGACCAATCGATAAAAAATGCCGTGCCGTATTTTTGCCAGGGCGCCATATTGGGATGAGTCTGTGTTCTTTTGATTATATCCGTCACATGACTGGTCAATTCTTTGATATTATGCACTTTGATAGATCCCGTGCCTCGAATCGCGATCGCCTTGAGCTTTTTCGATCCCATGACCGCGCCCTGTCCGCATCGCCCTGCCTGACGGCCAAAATCATGTGTGATACATGAAAATCGTATCAGGTTTTCACCGGCGGGGCCAATAGTGGCAATCTCGAAATCCTCGCCCAGATCGGCCTTCATTCGCGGCTCGCATTCCAGCGATCCCATGCCCCAATATTGAGAGGCATCGCGCAATTCTACTTTATCGTCATTGATATATAAGATAGACCGGCTTGGGGGAAATCCCTGTGAATATAATCGTATCATATCCCGCCCATTTCAAGGCAGGGCCGAGATGGCCGCCCATATTGGAATCGCCATGGCCATTGGAGAGAGGGGAGACCGATCCAAATGATACCTTCGAGCCTGCCGGGATAAATGCTCCGCTCATTACACCGGCATTTAAGACAAAAACATTTTCCGGGCCTAGTGGATCCGCGTTGCGCGGAACTTCATCGTAAATAATCTTCGCGGTGACTCCTCGGCCGCCGAACCATTCTTTCATGAATTGCGCGTCGGTCGGAAATCTTTTGATTTCGCCGGTGGAGAGATTTATGCGCAGCGATGTTCCAGCTAAACCGTTACCCATTATGCTTTCTCTTTGGCAATGCGTGAATGAATCGTTATCGCTCCGGTATTGCAGAGCTCGGTGCACTTGAAACAATTATCGCAAATAATAACATGTTCGACGTCCTTATGCTGAAAGATCACCTTTGGCTTGCAGACATCGACACAAATACCGCAGTTATTGCATTTTTCAAAATTAACGATATAGGCGCCATCCTCGCGGCGATAGATAGCCTCTTGAGGACATATCTCTTCGCATTTGCCGCATTGAATACAGACTTTAGGCTTATAGGCTCCCGGCTCGGGGAAATGGGCTTCTATGCGCAAGGCGGCCTTTCGCGGATTGATATCGCTGAAATGTTCGATTGTACAAATCTGCATGCATAGACGGCAGCCCGTGCAATTCGCTGATTGGACTTTGATGCGTTTGATTTCCATGATAATGCTATATTCTATATAATTGCCCGGCTATCCAGATCACTGCGGTAGAACTAATCGAATATATTTTAAAACTGCTGGCCGTGGCCGGTCTTGGCTGTATGGGCAAAGAACGCAAAAACTTTCCGAAATAAAAGCCCAGATTTATCGCAATAACCGAAAACACCGCGGCATACAGGCCGCTGGTCGAAAGAAAATCGGCGATCCCCGGCAGGCCGCCTGAGGCCCAGTTTTTTTCCTTTGATAATATATGCCGCGAATATCGCGAATAATGGCAAATGACATGTAGGCCATTATTGGAGCAATTACTGACCGAACCGCCGCGCTCGAATCGAATTGCTTTTTAAATAACAGGTATGTGCCGTCAAAAATAATTCCATTTATCATGACCGCAGCCACCTGGCACGAATAAAAATTGCTCGATGCTGTTTTGAATAAGCTCGCGATCGCGGCCATTATCACTGCCGAGCCGACAAAATCAACGAGATTTTTCGAGGCGTAAATCACTATAAGCGTAAGACCAAATAACAGTGCCGATTTATTGGGTACATCCCAGGCCCTGAATAATTCACCACCGAAAAGCTCGATTGCCCCCCACAAAGTTCCTATTAAAAGGATGGCCAAAACTTTATCGGATTTATTCATTCAGGATATTCCTCCAGGCGGATGACACGCATAAATATCTGCGCATTGATTGGTTGATTTGCATTTCTCTCCACGATAAAAAAATACAGGAATATCGACGATTTATCAAGGCAAAAATGAATATAAAGTTTTCGCTAAGATTGCTATTGTCGATTATTCCGGTTTATCGGTAGATTTGAGACGATCGGCATCATCAGTGGGCTTACGGCCCCTAAGTCTATTCCAAAATTTCTTTCGTTTGGCTTTCTTTTCAGCCTTCATCTTACGTTTTAGCTGCCGTTCTTCTTCAAGCTGAATGGCGTCAAGCTCTTCGATTTTCTGGAGTAAACGCTCGGTATTTTCTCTTTTTTCCATCATCTGGCGAAGCAGGTTATAATCATGAACATTCATTGGGGCCGAGAAAATCGCTGTTACGAACGGCTCCAAAAAGACCATCGCCTGCGAACCGATAAAATTCAGCGGCTTAACCGATTCCAAAAAAAGAATCGCCGGGACTGTCATATGCCAATCGACAATCTTCTGAGCCAATTTTCTCAAAAGCTCTTGTTCATCGGCATTGAGCGCCGCGGCATCCTTGGGTATATCTTGAGAGCCTAATGGAGTTCTAAATGGCATTTTGACCTGTCTTATCTAATTGGCTATCTTTTTCTTCGGATTTTATTTCGAAGAGCTTTTTGACATACTCATCGACTTCAATTTTATTGCTTTTGCCATAACGCAGATAGAAACCGCGAAAATTCTCCAATCTTGACGGCGACAGATACGGCGAAAGCAGAATCCCCCGTTCTTCGGGGAAAAATGATCTAAATGCGGAAAGATTGCGTTCCTTGACAGTGTATTGATATTTAATCATGACTTTGTTTTCATCGATAGTAAAAGTTGTCGGCAGGAAAAAACTTGATAGGCTGATAAAGAATATAAATGCCCCGATAACCACCATAAAAATGCTTTTGTCGGAGAAGTAATAGACCATAAGCAAAATAAGCGACATAATGATTGTGACCAATACCGCTGCCAATGGCCTTTCCCTGGCAGGATGAGATTGCCAGCTCAATGCTTCCATATCTATTCTGGCGGGGCTTCTCTGTAACGTTCTCTGCGGATACGATCAATCTCTTTCTGCAATTCTTCCGGCGTGAAGACCTTCTTATCTACAAGCACTTTGACCAGCGCCTCGATACCGAGATTATTGGACAATGTCAATTCGTCGAATGTGACATTGCGAACCTGATCATTAAATTGTATCTGCAGAGCGACTCTTTTGGACGGATCATCTGTCATTATTTTTTATCCTTTATTAAGTTTTCATTCATACTTCCGGTACGATAACCCTGAAGATCGAGAGTTACATAAGTAAATCCCAATTCCTTGAAACGGGTTATGACTCGTTCCGACAGACCATTTTTGAAAAAATTCGGTATCTCATCTTTTAGAAGCTCTATTCGGGCGATCTTATCATGGTGCCGTACTCTCAATTGCGTAAATCCCTCGGCATGCAAAAACCGCTCGGCCTCGGCAATCTGGTTCAATTTCCCCTTAGTCACTTCTGAGCCGTAAGGAATTCGCGATGACAGGCACGCCAAAGATGGCTTATCCCAGTTAGGCAGGCCATATCTTTTCGCCATTTCACGAATCTCATTTTTCGTAATCCCGGCCTCGGCGAATGGTGAAATCACGTCGAGATTTTTAGCCGCGCCTCTACCGGGGCGATAATCATTGAGATCGTCGGCGTTCGAACCATCGAGGATATAATCAGCTCCCACATTCTTCGCTATCTGCTGAAGCTGTGTAAAAAGCTCGGATTTGCAATAAAAGCAGCGGTCCGGAGGATTTTTGGCATAATTGGGATCATTTAATTCATTGGTTTTGATTTCGATAAAATTAGCTGGTTCCAATCCAATAATCCTGGCGAGATTGCGGCAAGATTCCAATTCTTCATGCAATAATGATTCGGAATCGCCGGTCACAGCCCAAACATTCTCGGCTCCCAAAGTTTCAACCGAAATTTTTAAGAGCAGGGTAGAGTCTATGCCGCCTGAGAAGCCGATAACGACCTTTTTCAGGTCTCGTAATCGAGAAGTTACTTTGTTTAGCTTATCGTTCGACATAAAGACTGCCTATTTGGCCTCTGTAGCTTTGCCATTTTCAAGGGTATAAACTTTCACTTCGCTATTGGCTCGTTCGGTATTCTTGAAGGTTATCTGCCCGGAAACACCTTCATACTTTTCGATATTATCAATGAAGTCTCTCATGGCGGATGATTCCTTCTTGCCCTGCTTAAGCCCCGAAATCACCATGCTGACAGCGTCATAAGTCAACGCCGCCACTTTGTCGGCGTCATGACCAAATTCCTTTTTGAATAGATCATTGAATCCCATCCACTTGGTTTCATCAAAACCGATATGAAAATCGGTGGCAAAGCAAGCATTGCCAACATAGGGTTTGACCTCGCGAATCAGCTCGGGAGAATCCCAGCTATCGCCACCCAAAAATTGAGTATGAATGACTCGATACCTGATTTGAGGTATGAGAAGCTTCAAATCATCGACATATCCGGGCAAAAATAATCCGCCCAAATTCACCGGCCACTCGTCTTTATCCAGCACGAATTTTGTCTGGGGATCGATAAATTGGGAGCTATCGATATCACCCGAAGCCAACTGCTCTTCGGTTTTCATAAGCAGTATATCTCGAAGAGGCATTATCCTGTCTTTAAAATCAACCGCGCCAAGAGCATAATAAGTAGTGAAAACAACCTCGCCGCCCAGCTGATAGACTGTTTCCGTAAATGCCCTTGTTAATGTTCGTGCCCCAGCGTCATCCGGCGATATGATCGCGAATTCAGTGATGTTGAGATTTTTGATCGCGTATGCTGCTATCGCCTGCGCGATTTTCTCCGCGGGAGGCGATATCTGAAAGATATTCGGTCCAATAGTCGAAATCCCTGTTTCGGAAGCTGTCGGGGTTATCATCGGAATACCGCGATCGTTCAATACCGCTCCTGCCCCTATCGATGATTCCGATTCCAATGGTCCAACAACTGCCAGCGGTTCCTCATCGGCAATACTTATGGCCTGCTTGGTAGCTATCACTGGGCTGCCCTGCGTATCTCTCACCAATAATTCCGCTTTCAAGGAATCGTTATTCACTGATTTTAACGCGAGTTTCGCACCCTCAAACATCGATCTACCATAATCGCTATCGCCGCCGGTTAACGGTGCCATGAGGCCGATTACTTGTTTGGTCGACAAATGAGACGAAACTTCATCCATCATCGATCGAGCTTGACGATTATATTCTCCATCGGGGAAATAACGAAGATACGATATAAATGTTTTCCTGGCTTCACGGTATCGTGCCGATTGCGCCTGGCGTTTGCCCAGTGAAAACTGCAGATAGCCAAGCTCGGAATTGGCGGGCATTTCAAATATTAGGCGGGACATTTGCTCCAATGACAAACCTGATTCCACAAGCGGCTTTAGATTGTCCTTGGCGATTGAGGCTGATTTGTCTCGAGGATTCGCGTCGATCGCTTTCATATATTCAGCCGCCGCATTTTCTAGTCTGCCAAGCCTATAATAGCTATGCGCCCTGTAAAGAAAAGCCATTCCGCGATATGTAGAATTTGGAAAATCTGATATATATTTATCTAATAGAAGCGATGTGTGTTCATAATCCCCGGTATGGTACAGCGACAATGCTGTCATAATTCTGAAAATACTATTATACCCGCTCGACGGAAATACATCGGAAAGAGAATCGAAATCGTCATATGCTTCTTGATATTCGCCGATTTTATATTTCCCGAGTGCTGATTCCAATCCTTTGCGAGGGTCACCCAAGTTATCATTTGCCTGTGAATAACAGACGGACAAAACCAAATTCAGCATTATAAAAATTTTCAATAAAGTTTTCAAAATTTATAGCTCCTGGCCCATTCCCTGTATTTTTTGGCGTGGCCTACAAGGATTTCAACTTCATCATCGGACACTTTACGTTTGATAACTGCCGGATTGCCGGCGACCATCGAATGATCCGGGATTTTCATCCCTACCTTGACTACTGCTCCAGCCGCCACAATCGAACCGGTGCCGACTACAGCGTTGTCAAGGATCACGGCACCCATACCAATTAAACTATTTGATTCCACGACACAACCATGAAGTACCGCCCTATGCCCCACAGTCACATAATCGCCGACTTCGGTGGGAGCCTTGCCAATATCGACATGAACTACGCATCCATCCTGGATATTGCAGAAGCTTCCAATCCTGATATAATGTATATCGCCCCTGAGGACAGCGTTAAACCATATAGAGGTGTTTGGACCTATATTGACATCGCCTATGATGACAGAATCGGGAGCGATAAAACAGCTTTCATGGATTTTGGGCGACTTATCATTGAATGATAATATCATAATTTGTAATTGCCGAAATCCTCCGGATTAATCTTTCTGAGTCGGTCGCGAAGGCTTTCCTGATCCGGCAATCCCGAGATTTCTCTATCCTCGGCTTTGAGATTGAATAGAGCTTCATTGACAAAAATTGGCACTTTCGCTTTGAGAGCGAGAGCGAGAGAATCCGATGGCCTGGCGTCAATTACTACCTGCTTCTCGCCAATCTTAATCAGAATCTCCGCAAAGAATGTTTGGTCTTTTAGATCGACAATCTGGACTTTCTCGATTTTGCCTCCCATCGATTTAATAATCGAAAACATTAGATCGTGGGTTAATGGCCGTTTGGAAACAATGCCGGACATCTCCATTCCAATTGCCCAGGCTTCGTAATGACCAATCCAGATTGGCAGTATCTTCTCTGAATTGAGAGGGGATATAGTTACTACAGGCGAATTGGTAGTGACATCGAGCGCCAGCCCGCCAATTTTGGATTCGATTAAATTCGGAGATTCCATTCTATCCTCTCAAGCTGATGATACCCCAGGTTCCGGGGCCGGCATGGGCGCCGACTGTAGGGCCGAATTCTCCCGATAGTATATTGACAGCATTGAATCTTTCCTTCAAAATCTGAACGATCTTTTCCGCTTTCTCAGGGGCCATCGCGTGAGCTACTGCCCAGTGAGTATCTGAACCCGCTTCTGGCAGCATCGAAATTATTTTCTCGATGATCCTATCTTCATTTCGTTCTTTGGCTACAGGAGCAATCTCACCGTTTTCGATTGCCAGAATTGGTTTCAATCCCAAAAGTTTTCCGACGAATCCTTTCGCCTTGCCAATCCTGCCGCCCTTAATAAGATAATCGAGGCTTCCCAATGTAAAATAAATATGATGGCTCTTTTTTAATTTTGCCAGCCGTTCGAGAATTTCATTAGCCGAATGCCCTTTCTTGGCCATTTCAGCGGCCCTTAGTACCATCAATCCTAATCCGAGCGAGACTGTTTCTGAATCAAAACCTATGATGTTCTTATCGAATTCCCTGGCGGCTGTATTTGAAGAATTAAATGTGCCCGACAATTTGGATGAAACATGAATTGAGATAATTTGCTGGCAATCGCCGCGATCAAATACCTCTCTATAGCTTGTAGCAAAATCGCCGGGGGAGGGTTGCGATGTCTTGGGCATTACCGACGAACTCTGCAGTTTTTCGTAAAATGCCTGTTTGTCGAGATCGACACCATCGAGATACATTTCATCGCCGAAATTAACCTTGAGAGGGACTATTTCGATATCGTGGAATTGCGCCAATTCGGCCGGCAGGTCGCAGGTGGAATCGGTTACGATTCGAACAGTTTTCTTTTCGGTTCTCTTGATATTGAATTTCCTGTCGCGCATCGAAATATTCTGCGCCTTCATATCCTCGATTTTTCGTTTCTCTATCATTCCGGTTGATTTGGCAATAATCTCAACCTTGTCGGGATTATCCGTATGGATATGAATCCTTAGATATTTCTCATCGCCAAAGCAGGTGCAAGCAACTATCAACGAGTCACCCAAATTCTGAAGCGAATTTCTGATCGAGTCGGTATCGAATCCATCGCCATTCACGAGAAATTCCGTGCAGAATCTATACTGCGATACTTCTTCCAATAATTTGGGAAGATCGCCTTCGACCGGCAGCATCAATGTATCCTTTGGGAGGTCGCCGGTCTTTATGAATGCATGAATACCTTCGATGAAGTGCATAAATCCTTCGCCGCCGGCGTCGACAACGTTAGCATCGGATAATGTTTTGAGCCTGTGGCGCGTGTTTTCGACTGATATTCTGCCGCGCTTTATGGCGGATTCCAAAAGATGAGAGAGGTTGTCGATCCGTGGTTTCATCTGCTGGAGATATTCCGCGATTTCTCGCAAAACTGTAAGGATAGTCCCTTCTTTAGGATCGCGAACCGCTTTGTAAGCTGAATCTGCCCCGGCGCTGAATGCCCCGGCAACGTCGTGAAGATAAAGACGATGCCTTGTTCCAATATATTCGGCGACACCCTTGAAATATTGCGACAGTATAACGCCGGAATTTCCTTGTGCGCCTCTCAGTGAATGCAGGGCAATCGAATCGGCCACATCGAATAGTTGCGTGGTCTTCGCCGAATTGGCGCCAATAACGGCAGAACGCAACGTAAGCGCCATATTCGTTCCCGTGTCGCCATCGGCGACAGGGAAGACATTGATGGCGTTCAGGCGATCCCTATAACGGTTCAAACCAAGCCATCCAGCGTTGACAGCTCGTTGAAGCCTTTTACCGTCTAAATATTGCAGGCGCATGACTTATGCCTGCTCCTCCTTCTTGACAACCCATATTTTTACTTCAGCGTTCACATCATGAGCGAGCTTTATATTAATAGTATAAACTCCCAGAGCCTTCAAAGGTTCCTCAAGCAGAATCTTGCGGCGGTCAATTTCAAAACCTTGTTTGGCGAGCAATTCCGCTATATTGGCGGCGGTGATTGAACCAAAGACCTTGTCTTCCTCGCCGGTTTGAACTTCGGCAGTCAGTGACAATTTTTCGATCTTGTCTTTGATCTTTACGGCTTCACGTTTTCTTTTGTTATCTCGGAATTGCTTTTGCTTCTTGATTTCTTCGATCGATTTGAGATTGCCCTTTGTCGCGGGCAATGCCAGATTTTTGGGGAAGAGGAAGTTTCTTCCGAAACCGTCGGCCACTTCAATAACCTGACCGGCGGTGCCCAATTTTTCGATGTCGTCTTTAAGTATAACCTTCATCTTTACTCCTTTATCCTATATTCTTATCTTCTATGTCAAGGTTTTCCCTTTTGAAATTAAATCTGCTGTCGGCCAATCCGATAATGGCAAAAACTATGAAACTCATCCAGATCGTAAACAGGATGAATAAATAGAATATTATTTTGGCCAGCAGAGGAATTGAATACCGTTTCATGAATGATTCTATAACTGCCATCCCGACCACCGCGTAAACATGCCCGGTGACTATTATCAGATTCACTCCGCCATAAAACCAGAAATCGTCGCGCATAAATACCATCAATGCCAAACCGACTGCAGTAGGTATCAGCCACCAATCGCTCGCCTGCCAAAGATAGAATTGTCGGAAACGAGGTATCATTATTTGAAGCTTGGTGGAATATGCGCCCGCAATAGTTTGACAGATCAGCAGGAACCCAACTGCGCAAATAATCAAAAGACCTGGAAGTATTTTGATAAATACCTCGAATATTTTGTCGGTCTCATTAAGGAATTGAGCGATCGCGTCGGCTGCATTTCCGTAACGGCTGTTTATTAGGGTTGATAACTGCGGGTTTTTGGTAATTTCGCTGCTGATAAAATCATTCACCTGTTTGGTGGTCGCCGGAAGATCATTGATAATCTGAAAATAGTAGAATGAGCCTAACACCAAAAGTATGACTATTGGAATCAAGCCCTTTAGCAAAACCTTCAGCGGCGTGTCCAGTCTTCGGGAGGCCCCGCCCATGATAAATCCCGGCGCTATTAGCAGCCCCGAGAACATGGCGGCGGTGATGACTCCTGTGCCTAGGCCATCTCCCGATCCACTCAATGGAATCGAATACCCGGTAGCAAATGCTGCCAGCAATCCACCCAATGACAACATGAATCCTCTGCGGAATCCCAAACGTGCTATAATCAAAATTAATCCAGTCATTCCGGCGAGAGATCCTAAAACATTAAATCCCGGCACAGTCCAAAACAGGCCTGCGACCGCGATGGCAAGTCCGCACCATAATGTTAATCTGGTCTCCTCCAATGGCATTCAGCTGATCTCTTCGCTTTACGAGTCGCTCTCGGAAACATACGGTAGCATGGCGAGCGTGCGGCCTCGTTTGACAGCCGTTGTAAGCATTCGCTGATGTTTGGCGCAATTGCCGGTAATTCTTCTGGGCACGATTTTGCCTCGTTCGGAAACAAATCTTCTCAGAAGCCTGTCATCTTTGTAATCGATAAAGTCGGCTTTGTTTTCGCAGAAACGGCAGACTTTTCTTCTTCTTCGTTCCATAAACTAATATCTCCTATTTAAATTCATCATCTTCATGTTCGTGTTCGATAAAATCCTCGGAGGCATCTATCGCAAATCCTTCATCTGGCTTTTCGCTCTTATCGAGGAATTGGATATGATGGGCTCTAATTTCAATCATGCTTCTCTTACTGCCGTCATCGCTATCAAGATTCCGCGATCTCAACTCACCCTCGATATAGACGGCGCTGCCCTTTTTCAATTTGGCGGCGCATGATTCGGCGAGCTTTTGCCAGGCGACAACGCCAACATAGCAGACATCCTCGCGCCATTCTCCCGATCCGTCCTTAAACCGCCTGTTGGAGGCGATTCTAAAATTGATAACCGGCACGCCGGTTGTCGTGGAACGAAGCTCGGGATCCTTGGTCAGGTTGCCCACTATCAAAACGCGATTCAGATTTGGCAATCTCGTCAGCGACATAGTTTAATCCTGTTTTGATGGAAATTCTTCGGCTTCGAGAATATCGTCATCGGGTATCTTGATCTCTTTGGGAGTAACTATCCCCGGCGATACAACTGTTAAATACCTTAGGATACCTTCGTTGATTCTCAGATTTCTTTCAATTTCACTGCTGAGCCCGGGTTTGGCTTGATACAGGAAATGAACATAATGACCCTGATTGGCGCCCTTAATATGATAGGTCATCCGTCTAACGCCCCAGCGTTCGATCTTTTCGATCTTGCCGCCGGCATTGACGATCTGCTTTTCGACCTTATCGACTTCGGCCTGTATAGTAGCTTCGTCTAGGGTTGTACTAAAAATAATCGTGAGCTCGTAAAATCTCATTGGACCTCCCTGTGGACATTAATGACTCCGTTTTGCCCCACAATCAGCTTCCGGAGTAGGGAGAGACGCTTTGCGCCTCTTCTTCAGTTTTAATCGATGGCCCGATTGAATTGGGCCGCTGCCTTCGAATATCCCTCGGCCAGCCACATCAGTGCGGCTTCCGAAGCCCGGCCGATCATCTCTTTGATATCGGCCATTTGGTTTTCCGCAAACCGTTCCAACACAAAATCCTCCGCGGGGATTCCCTCGGGTACCGGCCCGATTCCCATCCTGATTCGGGGGAAATTCTCCGAATTGAGATGGTAGATTATCGATGCCAGACCGTTGTGGCCGCCATCCGAACCGGATTCTCTGAGCCTGATTCTGCCCAATGGCAGATTGAAATCATCGGCGATTACTAAGATTTCCTCGGGCTTCAGATTTTCCGACATTACAAAATCGGCCACGGCTATCCCCGAACGGTTCATGTAGGTAGTCGGTTTTAAAAGAACAACTTTGACCGGGCCCGACTCGATATCGCAGCGGAAATAATCGCCTTTTCCCGCAAGCGAATTTCGATTTGCCCGTGAGCGACTCGACCACCTCGAATCCGAGATTATGCCGGGTTTGCTCGTATCGACGGCCCGGATTCCCCAAACCAACAATTACTTTAATTTGAGGCTCGAAACCGTCAACCATTTAATGCATCAAGATATATTTTGGCCAATTTTTGTCAAGTGAATAATGGAGGCCAATTTGGGGCGATTTACTCGTCCGGCAGGGAGGGCAGGAGTAGTGCACTCCTGCCAGCCAAGCTTCATCCGATTCCACAAATTGATATTGTTTACCTTGCTGGCGGACAATCAGCGCATGGTATCGGCCCTGCTCCGCCCTTGAAATAGTTGACCATGTAGGTAACATCAAGACCATTAAATGAGCAGGAATTATTCACATCGCCGGAGACGAACCAACTATTCCCCGGCGGACATTCACAGGTGTAAGGAGGCGGGCTGCCGATGCCTCTGAAATAATTGACGCTATAAGTAACATCGAGACCATTAAAGGCGCCGTTGTTATTGGCATCGCCAGGAATATAAGAGCAAGAGCCGCCGGTCGTCAGATTTATCAAAACCGAGACAAAATTTGAATTATAATTTCCCACGGCCAGATCTTTAACTCCATCCCCGTTAAGATCAGCAGCAAAGACAGAATAGGGATTGTTCCCCACGCCGTAAGTGTTCTCCGCCTGAAAAGTCCCATCGCCGTTGTTGCTCAGGGTGGAGACGCTACTGGAACCCCAATTTGCTACGGCCAGGTCGTCGTCTCCATCACCGTCAAAATCAGCTGCTAAAACGGATTGCGGTCCGGTCCACACTCCGTAGTAGTAGACCGCCGCCTGAAAGGTGCCATCGCCGTTGTTGCTCAGGATGGCGACGCTGCCGGAATTAATATTTGCCACAGCCAGGTCCTTATCCCCATCACCATCAAGATCAGCCGCAATTACTGAATTGGGATAGCTCCCCACTCCATAATTGTTTGCCGCCTGAAATGTCCCATCGCCGTTATTCATCAGGATAGAGACGATGTCGTTTCCATTTGCCACAGCCAGATCGTTATCCCCATCACCGTCAAGATCGGTGGCATAAACAGACCTTGGATAACTTGCATCATAGTTTACTGCCGCCTGAAAAGTGCCATCGCCGTTGTTTCTCAATATGGAAACGTTGAAGGAAGCCCCATTTGCCACAGCCAGATCGTTATCCCCATCACCGTCAAGATCGGCGGCAAAAATCGACCTGGGATCGCTCCCCACTCCGTAGCTGACAGCAGCCTGATAAGTCCCATCACCATTGTTGCTCAGGATAGAGACGTTGTCGGAACCCCAGTTTGCCACGGCCAGGTCGCTATCCCCATCGCCGTCAAGATCGGCAGCAAAAATAGAAATAGGAGAGTCCCCTGCCCAGTAGTTGACCGCCATCTGAAAAGTACCATCGCCGTTATTCCTCAGGATGGAGACTGTGCCGGATTCCCAATTTGCCGTGGCCAGGTCGTTATTCCCATCACCGTCGAGATCAGCGGCAAAGACAGCAACTGGATAGTTTAGCGTCCCGTGGTTGACCGCCGGCGCAAACCAGGGATCCTGGGCAAAGACATTAACAACTAAAAAAACGCCGAAAATTGATAGTAAAATCGCAAATAATTTCAATTGGACCTCCAATGTCCAAAAATCTGACTCCGGATGGCTATTAAGTTTTCAAGTAATTTCAATGCTTAGACGCAATAAATTAAGAAGCGCCATGTTTAATATAACATCGCCTCGGAAAAATGCAATCATAAATATGTGCGGTCAGCTGCAGTCACCCGATCAAGGAGATTATCAGCAAAATATTATTTATCTTCCCGGCGGGCAATCCCCGCATGGTATCGGCGCCGCACCGCCTTTAAAATAGTTTACCATATAGGTAACATCGAGGCCGTTAAACGAACAGGAATTATTCACATCCCCCGCGACAAACCAACTATTCCCCGGGTGGCATTCGCAGGTGTAAGGCGGCGGATTGCCGGCGCCTCTGAAATAATTGACGCTATAGGTAACGTCGAGGCCATTGAAGGCGCCGTTGCCGTTGGCGTCGCCAGGGATGTAATTGCAAATGGAGCCAAGTTTGGTCACAAAGGCATCGGTATAATCTGCAGGGCCCTGATATGTTTGATATGGATTTTGGGTGGGGAAATTGCCGGAACCAGTGTATCCCGTTATGTAGGCATTACCGTTTGCATCCACAGCGATACCACGGGCAATTTCTACATTCTCGCCCCCCAGGTAAGTGCTATAAACCAGTGAATTACCACTTGCAGAAAGCTTAGTCACAAAGGCATCATCACTGGGCTGGTCCGTTTGAAATGGATCCAGGAGAGGGAAATCAGTAGATGAAGTCCATCCAGTAACATAGGCGTTACCGCTACCGTCTATCGCAATGCCAAAGCCTGCATCAGCAACATTTCCCCCCAGGTACGTACTGTAGACAAGGGAATTGCCAGAGGGTGAAAGCTTGGTTGCAAAGGCATCACCGGCACTCGCGCCTCGAAGAGTCTGCTGATACGGATTCTGAGTGGGGAAGTTGATAGAAGTGGTCTGTCCTGTCACATAAGCATTGCCGGAACCGTCAACCGCGATGCTATAGCCGACATCACTGCTGTTTCCTCCAAGGAAAGTGCTATATACAAGGGAATTGCCTGAGGGCGAAAGTTTGGCCACAAAAGCATCGATACCTCCTTGGTATGTCTGGTAGGGATTCAGGGTGGGGAAATTGGAGGAATAAGAATTCCCTGTCACATAAGCGCTACCGCTTCCGTCTAATGCGATGCCACGACCCTTATCTTCACTATCTCCTCCCAGGTAAGTGCTGTAGGCAAGGGAGCTACCGTCCGGGGAGAATTTCGAAACGAAAACATCTGCGCCACCATTATAAGATCCGTCATAGGAATTGACCACAGGGAAATCTGCGGAAAGAGTATATCCGGTTACATAAGCGCTACCTGATCCGTCGACATCAATGCTATTGCCGCAGTCATAACTATTTCCACCAAGGTAGGTGCCATAAAGTATGAGTTGCCCGGCGACACGAAGCTTTACCACGAAACCGTCAGTGCCGCCATTATAACTATCATCATAAACGTTCGTCGTGGGGAAATCGGAAGAATTAGTCCATCCCGTTACATAAGCGGCCCCCGAACCGTTATCAGCAACGCTTAAGCCGATTTCTTGACCATTTCCGCCTAAGTATATGCTATACATCAAGGTGTTCCCAGTGCTGGAGAGTTTCGTCACAAAAGCATCCGACGAACCTGTTAGAGCGCCACCCAATCCAACTGTGGGGAAATTGGTAGATGAAGTTGACCCAGTGACCCAAGCAGTAGTACCGTTGATGGCAATGCCACAGCCATAATCATAGTTATCTCCCCCCAGGTAGGTGCTGTAAACAAGCTCGGGGTCGATGATAAGGGGGAGATTAGGGTTGTAGTCTTCAACTTCAAAGCCGAAAACGCCGGGCTCAATGATGCGATACTGGCCGGCTATATTTCGTTTACTTCCGTTTAATTCTTGGTAAACCGCAGGGATATTTTCGTATATCTGCCCAAAACGGGTATCAGCCTGCAGGTCGCCGTTGGATGTGATGGCAAGATTGTTCACGCCATCGTAGCGAATTTTTATTTGAGATATATCCGCTCCGGGGCTAACGATAAAATCATATTTCATGCCATGCCCGTTGCCATAGTATTTCAGGTCAATGCCAGGATAGATATTTTTATAAGTGATAGAGGAGTAGTTGGGGATATCGGTGCGCCATTTGGATGGGTCATTCCCGATGATATAACCGCACTTATAAGATGAGCGATCCTCGCCTATGATTTCAGCGTCGGGATTGGCGCCAACAAACTGCGCACTGAGAACCATCGATTCTTTTTTATAGCGTGGATGATTGAATTTATCCGGCATGTTTGCGGACACGGCATGCCGTGTCCCTACGGAAATATCTTCAAGCTCATCTGTATCTCGCGCGAATTGATATACGACCTCACCTTTGCAGAACCAGAATGTAGCCCCTCCGGCTTCAGCCTTGAACAAGACTTTGCTATCCCATTGTCCCCGGTTCTCAGTGAATGAAAGGGGCATAGCAGAAAGATTGCTCATAACGAGCTGTTTCTGAGATTCGGTGTTCAATGTCGGTTGCGCATTAAGAAGAGATGCAGGCACGATCAAAACCAAGCCAAGAATCAAAAACAATTGCCGCATAAAATACCTCCGAAAAAGGGGGTTAATCACATGATAGCTATTAAATTTTCAAATAATATATCACCTAAGGCGCAACAAAAATAGATGCGTCATGGTTAATTAAACACAATTCTGGATAAACGCAAACATATTTTAAGGCAATCGGATGCCCATATCCGACACCATTCGGAGATTTTCGATTATCTTGCCGGCGGACAATCAGCGCATGGTATCGGCGCCGCCCCGCCTTTGAAATAATTGACCATGTAAGTAACATCAAGACCATTAAATGAGCAGGAATTATTCACATCGCCGGAGACGAACCAACTATTCCCCGGTGCGCATTCGCAGGTGTAAGGAGGCGGGCTGCCGATGCCTCTGAAATAATTGACGCTATAGGTAACGTCAAGGCCATTTCTTTCGCCGTTTCCATTAGCATCGCCGGGGAAATACTGGCAACTTGGTACTCCAAACTCTGCCACAAAAACATCATTGTGAGTCCAAGGTCCCTGATAAGATTGATAGGGATTCAAAGTAGGAAAATCAGAGGAAGAAGTATATCCGGTCAGATAGGAATTGCCAATATGGTCGACCGCAATATCACGGCCCGAATCATCTCCATATCCTCCCAGATAGGTGCTGAAGATAAGGGAATTGCCTAGAGGCGATAGCATCGTTTCAAAAACGTCACCATTACTCATCATCCCTTGATATGTCTGAAAAGGATTCTGAATCGGGAAATTTGTGGAATTTGTCCTTCCTGTCACATAGGCAGTGCCGAAGCTATCTACTGCAATACCATTGCCATAGTCATCTCCATTTCCCCCAAGGTAGGTGCTGTAGACCAGAGAACTCCCTGATGCCGAAAACTTGGCTATAAAAGCGTCACTATAATTCGAAGGACCTTGATATAACTGATAGGGATTCTGCGTTGGGAAATCGGTCGATTCAGTAATTCCAGTTACATAAGCGTTGCCTGCGTCGTCTATGGCTATGTCTGAACCGTTATCGTCGCCTGACCCACCCAAGTAAGTGCTATAAATAAGAGAGTTTCCAGGTTGTGATAGTTTAGAGACGAATGCTTGATCAACGCCAATTACTGCGAATGAATCATAGGGGTTTTCTAATGGAAAATCGCTGGATGAGGTAGTTCCTGTTACATATGCGTTGCCGGAACTATCAATGGCGATTCCGGTGCCGCGATCAATTAAAGTCCCACCCAAGTAAGTACTATAAACAAGAGAATAACCTAAGTGCGATAGCTTAGTAACAAAAGCATCATCAAGCCACTCTCGCCCTTGGTAGGTCTGAATTGGATTTAGAGTTGGGAAATTAGTAGAAGAAGTGTATCCAACTATATAAGCGTCTCCAGATGCATCTACCGCAATTCCTTTCCCTTCGTCTACGCGATTCCCCCCGAGATATGTGCTGTAGAGGAGGGAATTGCCCAAGGGAGAAAGCTTGGTTACAAAGGCATCTACATTTTCCTGGAATGCTTGGAAGTGATGTAAGGTAGGAAAGGTGGTTGAATAAGTCGATCCTGTCACATAGGCATTTCCACTATCATCTACCGCAATTCCCATTCCGCGATCATTGTTTTCTCCCCCTATATAAGTGCTATATACAAGGGAATTACCAGATTGCAGAATCTTGGTCACAAACACATCATCCCAACCAATAATATCTTGATATGGATCTTGAGTAGGAAAATTATTGGATCTAGTATATCCAGTTACATAACGGCAGCCGAAACCATCAACAGCAATAGCATACCCTTCGTCGTCTGAATTACCTCCTAGGTAGGTGCTATAGACAAGCTCGGGATCTATGACAAGCGTAAGGGCAGGATTGTAGCTTTCAACTTCAAAGCCGAAAACGCCGGGTTCAATCATGCGATATTGGCCGCTTATATTATATTTGCTACCATCCTTCTCCTGATAAACCGCGGGAATATTTTCATAAATCAGCCCAAAACGAGTATCAGCTTGCAGGTCGCCGTTGGATGT
The DNA here is from genome assembly GCA_963817915.1 of uncultured candidate division Zixibacteria bacterium. Classification (GTDB taxonomy): domain Bacteria; phylum Zixibacteria; class MSB-5A5; order UBA10806; family UBA10806; genus CAWFQL01. Next base: position 28,192 of record CAWFQL010000015.1, read on the forward strand.
GATAGCAAGGTTGTTAACTCCTTCGTAGCGAATCTTTATTTGAGATATGTCGGCGCCAGGGCTAACTATAAAATCATACTTCATGCCCTGCCCATTGCCATAATAACGCAGGTCTATCCCCGGCCAGATGTCTTTGTAAGTCATGGCGGCATAATTTGGCACATCGGTAGCCCATTTGGATGGGACATTGCCGATGAAATAATTATTGTTGTGTGATAAGCGGTCTTCGCCAACAATTTCAGCATCGAGGTTTGCCCCAACAAATTGCGCCCTGAGGACCATTGATTCTTTTTTATAGCGGGGGTGGTTGAATTTGTCGGGCATGTCGGCGGGCGCGGCATGCCGCGCCTCTACGGAAATATCTTCAAGCTCATCTGTATCTCGCGCGAATTGATATACGACCTCACCTTTGCAGAACCAGAATGTAGCCCCTCCGGCTTCAGCCCTGAACAAAATCTTACTATCCCATTGTCCGCGATTCTCGGTGAATGAAAGTGGCATAGAAGAGAGATTGCTCATGACGAGCTGTTTCTGAGATTCGCTGTCCAAGGTCGGTTGTGCATTAAGGAGCGATGCTGACACGATCAGGACCAAGCTAAGAATCAAAAACAAATGCCGCATAAAATACCTCCGAAAAAGGGGGTTAATCGCACGATAGCTATTAAGATTTCAAGTAATATGTCCAATTAGGCGCAAGAAACATAGATGCGTCATACCTAATTTAATATGATTTTAAGAAAACGCAATCACATTTTCGGGCGGCCGGGTGGCCGTAATACTTAATTCATTGATTTCTCAAACCTGGTAATTCTTTGAATATACGGCCGCATTAACAATAGCAATTCCCAACAATTACCTTGACAATATGGTAGAAATTTACCATAATAAAAATGAATCTGATTCGTTTGTTTGATTTTCTTAGTTAGCCAAAAAACTGAGGAGCCCAAAATGCTACGCATCTGCACAATCGCATTGCTGACTGCATTGGTTAGTGTTGGCAATCTAACAGCAAGAATCATTTCTGTACCGGCTGATTATGCTTCAATTCAGGCAGGAATTAATGCGAGTTTCGATGGAGATACTGTTCTTGTTTCCAGTGGTACCTATAACGAGAACATTAATTTCAACGGTCACAGCATAGTTCTGATGAGCGAATCCGGCCCGGATGCGACCATTTTACAACCACTTAATGGCTATGTATCTATCATTAGCATGATTAGCGGAGAAGGAGCCGAAGCAATTCTCTCCGGTTTCACTTTGAGGGGTATGACAAACGAATGTGCAGTGAATATTTCTGTTGGCGCCAGTCCGCTTATTTATGGCAATAAATTTACTAATAACACGGGCTACCCGACAGGAGGTATTAAAATATACCGTGGTGATTCGCCTATAATTAGCAACAACATTTTCGCCAATTGTACTGCAGGTTTTGCCGGCGGTGGAATTTATAGCGAGAGCACATCGGTAACCATCGAAAGTAATATATTCTGCAATAACCAAGCTGAGCAATGTGCAGGCGCAATGTGGATAGCATCGGCTCGTCATTGCAGTATTCGCAACAACCTTATCTATTCAAATCGCAGCCATGCCGACGGGGCGCTGTTTCTTTATAATTCCATTGGAGTTGACGTGTATAACAATACCATTCACTCGAATACTGTTGACGAAGGGCTTGTCAACGGGGCAGGTATTCGATTGCATTATAGCGATTCTTGTCGTGTTTACAATAATATAATTACAGAGAATCTTGGGTACGGGCTTTATATAGTTCCCTATTATTATTTTAATAGCAACACATTTAACGATGTGTGGGGTAATACACAAGACTATGGTTACGCTACTATTCCGGGAGAAGGTTCATTATCTCTGGATCCACTCTTTAATGGAGGCAATCCCTTTGATTATCATTTATCATATATTTCCCCTTGTATCGATTCCGGAGATCCTGATTCCCCGAACGATCCCGATGGTAGCCGCGCTGATATGGGTGCTTTATTCCCGCCTATTCAAGGCCAATATGGGTATATTGCAGGTACGACTCAAAATAGCTCCGGGTCTCCCATATTTGGCGCGATTATAACAATTCCCGGTCTGTTGAATCAAGATACTACCGACGCCGACGGTCGTTTTCTACTTGGGCCTTTTCCGGGGCAGAGGGGATATGATATTCAGATTGCTCACCCAGAGTACTTTGATACGCTACTTTGGGATGTATACGTAAACTCGAATGATACTACTGATCTCGTAGTTGTTTTAAAGAATGGCTATCATCTTATTTACGGCAACTTGGATGGAAGTCCGGTTCCGGCGGTAATCGGATATGAACTTGAGATACCGGCCTGGGGCGTGACCGAATTGAACAATTTTCGAGATTCAATCGCCTGGATGCACAGTCCTTTGGCAACAAATGATTCTGTTATCATCGAAAGGTTGGACGGATATTTCCCAGACACTCTTGTAGGTCGATGGGATATTAAGTCGTTTGATCCTCCTAATGTCAATCAGCCGCAACCTGGGTGGACGAACCAATCGTTAGAAGGTGTTGCCGATATCCAGTTACCTCTCAATCATCAAGATTTCTTTTGGACAAATGGTGACACAACGCTAATCTGCACATATCGCATGCGAGTCGCCGATGATGTCTCATTGATCGGCGATACCCTCTCACCGTTAATGCGAGGTTATCATCCTGGAAACGGGCCTATGTTCTGGGCCTTGCAAGACGATATCACTACAATTTATCCTCTTGACTCATATCCGGAAGTGTATTTTCTGTTGCCATCTCAGGTTGGTTTTTTGAATGGTAATGCTATGGATTCCTTGGCGAATCCAATTAATGGCGTAAAGATAAGGATAGTAAATTCATATAAAAGCGATACAACCGATGAATTTGGAACGTTCTCAATGGGATGGCTGGTTCAGGAATAGCACTAACTGAACGAGTAGGTTACATAAAACAT